>JAEUKP010000020.1 GCA_016794145.1 Alphaproteobacteria bacterium | reverse complement strand
GATTACGCTGAACTTCGGGATGAAGGCAACGGATGCGGACGGAGACACAACGAACGGAACGATTTTGGTTCGTGTGTTGGATGATGCTCCTGTTGTGGTGAATGATACGATTTCACTTCCTTCAACATCTGGTTTTTTTAGTGCAAATGTATTGTCGAATGATCGTGCTGGAATAGATGGTGCAACACTGGTTACCAAGGTCACATTGAATGGTGTTGATCATCAAATTGCTCCAACCGGATCAACCACAATTTCAGGTCAACATGGTACGTTGGTTATGCGTGCGGATGGTTATTATACATACTCTCCGACAGCCGCGGGGGTTGATCATTTTACCTACACTGTTGTTGATCGTGATGGGGATCGATCTTCTGCAAGCCTTGATTTTGATATATTTGATATAAAATCAAAAGTTGTTGTTGATTTGAATGTAAATAACGGAGTCGAGTCCGTTTGTATAAAAGAGGACACATCAATTATTGTCCCTGTGAAGGCAAATGTAACGGGTGGAGATGGGGATGAGGTAATTACCTTAACCGTCACCGGTGTCGGTGCAAACTGGGGCTTTTTAGGCACTGGTTGGTCACAGGTATCACCTGGTGTATATTCAATTGCGCTGCCAGTTGGTCAAACAAATTACAATGGAAGCTTTAAGTTAACTCCGCCTTTAAACTCTGATGTGGATTTAAACGGATTGAAAATTACGGCCTCTGTGTTTGATCCTGACTTTGGCGCATCTGAAATCAATCAGAAAAATTTCAACATTTCTGTTGATGCAGTTGCTGATATTCCAACAGTTAGCGTTAATCTGCCAGCCTATGTTAATCATAATCCTTTTGTAAACACACCGTATTACAATTACCAATATTACGGTCAAAATGAAGCGAAGGATTTTAATATTAGTGCCATTTTAAGTGATAAAGATGGGTCCGAAAAAATAACCCATTATACAATAGAAATGCATAAGACTTTGGCCGATATGGGTATTAAATTTAGTGCTGGGACAGAGATTTCGCATGGACTCTGGAGAATTGAGGCTGGTCAGGAAATCGGCTTGAAAATTATTTTCCCAGATCTGAACCAGTTTGACAGCTCTATGTATTTCGGGATGCAAGGCATTCATACCATGAATGTCACAGCTTATGTGTCAGAGATTAATTTATCTGGAAATGAATGTGATACGACTGATAATACCAGTTTGAATTGTGTTCCGATCCAGGTTGTTATTCTTGCCTCTCCTTTGGCTGTTGATTTGAATGGCGATGGAGTTCATCTGACAGATGCCAATAATGGTGTTTATTTTGATATCAACGGTGATGGAATTTCTGATAAAACAGGATGGGTTGATCAAAATGATGGTTTATTGGCCCTTGATAAGGATCATAATGGATTGATTGAAGGCCAGGGAGAGTTGTTTGGTGGAAACATTGAAGACGGATTCTCTGTTCTTGCGCGCTATGATGATAATACAGATGGGGTGATTGATCAGAACGATTCTGTTTGGAAGGATTTGGTCATATGGCAGGATGCTAATCATGATGGTGTTAGCCAGAATGGTGAGTTGATTTCTCTGGATGATCTTGATTTTTCGTCAATCTCTCTTAATAGCCAGTCTGTAGAATATTATGTTTCTGGTAATAAGATATCTGCTGAAAGCACGATTACAAAATCCGACGGAACTTCAACCCAGATTGTTGATGCGTGGTTCGCGTTTTACAATGGTGCAGATGCTGATCAGATGGCTGAAGCAAAGTCGAATGAATCTAGTCAGTCAGCCTTGGCCTTTAATCAAGAGTCGCACAATACGCAGCCAGTTGTGATTGCCGATTTTGATAGCCAGGTTGATAAAATCGATCTGAGTTCATTGATCGATACAGGTTCTGTTGTCGGTGATGCCATCAATGACTTTGTGTTTTCACGAACCGAAAATGGAAGCACAATTATTTCTGTTGATGCCTCTGGATCGGGAAGTGCAAGTGCGGCCGTTGATGTCGTTGTTTTGAAGGATGTGATTATTAACCATGTCGATGATATTGTTGAAATTGCGCACCAACAACAACAGCAGTCAGGTTTTGGAACTGTTTAGTTGTCATATCTTAATTGGATCGGGGTAAATAAAGCCCTGATCCGCTGCCTTTGTCTTGCGTAACATGGTAAAAAAGGTCATAAATAGCATCATGAATTCTTTTCCTTTTGTTTATGAACACAAGGGTCAAACTGAAAGCTCTTTTTAAGTCAAACTGAGAATAATAAGGATCGTTAAAATGAATAGAAATAATCAAAAACTGTTGACTGTATGTGCATCAGCACTGCTTGCACTGAGCTCTTCGTATGCAAATGCCCAGGGAAATATATTATCAAATAGAACATCGGGTGAGTTCGTGACTTTGCCGGCGGGGACAGCGCCTGTTGTGGATATGAAAATGAACCCCGCACTAACGTCTCCTTCTGTTTCTGCTGCACCAGCCAAAGAAACGGCAACAAAAATGATGAAGATTGAACCTGCAACAGGAAATGAAGATGTTCCCCCTGTTTTGGGTGAGCGTCAAAACAACCAAATCCTAAGAGTAAATGACGCTCCTGAATCTTTGGGATCTCCGATTTTGACAGGCCCTGCTTCAGTCGCAGTGAATGAAAATACGCCAGCCCAACCCACCTCTTATCCTGCGCGGGGGACAGATCGTATTGTTACTTTGCGTGATGCTGTTTCTGTTGGTGTCTTAACGAATCCTACAACAGAATCTGTTGCGAATAATCGTCGTGCCACAGACGAGGAATTGCAACAGGCAAAAGCTTTGTACCTCCCATCTGTTGATATGGCGGCTGATACCGGATTTCAAAGCATTAACAGTGATCCAGACGGGCAGGTAGAGGGGCATTCCGATCTTTATAGATCTCAGGCTTCGTTGACATTGACCCAAATGTTGTTTGATGGATTTTCAACAAAATACGAAAATGAACGCCAACATCATCGTGTTCGTTCTGCCGCACATCGTGTGCGCGAGTCCGCCGAGTTTTCAGGACTGACGATCATTGAAGCTTACCTTGATGTTTTGCGTCAACGTGAATTATTGGCGATTGCTGATGAAAATTTAAAAATGCATAATGACATTATGAGTCAGATTGTCGATTCTGCAAATGCAGGCCGTACAACCCAGGCAGATGTTGAACAAACCAAAGCAAGATTGAACGCTGCAGAGGCCCAGAAAGCGGCTGTTCAAGAGTCATTGCGTAATGCCGATACAAATTATCGTCGTATCGTCGGTGATAATCCTCAACCTGATATACAGGTTCCTGTTGTGCCACGTCAGCTGATTGAGCCAGACGTCGATACAGAAGTAAAACAAGCCTTGACCCATAGCCCCACTTTGGACACCAAAGAAGCAGATGTAAATGTTGCCGATGCGGAACGCCGCGCAACAAAATCAACATTTTATCCTAAGGTCGACTTTCAAGCAGGTGTAAGTGCCGGTAGTAACCTGGACGGTGTTGACGGACGGACAAAATCGGCTTCTGCATTGGTTGTTGCGAATTGGAATTTGTATCGTGGAGGGGGAGATGAAGCCCGTTCACGTGAGTTTATTTACCGTTTGGCCCAAGCAAAAGACGAGCGGAACAACGCTGCCCGTACCCTGGAACAAGATGTCAGAAGGACATGGGCCAGCATGGTTTCTGCCGGAGAAAGAGCATTGGCATTCCGTAAGCAGGCCGAGGCAAACGGAACGGTTGTAGAAGCCTATAAAGATCAATTCAATCTAGATCGTAGAACATTGCTGGATGTTCTGGATTCCCAGAACGAATGGTTTGTATCACGCAGCAATGCAATCAATAATGGATATTTGGAAATGTTTGCTATTTACCGCCTTTTGGCGTTGCGCGGTGATCTGCTTCCAACACTAGGTGTTTCATATCCGCGTGAGGCATCCCCTGAGTTTACAAGTCGGAAAAAAGGATAGGAACAAGTCATGGACTTGATCAATGATAAAGACGCTGCCGCATCGGTAGCGTCTTCTTCATCAAAAGGAACTGAATCATCTGGCCGTTTGTCAGAGAATTGGCCCTTGGAAGCGGACCGAGTGGCTATTGCGTCTCCGCTTATTGAATGTTTACGTATTCTCGCGGGCCATTACGGTCGACGCACGAGCGAGAACGCTCTGACGGCAGGCCTCCCGATTGCAGGGAACGGCATAACTCCGTCTTTGTTTGAGCGTGCCGCTGTTCGTGCTGATATGACATCCCGATTGGTACAAAGATCTTTGGACGGTTTGGCTATCGCACCTAATCTCCCTTGTATTCTTGTTCTTGGGCATAATCAGGCCTGTATTCTATGGGAGGTTAAATTCCCTAAAAACAAGCCACCTAAAAAAGAAGCAGGGAAAGATGTTGTTATTCCTCCCGAATCTGGTTTCGTTTTACAATTTCCTGAAAACCCCGATGAACGCAAGACGGTTAGGCTTTCTCAATTAAAAATGCTTTATACTGGGTATTCGTTCTACGTGAGGCCAGTTGCCCGGAATGATGAACGCGCAGGTCCTGCTGTTATTGATACGGCCCGAGACTGGTTTTGGGGAACGCTTAAGGAAAACTGGAAAATTTATCGCGAAGTGATCATGGCCACAATTATGATCAACTGTTTTGCATTGGGCAGCACCCTTTATATCATGAATGTTTATGATCGGGTCATTCCAAATAGTGCTCATGAAACATTGTGGGTTTTGTCGCTTGGCGTCATGATCGTTTATTGTTTTGATTTTGCCATCAAGAATATGCGTTCTTATTTTCTTGATATTGCTGGACGGAAATCAGACGTAAAAATTTCAGCCAAGCTATTTGAGCAGTTATTGGGAATGACGTTGTCCTCACGCCCTGCAAGTGCAGGTGTGATGGCGAGTCATATGCGTGAATTTGAAACTATTCGTGACTTTTTTACCTCTGCGACGATGACGGCATTGGTTGATCTTCCATTTTCATTGTTTTTTATTATCATCATTGCAATTATTGCCGGACCATTGGCACTTATTCCGTTGGTTGCGATTCCTATTATCATGGTTGCAGGATGGATTTTGCAAAGGCCCATGGCACGGATTACAAAAGAATCAATGCAGGAAAGTGCATTGAAAAATGCGCTCTTGTTTGAAACCATTACAGGATTGGAAACTATTAAAACGCAGGCCGCCGAAGGTCATGTTCAACGTCGTTGGGAAGAGTTAAGCGAGAAAGGGTCGCGGACGACTGTCCGGTCAAAGCGTGTTGCTTCGTTTGCGTTGAATTTTTCGATGTTTATTCAACAAATCACAACCGTTGCAATGGTCATTGCCGGAGTTTATATGATTTCGAATGCAATGATGACCCAAGGGGCTCTGGTTGGGTCTGTAATGCTTGTTGGTCGTGCTTTGGGTCCTTTATCACAGGTTGCCGGATTGTTGACACGCTTTAATCAAAGTTGGCAATCCTTAAGGCATCTTGAGGATTTGATGAAGCGTCCTGTTGAACGGCCTGTCGGGAAACATTTTATTTCCAAACCACGCATCGACGGTAAAATTGAGTTCCGGGATGTTGTTTTTAAATATCCAGGTCAAACCCATCCGGCTTTGAAAGGATTAAAATTTTCAATTGAACCTGGTGAACATGTTGGAATTATCGGTGCAGTTGGCTCTGGTAAAACCACTTTGGCACGATTGCTTTTGAATTTATATCAGGCAGATGATGGCGCAATCCTTCTGGATAATACAGATGTCAGACAGATTGATCCAGGCGATTTACGGCGCAGTATCGGCGCTGTTCAACAAAGTCCGAACTTATTTTATGGGTCGGTCCGCGAAAATATTACCATGGGCCATGAAACTGCCCCTGAGGCTGCTGTTGTGCGTGCTGCGGAACTGGCTGGGGTCATGGAGTTTTTAAGAGACTCTGAAAAAGGCTTGGATACTCCGGTTGGCGAGCGTGGAGAATCGCTCTCTGGCGGTCAACGTCAGGCTGTCGCTATCGCTCGTTCTCTTCTATACGATCCCCCTGTCCTGATTTTAGATGAACCAACTGCGTCCTTGGACCCCACATCTGAGATGCGCCTTCGGGAAAAGTTAAAAGTTATATCCCAAGGAAAGACAACAATCGTTATTACACATAAAGGCGCAATGCTTGATTTGGTTGATAAGCTGATTTTAATGGATCGCGGTCATATTATTGCCTATGGTCCACGTGATGATATTATTCGGCGGTTGCAAAACCGTGAATTCTCGTCAAGAACAGGGGAATAATCATGAATAAGAGACCCTCCCAGAAAGAAGATCTCAACATGAATGACGTTGAGGATTGGGATAAAATTCGTCAAGGGTGGATGCGTGAAAGCAGTGATAAAGTTCAGGCCTATGCGGATCGATATTTTATGACTGATGATGAACTTCCTTTGCATCGCCATTTTATCCTTGTCGGGCTGTTTTTGTTTTTCATTATTTTTGTTGTTTGGGCATCCTTTGCAACGTTGGATGAAACGGCACGGGGTGAAGGACAAATTATCCCCGTTGGTGAGGTTCAGGTGATCCAAAATCTCGAAGGGGGTATTGTTGATGCCTTTATGTTCCAGGAGGGAGATCAGGTAAAAAAAGACGAGGTCATTATGCGTCTTCGTGACGTTGGGGCCCAGTCTGATCTTGGAATGAATGAGTCAAAATATATGGCTTTACTGGCTGCGATTACGCGTCTTCAGGCTGAGGTTGATGGAAAGGATACAGTTACTTTTCCGGATGATGTGATGACCAAATCTCCACAAAGTGTTACGGAGGAGTTGAATGCGTTTCGTGCCAATAAAGAGAAATTACAAGGACAGGTTTCTGTATTAGAACAGCAGCTTTCCCAACGTAGGCAGGAGGTCAGTGAGTTGACGATGAAATCAAGTGATCTGGCCAGTGTTATCCGATTATCGAAAGAAGAGAAAAGAATGACAGAGCCGTTGGTTGCAAAAGGCTCTGCACCAAAGGTTGAGTTGATTCAATTGGAGAGAGCAATCAGAGAAAAGCAAACAGAATTAAATGGTGTTCTTGCAGCCATTCCGCGCGCAAAATCTGCCATTGCCGAGGCCCAAGCGCGGATCGGGGAAATGAAAAAAAGCTTTATTGCCGATGCACAAACAGAACTGACAGCAAAGACGGCAGAAATGAATACCGTCAAACAATCTTTGGGGGCTTTGACTGATAAGAAAGATAGGACTGAAATTAGATCCCCCGTGAATGGGACAATTAAAGATTTTAAAATTAATACAGTCGGCGGCGTTGTTCGTCCTGGGGATCCGATTGCAGAAATTGTTCCGATGGATGATAATTTGCTGGTTGAAGCGAAAATTCGCCCATCAGATATTGCGCGTCTTCGTCCTGGATTGCCTGCGATGGTAAAAATCACAGCGTATGATTTTACAATTTATGGAGGATTGCAGGGTGAGGTATCGGATATCTCTGCGGATACCATCAAGAATGAAAAGGGCGAATTCTTTTATCGTGTGAAGGTTCGTACCAAAGAAAATTCATTACATAGGAAGGGTGAGGTTTTACCAATCATCCCGGGTATGATTGCGACAGTAGATATTCAAACAGGTAAAAAGACAGTCATGGAATATTTGATGAAGCCTTTCTTTAAAACTGTTGAAAATTCAATGAATGAAAAATAAACAAGGGGTTATCATGCCCTATCAAGGGGGTTATCAGTCTCTGGGGGTTATTGATATCGGATCAAATTCGGTCCGTATGGTTGTCTATGACATCGCCCATGATCCACCCGAAAAGATATTTAATGAGAAGGTTATTTGCCCCTTGGGCCGTGATTTGGCAACCACAGGCCTTTTAAATCCGGATGCTGTTGATACTGCTTTTAAGGGGGTGCAGGCTTATAAGATTTTATCTGATATTTATCAGGTTGTATCACTTCAGGTTGTTGGAACAGCCGCTCTGCGCGATGCAGCGAATGGGATTGATTTTATAGACCATGTCCAAAAAGAATTGGGAATGAAAATCCGCATTATATCAGGAGATGAAGAGGCTTCGTATGCTGCCCGTGGTGTTCTGATGTTTGCCCCTGATGCAGATGGTGTTGTCGCCGATTTCGGTGGTGGGTCGCTTGAGTTGGCCAGGGTGTACGCAGATACCATTCATGATACGGTGAGTCTGCCAATGGGGGCCTATCGGGTTCAGTCAATGGGGGATTCTGCGCGGTCTAATATTTCAAACTTTCTTCAACCGCTTAAACCCCGTTTCGGCAATCTTGATAATCTTTATGCTATCGGAGGATCGTGGAGACTTCTTGCGCTTGCCCATATGAGGGGCGAGGGGATTAAACAGGACCTTCAGGGATATACAATTGCAGCCTCAACCATGATTGAGTTCTGTAAATATATAAGGGGGCTGGATGAAACCACAATTGCCAGTCAGTATCGTGTTGAATCGCATCAGGCAAAATTGTCGGGAATTGCGGCCTTTACGTTGGAATCTGTTCTTTCGGAGCTTAATATTCAGAATTTTATTGTCTCAACGGCAGGTGTTCGTGACGGGGTCGCGCATGAATTTCTTTTATCTGACGCAAAAACAAAGTAAAATGATCGCATGACAAATACAAATCAACCTCCGTTTCCCCCAGAAAATCCTTCGCACCACATAAGCGCTTGCGATGAGTATCCTATGATTTCCGAAAATGACAAGAAAGATGACGACGATGAAGAGGGAGAGGGGACGTCCTCTTCTGGTGAGGCCGGGGGCCGTATACCAAGAAAATATAAGGTATTTCTGGACCCCATTCTTGATTTTTCTGAAGATCAGGGCCTGTCAGATGAGGAGAACGCAGTTGAGAAAATCAGAAAATTCGAAATCTCGTCGATGAGTTTCCTTGTTGCTGGAGCAAGCGGATTTGCGTCTGAGAATGATCTTAGCCGTAAGGCTTTTATGGCCAAAGTTGGACGCGTCAATCAAGAAATCGGTTCCCGTGACATTGCCGACCCACAGCTTTTTAAAAAATTGGATGCCAAACAACAGGATCGCCGAGCACGTTTCGGACTTCATACCCTTGATGAAATTGTATCAGGTGCAATTGGGGCTGCTGGGGCTGCTATTGCAATGGTCTCATCCTCGGTCTCAGATTATGTGAAGGAAAAAAAGGAAGAGCGCAAAGCAAGTCGTTTGGCCCGTAATTTTCAAGAAGGAAACGAGACCTATTCACTTGATTCCGAAGATGATTATGTTTCCAGATCCAGTTTGGAAACGGCCGATTTTCCGGTTCAAGATTTTCAAGGGGACGAGTTGGTCGCAACAGAGCGTGACAGAGTATATGATGATTTATCAAGACAGACACAATTTGATCTGGATGATGGAAAAATTTCATATTCACAAGCCTTTAATATTCTGGCTGATATTATTTTGTTAGAAAAACAACCAATCAGGACGCTTCGTTTGTCTAACGATATCCAGATCGGGCCCGATGGATCTGGTATTGATCCAGAATTGAACCCCATGGGTGGGTAAGGGAAATATCGCAGGGATTTGTTAACCTTTTTTTGGGATACTCGACTGCGCATTTAACATCTTCCTTACCTGAAAGGGTCTTCTTTTATGTCTCTCACATCTTATAAAATCAATGGTTCTATTGTTGATATGACCGGTGATGGTGTTTGGCCTCATATGTCTCAGGAAATTCGAGATCATTTGATTTCAGCTTTTTTTGATGTTGATTGGAAAGTTCATGACATCTCGTTGCAGGCACGGGATCGAACAAATGATGAGGCCTTGAATGCAGCGATTGCAGACCTTAAGATCCATAAATCTGCTGTGAAGGGGCCAACGATAACACCAACTATGGAGGAAACCCGCCGGATGGGCTTGTCCCAAAAATGGGATTCACCAAACGGGATCATTCGCCGTGCTATTAACGGGGCTGCAATCCTTCGGAATACAATCGAAATTGAGGGGATTCAGAAATTTGCACCACTCATGCATGATGTTACAATTGTGAGGCAGGCTGTTGGTGGAATTTATGGAGCCCCTAACGTATCCATTCCTGGGCGGGGTAAATTAAAAGTTATTTTTGAAGGAGATGATGGGGCGACCCAGATCCTTGTTGAAAACCGCAAAGTTGACAGTGGGGTAGCATTATTAACGACAGAAACAGATAGTTCTATCCGTGATTACGCCCATGCTTTATTCCAGCAAGGGTTGGCGATGGGGAAATCAGTTGTGTTTGCCGGGAAAGATACGATCAATCCGGTTTATGATGGACGTTTTATTGATATTTTTAATGAAATTTTTAAAGAAACATATGAATCAAAATTCCAGGCGGCTGGTATCACATTCAATGATAAGGTTCAGTTGATTGATGCGGTTGTTTCAAAAATACCTCAGGGGAAAATGAACGGCATGATCATCGCCCTTAAAAATTATGATGGGGATGTTGTATCCGACCAGGTCGCAGGTGAGCATAAATCCTTAGGTCTTATGGATTCCACCCTTGTTTCTGCTGACCGGACATTGCTGGCTGATCCCCCGCATGGAACGGCTCCGGATCTTGAGTCGGCATGGCATGAGAAAAAGATTCTTCTAGCGAATCCAGCGGCACATATCTTTGCCTATGCTGAGGCGATTCGTCACAAGGCTGAATTAAATGGACAACAAGAGGGCGTAACACTTGCCAAGAAATTGAAGCTTGCGGTTGTTGCAACGATTGAGGAAGGTCTAAAAACAGGAGCCTTGACGGGGGATCTTGCTCCCGATCGCAGTAAATCGATCAGTGGGCAGCAGTTTATTGCGAATGTGCGAGATACATTTGAAAAAATGCTTTGATTGATTTTTTGGTTGAAGAGATTAGGAATCCGTCAAAACCTTATGAAGACCTTTGCTGTATGACATGAGGATATGATCTTTACGAAGTGGAGTAAGAGCTTCTGAGGATTGTAAATCTGCAATGTTTGATTTCAATTCATTTTGATAGATCAGGAGATGTCGTATTCCTTTCGCAATATCTTTTATATCAAAAGGATTACAGGCATAACCAATTTTCTCCGCCGGTAAAAATCCATCAATTGATTGGCCTTTCGGGAAAAGAATAGGGAGGCCAGATAAAAGAGATTCCACAAAAACAAGACCATAGGTTTCTCTTTTACTTGGTAAAAGAAATCCAACATAAGACTTCATAATTTCTGGTAGGGAACCGTTTCTGATAGTCCCCATCAAAGTGACAGAATTTTCAAGACACGCATCATTGATCATTCTTTGGATCAATTTCGATGATCTAGCAGATCCCCCCCCATAGATATCAAGACAAATATCGGGAGTCGTTTTCTGTATAATTTTCAAGGCTTTCAGAAGAGCATGAATATTTTTTCTTTTCCAGCTATCAAGATGAAAAACCGTTAAAAATCGTGGTTTCTCAATTACGGGGCAAGCGCTGATCGTATCAATGCCAGGCACAACGGGAAGGACAGATATTTTCGAATGATCCAATATCAGATGTTTTTCAAAGACTGGAATCGGCCAAAGAGAGAACGGAAATATCAGTGCGGCTTCATCTGCAATTGATTGAAATTTCTTCCGCAGCTGAGGTTTCATTTTAAGAATTTTTGTATCTGTATCCCCTTGGATCGACAACATAAATGGTTTTTGAAAATGACGGGATATTTTCTGGGCAATGAGTCCCTCGACCGTGAATTTATGGCCATGAATCGCATCAGGTATGATACCTTTGTGACCAAGATCATCGATAATATAATCGGCAACTTCGTTTAGCCGAGAGGTCCAGAAAAATCCTTTGGGAAGGGCTTTGTAACAGATACATAGTCTGTCTGCTCCGAACGGAATCGACCGAATACCTTTCCATCCATTGATACGATTCAAAGAATAGACAATATGGCGAACACCGCCAACACCATCCACCAGGTGTTGAATGGCTTTTGTCTTATCCGGAGAGGCAATATCAGGAAAATCATTACTGATATGGACAATGATGGGCTGCATATAGACTGTCATACGATAAAGCCTGGGTTTTCACCATCTATTTTTAGAATAAAAATATTTTTCAGAAAAATTGTGGGCAGTCTTTTGAAGAAAAATGATAGGTGTTTATGCCTTTTTGAAAATAGTATAGGGTCTCGTATCAGCCTTTCAATCCGTTTGAGCCTTTTTCAACACAGAAAAAGGGTGAGTCTTGTGTATTGATGTTTTGTAAACAATATTTTGATCCATGTTTTATTTGGGCGATTATTGCAGGTTTTATAATCTGCTTTTGCCCGGCTTTGGCCTATTCGAAACCTGAGCAAAGTACACTTGCTTTCCAACGCCACAGTGTTGATCCTCAATCGCGTTCAGGGATCCCTTTGGGTGGGTTCTTATTAACGCCCCTTGTCTCTTATGATTTTGTTTATCAGGACAATGTCTTTCTTAAAAAAGCTGATCCAAAGGAAGATCTGATCAGTGTGTATAGGCCCGCTATCTCATTACAAAGCAACTGGGCAAGACATGAAGTTTATGCGGGGCTTCAGGCAAACAAAACTGATTACAGGAGATATTCGCAAAAAGACTCTCTTGATTATGGGGCTATAGTCTCCGGTGTTTATGACATAACCTATGGAACATATCTCGATGGGTATCTTCGTCACGATAGACAAAGCCTCACCCGGGGAAGCGAGGATGACATCAATGGCGAGGTTCCCATTCAGTATGATGTCTGGGCTTCCCGTATCGGATTAACCCGTGCCCTGAGTTACATTCAGGCCAAAGGTTTTGTTTTTCATGATTATATGGAGCGTCATGGACGTCGAGCAACCTCTGTTAATGGTGATATTTTAACACGCGAAAGAAAAGGTGCTGAGGTCACGTTCGCTTATGAATACCTCCCTCAGAACAATGTTTTTCTAACTCTATCCCGTATCCATGCTGAAGATTCTGTTATTGGTGCCGATAATCGGACTATCTATAAAAACGAATTTAAATATGGCGTTAACTTCAATCATTCCAATATCTACCAAGCGATGGTTTATTTTGGAAACACTCAGACTGATTACAGTCATATTTCAGCACAATTAAAAGATCCGTTTGCGGGATTAAATCTGAAATGGTCTCCGACAGAGCAGACATATATGACTCTTTCAACCGGACGATATTATCGTGAAGGCAGTATTTCGGGAAATGAAAGGGTTGAGACAGATAGTACAAAGATTGATATTTTTCATCAGTTAACAGACAGTATCATGGGAAATCTGACTGGATTTATGGCTGATTATACGTATAAGACCCTGTCTGGCAGTTTTTTGCGGCAGAATCGTATTTATGGGACAGGCCTTCATTTTGATTACCGTTTATCGGATCATTTTGGATTTAAGTTCGGGTATGACTATAAACGGAGAAATTCTGATGATATAACAGATGAATATATTAATAACCTTTGGCTTTTTTCGGTTAACTATATGCATTAGAAATAAAAATGACATGATCAGTATTAATTATTTTAAAAGTATCAGGCGTATTCTCATCAAAATTCGGGCGATCTATCTGACAAAGCTTTGGGGGATGGATATTCATCCGACGGCAATTTTATCTCTTTCTTCTAAAATGGATAAGGTTTTCCCCGTTGGTGTTCATATTGGTGAAAAGAGTTATGTGGCATTCGAGGCGCGTATCCTGACACATGATATGGTCAGGGGAGTTTATACCCATACAAGAATTGGTAAAAATTGCTTTATAGGTGGAAGGTCAACGATCCTTCCGGGAGTTCATATCGGGGATGGATGTATTATTGGGGCGTGTTCTGTCGTCACAAAAGATATTCCACCTTATTCAATCGCAGTTGGTAATCCTGCACATGTTGTTAAATCTGGTATCCAGGTTGGGGAATATGGTCGGTTGATTGATGCCGATAAAAATGAAAGAAAATATCGTGCAGAAAATAATTTCAATGCCTAAGCCCGTATATCAGTTTTTTGGGATCATCGAACAGATTGTTACAAGGGTTAAAAATTCAAAGAGATTGAAGTCTCAAGGTATTGCTTTGCTGGATCAAATTATGTTCTCTGCGGGTAATTTTACATTAACAGTCACGTTGGCGAGATATTTTTCTGATATTCAGGTGGCAGGATACGGGATCGGATTATCTGTTGGCTTAATGCTCCAGCATATTTTATGGACTGTTTATGTGATTAAAAATTCCGTTATGTCACCCAAAAAGTTTGTGCGTAGAGCAGATAAAGTGGTTGGAGAACATCTCGTTTTCTTATTAACAGTTCTATCAATTGAAATGATACTTTCTTTAATCTTTTTAGCTTTCTGGCCGGGTGAGTGGTCAATAACCATTGTAACATCTGTTGTTGTCTGTACTTTAATCTATCTGCATCTGGATTTTGAGCGGATTGTTTGTTTAAAGCATAACAAAACCCATATCCTGTTTTGGACATCTGCTATATTTTTTATGATGAATCTGTTTCTTTTCTTTGCAGTTCCTCGATTGGAAATTCCTTATATCGTTGTGATGCTGCTGATATGTCTTTTTTCAATTGGTAAAATTACGCATTTGGTAACCCTTGTAAAAAAGCCCAATTTCGAGTGGGGAATAAGAATGGCAGAGCAGGATCTTCGTCGCCATGCCGTGTCATCGCTTTTGGGGGCATCGGGAGGATTGGGGTATTTTCATTTGCCTGTATTCCTTATCAGTAAACTCGTTCAACCGGTTGAGGCCGCAGCCTTTTTCGCTTTGCGCGGGCTAATGCAGCCAGCAATGATCTTGATTCGGAGTCTCGATGTTATTGATAAGAATCTTTTTTCATCAAAATCTCATTCACATGCTGATATCAGGCATTCATTTTTGCGTCAGGTGCCCCTTTACCTGGTTATTGCACTGGGGACCATCCTGATGGCAATTTTTCTAGGAAAACCATTTTTATCGTTTTTCTATGGGGATCGATATATGGATTTTTCTGGGCTTCTGATTGGATGGGCGAGTGCATTTTCTTTTATGATGATCTTACCCCCTATCGATACTGTCATGGTTAAGATGGGGCGGGTTCGCCAATTTAATTATATTCGCATGTATGCCGGGATATGTGGGGCTATTGCCGCATTTTTTCTATGTCCTCTTTATGGAGCGGTCGGTGCAGTTTTTGTTACAATTTTCGGGTGTGCTTTTCTTGTCTTCGGGGGCTTATGGCTTATTCGCGATGTTCTGAGAGGTCATCATTGAAAATAAAACGGCATAAATGATTGTTGCAATATTTGCCAATCCACCGAAAGCTGAGGCTTCTGTTAGCCCTGCCACGGTTAGAAAAATAAATAAGATAAGTCTATCAAAGGATTGATTAGATAGGATGGCATATATTTTTCCAATCATCAGTCCTATGAAAACGATCCCGCCGATCCATCCTATAGAAAAGACGATTTGAAGAAGTGTATTGTGGCAGTGGGGCGGCGTATGTCCCATTTCAAGCGCATAGAGTGGTAAGATAAATGCGGTGCTGCCGTATCCCCATCCTAAAAATGGGTGTTGAGAGATAAGGTCAAGTGATGTTTTCCAGATATATAATCTGCCTGTTCCTGTCGTAATTTCAGACGCGTCCCCGCTGCGCGAGAGAAGCACAAGGAGGTTATTCAGATCAATTGAGATCGCCAATAACAGAAAGGCTGAGATCCCTAGAAATAAAACAGCTAATCGTGCCGGAGATAATTTAAAGAAGAACAAGCACCCAAGTGCCACGATCATGGAAATTCCGGATGTCCTGCTTTCAGAAAGAATTAAAACCGTTAGGTTCAGTATAACGAAAAGAAAGCTTAAACGTGGATAATCAATTTCATGACGTCTTTTTAAAATGCTGATTAGCAAGATCGTTGATGCAGCAATAAATCCTGCGCTATTCGGGCCCGTAATCCCTGAAAGGCGCGATGTTGGAACTTGGATATCTCCCTGCCATATTTTTGCGGTTCCTATGTCGGGGAAGAAAATATATACGATTAAAGACAGAAAAGAGACAAGGCTGCATACAATGACAATGGTTGAAATTGTTTTTTTTTCACCAATGATGCTATTACAGGAAAACAGAAGAAGAAATATCGATAGCAATGAAAAAGTGCATCCCGCGCTATATGACATGCTTGGTGCATACAGGCTCGAAAAAAAAAGAAGACTGAAGAATGGAATTAATAAAAAATTTTCTCTGATAAGAATGCGGCCTAACCATGCTTTGTAAGCGAAGCAACTGATCATCATTGATATCCCAAGGAAAGCGAGCCTCAGGGCAACTTGCCAGTCAACACTGTCATTTCCTAATTCACGTTCTCGGAACGAAACCATCAGGACAAAAAGTGTTGTAAAAAGAAGCGTTTGAAATAACGCAGTACGTGTTTTGAAATATGTCGGAAATTGTCCCATTAAATATCCGTCTTCAGAAAACAAGAAAGGCTCACAATGCGCCTTTTCTGGTTAGCAGAACAAAAGGGGTTTGTACCAGGATAACAAGATCGCCCCATAATGACCAATTGCGAACATACCAGCTGTCCCAATAGATCCGGCGTTTAAAGCTTGTTTTGTTTCGCCCGCTGACCTGCCATAATCCTGTTAGTCCGGGGCGGATCGAAAGATACTCTTTGAGAGTTTCTTCTTCGAAATAAGACATTTCATCCTCTAGAATCGGGCGTGGTCCAACAAGACTCATATCTCCAATAAAAATATTCCAGATTTGTGGAAGCTCATCCAAGCCGGATTTTCGTAAGAAACGTGCTGTGCGTGTTGTAACTCGTGGATCTTTTGGAAGTTTTCGATATTTCTCCCAGTCAGCTTTGATATCAGGGTTTTTGTCCAGATATGTGGTGAGGAGATGATCCGAGTTTGGTTCCATTGACCGCAATTTCCAGCAATGAAAGAAGGCCCCGTTTTTGCCGATACGACGGCCACCATAAAATATGGATCCTGTTTGACCCTCAATTTTTAACAACGCAGCAAAAATTGCGACAAAAGGAGCAATGAGTATAAGCCCGATACCGGAAATGAAAATATCTATACTACGTTTCAGGGTTTTTGCCATGAGATTATCAAGTGGGGGAAGCGATCTATTACCAATATGAAGCATAACGACATCATGCCCAAAGAAATACTCTGGTTTCATCTGATATAGGTTTGCATGACTTAACGTTGGAACAATCGCATATGAAACATTTGATTGATTTAATGTTTTGATAATTTGATCCTTGCATGTATCCCTAAAAGTATCAATCGAAACAACAAAGAAATGATCCGGATGTATTGTGATATAGTCGCAATAATCCTTTTGTAGACTGTTCATTTTAACCTTGATTGATTGTTTGGACAGGTTGGTAATATCAAGATCACTATTGCTTTTTGATGATCTGATAAAAATCGTATCAACAACATATCCTGTGCTTAGATCAGAGTGAAAAGCATATAAAAGGTCTTCTGATGTTGCTCCCTCACTGATGATAACTGTTGGAACTTTCCAATTTGGAAGATATTTCGCCAATTTGAAAAAACACACACGCAAACAAAACATGGATAATAGCGTATAAATCCAGCCAGAGGTGATGAGCAACAAGGGTTGGTTTAATTGTAACGCAGTATTGATAAATATGTGCCCCAGAAGTGAAAAGACTGCAAGTTTGCTGATATACTGGACTTGTGACCACCAGGGGATACGACGTTGATAAAATCCTTTGTGGGATAGAACACCGATGAGAATAACCCCCAGAATTATAAAAAGTTCCTCGAATGAAGACGTTGTTAAAAGATTCGGGCTCTGATTGGGATCAAAATTCTGATTGAAGAGCAAGTTTGTCTTTTCTGCCAGAAGTTGAGAGAGAATAATTGCAAGACCATCCCCAAGAAAAATCCCTAAGCTGAGTGGAGAGGGAATATTCTGCATCAGGTTTTTAGAAATATTATTTCTTTGGAAGTTTATATATGTCTCAGGCATCATATAATTAAAGTCTACCTTCCGGTTTCGCTTAGCATTGTCTGATTGGCATAGCTTGAATATGCTGTCATATTTGTTTGATTGCAATACTATTGTGTGCCTATTTTTTATTTTGGAAATATATAGCCAAAAATTTGTTTATGTCAATATTTGAAAAACTTGCCGAATGCTTCCGATAACGGTATGACAGAGAGGAATTTTAAAATGGAAAGATATGATGCTCGATAAAACTTTTGACCATACACAAATTGAAAAACACCATTACCGGAAATGGGAGGATTCAGGTCTTTTCGCTGCAGAACCCAAAACTGATGCAGTCGGATATTGCATTATGATGCCTCCGCCCAATGTAACAGGGACATTGCATATGGGGCATGCCTTCACAATGACATTACAGGATATTCTAACACGTTTCCATAGAATGAATGGCAAAGACGCCCTCTGGATGCCGGGGACAGATCATGCGGGGATTGCAACACAAATGGTGGTAGAGCGGAAGCTGGCCAGCGACGGGGAGCCGTCTCGGCGTGAAATGGGCCGTGAAGCTTTTCTTGAAAGAGTATGGCAGTGGAAAGAGTATTCTGGTGGCAACATTACATCACAATTGCGGCGTCTGGGGGCAACCCCCGATTGGGAGCGCGAACGATTTACAATGGACGAAGGTTTATCAGCGGCTGTCCGTAAAGTCTTTGTTGATTTATATAAAGAAGGTTTGATCTACAAAGACAAGAGATTGGTGAACTGGGACCCTAAATTACAGACAGCTGTATCTGATCTTGAGGTTGAGCATCGCGAAATTAAAGGCAAGATGTACCACGTTCGTTATCCTCTTGAGGATGGCAGCGGGTCTATCAGTATTGCAACAACACGCCCTGAAACGATTCTTGCTGATGGTGCGATTGCGGTTCATCCGGATGATGAACGCTATACCGACTTGGTTGGTAAATTTGCAGTTGTTCCGGTTTGTAACCGTATTATTCCGATTGTTGCAGATGAGTATGTAAAGTCTGATTTCGGTTCAGGTGCTGTCAAGATTACAGCAGCGCATGATTTTAATGACTTTGAGGTCTATAAACGTCACAAAGATAAAGGAATTCCACTGATCAATTTGATGACACCAGACGGGCATATGAATGCAAATTGCCCTAAGGATTATCAAGGTCTTGACCGATTTGAGGCGCGTAAAAAGATTATTGCCGATCTTGAAGAATTAGAATATCTGGAAAAAATTGTCGATCACGCGCACCAGGTTCCTTATGGGGACCGTTCTGGCGTTCCGATTGAGCCGTATTTGACTGATCAATGGTATTGTAATGCCGCTGTATTAGCAAAACCAGCGTTAGACGCTGTACGCACAGGAAAAACGGAATTCGTTCCCAAAAATTGGGAAAACACATTCTTTGATTGGCTTGAAAACATTCAACCATGGTGTATTTCGCGTCAATTATGGTGGGGGCATCAAATCCCTGCCTGGTACGATGAAGACGGGAAAGTCTATGTTGCCGATAATGAAGCCGAGGCACAGGCACAAGCAGGGGCCGGCGTTAAATTGAAACGCGATGAGGATGTTTTGGATACATGGTTCTCATCCGCTTTGTGGCCATTTTCAACACTTGGCTGGCCCAATAAAACGCCTGAATTGGAAAAATATTATCCAGGTGATGTTTTGGTGACTGGCTTTGATATTATCTTTTTTTGGGTTGCACGGATGATGATGATGGGGCTTCACTTCATGGGGGATGTTCCGTTCAGGAAAGTATATATCCATGCATTGGTGCGTGATGCAAAGGGACAGAAAATGTCCAAATCCAAAGGTAATGTTATTGATCCGTTAGAGATTATTGAGAAATATGGGGCCGATGCATTGCGGTTTTGTATGGCCGCTATGGCTGCGCAAGGGCGCGATGTCAAGTTATCTGAAGAGAGGATCGAAGGGTATCGTAATTTTGCAACCAAGTTGTGGAATGCCACACGTTATTGTGAAATGAATGGTTGTAATCCTAATTTTGAATTCACACCTGATCAGGCAACAGAAACTGTAAATAAATGGATTATAGGTGAATTACTGAATACCAAAAAAGGAATCGAACAACATCTTGAGGATTATCGGTTCAACGACGCAGCCAATGAGATTTATCAGTTTGTCTGGGGCACTTTCTGCGACTGGTATTTGGAATTCACAAAACCATTATTGGGTGAAGGAAATACAAATAACCAGTTGAAGCAAGAAACACGGGACACAATCGGATGGGTATTAGATCAGATTCTGATTTTGTTAAATCCATTTATGCCTTTTATTACTGAAGAATTATACGAAAGTATTGCCGTTCGTCCCAAAGATCAGCTGTTGATGGGCCAGAAATGGCCTGATTATGCTTCTGATCTGTATCAGGCGGAGTCTGCGGTCGAAATTGAGTGGTTGATTAAAACCATCACGGAAATTCGATCTGTTCGGTCCGACATGAATGTTCCTGCAGCCGCAAAAGTTAGAATGTTGGTAAAAGATGCATCCTTCATCACAGTGGAATATCTTAAAAAATATGATGAAATTTTACGCCGTATGGCCCGGTTGGAGTCTGTTGAGGTTTCAAACGATGTTCCAAAAGGATCTATTCAAACAATCGTAGGTGAGGCAACGCTTGTTCTTCCGATTGCAGAAATTATTGATTTGGATAAAGAACGCCAGCGCTTAAATAAAGAGATTGGTAAATTGGCCGCGAATATTGAAAAAATTGACCAAAAGCTTGCCGATGAAAAATTTGTTGCAAATGCCCCGCCGGAAATCATTGCAGAACAGAAATCACGTCGGGCTGAAAGTGAGGCGATGCTCAATAAATTCTCGACAGCACTTCAACAATTAAGTGCTGCCTAGGCTTTTGTTAGGACCAGAGTGCGCCATTCTCCGTGAGTGATACGTTTTATAACTTTTAGTCCGGCTGATTTATGGGCTTTTAAGACATCTGGTTCCTGCTCAACCAAAAGACCAGATAAAATGGCGGTGCCTTTTTGTGATAAATGATGTGATAAATCATTTGCCATGATAACCAAGGGCCCCGCCAGGATATTGGCAATAATCAGATCAAATCCTTTGTTGCTATGGCCTCTAACCCTGCGGGCGGCATATCCATCTCCTGTTGCGCATATCATTGCGGTTTCGCCTGCGGGGACAGCATTTATTTTGCGGTGATGGCAAGCAACACGAGTCGCTTCTTTATCAATATCAATTGCCAAAACTGGCTTTTTCCAGAGCTTATAAGCTGCAATCCCCAAAATCCCAGATCCCGCGCCCATATCAAGAATATGCTTTGGTTTGAATCCCGATTCCTTGAGGTGTAGAAGGGCCTCGAGGCAGCCGCGGGTTGTCCCATGTTCACCCGATCCAAAGGCGGTTGCGGCATCAATCTGTAAGGGGATTTTACCTTTTGGGGGGGATCCTTCAAAATGGCTCCCGAAAATAAAGAAATCTTTAATGCTGAAGGGTGGAAAACTGCGATACGACTCTTCTAGCCAATTTGTTTCCGGAATATCTTCGACTCTGAAGTCATTTTCATGAAAGGCCTGGTTTGTATGGCTCGATATAAGACTCGCAAGATTTTGAATCGGGGCAGGTGCGTGAAAGACCCATTGGATGTCCCATCCTGCTTTTGTCTTTACCCAGGAAATGGAAACGGCCTCATCCTCGAGAGATGAAGCCGCTTTTCCAATGATTGTTTCATCGTAAGAATCTGAAAGGGACAGGCTAACACTTGAAAGCCCGGTTGAGTGGAGGCCGGAATCTTTCAAAGGAGAAACCTGTTTCTTCATCTTTATTTATCCTCTTCTTCCAGATCGACATCAAGATCTTCGTCATCATCCAGATCGTCGAGGTCGGCATCCAGATCATCATCGAGGTCGGAATCAATATCATCGCTATCTAATTTCTCATCATCATCATCGTCACCGTCGATTTCTTCAACTTCTTCAAGGCTCACGGTATCCGCTTCTGCGACTTCATCTTCGATCAGGTCTTCGTCATCGGATTCTTTTGCCTCCGACACTTGATCCTCTTCTGTCGTATCATCGGCAGCCAATCGTCCGCGACGATTTTTGATTTTAACCTCGCCGGTAAATTCGGTATCACATTGTGGGCATACAATCGGGCGTTTGTTCAAGTCAAAAAAACGTGTTCCACAATTTGTACAAATCCGTTTTAAACCGCGTGGGTCACTTACAGTTGCTTCTTTAGACAAACTATCCTCCTTAGGGGATTGATATTAAAAATCTATGGCCTGATTGCCTGAAAATTTACTCTCTGTCAAAGGGTTTTCAAAATAGATTTGCGCCCGATGATCTGCTAACTTGCAGCTTATTGCCATAAAATTAGCAGAAAGGGGTTAGGTTGGAATCTCTGCCACATTTCTTGTTTGGTTCTCGCGAAATTGATCAAGTTTGGTGGCCAGATCGGAATTGTTTAAGGCAAGAATGCTTGCGGCAAGAAGGGCCGCGTTGATAGCCCCAGCTTTTCCGATGGCCACTGTTCCCACTGGAATGCCTCCCGGCATTTGAACAATCGAAAGGAGGCTGTCCATACCTTTTAGAGCGTGGCTTTCAACCGGTACTCCCAAAACAGGAAGAGGAGTCATGCTGGCCGTCATTCCAGGAAGGTGGGCTGCCCCGCCAGCGCCAGCAATAATGACCTTAAGCCCTCGTTGCCGCGATGATTTTGCATAATCAAACAACCGATCTGGGGTGCGATGTGCAGAAACAATTCGTGTCTCGTGTGGAATTCCGAGGGTATGAAGTGTATCATGTGCATGTTGCATTGTTTCCCAATCGGATTGCGATCCCATAATAATTCCGACAAGGGCGTTTGGGTCTGATTCGCTCATTTCGATCTTCCTTTTGTCTGGATTAAGCGAGGATGTCAGGGATTAACATGCTTTCAATGCGCTGAATTGTATCCTTTATCCGTAATTTTTCTTTTTTTAACTTTGCAATTGTCAGGAAGTCAACTGCCTGTGCCCGGCTCAGTTGTTCCAATTGTTCGTCAAGGGATTTGTGTTCGCGCCGCAGTTCATCTAACTGTTCGCGTAAGGAATCTTCATCAACCATTTAAATTCTATGCCAATCTTAAAATTTCTCACCTTATACCAGAAATTTTACCGTTATGTAAGTTAAACTTTGCTGAAGATTTTTTAAAGAATGTTTTGACGTGGGCATTTACCTTTCTTAAGGGAATCAGTAAGGTGAAAGACAATAACAAACAAATCTGAGCTAAAATTAGGGACAAAATGAAAAAAAGAATAGGCATTTTAACAAGTGGTGGCGATTGTGCTGGTTTGAATGCAGCGATCCGTGCAGCAGTTCATAGAGCTGACCTTTTAGGGTGGGAGATTTATGGTATTTTGGACGGCACTGCCGGACTTTTGTGCGATCCGTTACAATATCGTGTTTTAACACCGTCTATGTTTGATAATAATGTGATGCGCATGGGCGGAACAATTTTGGGGACAACCAATAAAGGAAATCCTTTTGCCTATCCTATGCCTGATGGAACCATCAAAGATCGTACGCAGGAAATTATCGATGGGTTTAAAACCCTGGGGATTGAAGCTGTTATCGGCATTGGTGGTGATGGAAGCTTTGCAATTTTGAGGAAGCTTGCGATGCAGGGTGGAATTCGTATGGTTGGGATCCCAAAAACAATTGATAATGATATTGGGGAGACAGAGGCCGCCATCGGATTTGATACTGCTGTATCTGTCGCCACAGAAGCTCTTGATCGACTGCAGCCAACAGCTGCATCCCACGACCGGACAATGGTCTTAGAGGTTATGGGGCGTGATGCGGGCCATATTGCGTTGACTGCTGGTATAGCGGGTGGTGCAGATGTGATTTTGATCCCTGAGATTCCGTACAATATCGACAGTGTGGCAAAAAAGATTGCGGCGGTAAAAGCGGCAGGGCGTAATTTTGCTTTGGTTGTTGTTTCTGAGGCTGTTAAAACCCTTGAAGGGGATGCGCAGCAGATGAAATTCAGTGACGGACAGTTGCGTTACGGTGGTATCGGCCATTATATCGGTGACCAGATTTTCCGGGCGACAGGCTCTGAAACGCGAGTCACTGTTTTGGGGCATGTCCAACGTGGATGCACCCCTACCTATAATGATAGATTGCTTGCATCCGCTTTTGGGGTACGTGCTGTTGACTTGATTGCACAAGGTAAATTTGACCGCATGGTCGCCTGGAAAAATCGTGAAGTTGTTGATGTCCCGATTGAAGCCGCGATTGCTGCGTACCAAGCTGTTGATGTCAATTCATCATTGGTTCATACAGCGCGGGCCTTAGGGATTTCGTTGGGGGATGATTAGTGCTTTATATCCAGCAATCTCTTGGTCCTGAGGAACGGTTAATTTACGTTGCCAAGTTTCATTGGTTTTATGATGTTCAGGCACTTTTAAACATTGTATGGGGTGGTTTTTTCTCACTGTCATTGCTTTTGTCTTTTGCGTCGTTGGTCGAATATTTACCATCTGGAATTGTTGATAGATTGCTGGTGTCTCCGATCTTGATAACGGACGGAACGTTTAGCATTATGTTTAAATTACATCCGGTTATTAAGCTTGTGTCGTTGCTTGTTTTTCTCATCGGGGTCCTGAAATTTACCCAGATGTTAGTGATCAAGGTTACAACCGAAATCGCAGTGACCAATAGTCGTCTGGTTTATAAACGAGGGTTGGTCGCACGGAGTGTCGGAGAAATGAATATTGACAGGATCGAAAGTATTTCGGTTCAACAATCCTTTTGGGGCCGTATTTTTAATTTCGGGCGGTTGGTGATCCGTGGGATGGGCGTGGGTGAAATTATCATGCCGAACCTTGCAGAACCACTTCGTTTCCGTAGGGCCATTGAAAAAGCAAGAACATTCTAACTGTGAATCAGTACGGGAGGGAATATGGCCAAAAATATATCAAAAGATACCTTTAAAAATGATCGTGATCTGCCCTCATCCTTACGTGAGGGAGAAAAGATTTTGATCAAAGGCAAAATCTCAGAAGGGATTTATTGGAAAGCCTTTACGGTTTTGATGTTGGCCCTTGTTCTTTCGTTGATTGCCATTCCCTTGGGCGTTTTTATGGCGATTGTTGCGCTTCTGACATTTATTTATGCAACGTTGCTTCGACACTTCCTTTTGATTATTGTTACAAATGAACGGATTTTTTTCCGATCGGGCTTGATCAAGGTCGATACAGTCCAGGTTCGTCTGGATCGTGTTGAAAGCGTTGAAATCCAACGTACCATTACAGGACAATTATTAGGATATGGAACAATCGTTTTAACAGGAATTGGGTCCCGTTATTCGTATATCCCATATCTTGCAAATGCACCTCATCTTCGAAACATCATTGATGATTTATTGTATCAACGCGATAAAAAACCATCTGAATAGTCTGGATTGTCAGGTTTTAAATGAGAGGCTTTAAATGACATGGGATAAATCAAAATTAGTCAGTCGCTATGTAACAGAGGGGCCAAAATCCGCCCCGCATAGGTCTTATTATTACGCGATGGGATTGACAGAGGAAGAAATCCATCAGCCTTTGGTTGGTGTTGCGACATGTTGGAATGAGGCTGCCCCCTGTAATATTGCATTATCACGTCAGGCCCAGTCGGTTAAGCGTGGTGTTGTGGAATCAAAAGCCACCCCTCGTGAATTTACAACTATTACTGTAACAGATGGCATTGCAATGGGGCATGAGGGGATGAGATCATCTCTTCCGTCGCGTGACGCGATTGCGGATACAGTTGAATTGACAATGCGGGGGCATTGTTATGATGCCCTTGTCGGGCTTGCGGGCTGTGATAAATCTCTGCCTGGCATGATGATGGCAATGGTCCGGCTAAATGTACCATCGGTTTTTATGTATGGGGGGTCAATTTTACCTGGAAAATTTAGAGGTAAAGATGTTACCGTTATTGATGTCTTTGAAGGGGTTGGAAAACACGCAAGTGGAGAATTCTCCGATTCTGATTTGAAGGAAATGGAGTGTTGTGCGTGCCCCGGGTCAGGTGCATGTGGAGGGCAATTTACAGCCAATACAATGGCCTGTGTATCCGAAGCAATCGGTCTGGCTTTACCGAACTCTGCCGGTGCACCAGCTCCATATGAAAGTCGAGATGAATATGCGGCGGCATCAGGCCGTGCAGTTGTTGATCTTATTCGAAAAAATATCCGACCACGTGATATTGTAACGCGAAAATCATTGGAAAACGCAGCAATGATTGTTGCGGCCACAGGTGGTTCAACAAATGCAGCTCTTCATTTGCCAGCGATTGCGCATGAAGCGGGAATAGACTTTGACTTATTTGCAGTCTGCGATGTGATGCGGCGAACCCCTTATCTTGCAAGCCTGAAGCCAGGTGGCAAATATGTTGCAAAAGATTTATATGATGTTGGGGGCGTATCTGTTGTCTTGAAAGAACTCTTGAAAGGTGGGTATCTACACGGCGATTGTTTAACTGTCACAGGTAAGACCATCGCGGAAAATTTGCAGGATGTTGCTTTTCCTGAAAATCAGGATGTTGTTGCGCCGATTACGTCACCACTGTCCATGACTGGGGGTGTCGTCGGCCTTGCAGGAAACCTTGCCCCGGATGGAGCTATCGTTAAAATAGCAGGAATGGAACAGTTGGTTTTTGAAGGCCCAGCGAGGTGTTTTGACAGTGAGCAAGCTTGTTTTGAAGCGGTTCAAAAGCGTGAATACAAGGAGGGAGATGTTCTCGTCATCCGGTATGAGGGGCCAAAGGGTGGTCCCGGGATGCGCGAAATGTTATCTACGACCGGGGCTTTATACGGGCAGGGAATGGGCGGAAAAGTTGCTTTAATTACAGATGGTCGCTTTTCAGGTGGTACACGCGGATTTTGTATCGGGCATGTCGGGCCAGAAGCGGCTGTTGGTGGACCTATAGCATTGCTTAAAGATGGGGATGTCATCCGCATTGATGCAGAAAAGGGAACATTGGATGTTGTCTTGTCAAGCGAAGAATTGAACGCACGGCGTGCCGCGTGGACGCCACGAGAAACAATGTACCAATCCGGTGCAATCTGGAAATTTGCACAATTGGTGGGGTCTGCCCGTAAAGGCGCGGTGACCCATCCGGGTGGTCATGCAGAAAAACATATATTTGCGGATTTATAGATGAAAATAGTTTCGGGATCAGTTTTATTCTTTGCACTTTTTTCTTTTCCCTTTTTTGGTCATGCAGCAGATTTTTCAGTCAGGAGTATTGACGGGATTCCTATTTCTGAAACTCAAGCCATACAAAATTTTTATCAGAACCAAGCCGAAATATTTTTATGGGTTGATCATGGTCAGTTAACCTCTGAGGCAAAAGACATTGTTCGTGATATTGGTGAGTCATGGAAACAAGGATTAAATCCCTTGAACTACCAGTATACGATCTTAAATGAGTACGTAAAGAATGGCATCCCGCAAGGGCGAGAGGTTGATATTGAGATATTGTTCTCAAATGCCTTTATTAAATATGCTCAGGATTTAAGCGGGATGCGGCTTTCGCCACAGGAATTGAAAGAGGACTCAAAGTCCTGGTCACGGGGCGTTGATGGGTATTCATTGCTTTCAATTTTATCTCAGACCTCAAAGAAGGCGGAGTTTATCCAGAACTTATTGCCCTCTGATAAGACGTATCAAAGATTATCAAAAGAATTGACATTGATTGTAGAGGATTTGGCAAAAACACCTGAGCCCCAGATAAAGCCGGTCAAATATCCGGGGCTTTTAAAACCAGGTGTTGTCCATCCGGCCATTGTAAATATTCGCCAAAAATTAGGTCTTTCTGGTGAATCCACTTTATATGACGATGATCTGAAAAAACAAGTTGAAGCCTTTCAATCCCGACATGGGTTGGCACCGGATGGATTGATCGGCCCACGCAGTTTTAATGCTATTTATCAAACACGGACACAAAAGCTTGTTAAACTCATTGCAAATCTTGAACGCCGTAGATGGGTTCGTCTGCCGATGCCATCTCGTTACATCGCCGTAAATATTCCACAAATGCAGTTAGAAGCCGTTGATGCAGGAAAGGTCGTTTTCGAAATGCCTGTCATCATTGGCCAAGATAAGCGGCCAACAACCAGTTTTGTTGCAAATATTGTTGGTGTTCGGTTTAACCCGCTTTGGTATGTTCCAGACACAATTAAGAAAGAGGATTATTTACCCGCTCTTCAAAAAAATCCTGAGGCATTAAGAAAAAAAGGCATACAATTTCGAGTTAGGTCCGAAGAGGGGATGAAAAAAGTTGCCGCATCTGAAATTAATTGGAATCAAGTTGATCAAGAAACGTTAAAGTCTATCCAGATGTATCAAGACTCCGGGGGTGAAAATGCTCTTGGTCTCATTCGTGTTTTGATGCCGAACCCATATGATATTTATTTGCATGATACGAATGCTCCTGAACTCTTTAAAAAAGATGATAGGGCTTTAAGTTCTGGGTGTGTTCGGATGTCAGAACCAGATCGGATCGCCAATTTTATTCTGTCCCTAAATAACGGGTGGACAGAAGAAAAAATAAAAAAATATGTGACAAGCAAGAAATTGATTGAGATCAAAGCTGAAAAACCTTTGCCCGTTTACCTTTTTTATTATACCGCGTGGTTGGATAAGAAGGGTGATGTTATTATCGCAAACGATCTTTATCAAAAGGATGTTGATCTTGTTCGCGCTTTGCAATCAAAGGGTAAAATTCCATTTGATTTGAAGTGAGCTATTAAACTTGCTCTTCGTCGGGTTTTTCGGTAAAATCGCGACAATGGGGGATATGTTTTTTCCTTTGTTTTTATTATCTTTAATATTCTCGTTAAATTTGCTAATAAGTTGCCTCGCGTTCTTATAACGTTTTTAAACAAGGTGATTCATGTCTTTTCAATTATCTGATTGCGATGCTTTGTTAAGTCGTCGTAGTGTTTTGATGGGTGGGTTAACATTATCCATGTCTGCGCTTATCTCTGTGTCCACCTTTAAGCCTGTGATGGCTATGGCGGGGACAGGTACCTACAGTGTTTCTTTTAGCAATCAACGGTCTGGCGAGACATTTTCGGGTGTGTATCGCGTTGGAAATAAATATCTTCCACAGGCCTTCGAACGCATCAATTATGTGATGAGAGATGTTCGTGCGGATGAGGTTTTTCCAATGGACCCGCGCGTAATTGATATTATTTCTATCGTCCATCGTTATTTACAGACGAATGAGCCTTATACTTTGTTATCGGGATATCGTTCTCCGCATACCAATGCGACTCTTCGTTCGAATAGTGAAGGCGTTGCAAAGAGATCTCTTCACATGTCCGGTCAGGCAATTGATGTTCGTTTGGGTGAAATTAGCGCCCAAAATATCCGCAAAGCGGCGGTAAAACTGGCTGCAGGGGGGGTTGGCTACTACCCGCGGAGCGGATTCGTCCATATGGACTCCGGTGCGTTCAGAACATGGTAGCCGTGTTGTGAGGACTCTATCAAAAGCCACATGGATGTCCGCTGTGTGGCTTTTGGCATTTCTTGGGTCGTTTTTAAGTCTTCCAATCTCGGATGGGTTGCAGGTTGCCGGGGTTGTTAGTCTTATAAGTGGTTTATTGGCATATATTATCGCGGATAGTAAGGCTGATTTTTACTATAATTCTTTTACCGTGCTGGTAGGGGCGCTTTGGTGTATTGCCGGGATCAGTGTGATATGCAGCGATGTTCCTTTTGTATCATTGATCTATTTCTTCTTCTTTAGTGTTTTTCCATTAACTTTTTTAATTATCAGCCGGTTAGACAAGCCACTTGTATTCAGTGTTATTCGCTGTATCACATTTACGTTGGCAGTTGTAAGCTTGATCCAGTTTTATTCCTTTCCTGATATGTTGAAATTCGGGGGGGCTCATTGGCCACTGGAAGATAATAATTCTTTGGCTGTTATTTTGGGATCTGGCGCCTTAATGTTTATAGGGGAAAGTTTAAAAGGAGGACGATGGAGCTACCATTACCTTGTCGCAGCTATTCTTACTTTCGCAGGAGTTATGACGACCGGCGGCGTTGCTGTCTTTTTTGGTTTTTTTGCAGTTTTAGGGGGAATGGTTTGGTTATCAAAGGTTTCAAGTTATAAACCTCTTATTCTCTTTCTGATGGGGGTTCTTTTTCTTATTTGTACAATGACAAGATCGGATATGAGTCTTTATCATTTTGTTCAAACTTGGACAGGTTCCGTTGATATTATTACCGGTAAGGCATTGATGGAACGAAACACTATCAGTGGAAGTCGTTTATTCATCTGGGGATCAGCGATCGAAATTTTTAAAAACAATATATGGTCTGGAACAGGGATCGGGACATTTTTTCTTTATTACCCTGAATTCCGTCATATCGAAGATGATAGCGCTGGGATTGCAGCCCATAATGATCTGCTTCAATTTGCTGCAGAGATGGGGGTTTTTGCACCTTTTCTGGCACTTATAATTGTCGGGAGTTTTGTTCGTCAGGCGATCCAGAAAATCAGAGAGATTAAAAACACAGAAAATCGCCTGAACCTGCTGATTCCCTTTTCAGTCTTTGGCTTGATAATTGGCCATAGTTTGGTCAATTTTAATATGTATGTTTTGCCAAGTTTAATGATGGTTGGGGCAATGCTTGGGGTATGCAGCGATCATTTCCAGCAAAGAAAAATAAGTGGTCATTTCTTAAAATTCGCGTCTAAGACAATTTGTTCTGGTTTATTGATCCTAGGTCTAATTCCGTTATGGGGGTGTTATGTAAGTGAATATTATACTGGAAAAGCAACAAAGGCTTTGGCGAGAGAAAATATTCAAGAATTTTCTGACTCTCTCAATTTGGCCGATATGTGGGGAGGGGGGCAGAATGGTCGTGCTGTTTTGGTTGCGGCACAATTCGCATCTGCAACGAATGATTATAATAGGGCGTTGATTTTGTTAGACCGCGCAGAATCCCTTAACCCCCAACTTGTTCAAATTCATGTTGAGCGCGCCAGAATTTTGAGTTTGAATGATCTTGAAGAAGCAGTTTCAGAAGCACGTCATGCTCTTCGTATGGATCCGGGGTCTTTGACGGCACGAATGATGGTGTCTGATATTTTGTATCAGTTAAATAGGTCGGATGAAGCGTATGAAGTTTTAAGGGCAGGGCTAGACGGAATAATGAAGTCGCGCAACCCGGCCCCCTTTTACCATATACTGGCTTCGAGATCTTTGGAGATAGGTGATATAGAAACGAATAAAATTGTCCTGTCGCGGCTTGGCAAGCTTCATAGACAGTAATGTTTACACTAATATTTATACTCCTGGGACCTAGAAACCATAGGTGTCTTGACGTATACTCAGAAAATGGAACACTGGACAGATCAGGGAATTATTCTAGCGGCACGAGCGCATGGTGAGAATGGAGCTGTAGCGTCCGTCTTGACCCGTGATCACGGTCGGCATAACGGGTATGTATATGGTGCAAAATCTTCTAAGATGCGCGGAAATCTTGAGGCCGGAACGTGGATTGAAATCGAATGGACTTCTCGTGTGTCGGACCAGCTAGGACAGTTCAAATTTGAACAGGGAAAAAATTCTGCTGCGCGGATGATGCATGATCCTTTGAAATTGGCGGCATTACTATCTGCCTGTGCGCTTTGTGATAGCGCGTTGCCTGAACGTGAGGGCCATTCCGCGATTTACCATGGTATGATGGCTTTGATCGAAACGCTACAAACGTCGGTATGGGCGCAATCTTATATTATGTGGGAATTGGCGTTTTTAAAAGAATTGGGGTTCGGCTTGGATTTAACCCGATGTGTGGCGGGAGGGGATTCCCGAACATTGACGTATGTCAGTCCTAAATCAGGATGCGCTGTCTCCCTGAAAGAAGGGTATCCTTATCGTGAAAAATTATTGGTTTTGCCGGATTTCCTGAAACCAGAGCCAGTGTGGAATACAATGAACTATCCAGGGAATGAAACAGAAGATGAGAGTGCGCGCGATATTATAAAAGGATTGACTCTGACCGGATATTTTCTGCAACATTGGGTTTTTGCGCATCATTCCCAAGGCGTCCCCAAGGCGCGCGAACGTTTAGGTTCAATGGCTGTTAAACAATTCACGACCGCTGCCGCGTGATGTGGCATTGTGGAAACATGAGGATGGGGCAGGGTGCCCTCTTGCTATATCCGGTTGGGGTGATAGGTTGGAACGGTAAAATTTGAGGACATCGCGATGAAACATGTTATTTGGGCCTGTGTTGTTTTGTTAATGGCTTTTCCTGCTTTTGCGGCAGAGAAGGAGTCGTCTTATGACCGTGTGATGCGGACGGGGACGTTGCGTTGCGGGTATGGGATATTTCAGCCGATGATTATGAAGGACCCTAATACTGGGAAGATTAGCGGAATTTTTGCAGATATTATGGAGGAAATTGGCAAGGCGGCGGATATAAAAGTTGAATTTGTGGAGGAAGTTGATTGGGGGCAAATTCCACAGGCATTGCAATCAGGAAAAATTGATGCCATGTGTGCCGGAATGTGGGGGACTGCTAAACGGGGGAAATCTCTGGCGTTTAGTAAGCCTTTGTTCCTGAGTGTGGCAGAGGCGTACGCGAGGTACGATGATAAACGGTTTGATCATAATCTTGCCGCGATCAACAATGCAAATGTAACGTTATCAATCAATGATGGGGATGTGTCTCAGGAGATTGCAGATCGTATGTTTCCGATGGCAAAACGTGTCTCCAAAATTCAAATGGCGGGTGAAGATTTTTTGTTAATGAATGTTGTTACCAAGAAAGCGGATGTGACATTCACGACGCCATCCATTGCGATGGCTTATATCAAACATAATCCGAAATCTTTGCGGCAAATCCCTTTCGATCGGCCGTTAGGGATCAACCGGAATGTGATCGGGGTGGATATTCATGAGACAGAGTTGATCCGGATGTTGGACGTTGCTGTTGAAGAATTGCAATATAACGGTGTTATTGATCAGATTTTTGCGCGCTATGATCCTGCCGTAACCTCGGATTTTCGATTAATATCCTTGAAATAAGATGGGTAATCCTCTTGCCAACGCCGATTCCCGTGCTAATCTGCGGGACTAAATACTTGGTCATTATTTTCTTCTCTCTTTTGTCTGCTACAGAAGCTTTGTATAAAAGTGTATTTTTATTTCTATGAAATGTGAGCAAATAACTATGTCCGAATTCCCAAGATTTGAAGAAAGATATGACCATGAGAGAGGTTTTTCATTATATTTTTCTGAGCATTTGTCTCCGATTTTAATGAGCCTTGAGAGGGAACGCCGTCAAAAACTGTTTCTGTATTTTTTAGCTTTGGCCATTTTATGGGGTGGCCTAGGATTATTCGCATATGCAGAAATTCATGAGAAAGGTTTAAATGCCGAGAGGGTGCTATCAGTTCTAGGCTTGATACTATTTGCCTATTTTCCTTCTGGACTTATAAAACATTTCTTCGAGAAGAAAGCTAAGGCTGTGGTTATGCCTGAAATAATGGCTTTCTTTCCTAACGCGAAATACACGGTCGATAGCCATGTCAAAGTTTCTGATATTAAAGACTTCTTGATAGTCCCGTACTATACGCATGCAGAAGGCGCCGATCTTATTTGCTACTCGGAGAAATTTTCTCTGAGTTATCTTCGTTTGAAATATAGACGTGGCACTAGTAGGCAAGGTGATAATAATATTACTTTTTATGGTCTATGTATTCTGATGAGCCTCAATAAAAGGGTTTCCGACCCGATTGCAATAAAAGTTGATGATGGACGGGTTATTAATTGGTTTAAAAACCTAGGAACGGGGTACGAGAGAATTAGTATGGGCCCAAATGCTTTTGAGAAAATGTTTGAGGTCTATGGTAAAAACAAGAATGAAGTTCGGTCGGTTCTGACGGTAGAACTTATGGAGTTATTCTTAAAATTGAATTTCTTATTTGCCAATCTTATAATAACCCCGCCAGAAATGGATAATCAGATTAAAAAAGTTCTCTCAGGCTGGAATGGATGGAGAGGGAAAGAGGGGGATCAATCGGGCTTGATGGCGAATTTTATGGGGGACAGGCTGTTGTTGTTAATCCCAACATCTGAAGCTATGTTTAAACCAGCCTCATTATTTAAATCGTGTACAGACACAACTGCAATACGTACTATTCTGTATCAAATAAAACTTTTGGACAGTGTTTATGAGATATTAGTCCGTAATCTAAAATGATTTTAAAAAATTGGATTGATCAAGAGAAAAATTAGCCTGATTTTTATTACAAAAATGGGTTTTTGCGCATCATTCTCAAGGCGTCCCGAAGGCGCGCGAACGTTTAGGTTCAATGGCTGTTAAACAATTCGCGGCCGCTGCCGCGTGATGTGCCATTCTTGGGGAGCGCACTTTTATGAAAGAACGCTCCCTGTGCATGGCTTGTGACTATGGGTGGTTTGGTTCCAATAGAGTTATTTGGGCATAGAAAGGAGGGGATGCGTCCCTTTCTTCCGATCTATCAATGAAGGCTAACTCAAAGTCGCAAATCTTATTTGGTGGGCCAATGTCATACGTAAGCTTTCCGTTAGCATTCTCTCCGGGGATAGTTTGAGCGATACCAAGCTTTGCGAGGGCTTGAAAATCTGCATCGTTAGGGAGGCCTAGTGTTTCCTTATTAGCAAATTTTAGATAAATAAAAATAATCTCGAGGGCTCTTTCTTTATTCAATCTAAAAGCGGTATCTTGGGTTCCAGGAGGATTGTGCATTTTTTTTCCAGCCATAAGTCCAGCTATAAGTAGGCTACTTGCAAACGCATCGGACAATCTAACTGTTTTTTGAGCTGCTTCTGTCATTTTGATATTTCCTTAATTTACCAGTGATTTTTGAAAATTGAAGGTCTAGGCTCAGGACTTAATGATTATGGATTCACAAAATGATTGAGATGTGATTCACTGGTGGTGGAGGTGTCGCCATGAGTGATTTGTTTTATCTGAGTGAAGAGCAGTTTAATCGAATTAAGAAATATTTTCCGTACCCCC
>JAEUKP010000004.1 GCA_016794145.1 Alphaproteobacteria bacterium | reverse complement strand
AATCGAAAACATGTTCGCAAAACTCAAAGACTGGCGGCGTATTGCCATGCGCTATGACCGATGCGCACATACCTTCAAAGCTGCTATTACCATCGCCTCTATCGTTATATGGTGGATTTAATGAGTCCTGAGCCTAGGTGACAGAATGGGCGGAAAACGTGTTCGACAATTGCTGGAAGATGGGACGATTGAAATCGCACCTGTTGGGTTTATGCGTGGCCGCACATTGAATAATGCATTTGTTGTGATTGATGAGGCGCAAAACTGTACCTATTCCCAATTGAAAATGCTGCTATCGCGCTTAGGCTGGCATTCAACAATGGTTGTCACAGGTGATCCGGACCAAAGTGACCTACTGGATGGAATGTCAGGTCTTGCAGATATTGCAGAACGGTTTGGATCAATTGAAAATATCGCGGTGATCCACCTGAAATCCGAGGATATCGTAAGACATCCTTTGGTAGCAGAAATGCTGGATGTTTTATAAAAAATTGATTTATGAAAGACTCTAAACATTTTATTGTTTCAGAGTCTTTTCTTTTTGGGTAATCTGCCCCCATGTCCTTTCAAGATCGCACACGACGTTTCCTGATTTTATCTGTCCTTGGGTTTATCCTTGGCGCAGGAATCGCAGGCCTTTCAATTCTAATGGAGTCCGGCGACAAGAATCAAGGACATCAGGAATCTTTGCCTTTTGTTGCGCCTCATATTGGTGGCCCCTTTCATCTGATCAATCAAGACGGAAAGGCTGTTACAGATAAAGACTTTGCAGGTAAATATCTACTCATCTATTTCGGCTTTGCATCTTGTCCAGCAATATGCCCGACTGAGCTTCAGAAGATCACAAACACCTACCAGTCACTTTCGAAAGACTGGCAAGACCGGATCCAACCTATATTTATTACCATCGATCCTGAGAGAGACACACCAGACATACTGAAAGACTATGTTGCCTTATTTTTACCACACATGGTCGGTTTAACGGGAACAACAGACCAAATTGAGAAAGTCAAAAAAGCGTATAAGGTTTATGGCGCAAAGGTTCCAGAGGGAACATCATACACAATGGATCATTCATCTTTTATCTATTTTATGGGGCCCGATACAAAGCCACTCGCGATGTTCCGTGTATCCGATACCGCAGACAAAATGACAAGAACAATCCAGACATTAGGAATCAATGCGCAACAATAATTCCATACTGTGTTGCAATTTCTCTTAATCCACCTGATGTCATTTTTCCCAGGCCTTCAAAGAACCAATTCGGGCCTGACCGTTCCAGAAAGCCAACATTAACCGCCGTAGCGTCGGGTTGATCCAGAAATTCCTGGTCCAGATTAAAGCGCATCAATTCAATGCCCGTTTCTTCGTTGATAATGCGAAGGAAACTATTGCGGACCGATTTAAAACTCTGACCTTTCAGGTCAGCTTCGTAAATTGATATGATGAAATAAATTCTATAAATTTCGTAAGGAATTCTTTCCAGATCCATCCGGATATTTTCATCGTCACCGTCACCAGCACCCGTCCGGTTATCACCCATATGCTCAACAGCACCATCAGAGGATTTTAGATTGTTGTAAAAGATAAAATCTTCATCAACGCGTGTCTGTTCATTTTTATCAACCAGAAACAAACTGACATCTAGATCCGGGGGGTCGGTTTCAAACCCAACAACGTCCCAGCCAACTCCGATCATCAATTTACGAAGAGTTGGGTCTAAACGAGTAAGATTGGCTCTTTCCTGACGTTTAAGTTGGAATATATCTTTTCCAGATTCCGGATTAACAACAAGCTGAGAGGTCAAAACAACCTTCACACCGCCAATATCATCAGTTACTTTATCAGACATAACGAAAGTGTCCTTTTATGATTGACCCTTCAGGTCTTTGCGCAGTTCACACAGAATGACAGGATTGTCATGTTCTAGTTTTATGCGAAAGTCCTTAAAATTCAGTTACCAAAAAGCCAGCCTTATTTATTATGAAAATCATTTTTCCTAATTATTTTCAGCAATTTTCATTTCGCGCGCACGGGTAAAAATGGCATCTTCAAGTTTGGTTGCTGTTTCGTTGGAGACGGCTGCGTCCTGCCATCCACCGGTTGATTTTACCTGACGAAACACTTTAACAGAAAGAGACGATACCGCCAAATCCCCGCCCAGAATAAAGACATTTAACTTTGTGCGCTCAGTAGGGGTTTCAGGGGCAGAGTACCAATCTGTAATAATTGTTCCTCCAAAAGGGTCCGCGGATGCCAAAGGCATAAAGGACACGGTATCCAAAGCCGCACGCCACAAATATGTATTAACAAGGACAGACCCATCAGATTTTTTATCTTTGCCACCAAGAAAACTTAACCCACCTTTACCGAAGATACTTGGCGATTCTGCGTAAATATCTCCACCTGTTGCGGACCGATCAGCCCCCGTCGGGTATTTTGCCTCAGAATCAACACCCGAACAGGCAGAGAGCAAGAAAGCCACAGACATAATCAAAAAGGACAAATAATGTTTCATAAAAATTCCATTTCATTAAACGATTTCTCATTATCTAGCACGGTCAATCGGCACTCTCAAGGGGGGAGAAATAAGTTAAAAAAATTACCCAGAGCCCTTTCTTTGTCGGCCTGTTTGTGCGAAAACAAAGCATAGGAAACAAAACATGAAAAATACGCTTCAAAATCAGCCCGATGAGAATGGGCACTTTGGAATTTTCGGTGGCCGCTATGTGGCAGAAACCCTGATGCCCTTGATTCTGGATGTAGAAAAAGCCTATTCCCTCGCAAAAGACGACCCCTCTTTTCTGGCCGATTTTAATCGATTAAATCGTGATTATATTGGCCGTCCCAGCCCCCTTTATTTTGCACAAAAAACAACTGAAATTCTGGGGGGGGCCAAGATCTATTTTAAACGGGATGAGCTGAATCACACCGGATCCCATAAAATCAACAACTGTATCGGACAAATTTTATTGGCCCGCCGTATGGGAAAAACCCGTATTATTGCAGAAACAGGGGCTGGACAACATGGTGTTGCAACAGCCACGGTCTGCGCCTTATTTGGAATGCCTTGCACTATTTTTATGGGCGCTACGGATATCGAACGCCAAAAACCGAATGTTTTCCGGATGAAATTGTTAGGTGCAGACGTCAGAGCCGTGACTGCCGGTGCAGGGACCCTAAAAGATGCCATGAACGAAGCCCTCCGGCATTGGGTTGCTCATGTACATGATACATATTACATCATCGGAACGGCAGCAGGCCCACACCCTTATCCCATGATGGTACGTGACTTTCAAAGTATTATTGGAACCGAAACAAAAGAACAAATACTGGACCGCGAAGGCCGATTACCGGATGCCTGCGTTGCTTGCATCGGTGGAGGATCAAACGCTATCGGACTATTCTATCCGTTTATAGATGATCAGACTGTCCGATTGATTGGGGTTGAAGCCGGTGGCCACGGTGTTCATACCAAAGAACATGCCGCAAGCCTGACAGGCGGACGCCCGGGGGTTCTACATGGAAATAGAACCTATCTTCTTCAAAACGAAGACGGGCAAATCGAAGAAGGGCATTCGATTTCAGCTGGGCTTGATTATCCGGGCATTGGTCCCGAACATTCATGGCTGCATGAAACAGGACGCGCTGAATATGTCTCTGTTACCGATAATGAAGCTGTCGACGCATTCCAGAAATTATCCCGCTATGAAGGCATTATCCCGGCTCTTGAACCATCTCATGCTTTTGCCCATATCCTGAAAATAGCAGGTAACATGGGTAAAGATCAGATTATTGTAATGAATTTGTGTGGTCGAGGGGATAAGGATGTCCCACGCGTTGCAGAACTCTTGAAATTATAGCCCTCCCATGAATGCAATTGAAATCAAAAATCTTCACAAAACATATGCCGCATCCGGTAAAAGCGCGCAAAAAGTTGCATTGGAAGATATCCAGCTTACAATTCCTGCTGGAACTATCTACGGGTTACTCGGACCAAATGGCGCAGGCAAATCTACATTAATCAACATCTTAGCCGGATTGGTCCTGAAAACATCAGGAAGTGTTTCCATTTGGAAAACAGATATTGATGAAAACCCACGCCAAACGCGCGCGAATATCGGAATTGTTCCACAGGAAATTAACTTTGACCCCTTCTTTTCCCCCCGCAAAATTCTTGACCTCCAAGCTGGGCTTTACGGGGTTCCGAAAGCAGAGCGTCGATCAGACGAACTTTTAAAAATGGTCGGCCTATCTGACAAAGCAAATGCTTATACACGTTCACTTTCCGGGGGGATGCGCCGCCGTTTAATGCTTGCCAAAGCCATGGTACATTCTCCACCTATCCTTGTTCTTGATGAACCAACGGCAGGTGTCGATGTAGAGCTGCGCAACCAATTATGGGACAATGTGCGCGCCTTGAACAAGAAAGGCGTGACCATTTTGCTAACAACACATTATCTGCAAGAGGCAGAAGAATTATGCGATCGGATCGCCATCATCAATCATGGGAAAATTATTGTTGATGAAGACAAATCAACATTATTGTCACGTGTCGACGGAAAGGAGATCAGAATCCGTGTTGCAGAAAATATAACACATCTTCCCCCGTCGCTTAAGGATCTATCCATTAAAGCAAAGACAGAAGACAGTTTTACGATTTATTTTGATCCAAAACTGATCACTGCAGGCCAGATTATATCCAAGGTTCAAACCGCAGGTCTTTCAATCATTGATCTTTCGACAAAAGATCAAGATTTGGAAGATGTCTTTCTCCGCTTAACCCGCTCAGATCAACAAGACTAATTCTCCATCCTGCTCGTGATCATTGGGGAGCAGGTTCCTTGCCTTTTACTTCCCGACAACATCATGAATAAAAGCCGCTGTTTCCCGCTTAAATGTGTCTGCGATCTCTGACAGTTCGGCAGCAGCCGCATTCAAGTCGAGCGCAGCCTCTGTCGTTTGTTCTGCGTTATTAATAACATCAGAAATATTGCCTGAAACTTGCTGCGTACGATTAGATGCATTTGATAGATTCTGACCAATTTCTGCTGTCGCCGCATTTTGCTCTTCGATAACCCGCGCGACTTCACCTGTTGCATGATCAATTTCGCGAACATCTCCAATAATCCTCTGCACTGCATCGACTGTGTGACGGATTGCATTTTGAATTTTTGCAATACGTTCATCTATCTCGACTGTTTTTCCGGCAGTCTCGCTCGCCAGTTTTTTAACCTCATCCGCAACAACGGCAAATCCTTTACCGGCATCCCCTGCACGCGCAGCTTCAATTGTTGCGTTCAATGCCAAAAGATTTGTTTGCTCCGCAATTGATTTAATGGCACCGATTACCTCTCCAATAGAATCCGCCAATATATTCAGCTCACTTACCTGATCGCTTGTACTGGTTGCAGCCGATGATGCGCGACTTGCCTTTTCTGCAACGCTTGATATTTGCTGGGAAATCACGTTACTACTTGCACTTAGTTCTTCTGTTGCAGCAGCAACCAATTGGACGCTTTGATTCGCTTCTGTTGCAACAATATTGACAATCTGGCTTGCATCGATTGTTTCTGATGATGCCGTTGTTAACTGAGCCGCTGTTGTATTAATTTTTCGTGCTGCACCTGTCAATGTTTCAATCATTTCGGCAGATCTGATATCGAATGCATTTGTTTTTCCTTCTACAAACTCACGCTCTTCACGCTCATGTATTAAGTTCCGAGCTTCCTCATCTGCAATCTTTCTTTGTTCAATAAGGGTCCTTTTGAAAAATTCGAGGATACGCGCCATATGACCCATCTCATCCGGTCTCTCTGTGTATGGAATTTGAATCGTCAAATCTTTATTGGAAAGCATTTGCATCAAACCCAGCATAACGCTTAATGGCTTAAATAAGCCGATTGCTGCATATGTCACCAAAGACACAGCAATCAAGAGGCATAAAACCAAAGACATATTAATCGCAATCGACAAAGCTTTCGCTTTCTGGCCTAACCGTGATGACCATTCGAGAATCAAATCAGTTTGTTTTGCCTGATCTTCTTCCAATACTCCGAAAACCTCATCAAATTTGGGTAACATCGCAACGGCGACATCGTAATTGCTAGCCTTGGTAGAGATATTATAACTGAAATCTGTATAATCTATGACAGATTGATTAATTTTAAAGAATTGCTCCTGAATGTTTGATGGGATTCGAGCGTTCAAATTGTCTGCAACGGCTTGTTTGAATTCATCCGACATTGCCAGAACTTCCTGCTGCGACGCCTTCAACAACGCCTGATCACCATTTTTGGATGCTACCAATGCACTGTAGACGTTCCCACGAATTCCATCATGCATCATATCTGCATTCATGTGATGCTGATTGACAATCATCGCCGTTTGCTGTTCTGCATCAACACGCCCGCCGATAAAGTTCAGGGTACCTGCAATCAATGACATTACAAAAAGAGCAATACTGAGGAGAATGAATTTTGTTTTAATCTGCATAATAGAAAGGCTTTCTATGGATCTTACGTATGAAGTTGCGGAATGGTAGCGGGACACAGATGCGGGACACAGATAAAGAGTTCGCAGAGAAATCTGGACGCGAATGCACTCAGAAACGCAGATTAGAAATATACCACAGATGAAAAATACAACGAGAAGTGGTATATTCGATGATGATGATACCAAATTGTTAACATTATTATAAGGCAAATTTAATTTCATCAATTATGTGAATTTTTATTGATCTTCAAGAGTCTGGTTTGCTGATCTTGCCAAATCACAGCTTGCCGTTTATACCTTAAGAAGTGATTCTTTTATGATTTAAGCAAAGCAGATTAAGTGTTCCCATGAAGATTGATGATACTACCCTTCGCTACGATAAAATGGTTGAATCCGCCTTACGCGGTGTTGTCCGTCAAGCCATTACAGAAGTCCAAGGCCGTGGACTGCCGGGTGATCACCATTTTTATATTACTTTTATGACTGATTTCCCGGGTGTGCAGATCCCTGATTATTTGCGTGAACGTTATCCAGGGGATATGACCATTGTCTTGCAATATCAATTCGAAAATCTGACCGTTGATGATGTCAGTATGGGTGTCACCCTGTCTTTTAACAATATCCCAGAGCGACTTATTATTCCTTTGGCTGCTATCACAATCTTTGCTGATCCCTCTGTGAACTTTGCCCTCCAATTCCAGCCTCTCGGTGAAATGGCAGAGAATCAGGACTCAGGGATGTCTCAATTTGATGACACCCCCGACGATGATGGCTCTGCCCCAAAAGGCAAAGGAAAAGGCACAAAAGGTAAAGCGGACTCCAATACAAGTGGTGAAGTCATCTCTTTGGATAAATTCCGTAAGAAATAACGCTTTTGATCAATTGAACCCGGTTTTTACCTTAACTGTTCTTGGCCAAAATATACCCCATAAGGTAAAGGGACCCTGTTATTAAAAGACGAGATGGTCTTTCTTCTTTCAATGCAACCGTTTTAACAGCATGAAATAATGAATCGGCTGCGGGGATTTTTAATGCTCCAGACAGCTCATCTGCTGTTAGGCTGAGGGGTTGGTCAGGAATCGTGATCGCTTGCGCTGATTCTGTTTTGGGTAAAAGTGCCTGCGCAAATTCACATGGGTTCTTGGTGTTCAACATTCCTAGAATCACGTGAAGAGGTTTTCCATCGTCCAAAGACCATTGATCCGCCTGATTTGATAAAACCATTCCCCCACTATCATTATGCCCCCCATCAATCCACAGTTCGATATGCGATGGCAAAAGATCAACCAATGGTCCTGACGTTAACCGTTCCAACCGCCCTGGCCATTTCGCATGGGTCAATCCATATTCAAATGAAGATAAAGGCAAAGGCAAGCGATCTTGAATCGTAAGGAGGGTCATCGCCGCAGTCGCTGCATTCCCGAATTGATGATCTCCACGTAAATTCGGCCTTGGGAATTCATAAAAATTGCTTTGTGTATGAAGAATAAAGCGATCAGGAAGAATATCATAAGACCATTCGATCCCATGACGATAAAGCGGCGCCGAAGCCGCAGCCGCAACATCTTCAAACACATCCATCACACCTGCAACAAGCCCCTCGCGAATCTGGGGCCCTATAATACAAGGGGTGTTTTGTTTGATAATTCCGGCTTTTTCACGTGCAATATCGGCCAGATTATTTCCCAGGAATTTGACATGATCTCGGGAAATAACCGTAATCGTCGTAGCAAGCGGCGATACGATGGCGTTCGTTGCGTCATATCGCCCCCCCATTCCAACTTCTATAAGGCATAAATCTGCAGGTTTTCTTGAAAAAGCAAGAAAGCCCGCCGCCGTAATGATCTCGAATGAGGTCGTTTCCTGACCTTTATTGACCCCCTCGACCTCCTCGATCAACTTGATCAATTCATATGTTTCGATTTCGCTCCCATTCAGAACAATCCGTTCATTGAAATGAACGAGGTGGGGGGATGTCATCACATGACAACTTAAGCCTGCCGCCTCTAGAACAGCCCTCATAAGCGAAAGAGTAGAACCTTTGCCATTCGTTCCAGCAACATGAAGCGCAGGAGGCAAAGATAAATGGGGGGACCCAAGATCGTTCAACAACCGATTCGTCCGATCCAGATTAGGATCAATTGCACGAGGATAATAGGTCGTTAAACGATCCAGAACCCTTTGTAAATCTGGGTCCGGATCAAATTGATCAGGCATTACACTCTTATTTCTGGGAGGCTGTAACACGGGCTGACTCTTTTAGCTCAGGCCGATCATTGGCCGGATCCACCTGATTCACCGTAGTCGTATGGGGAGCAAATGACGATCTGTTCTGACCTCCGAACAAGGCACCATTGGCGTTTGTAACCTTTCCTGGTGAAGCATTTCCTATTTTTCCTTTAGGGCGCAATCCGCCTGTCCGATTCATTAACAAATTCAAAATGCGAGAAAGAGTCTCTTTTAAGTCTTTGCGTGGGACAACGATATCGACCATCCCATGATCTTTAAGGTATTCAGCCGTCTGGAAGCCTGGTGGCAATTGTTCGCGGATCGTTTCTTCGATAACACGTTTCCCTGCGAATCCAATCATACAGCCAGGTTCTGCAATATGAATATCGCCAAGCATCGCAAAGGATGCGCTGACCCCACCTGTTGTCGGGTCTGTCAATAAAACAATATATGGAAGGCCAGAGTCTTTGACCATACGCACAGCAATCACACTGCGCGGTAACTGGATCAGGGAAATCATGCCTTCCTGCATCCGTGCACCACCTGATGCTGGTATGGCAAGGAGAGCCGCATTTCTGGCAACAGCGGTTTCGGCAGCACGAACAATCCCCTCACCAACAGCAGCCCCCATCGAACCACCCATAAAATCAAAGTTAAAGGCAGCAACAACAACCGGCATTCCACCAATTTCACCCTCTGCTACAATAATGGCATCTTTTTCACCTGTCTTGGCCTGAGCCTCTTTTAGGCGATCGGTATATTTCTTTTTATCCTTGAATTTCAAAGGATCTTGTGGAACGCTCGGGACATCAACCCTCTTATACGCTCCATCAAATAATAAATCCAGGCGTTCGGCGACCGAAATCTTTAAATGGTGTCCACAATGGTTGCAAACATTCATATTTTCGGCAAGGTCACGATGGAACAACATCCCTTCACAAGAGGAGCATTTCTGCCACAGATTGTCGGGGACATCTTTTGGCCCGACGATCGAGCGAATTTTGGGACGGATCAGATTGGTTAACCAGTTCATAGAGAGATCTCTTTACTTTCAGGGTTTTGAAAACTGTTTTAAAATAAGCGGGGATTATAGAGGAAAAAGGGGGCAAATCTCAAGCTAAAGCATCAGCATAGGATTTTACCTGGCGGACAACTTCGTTAACTATCTGATTTTCAATTGTTTTTTCAATGATGCGAACAAAGGCAGAGCCGATGACAACACCATCAGCAACAGCCGATACGGCCTTCGCATCTTCGATACTACGGATTCCGAAACCAACCGCTATCGGCAAAGAACTAACTTTTTGAATATCGTTTACCCTCTGCGCAACAGAAGCGACCTCAATCGCGCTCGTTCCTGTTACACCAGCGATTGAGACATAATATAAAAATCCTGACGCATCCTGAACCAGCTTTTGAAGACGCTCCCCGGTTGAGGTCGGCGTAATTAAACGAATAAGATCAATCCCCGCAGCTTTCAAATCCCCCTTGATTTCAGAATCTTCTTCGGGTGGGAGATCAACCAGGAGCAATCCATCAACACCTGCGGCGGCAGCATCCTTTGCAAATCGTGCCCCCCCATAAATATAAACAGGATTATAATATCCCATAAGAACAACCGGTGTATGTGTGTCTTTCTGACGAAAAACACGCACCATATCCAGTGTCTTGGCAACTGTCATCCCAGATGCAAGAGCACGGATATCAGCGGCCTGAATGGTCGGACCATCTGCCATTGGATCTGTAAACGGAATACCCAGCTCAATAATATCGACTCCCGCCTCTGGCAGGGCCTCAAGGATCTGTTGCCCGATTTCAGGATTAGGATCCCCAGCAACCACATAAGAGATAAGGGCTGCACGCCCTTCTTTTTTTAATGCAGAAAATTTTTGTGCAAGTCTAGACATGCCATAAGATGGATTCTTTATGAGATAAGGTCAAGAGAGAAAGCTTCCTGAAATCTGATTTTATTTTTGAAGCAAAAATATTCCCATAAATAAATAGAAAATATAAACATACCTTCAACGCTTATCATAACCAGACATCTGTGATAAAAGCAGGGAAGAATACGCAAAAATATAGGATGCGATCATGAAAAAAATTCTTCTTTCTCTTTTGCTTCTCACTCTTGCGGCTCCAGCAGCATGGGCGGGAGATGATAAAGAATCCGCCTTTGACCGCGTGATGCGGACGGGGACAATCCGGTGTGCTTATTGGGTATCCCCGCCTTTGATTATTAGAGACCCGAATTCAGGAAAAATGTCGGGTGCATTTGTGGATTACGTTGAAGAAATTGGAAAAGCTCTCAGTCTTAAAATTGATTGGGCGGGAGAATTAAATTTAAGCACCTACCTGCAGGATTTGAATCAAGGGAAGTTTGACGCGGAATGCTCCACAGGATGGCCGAATGCTCTTCGTGGAAAGCAGGTCGAATATACAAAGCCAATTGGATATTTACCGTTCTATGTTTACGTTCGGGACGGGGTAAAACGCTTTGATAATAATCTTTCTAGATTGAATGACGTAAATGTAAAATTTTCTGGTCATGACGGAGGCACAAACTCTCTTGCTCAGCAGAAATATTTTCCTAAAAGTACGCTTGCGTCTATTGCCGGGGACGCACCCCAGTCAGAACCTTTAGACATGGTGAAATTTAAAAAGGTTGATGCGACAATGGTTACAAGTTTCGAAGGGAAAAATTATTTGGAGCACAACCTGAATTCTATTCGCCGTGTCAAATCTGCTCCCATTCGTGTAATCCCTATAAATATCAGTGTGGCAGCAAATGAGTTTCGATTTATCAATATGCTGAATACTGCAACGGATGAATTAATGTATGATGGGACAATAGAGCGTATATTACAGAAATATGCAATTGATAGAGAAACCCTTTTGCGTGTAAAATTACCATACGAATAATATCCAGAGGACATCGCGATGAAAAAATTTCTTCTCACTTTTTTGCTCCTCACTCTTGCGGCTCCAGCAGCATGGGCGGGAGATGATAAAGACAAAGAATCTGCTTACGAACGGGTCATGAAAACAGGGACAATCCGCTGTGGGTATTATGTGTTTCCGCCTGCTACCTATCGAGATCCAAACACAAAGGAGCTTTCGGGGTTTTCCGTCGATATGATGAATGAGATCGGCAAGCGCGCTGGGTTGAAAATCGAATGGACAGAAGAGACCAATTTCTCCAACTGGATTCCTGGCCTCCAAACTGGGCGCTTTGATGTGGCGTGTACGCCGAACTGGCCGGATATCGGGCAAGGACGGGCCGCGGCATTTACGCTTCCGCTTTTCTTTTCAGGAATATATCCGATGGTTCGTGTCGATGATCCACGGTTTAAATCCAATGACCTGACAAAACTGAATAATCCCGATATTACGTTTTCGGCTCAAGAAGGGGAAGGCCCCGTTGCATTGATCAAAGCGTATTTCCCGAAAGCAAAATTAAACTTGCTTCCAAATGACGCAAGCAACACCAACTTTGTTATGGATCTGAATACCAAGAAGGCGGATGCCATTGTCACCGACCAGAACGGATTTGTAGAATTTAACCGCCATAATTCTGTAAAATTGAAATTGATTGGCTTGAAGACACCACTTAAATTTCAATCATTTAATCTGGGCGTGGAACGTCATGAAATGATCCTGAATGATTTTTTAAATAATGCCATTCTGGATTTGCAGCATGATGGCACAATGGATCGTTTGTTGCGCAAATGGGAATCCGAACCCGGGAAAACTTTCTTGCGTGTCGTAAACCCTGCAAAGATTGAGTAAGGATGTGAAACCACAGATGGACACGGATCAACACAGATATTCTAATTCCCGTCATTCCCCGACTTGTTCGGGGAATCCAGAATGGTATGAATGGATGGATTACCAGCATAAAGCAGGTAATGACAAAAGAATATCCGGGTCAATCCGTGTCCATCTGTGGTAGAAATTCAAAAAAGGAAACAAACATGAAAAAATTGCTTCTCACTTTTTTGCTCCTCACTCTTGCGGCTCCGGCATGGGCGGGAGATGATAAAGACAAAGAATCGGCCTTTGACCGCGTGATGCGCACGGGGACTATTCGCTGCGGGTATTTTGTATGGCCTCCTTTCCTTGCTATTGATCCAAATACCAAAAAAAAATCTGGTATATTCTTTGATATTGTTGAAGAAATGGGAAAGAGGCTAGAGCTTAAAATCGAATGGACTCAAGAACTCAACTTTGGAACATATATTCAAGACCTTGAAACACATAAATATGATATGGAATGCACTGGAGGATGGCCAACCGCCACTCGAGGGAAATTTACATCATACAGCAACAATCTTTTCTACATCCCGCTTGTTCCCTTCGTGAAGGCTGAAGATAACCGCTTTAACAAGAAAATGGCGATCAACTCGCCAGAGATAACCGTCGTAACAATTGATGGTGAAAATAGTCAAATTATCAAAAGACAACAATTCCCGAAAACGAAAGAGTTAGGCCTTCCTCAAAACGCGCCTCCGACAGATATGATGATGGCTGTGATCACCGGAAAAGCAGATGTAGCATTCACCGACATGGTCTTTGGTCAGAAATTTATGGAACAAAACCCCAAGAAAATAAAACCTCTTTGGAAAAATGCTCCGGTTAAAATTATCCCTCAAAATTTTACAATAAAACCAGAAGAATCCCGTTTCACGGGAATGATCAATGTGGCAATTGAGGAAATGCTGCTTGATGGAGATATTGATCGTATTCTGAACAATTATGAAGGGGCCAATCGTATATTCATGCGCATACCCCCACCTGCAAAGATTGAGTAAGAATGTGAAACCACAGATGGACACGGATCAACACAGATATTCTAATTCCCGTCATTCCCCGACTTGTTCGGGGAATCCAGAATAGGTGGATTACCAGCATAAAGCGGGTAATGACAAAAGAATATCCGCGTCAATCCGTGTCCATCTGTGGTAGAAATTCAAAAAAGGAAACGAACATGAAAAAATTGCTTCTCACTTTTTTGCTCCTCACTCTTGCGGCTCCGGCATGGGCGGGAGATGATAAAGACAAAGAATCGGCCTTTGACCGCGTGATGCGGACGGGATGTTTTTACCTTTGTTCGTAAGCCATATGAATAACCTTCAATGTTAAAGGACGTACATATCTATGCTGTCAGCGCGGAACATATACAAATCATTTGATGGGCGGAAAATTCTGGATGGGGTGGATATTGATATCGCGCCCGGCCAGATTTCCTGCATTATCGGGCCATCGGGAACGGGAAAGACCACATTGCTGCGGGCTTTGTGCATGTTGGACCTGCCGGATGAGGGCAGCATTTCTCTGGACGGAACTGTTCTGGGCCCGCAGGATACCCCATGGCCGCGTGTGACGGCTGTGTTTCAATCCTTGTTTTTGTGGCCACACCTGACCCTGCGTGAAAACATTATGTTGCCGGCGCGCAATCACAATCCGGATGCCGCAAAAGATATCGAAGGATTGATCAATCTGTTTGAAATGGGGCATTTTATTGACAATTATCCCAACCAGTCTTCGGTGGGACAACGACAACGCGTGGCGTTGGCGCGAGCCTTGATCCTGAATCCCAAATATGTGCTACTGGATGAAATTACCTCGGCACTGGATGTCGAACAAAGCGCCCGTATTCTGACCAAGCTCACCCATTTGAAAGAGCGCGGCATCGGAATCTTTTTGATTACGCACCATCTGGGTTTTGCAAAACGTGCTGCAGATCAAATTATTTTTATGAGCGATGGAAAAGTGACCGAGAAAGGGGCTCCCTCTATTCTCGAGACACCACAAACCCCACGTTTGCGCGAGTTTCTTTCCTTGGCGGAGATTGCTGCCTGATACGACTTATTGTTGCGCCGCATGATGAAACGCGGATGTATTTTATGTTAGAATAAAAGACAAACATATATCCAAAAAAAAGGGGTCTGTATGTCTTTTGAAGAACGCTTTGAACCACCTCTATCCGTTGTAAAATCTGCCCATATCACGGCCAAAAAATATGCAGAATTATATGAACAATCCATTAAGAACCCCGATAAATTTTGGGGGGATATGGCCAAGCGTTTAACGTGGGACACGTTTCCGACAAAAATCAAAAATTCTACTTTTGAAGGAAATGTGTCGATCAAATGGTATGAAGATGGCGTATTGAATGCGTCATATAATTGTATTGATCGCCATTTGCCACAGCGCGCGCAGCAGACCGCGCTGATTTTCGAAGGGGATGACCCATCCGAAGATAAAAAAGTGACCTATGCCGAGTTGAAAGACGAAGTCTCGCGCCTTGCCAATACGCTCAAAGCTTATGGCGTCAAAAAAGGTGACCGCGTCACGATCTATATGCCGATGATTTTGGAAGCGACCTATGCCATGTTGGCCTGTGCCCGCATCGGGGCGGTGCATTCGGTGGTGTTTGGCGGGTTCTCTCCGGAGTCGCTCCGCGACCGGATTATTGACTGTGACTCAACCTTTATTATGACAGCGGATGAAGGCCTGCGGGGCGGGAAGAAAGTTCCGTTGAAAACCAATGTGGATATTGCTCTTGAATCTTGTCCCGATGTGAAAACCGTATTGGTGTTCAAACGTACGGGGGGCGATATTAAATGGGTGTCCGGACGCGATGTGTGGTGGCATGAAGCTGTCCCCATGCAATCCAAAGACTGTGCACCGGAACCGATGAATGCCGAGGACCCGCTGTTTATCCTTTATACATCCGGATCGACCGGTAAACCAAAGGGTGTGTTGCACACAACCGGCGGGTATATGGTCTTTGCCAGCCTGACCCATCAATGGTCGTTTGATTACCAAGAGGGTGAGATTTACTGGTGTACAGCCGATGTGGGCTGGGTGACCGGACACTCCTATATTGTTTATGGGCCTCTGGCCAACGGGGCGACGACGCTGGTGTATGAAGGCGTGCCAAACTATCCGGATTGGTCTCGTTTCTGGCAAGTGGTGGATAAGCATCAGGTGAATATCTTTTACACCGCGCCAACCGCTATCCGCTCGATTTTGCGGCAGGGGGATGAATGGGTGCACAAAGCCAGCCGGAAGTCCTTGCGTATTCTGGGGACGGTGGGGGAACCAATCAACCATGAAGCATGGCTGTGGTATTATCATGTGGTGGGCGAAAGCCGCTGTCCGATTGTGGATACGTGGTGGCAGACCGAAACCGGCGGGCATTTGATTACCCCGCTTCCCGGGGCGACAACCACAAAACCCGGATCGGCAACGTTGCCATTCTTCGGGATCGAGCCAGCCTTGGTCGATAATGATGGACAGATTCTGGAAGGCGCAACCGAAGGAAATCTGGTCATGCTGGGCTCGTGGCCCGGAATGATGCGAACTGTTTACAAAGACCATGATCGCTTTATCAAGACGTATTTCTCGACGTTCAAGGGGATGTATTTCACCGGAGACGGCGCACGGCGTGATGCGGACGGGTATTATTGGATTACCGGACGGGTTGATGACGTGATCAACGTATCTGGACACCGTTTGGGGACAGCCGAGATTGAAAGTGCGATCAACGAACATTCCTGTGTGTCGGAATCGGCGGTGGTTGGCTTTCCGCATGATATCAAGGGGCAAGGCATTTATGCCTATGTCACATTGCATGACGGATTGACGATGACGGACAGTGTGCGCAAAGAAATTACGCAGACAGTGCGCAAAATCATTGGCCCGATTGCCACACCGGATGTAATCCAGTGGGCGCAGCATTTGCCGAAAACACGGTCAGGAAAAATCATGCGGCGGATTTTGCGCAAAATTTCGGCCAACGAACTGGATAGTCTGGGTGATATTTCCACTCTGGCTGATCCTAATGTTGTCAAAGATCTGATTGAAGGGCGTTCACAATCCAAATCTTAATGGTCTTTATAAGAAAACCCAACATCGACAAGTTGTTAGCGTATTTTTGTTCACTTTTTTCATAGGCTGCGGGGGAAAGGAGATATTGTAAACGTTCTTCTCTCAGGACGAAATTCTGATATATTTTGGAAGTTGCTAGCCCTTGAAAGGAAGAAAGAAATGAAGAAAGAAAATAGGCTCCCCGGAAATATAAACCTCAATACACCGCTTAATGCTAGCGGTGCCTTGCATGGCCTTGGTCTCTTAAGTGTTGTTGCCCTTTTGGTGTTCTCTGTGACCCCAAACACAGCCTTTGCTGAAGATCATCCAATGCCCCCCCCATCAGCTGAGATGCCACATGATGGGCCGCCTCCTGTAGAAGGCAGTAAGGCTGATGAGCGTGCAGCCCAATTCGAAAGACGTGGTAAGGAAATGTTTGATAAAACGGACACTGACAAGGATGGTTTTATCAGCAAAGAAGAAATGGCTGCCAGCCAGAAAGACCGCATGGAGGAGATGTTTAACAAAACAGACACCAACAAAGACGGCAAACTTTCACCAGACGAGTTAAAGAAAGGCCGTGAGGCAATGCGCGAAAAATTCAAGGCCAGATTCAAAGATAAGAACCATCATGGTGGGCCAGAGGATGGTAAACCAGATGGCAGATTGTCCGAATAATCATGTACATGAAATAGAAAGGTCTGTGGATGGGTAATACAGAACTCACCCAGCTTATGAAACAAGTTGCGAATGGCGATGAATCCGCCTTTCGCACCCTGTCACAAGCCCTTAGCCAAAAAATATTCGCGATGGCCTACCGGTTTCTATCGGGGGATAGGGCCTCTGCTGAAGATGTCACTCAAGATGTATTAATTAAACTGTGGCAATATGCCCCGCGTTGGCAAGCTGGTGGATCTGTGCAGGCCTGGGTCTCCCGCCTTACTTATAATGCATCAATGGATATCCATCGATCCCGCAAGAATAGGTCTGACCCAATACCTGATAACTTGTCCGTTCCCGAAACTGCCCCCAACATTCTGTTAGAGAAAGAATATAGAACGATTTTATTGCGTGCGATTCAATCCCTTCCAGATCGGCAACAAGAGGCCATTCTTTTAACCTATTTCCATGAAAATAGCCGACGTGACGTTGCAAATACGATGAATACAACAGAAAAAGCAGTCGAACATCTTGTGGCTCGTGGATTAAAGGCCCTTGAGAAATTAATACCTTCGAATTTAAATGGAGAGAAAGATGTCCTCGCTCAACGATCCTTTTGACCTTATAAAAACAACCCATGAGATGGACAATATTGTTCCTTTCTTGCCCCCTCAAAAGGTTCATCAAATGGTTGAGTCTGCCTTGCGAATCCCGCAGGTTCGCACAAAACCGTCCATTTATTATTCAACACCCTGGAAATATAGAGGTGTTGGAATCGCCGTATGCCTTGCTGTACTCATGCTATTTGTGGCACCAACCTACTCACCCTCTTATGTTCCATTTATCCAGGCCAAAAATAATCCAGACGCAGCCGCCGATGATATGACAGAACTTTCTGAATTAATGATATTAGAAAATTGGGAGGAGTATACACTCCCCCAGCAGTAATTTTTCTCTGATAAGTTATTTCAATTTCTAAAGTAATTGGCGAAGGCTTTGTTCAATCACAACGATACCTGCAAAGTCGTTTCCAAGATTTTCTGTTATCTGGATACGATTCAGAACAGACAACGCCCTTGGGCAATATTTACTGATCCAATCATCCACAGTTTCCGTATGAATTTGTGCTCGGCCTATTTCCTGTACAATCTTGGCGGTTAGATCTGCCTGAACTGTATTTAAACTATCTACCAGACCGTTCGTAGCAGCAGCAATTTGTGTCCCTTCATGCGGGATTGCAAGCGCTTTTGTACGCAACCGTTCCAACTGGAAAACGGATCCGACTGAGAAATAGACCTGGGCCACTTTCAAAAGATCGACTTTTAATGTGTCAGAAATCTTGATGATGTCGAATCCTGCCCCAAGCAAAGGTAACAAGGAAATATCGTTCGCCAATTGAACGGGCATACCATCTTCTACCCATGCCTTGCGACGGAGTTTTAACCCATCACTTAGATCTTGTGGAAGAATTGTTTCTACTTTCTTCCGCAAATCAGAAATCCCTTTTAGAAATCTCTGACCATCTTTTTCCGCAGAAACAGAACGTCCCAAACGGGTTAGCAACCAATTTGTCTCCCGTGCCGCAAGTCGTGACGCTTTATAATTTGCACGCAATTGAACAGATGCCGCAACTTGGTTATCCAAAGCCTCAATTGCCGACCAAAGTCGTAACAAGCCAAACGCATCACGAACAACCATAAAAGCCTCGGTGACCTCTGGAATACTGCACCCCGTTTTCTCAGCCGTCATTCTTACAAAGGTTGGGCCCATGCGATTTACAACTGCATTTGAAATGCCTGTTGCAATAATTTCACGGCTCAATTGATGTTTCTTAATTTCCGCCTGATACTTCTTTTGTAATTTTTCAGGGAAATAACGTACAACCCAATCCAGAAGTGCGGGCTGATCCGGCAACTTACTCGCCAATAAAGCCTTCGTATATGTCATTTTGCCATAGCTGATGATAAGGCTTAGCTCTGGACGTGTCAGACCCTTCTGTAACTTTAAGCGTTGCTGAATTTGATCATCATCAGGCAAGAATTCAACCCGGCGATTCAATAATCCCGCACGTTCCAAAGAATGCATAAAATGCGCATGCTCCATCATCAATTCAGGTGCCTGCATTTCCAGAAGGGAAATAGCCTGTGTTTGTTGATAATTGTCATTTAAAACAAGAGCCGCGACATCATCTGTCATTTCAGTCAGCAATTTATCACGCGCTGCACGAGTCATCTTATGCTTCGGATTATTTGCAATATCAGACATCAAAATCTTAATATTGACCTCATGATCAGATGTATCAACACCGGCAGAGTTATCAATAAAGTCTGTGTTTAACCGGCCACCATGTTTTGCAAATTCGATCCGTCCACGTTGCGTTAATGCAAGGTTTGCGCCCTCGCCAATCACTTTTGCACGAACCTCAGAGGCATCAATTCGTAAGGCATCATTACTGCGATCCCCCGCATCTTGGGGCGACTCATCAGTTGATTTAATATAGGTTCCGATTCCACCAAAGTACAATAAATCCGTACGTGACTTTAACATTGCCCGTATCAATTCAGTCGGGGTCACCACGGCCCTATCAAGATCAAATCGTTTCTGGATCTCGGGGGTCAGAGAAAGGGTTTTCTCGCTTCTTAAATAAATACGCCCACCTTTTGAAAGCTTTGACACATCATAAGCATCCCATCCCTTGACTGCAGAAAATAGGCGTTGGCGTTCTTTGAAGGACACTGCGGCATCCGGGGAAGGATCACAAAAAATATGCAAATGGTTGAATGCCCCAAATAGCCGGATTTTATGAGATTGTAACATTCCATTCCCAAAGACATCACCAGCCATATCACCGACACCGACACAATCAAATTCTTCAGTTTGGGTGTTCAAATTCATTTCACGGAAATGACGTTTTACCGACTCCCATGAGCCACGTGCCGTAATTCCCATTTTTTTATGATCATACCCGGCTGAGCCTCCGGAGGCGAATGCATCCCCCATCCAGAAACCATATTCAATTGAAATCGCATTCGCGATATCAGAAAAAGTTGCAGTCCCTTTATCTGCTGCAACAACCAAATACGGGTCATCTTTATCCAAACGGACAACTTGAGGGGGAGGTACAATTTTCCCACCTTTCCGATTATCAGTAATATCAAGAAGAGCGCGGATATAAGTCTGGTAACAGGCAATACCTTCTTTCATATACGCTTCACGACCACCCTCTTTGGGCGGATTTTTAACAACGAAGCCACCTTTGGCCCCCATGGGAACAATAACAGAATTTTTAACATTCTGCGCTTTGACAAGCCCCAAGATTTCAGTTCTGAAATCCTCATGACGATCAGACCAGCGAAGACCACCGCGAGCGATTGGTCCAACGCGCAGATGAATCCCCTCGACCCGTGGTGAATAAACCGTAATCTCGCGATACGGACGCGGCTCAGGAAGATCAATAATCTTCGCACTGTCCAATTTCATAGAAACCCATGACTTGGCCTGTCCATTTTCGTCCATCTGGAAGAAATTGGTCCGCAAGGTTGCATCAATCACGCCCAAAACTGCACGCAATACACGATCCTGATCGATTGATGTTACATTTTGTAATTCGCTTAGGATTGTTTCATGAATTTTATCGGCCTGTCCTTTTCTGGACTGAAGTTCTGGATTAAACCGGAAATGGAATAACTGGCCTAAAAGATTCGCAATATGGGGGTTTTCGGTTAATGCCTGTTCCATATACAACAGGGAAAACGGAATGCGAGTCTGACGCAAATAACGAACACACGCGCGCAAAATGACAATATCGCGCCAAGACATCGCAGATAATAAAAGAAGCTTATTCAACGAATCATTTTCGACATGACCCGACCAAATGCCTTTCAAACATTCTTCAAATTCATATTGGATAGCCTGAATAGATTTCTTGTCAGGAGACACAGATACCTTACCGACAACTTCGGCAACAAAATCCTGAATCCAGACACTCTTGCTCTCACCCTGTGGCCGGACCTCAAACGGATATTCCGCAACAACCCTCAAGCTCATATTTTCAAGAATAGGCAAGACATCAGACAAAGCCACAGGCTTTTCAGGACTAAAAATTTTCAATGAAACTTCCTGGCCGCCCGCGTTATAAGGGCGATACAGATCAACCTCGACCCTGTCATGCTCCAAAGCTTCTTCAATTTTTTGAATATCATGCACGGATTGACGTGCCTGATACATTTCCTGATACGAATCTGAAAAAGCCGCCCCGTATTTAACCGTCTTCTCAGCAACCAGGTCTTCATCTGAAAACCGTACCATCAAAGCATCATTTAAACGCGAAGCCCAGCTTTTACCTGTTTCACGCAAGCGCGCATCTATCTGTTCACCATGAATCTGGCGTTTTGAATCAGGATTCCAGACAAGTGTGAACGTTGCACGAACCAGCGAAGAATCATCAACAGCAGACTGAAAATCAAGATAGGTCGCATTTAACTCTTCCTCAAGAATGCAGGCGAACTTGATACGAAGACGGGTATCGTATAATTCTTTAGGAATATATGTGATCGCTGTAATTCTCCGACCAAAAACATCAGGGCTAAAATACGCAGCAATTCTTGGCTGCTCCTGAAGTTGCATAATACTCATACAAATTTCATAGAGATTCTTAACACTGATTTGAAACAGTTCGTCACGTGGGAATTTCTCTAGAATATGACGCAAAGCACGCCCACGATGTTCATTGCCGTCAAAACCGGCCTTTGTAATAATTGCATCAGCCTTAAACCGTAAAAACGGAACAGTCGTCAGATCACGAGAATACGTAACCGATGTAAACAATCCAACAAGGATAGATAACCCTACCAGATGGCCCTTATCATCTGTTTTCTTGACCAAAATGGTATCCAGCCCCACCCGTCTGTGAACAGGGGAAATTTTACCCAGTTTTGTAATGGTCAGATCATCAAGAGATTGGATGGTTTTAAAATCAAATAACTGTTCTTTATCGCTTGCATCCAGAAAATCATGATCACGCTCAGAGCTAAACAAACCAAGACCAGATTTCTTATCAATCGTAAATCCTGATTTCTGCGTGGAGGATGTTAGACTACAATATCCAAGCAGGGTAAAATTATCATCATGGATATAGTTCAAGAAATGGACATAGTCATTTTTGGCAGCGGCAACAAGCTTCTGCTTACTTTCAACATCCTCAATCAATGTTTTAACCTGCGCGCGGATACGCAACCAATCCCGGTTTGTAAGATGTACATCCTGGTATACATCAACCAGATCAGTCTGAAGCGAGGCCATCTCTGTTTCTGTTAAGCGACGGCTCAACTGCACAAAAATATGCGATTGCCCATCATACCCATCACCACGATTGCTAGAGACATCAGAAATCCGACTGGCGCCATCCCGTTTAATGAAAACAAGAGGGTGGGCAATAAACTCAATCAAATGAAATTTCGATGTGATCAGCGCAATAACGGAATCAACAATAAACGCTTTGTCGTCTGTAATCAGATTCAAAACAGTATGGTGACCATTCCACCCATGTTTTTCTTTTGTCGGGTTAAAAACCTCTATGATTGTCTCACCAGCTTTCCGTGAAGCCGACAGTTTTTCATGTCTTCCGACAATCTGTGATAGGACCGCATCATCAAGCTGATTTTGGATACCTGCAGGAATATTGCTTAGAAAGACAGATGCAAAAGATGACAAAGATTTAGACGCTGGAACAGACCTTGAAGAGGCTTTCTGGGCAGAGACAGGCTTCTGTGAGACTGGTTTCTGCGCTGACTTTTTCTGAACCGCAGATTTTGATACTTTCTTATTGGATGTAATTTTGGACATATTCGGCACATTTAACTCCATAAATTTCAGATGGAGAGAACATGATTATCTCGATATGGTCAAGTAGCAGAGCAAAAAAAAGATAATTTTCCAAGAGTCTGTTAACGATCTGCCCATCTTCACCCGAATCCCTTCAGATTAAGGATTGCCTTCAATCACAATCTGAACAGCCTCACGACCTTTGTCTGCGATTTTAAAAGAAAGGCGAACCCTTTGACCTGGATAAAGCTGCTCTACCCCACAATGATCAAGACATGATTTATGAATAAAGACGTCTTTCATCCCATCATCAGGAGTAATGAAACCAAAGCCCTTCTCTTCAAAATAAAGCTTCACAACACCCTTGATTTTATAAAGCCCCGTTCCATTTTCATCAAGCTCGGGTGCCTGGCTTGGGACCACTCCCAGAGAAATAACGTCAACCAGCTCAACAACAATTGCGCCCTTTTCTCCGCGATCAACAACGCACAAAACCTCTGCGCCTTCGCCAAGGCCATGTAAGCCAAGTTTCTGTAGCTGGGTAATGTGCAAAAACGCATCAACAGGATCTTCGTCAGGAACAACAAAACCGAACCCTTTTGCAGCATTGAACCATTTCAGTTTGGCTTTAACAGGGTATTTATTTTCACGCAGTGGAGCTTTAGAACTCTGCAAGTTGGAAACCATTTGGTGTGCCCTCCCACCTCGGCACTACACCCTAAGATGTACAGTAGATTTAATCATTCGTCTAGAAGTAGAATAAAAATAACAAGATTCTCTTTCTAGCAGCAACATGACAACCTTTGCTTCCTATGCTAGAATCATCAGGAAAACCCTTATAAAGGCGATTAAAAGTGCAACATACTTTCTTCTGGAAAAAATCATATCCATCAAACATACAGTGGGATGACCTCCCGCAATCGGGTGCGGTGTTTGAATATCTGGATACAACCCGAAAGCGATTCCCGCACCAAATTGCTTTTGATTTTATGGGTAAAAAATGGACATGGGACCATATAGCCGATTCGGTCAATAAAATGGCCAAGGGCCTTCATGATCACGGGGTTGAAAAGGGGATTAAGGTTGGAATCTGCCTTCCGAATTGCCCTTATTATTTGATCGCTTATTACGCTATCCTCAAAACCGGGGCAACAGTTGTCAATTATAATCCTCTTTATGCAGAAGGTGAGTTGGCCTACCAAATAGAAGACAGCCAAACAGACCTGATAATCACAACCGACCTTCAGGTCATTTACCCTAAGCTTAAGAAGATGTTGCATGCCACACGCCTTAACCAGATTGTGATTTGTCCGTTTAAGGATATGCTCCCTTTCCCCAAGAATTTTCTTTTCCAGATTCTAAAATCAGCAGATATTTCAGAAATTCCAGATGATGACCGCCATGTTATGTATTCTAGAATCATGGACAACGATGGAAAATTTGAACCAGCGGCGATCGACCCCCAAAATGACATTGCGCTCCTTCAATATACAGGCGGAACAACGGGAACACCAAAAGGCGCGATGTTGTCGCATGTAAACTTAACCGCAAATGTGGAACAATGCGTAAAATGGTTTTATGACCTACAAATAGGCCAAGAAAAAATGCTGGCTGTCATCCCGTTTTTCCATGTTTTTGCAATGACAACCATTCTGAATTTAAGCGTCCGGTGTGGTTTTGAAATCATTGCAACCCCGAAATTTGACCTCAAAGAAACACTTAAACTCATCCATACAAAGAAACCTCAATTTTTTCCGGCGGTCCCTGCGATCTATAATGCGATCAATGCACACTCTGAATTGGGAAATTACGATCTGACATCGTTGCGTTATTGTATTTCGGGGGGGGCTCCACTTCCGGTTGAAGTAAAACGTGCCTTTGAAGAAAAATCAGGCTGTGTTCTTGTCGAAGGGTATGGCCTCACGGAAAGTGCTCCGGTCGCGTGTGTGAACCCTATTGAAGGGCCTAATAAATCAGGATCCATTGGCCTCCCTCTCCCGTGTACAATTGTTCAACTTTATGATCCTGATGGACATCAGTTTATTAATGAACCTCGCAAACGCGGAGAGATTTGGATCAAAGGCCCACAGGTTATGAAAGGATATTGGAAAAAACCTGATGAAACAGCGAAAGTTATCGAAGATGGCTATCTTAAAACCGGTGATATTGGGGAATACGACGAAGACGGCTACATCTTTATTGTTGACCGGATTAAAGATCTGATCCTTGTGAATGGATATAATGTTTATCCGCGCATGATTGAGGAAGCCATCTATAAACATCCGGCAGTTGAAGAATGTGTTGTCGCAGGGGTCAAGGATAAAGAGCGTGGAGAAATCCCGAAAGCATGGATTAAATTAAAAGAAGGAAGAACCCTAACCGACTCAGATTTGAAATTTTTCCTGCAAGATAAAATCTCACCCATTGAAATGCCACGTCGAATCGAATTCCGTGAAGCACCGCTTCCAAAAACAATGATCGGCAAGTTATCCAAGAAAGACCTGCTCACCGAAGAAATGGAAGCTTCAAACAAGACCGTATAACTGGTCTTTTCGCACAAAAAGGGATATGCCCTAAACAAAAAAACCCTGAAAATCAGGGTCTTTTATCTAGTTTAAGCAATCTTAATATCTGTACTGCTCTGACTTAAACGGACCCTTCTGATCTACACCGATATAATCGGCTTGATCTTTGGTTAAGGTGGTCAGTTTTGCCCCCAGCTTTGCCAAGTGCAAACGAGCCACTTTTTCATCCAGATGACGCGGCAAGACATAGACCTTGTTCTCATAGTTTTTATGATTTTGCCACAATTCGATCTGGGCCAACGTTTGGTTGGTAAAGGACGCCGACATCACAAAGCTCGGGTGTCCTGTCGCACATCCCAGATTCACCAAACGGCCTTCGGCAAGAAGAATGATCCGTTTGCCATCCGGAAATTCGATTTCATCGACTTGTGGTTTAACGTTATGCCATTTGAAATTCTTAAGTGCAGAAACATGAATCTCATTATCAAAATGTCCGATATTGCACACAATCGCACGGTCTTTCATCGCCCGCATATGATCAAGTGTAATAATATCTTTGTTACCCGTGGCGGTCACAAAAATATCGGCCTTTGCCACAACGTCCTCGATTGGCAAGACATCATACCCTTCCATCACGGCCTGCAAAGCACAGATCGGGTCGATTTCAGTCACAATCACGCGTGCGCCTTGGGAACGGAGCGATTCCGCAGACCCTTTGCCCACATCCCCATATCCCGCAACCACGGCAATTTTTCCGGCAATCATAACGTCGGTACCACGGCGAATCCCGTCCACCAGACTTTCACGGCATCCGTATTTGTTGTCGAATTTCGATTTGGTTACGCTGTCATTGACGTTGATCGCAGGCACCATCAATGTTCCATCGCGCGCCATGTCCATCAAACGGTGCACGCCTGTCGTGGTTTCTTCGGACACACCGCGCACGTCTTTCATCAGGTCAGGATATTTATCATGCATAATTTTGGTCAGGTCGCCGCCATCATCCAAAATCATATTGGGCGTCCATCCATTCGGCCCTTTAATCGTTTGTTCGATGCACCATTCATAGTCCTCTTCGGTTTCGCCTTTCCAGGCAAAAACAGGAATACCTGCCGCCGCAATCGCAGCAGCCGCTTGATCCTGTGTCGAGAAAATATTGCACGATGACCAGCGGACAGACGCCCCCAGCGCGGTCAAGGTTTCAATCAGCACCGCCGTTTGAATGGTCATGTGCAAACACCCGACAATGCGCGCCCCTTTCAGAGGTTGGCTGGCACCATATTCGGCGCGCAAAGCCATCAATCCGGGCATTTCGGTTTCGGCAATCACGATCTCGCGACGCCCCCAATCAGCCAAAGACATGTCTTTAACTTTGTAATCACCTGTAACCGCAGTCATCGTAGCAGCTTGATTCATCTGAATTCCTTAAATTTTAGAGTGTTTTCACAGATTATTAAAATTTCACTGTTAGATTTAAAACGTTACCGCTCAAAAAGCAAGGCAAGACAAGAAGAAAAGAGGACTTAAACGTGACTCATGCACAAGATTTCCAAGGTAATTTCACTTATCGCCCTAATCCATTTTTAGAAGGATCTTTTCTAATTTGTCGAAAAGAGCGTAATGGCGATGTTGTCCCTGTTGGTGATTATACAGTTCTGGATAAAAATGAAGATGTCCGTTTATCCGAACGCAAAGTGATCAATCTGGTGATGCGCTTGAACGGAGAGAAAAATTTGGTACCGTTGGGGGAACAGACACGCTCGCGTATGTTGTTCCATATCAAACCACGGCCAGAGGATGACCCACGAACAGAAATTGTGTTTTATACCCAATCTGGACAAGGGGTATCGAAAGAAAATGCGATTTTAACGATGGAGGGGTTTGATGCTTAGTTTACGAGATGTAGCCGCTGGCTTATGTGCTGCGTGTTCAAATGAAGGATCCGTTTTCAGGATGGCTTTTGATAGCGCACGGCTTGGAGAATCGGAAGAACAACGCGGAGCAGCACCAACAATAACAGGCTCATCCGTCAAATCTTCTTTAAATATGTAGAATGATTTGTATGTTTTATGGATGAAAAGCAGCTTCATCCATCTCTTTGGACCCCGTCACGACCTCCAACGTGCCGGGGTTTCATTTGTATAGTACCTCCAAATAGGTAGGACATTTTCGGAAAGACTCTTTGAACCACAAAGCGATTGAGAGGAAAGCATTACAGCTAAAAAAGGTACTTAGGAACCTTCGTGCCCCTCGTGCTTTTTGAAAGCAGCTCACGACAGAAGGCAAAAGCTTTCTAGACCTACATGCGTTATCCGCCAATTTATTCCGGGTATCCGGGAAAGGACGGATTACCCGACCATCCAGCGCAACCCACGGCAATCAAACTAAATTTTTTGAATCAGGGGCTCTTCAGATTATAGCACAGTTGAAGGAAATGATATACTTAATCAATATGTTAGATCATTGATTTATAAGACTTTCAAGATCAAGACGAAGAGATCGAGAAGAAACATCATTTTTCTTTTCACCAATTCTGCCGATAAAATAAATATCGCGGCTGCTCGACTCTCCGCCAAAAAAATCATCATATTTTTTTGAAAAAGAGGATAATTTTTTTATCATATGAGTAGCAGATGTGAACGATATATTATTGCGTGCATAATGTGAGAAAATAACAGGGGGATATTGTGGTTGAATCTGTAACCCTAGGCGTGTTGCCTGCAGCCAGAACCTTTGCAACGCACGCCCCCTTCCGATATCGCCCTCAAAATCAAGAGAGAGGGCCTTTGAGTATAAAACAAAATATCCGGCACAAAAGATACCTGGAATCAGATCCATCTCTATTCGTGGAATGATCGTCCCACCCATAAAACGGTTCATAAAATCCGTTCTTTCCCAAGACTTTAAAACCCAGCGTGTTAGCAGGAGTGTTAGGCGACTTAACCCCAAAGACTGATCAGGCATCTTATTTCTACTATAGCGTGAGAAAAATTCGATAACGGCAAGATGGACTTTATAGGTCTCCGGTAAGCGCAGACGAATATCTGTGAAATGACTGATAAGTTTCAGCAACCCCCAACGTCTTGAACCTTTTTCAACCCATTCAATATTAACACCAGATGGCACAGACCTTTCCAACTCGGCTTTTTCAGTTGAGGTCAATAAACGCCTCTTCATACAACCGCGCTGAACACTGCGTTCTTCAATAAAGGGATAAAGTTCATCTGGTCTTATATCATGGTCAGTCCGCAATATAATCTCGATATATGGAGACCACCCGAAGTGTTCGGGAGAGTCTTTCCTTGGGATAATCTGGGCTTTATAGCCATGCGCAGAAGCAGAAATGGAAATATTTTCAACCAGTGCACCAATCGAAAACCATTTCGCACGGCCATCTCCATTATAAATGTCAGGAACGCTCTGGTCATCGGGGGCAGGGTGAATTATGAACCGTTCATCCGAAAGGATTGTAAATCGCCATGGTTGGCTATTGTCACCACTTGGTGCCCAACGCGCAACCTCCAAAATTTTTAGAATGACAGAGTTTTTTTCCAGCATTTAATGTCGATCCCTTTGTTCTAAGAATTAAAGATATCTGGTTTCTATCTATTCAAATATTTTATAGTTTGAAACATTATCATTCATAAGATATATGATAAAATATGAAGAAAATTGACCAGCAATTTTACTATAAAAACAACCGCCTCCAGCAATTAAGAGGGTTTTGTTCAACCATCGAATTTGGAAGCATATGCCGCGCTGCCGAGCATATGGGACTAAACCAATCCTGCGTTTCCCTACAAATCAAAGCCCTCGAAGATAGTCTTGCCGTAAAGCTGTTTGAACGCAACGGCCCTCATATTAAACCAACGGCAGAAGGGAAAAGACTCTATTCACTTGCCCGGCCATATGTTTATGGAATATTAAACCTTCACCATGAATTCAGCGAAGAACTGAAAAGCGTTCTAAGAACAGAATTGCATATCGCTGCAAACGGAACATCGAAAAGCTATATTCTGCCAGAGATTATCAAACTCTATACCCAGATGTACCCTGAAATTTACATTGTTATTCATTTTGCAGAACATCAAGAGGCTATGGAATTAATAGAGAAAGATATTGTTGATTTTGCTATACTCCCCCAGAGGGCCCATCTACCTTTCTCTCATAACTTCGTGTATACTCCCCTCTTTTTCTGCACACCTTGCCTTATCACATTGCCAAACCATCCATTGGCGCATCAAAAAAATTTAACTGTTCAAGAAATTAGTAAGTACGAACTAACTCTCCCTGATCCTACATTCAGGGTGATCGACAACCTCTATAAAATTTTTCTAGATCATAATATTAATAAAAAACTTAGAGTCAGTTTCTTGAATACAGAGAGTGGGCGTGAATTTATCGACGCAGGCGTCGCGATTACAATTTCATCTGATGTTTGGATTAAGAAGAATGACACTCTTGTTGCCACCCCTCTTCCTCATCTTTTCCCAGATGTGACTTATGGGCTGGTTAAAAAAATATCCCGTGAGATTCCAGAAAAAATTATTAATTTCATTGCGGTCGCACGCGAAATTGAATCACGAAAAAGACGACCCCATTAGATTTTTAGCCTTCCGGGGAGGAATGCTGGGCTGGGCTGGGCTGGGCTCGTCTCGAATATCACGGATTTCCTGCATTTTTTCGACCATTGCAGATAAATGATCCTGATTTTTCAGTGGGTACCAAACATCGAATGATGGGATACATATAGCGATTGAGCATGCGTGGTAATCCAAGGGCTTTTCGGAAAAGATCAATGCTCTTAAAATACTTTTCTTTGTGCGATCCTTGTTCTCGATCCCCCGCTTCATCTCTAATATTAGAAAGAATACCCCCCATGCTTAATCCGATCCTTTCGGAGAGAGCCGCAATCGAATAAAGCTCGACCATTGGAGGAAGAAGACGAAACGCCAACCCGTTAAACAAGACAGAGAGCTCTCCTCCTGTCATCCCTGGATCGGGATCTTGGGGATCAACGTCAACTACTCTTCCTTTGATATAAGGATAAAATGGGGACTCTGCTAAAAGAATTCTTTCTAATTTATCAACACTTTCACTAAGATGATCACTGCTTCTGTTTCTTACAATTTCTTTCAATCCCTGCAAAAGAATCCTCGAACCATCAAAAGATTCTGAGAGCGATTGACAAACGACTGATTTCTCCATAGCTTCTAACCTATAAATTTTATTAGGTAAAACACACCGATATGTTTACCCTATAATTATAAAAAATCACAAGCCTTTCTCCAAACTTCTTTCAGTGGGGGGATGGTAATGTGGACTTTCAGCCAAAGTCGGGTGACGGGTCACATCGATAAATTTATTTAAACTTACTCATTTTCTTTCTGGATCGCCTGATTGATGCTTTCCAAGAACGTTAAACTCCGCCGGAGTGTCAAGAAAACAACTCCCCTTCCTTCCAAAACAACCAGATCTTTTAAATACCCGTGCATCATTTCGCGTTCGGCTGGGCCAAAGTCGTCCCCTAAACGAACCTGTGTATCCCCTGTCGATACAGGAATAATAGGCGCAGGAGCAACACTTTCTACATTTTCATCATGCACAGCTTTCCCTGTTGAACGATAAGCTTCGGCCGCGTGAGAGGCAGGTGTCTGCGGAGCCATGGGTTGTTTCGATGGACTGGAAGGCAAAGGGAGCAGGTCTGAATGAGAGGTTATCAAAGGATCGCTGTGCGCCAGGCCCAATAAATCCTCTAGAAATCCCCTTAACGCCACAACGGACACATCTGTTGTATCCTCCCAGGGGATAGGCGATATATCTCCGGGATCGTTATTTTTCTTGCGTCTGGTTAGGTCCTGGCTTTCATCACGACGAATCGCCATTTTTGTATAGACGGCCTCTGCCCTTCGTATGACAGCCTGTATTAATGGATCTAATCCACCCGCTGGTCCCATTTGCGTCGACATCGGCGGTAGCGACTCCCTATTCCTGAGCTCCTGGGCCTGTGCCGACAAGATCTGAGGTTCTTTTCCGTGAAGAAAATTTTGAATTCCGCCAAGCCCAGATTTGCTCTGCTCTTCCATTCAGCAGACCAATATATCCGATTTCAGCCAATAAAGGGTATTGCGGAATATTATCAAGGATCATTGGTTTCTGATCATCCCCCGCGAGAACATAAAGTTGTAAGAGCAAGGTGGCATCGCCGCTTAAGGATAAACGGCTATAAACAATATCTGTGTCAGCTTTATCAAGCCGGAGTTCCCTGAACAGCTCCATATCCTTAATAATTAACGCAATCGGATATTTTGCAAAATAAAATGGGAAATAAACAGGGTCATCAGGAAAGGTCCTGATTTTCATGACCCCTTCACCATTTGCCAATTTTTCAAACAGAACATTAACTTTCACCCGAATAATGAGGTCAGATTTCTGTGGTGAAAACCCAATAAAATTATTTTGAAGACGTCCTGTGGCCTTTGATAGATAATTCTCCTGTGCGAGTGGATCTAACTTCTTGTAGGCCTCTGTCTCCTTAACAATTAATCCAAAGTCAGGAAAATTATTTGTTGTCTTTAAAAATGCGATTCCAATATCTTCATTGGAAGATGGAAGGCGTGTTATCAGCTCCTGATCGTAGGGAACTCTGTCCCCTGCGTAGGCGACAGAGAAAGAAAAGAAAAACCAGAGTAGCAGAATGACGCCACTCTGAATCAAATTTTTGAACGCAACCATCTTCTGTCCTTGCTAGTCATCAATATATAGATCTATTGTAATGTACATTATGAAAGAAAAAAAGCCCCCCTCGATTTATCCGCCAGAAGCGATACAAAATAAGACGGAAATATTGCCCACAGCCTTTCGGGAAGAGGATCTCGTCCTTTGGACCAACGCAATGCAAGAGGTCACAAAACTCCCTCCCTCGAATAAACGCGAAGAGTATACCTCAAAGCATATTATAAAACGGCCTGTGCGAAATCCGATCAATCTATCGGGTGTTTTGTCAGGGAGACTGCCCCCTTCTTTGACAGGATCTCGTCAAGAAAGCGTTTTTGAACCCTCTTCTTTTCAAATCGATGCTGCCCTCAGGAAACGATTCGAAAGGGGGGATCTACCCATTGATGGCACAATCGATCTTCATGGAATGACTCTGGCAGAAGCGCATAAAAGATTTATCGAGTTTGCCGAGCGTCACATCCGCCAGGGTGCCCGGCTCCTTCTGGTGATAACGGGTAAAGGGTCTGGAAACAGACCCGGCAGCGGAACAGGCGGCAGGATAGGCGTTATCCGTAAAAATCTCCCCTTGTGGTGCGAAGATCGCGGCTTAAGGCCTTATATCCTGGAATACAGAGAAGCCCATCTTAAACATGGCGGGGGTGGTGCGAGTTACATTTTATTGCGACGGCAGAAGTAGTGTAATCGTTGTGCCTTCACCCAAGGTACTTTCAAGTTCAATGCGACCACCATGTAAATTAACTATATTTTGAACAAGACTAAGCCCCAATCCGGCACCCGTCCGCCCTTCCTCACGATGGAGACCGGTTTTCTCGAACGGTTTAAAAATACGGGCCTGATCTTCGGGTGCGATCCCTGGCCCGGTATCCGTGACGGAAAGAGCGAGTTGGTCATCAACCCTTGATGCAGACAATCTAATCCGCCCGCCTGCAGGTGTATAGGCAATCGCATTTCGTAACAAATTCAAAAGACCTTGTTTGATCCGTCGTTCATCAAGATTCGCGATCCCAATCTGGTCGGAAAGAGATAAAGTCACTTCAATCTTCTGTCCTCGCGCCCATTCTTGGGTTAAGTCATAAAGTGCTGTTAACATGCTGGCGACATTAACGGCTTCCTTGTTTATTGTCATATATCCAGCCTCGATCGTCGACAGATCAAGAATATCATTGATCAAATTCATTAATTGTTCAGAGGCTTCTGCCAGACCTTTTGTATATTCTTTCTGACGGTTATTCAGTTCACCGAAATATTCTTTGTCCAGAATCTCATTAAAACCAATAATTGCATTTAAGGGTGTCCGGAGTTGGTAAGACACATTTGCCAGAAAATCCAATTTTAATCTTTCTGCTGTTTCCAGGGCAGTTGCTTTTTCGCGCAACGCTTCTTCTACCCTGACCGTATCTGTCACATCATGGAAAGTAACCATTGTCCCACCATCTGGCAATGCAACGGAAACATAATGAAGGATACGGCCATCTGTTCGTCTGATTTCGCCTTTTTTATCCTGGCGCGAGAAAAGCTCGCGCGTCATTTGATCACGCTGTTTATCCCAATCATCGGCTGGAAAGAACGCTCTCGATCTTTCTAGAATCTGGGTTATATGAAGCTTGCCATCCAGATCTTCGGGGTTCAAAGCCCACATACTTGCATAGGCTGGATTCCAAAGGGTCAACCGTCCATTGCTTCCATACACCGCAACACCCTCGGTCAGACCATCAAGTGTTTCTTTCTGTACGGCCATCAATGTATTATAAGACGATTCAAGTTCCAACCCACTTGTGACATCTTCGAATGTCATCAGCAATCCCCCAAGTGGGTGAGGCACAACAAGGGACCGGAGGACAGACCCATCCGGTAAATACAGCATATCCTCTTTCGGACCGATTTGAGAGGTAAATAATTCCAACCAGCCTTGTTTATATCGTTTAAAGTCCGCTTGTTCAGGCAATCTCCGTGTCTCGCGCAAACGCTCAAGAATATCCCCAAGCTTTGGATGAGCGTTCAACCACCCTTCTTCCAGTCGCCATAATTGTGCGTAAGACGAATTATAGAATTCCAACTTTTGTTCGCCATCAAAAATCGCGATTGCTGTGCGCAATTGTTCCAGCAATTCGCGGTTCGCCGCCATATTTCGTTCAGATCGTGTTTCAATTTCTTCTTCACGCGAAATATCCTGGGCCTGACCAATCACAATATCAAGATGGGGAAGGGGAATCAGACTGACCTGCATCATTTTGCGGTCCCCCTGGATAATAACATGTTTTGGTTCAGACTGAATCTGTCCTGATGCCAAGGCATCTTCAAGCAGGATTTTAACAGGTTTACCTATTTTTCCTTTGCGTTTTGGGGTGGTGAATAAAACCTCTTTCTTGTCGAACAGCACAATATCAGGGGTCACACCAAGAATATGGGCATACGCATCATTACACCAAATCAGCTCACCCGTAGGATTATAAATCCACACCGGATAGGTGATTGCCCCCAGAACAGCGCGATATTTCTTGATTTCATGTTCCAGAACGTTTTGCGCACTGCGTTTTGATTCCAGTTCTTTTTCTGTAACCGTGATATCTTCAACCCAGATAATATCATACTGATCTGTTCCGGAAATCGCGGTCCCTGTTCCACCGGTGAGACGGAGAATTTTTGTTTGGTCGGTTGTTTGGGCTTTCAAAACGAAATTTTGACGTTGTTCTTTCAGTCGAATATAACATGTTTCAAGAGCCGCCGCATCACCAGGCCGCAAGGCGTGTTGGATATCAGATATACCATTTATCTTCTGTAAATTTAAAAGAGACAAGAAGCCTTTGCTGTAAGCCAAAGATCCATCAGGATTAAACCCGCAATACTCGCCCGGAAAAGCAGCCAAAAATGCTTCAAGCCGGTTACGTTCGGCCAGAAGTGCCGTTGGCTTTAACCATCGGTCAAATAAAGATTTTTTCTGAAAACGGTGTGCTGTAGACGATGCATTCATGCCTGCAGTCTACCTCTAGAATGATGGGCTAGCAAGACAGGTTCAACGAGCAAAGATTACGATTAATCTTTAAACTTATCCCCCTGTCCACGCACCTCATCTTCTACATCATGTGCGATTGCGATAATCAATGCGTAAACTTCGCAGATAAAATCTTCAAAATCTTCTCCGGCCCGGTCTCCAACGCGATTAATAACCTCCTTAACCCGCTCTTCTATCACGGTCGGAATATTGTTTGCTTCTTTAAAAGAACCAACCTCACGAATAATCTTGTACCGCTCGACCAATAAATCAACGATCTGGTCATCCACGGCATTAATCCGGTCACGGAAAGGTTTCATTAGATCTGATGTCTTGCTCATATTTTATCTTTCTCTTTGCACATAAAAACGCTAAGTATCTTCATATGAATATGACCGAAAATACGAAAAGTCCAGTGAAACAGAAAATAGACAAACCAGAACCCCCAGTTTCTGTTGTTGCAACGCACATCACACCAGAGTTCGGTGGACGAAAAGGTCCAGAGGCAACGCGCTATGGGGATTGGGAAATGAATGGCAAATGCGTTGATTTTTAGATGGGTGCTGTGATGCGGATTCGGCAACTCCCGGATACTCTTGTAAATCAAATTGCAGCAGGTGAGGTGATTGAACGCCCTGCTGCAGCAATTAAAGAGTTGGTTGAAAACGCAATCGATGCTGAAAGCACGCAGATTGAAGTCGAACTGGTAGAGGGCGGCAAAAACCTTATGATTGTCCGTGACAACGGATATGGAATGGGCCCGGATGATCTGATGGCAGCCCTTGATCGTCATGCGACATCCAAACTTCCAACATCGGATCTGACCCATATTTGCTTTCTAGGATTCAGGGGGGAGGCCCTTCCATCTATTGCGTCTGTTTCACGTATGAAGATTTCAACACGGGAACGCGGGGCCGATGCGTATGAAATTGAAGTCATAGATGGAGAAAAGCAGCCGATCAAACCCTCTGCCCAGAAAGACGGGACAACTATTGAGGTCCGGGAACTTTTTTCATTAACTCCCGCACGCTTGAAATTCTTGAAAACATCTGCAACAGAATACGGTGCAGTCAAGGATATGCTACAGCGCTTGGCAATGGCCTATCCATCAATTTCCTTTCGATTAACCCATAATGGGGCAACATCTTTTCATTATCCCGTTTTAAGTGTTGATGAAAGGATTCAGGCCGAACAGCGCCTTCGTCAGATTATGGGCGATGACTTTATCAAAAATGCCATTCCGATTAATGCGGATCGAAATGGGATCCGGCTGGTCGGATGGATCGGTAAACCAACCCATAATGTCGGAACGGCGCAGAAACAATTTTTATTTGTCAATGGACGCTCTGTTCGCGATAAGCTTTTACTTGGAGCAATTCGGGCCGGATATATGGATGTCATGGCAAAAGATCGATATCCTGTTGTATCCCTGTCTTTGACCCTCCCACCTGAGGAAGTCGACGTTAATGTTCATCCCGCAAAAGCAGAGGTTCGGTTCCGTGACTCTGCAATTGTGCGTGGGCTCATCGTTTCAACAATCCGGCACGCCTTACATGACCAAGATATATCCCCTGTGACATCTTTGACTGACGCGCTTGTTGCCCGGCTTGGAACCCAGCGAGCGCAGCATATTGGATCTGGTTATCCCCCGATTTATAGCCCGAATGCAAAAGGCGCAACATATTCCGGCCTTTCAGAACATCTCACCGCTGCTTATTCCCCTATACCCATCCAACCGTCGATGGTTTTTTCTCCGTCTGTCCGCGCTGAACAGGTAACAGAAGAGATGGAAGAAATCATTTCTTTCGAGGCCTACCCGCTTGGCTCTGCAAAAGCGCAGCTTCACGAGAACTATATTATTACACAAACTGCTGATGGAGTCGTCATTGTTGATCAACATGCAGCCCATGAACGGCTGGTTTATGAACGGTTCAAATCCGATATGGCCAATAAAGGGATTCCATCCCAAGGGTTTTTGACCCCTGAGATTATAACAATGGATGATGTCGACTGTGCACGACTGATTGAATCGCGGGATCTTTTTAAGAAATCAGGATTAGAAATTGAATCTTTCGGAGCAGGAGCCATCGCCGTCAGGTCTGTTCCCTCAGTTCTGGTGGGGCGACTGGACCTGAGAGCTCTGTTGCAAGATCTGGCCGATGATTTGCGTGATCATGAAAAAGCAACGGCTCTTGAAGAAAAGATCAATCATGTCCTCTCAACTATGGCTTGCCATGGGTCTGTACGATCAGGTCGCCGCTTAACCTTACCAGAAATGAATGCGCTTTTACGGGATATGGAGAAAACGCCCTTAGCCGCACAATGCAATCATGGCAGACCTACTTTTGTTGCACTATCACTGGATGATATTGAAAAATTATTTGGAAGGAAATGACGAATGATATCTGAAAATCAACTAAAATATGCGTATTTTGCTCTGATTCTTTGCATGGTTATCAGTGCGATTCCAAACACACTGACTCAGGTCTTTTCAATGTTTTTCTCATTTCTGCTCATTATTGGTTTCTATAGTTTGCGTCGGAAGTGGAAAATCGGAAGTCCTGAATATCAAGAAACAAAAGAGATCATTAAAACCTTTTGGGGATGGTCCATGATTTATATTGGCGGAATCCTGATTGCGAGCCTTTCTATTCCAATTCTAGGTGATATGACAGCGCTTCACGAGGCGCTGGAATCTGTGGCCCAGGGGATGGTTATTCCAGATGAGGCAATGGTTGGTCGCGTGATGCAAGATTTTATGGATAAGAACTTCTGGCTCATCACAGGAATAACTTTCTTATCTGTTCTGCCGGCCCAAATTTATGGCTTCATAAGGGTAAAACGGGGTCTGGCCCGTATCAACAAGGCTGTTAAGGTTTAAGACCTTCAGATCAGATAAAAAAGAAATATCGTTTGTTCCTTATTTTTTACTGGCCAAACAGAGCAAGATAGATTAAAAAGCACCCATTCGTACGGCCTTATAGGGGTATAGCTCAGTTGGTAGAGCATCGGTCTCCAAAACCGAGGGTCGTGGGTTCAAGTCCTACTGCCCCTGCCAGTTTCGAATGGTAAAGCTGTCTGTGGCACAGTAGCGGCACATTCCTAGACAACAAATCACAACACGTTAACTGACAGGAAATTTTACTCTTTTTTGGTGGTTTTGTTCCTTAGTTGCGCCTTGGTTGTTTTGGGTCCACGTAACCAATTGATCCTAAAATAATTTGCCTACTAGAGCATAAGTTTAACGGCCTTATACTGTGGGTTCTTATCACTAATTTGTGCAATTTGTGAAGTGAGGAATAAGATTCACCCAATTACGCATAGCCCTCGCAGAGGCAGAAAAGCACATAGACACTGATCTTGACTGGATACGCGGCATAACTTGGCGCGGGCTTTCTGGATTTTGCTGGATGGCAAAAAATCAACAAATGGTGGCGTATTTTAGGGTATTGTTTCTAAGTGTCCGTTCAAAAACTTTTGGCGCATTTCTGCGGAAAAGTTTTTGGATGGACACTAACTTCTCAAATATTGATCAAGATCTTGACATTAAATAACAAAAGAAACCCAGAAAAGTTTTGAAATGTTCTAAATAAAGAGTTCAAAATCTAAATATTTCCAGCTGGTATCGATCAGGCGTTATTTCTTTTTTCTCTGTGGTATCAGGATCCCAAAGACGATTGTCCATTGCTATGAAAACACCTACCTGAGGCGATTTCAGAATATCAAGCGCAAAGGCCATTTGATGTTCAGCATCAGAATTTGGTTCATTAAATGGTATCCATGCGCCGACCAATAAGACAGTTTTAGCAGAAGAGCTAAGTGCATTTTTAAATGCCCTACCCGTTTGGCAAATCGTGAATGTGCCATGCGTTACAATGATAAAATCATTTTTTTCATGTAAAACTGAATGAACGATATCACCACGGTCATCTTCAGTAGTCAGGCGAGAATCTTTGTTCATAAGAGGAATATGTTTGATTTGAATACCGGATTGTGTCTACAACCATTCAACAGCATCGCTTTTTACACGGGTTGTTTGCTTATCCGAGTCAGCGCCGTCAATTGTGCCGCCCGTTGTAATAATTGAAATATTGGTATGCATAACTTATTTCGCCTCTATATTGAATTGCTAGATATTATCACATAAAAATATTCGCGAACATTGGGCTTTCGCGCAAAGAAAAACCCGTCACACTGGACGGGTTGTTAAATAAATGGTGGAAGGGACAGGATTCGAACCTGTGTACGCTCGCGCGGGCAGATTTACAGTCTGCTGCCATTAACCACTCGGCCACCCTTCCAACAGGTGTTTGATACAATTCCCTTGCACACGTTCAGTGCACAGGATATTGAGATGGAGAAGAAAAGCGAAAAGCGATTGAAAGTCAAGTCAAAATGAAACAAAAATCAAAAAAACCTGCAAATTCGACAAAATCTGTGCCGTACAGATCAAGAGATGGCAAGATATCTAAACGGCCAGACCCCAAAAAAGATAAAAAAGATAATCCCCCTCCGAAACGTGGCATTAAGGCAGGAACGCGTGCAGGTCGCATTTTGGCCGAACAGCGTGACGCCCCTGGCGATTCCCGCCCTGAAAAACACCAGACCAGTGCTTTAAAAATTCGCATGACGCTCTTTGGAATTCATGCTTGTGAGGCTGCAGTCATGAATCCAACCCGCGCGATGCAAGCTATTTATTGCACAGATGCAACGGAAAATATGGCTTATGAATGGGTTGGCCGTGCCAGAAAATTGGGGATAAAGCGTCCGGATCCGGTTCTTCTTGAAAAACAAACGTTCGATCGGGCTCTCCCGAAAGGGACGGTCCATCAAGGTGTCGGCATTGATGCAGCTCAGCTATCTGAGGTTTTTTTATCTGATATTATTAATACCACGATTCATAAAAAGAAATCTGTCATCGTTCTTTTGGACCAAGTCACAGACCCGCACAATCTGGGGGCCGTCATGCGTTCTGCCTGCGCGTTTGGAGCTGATGCAATTATTGTTCAAAGCAAATATGCGCCCGAACTGAATGGAATTGTAGCCAAAACAGCTTGTGGGGCGGTTGAGTCACTTGCTGTTGTTTATGAAACGAACCTTTCCCGCTCGATTGAGACGTTACAGGAGCAGGGCTATTTTGCGTTAGCGCTTGATGAACGTGGGCAGGAAACAATTAATCAAACATCCAAATTCGACAAGACGCTTTTGGTGCTGGGGGCAGAAGGACCTGGCCTCCGGCCACTCATTCGTGAAAAATGTGATGTGTTGGTAAAATTACCAACCTCTGGCGCATTCAGCAGCCTTAATGTATCGAATGCTGCTGCTGTTGCTCTTTATGCTGTCGTCACTTAGGGGCCTGTGTACGATCTTTACGCCCTCTGGGGACAAAGACTTTTGAGCCATGAAGAACGCCAAGATCTGAAAGAGTTTTTTCCTCTCGTACGTCATCCCCGCAGCAAATCGCCGTTTTTGCATGGGAAAAGCTGGTAAGTTTTGTTCCGGCACAGGTTTTAATCCGCCACATAACAGTTTCTACGAGTGAGCGAGTAGATAGCCCATCACATCGATGAACCGGAAGCCCCGTCGAATCGACAGCCGGAACCATAATCTTGTTTTTGATTATACCCTGCCCAGTTGCGCTGTTTTTTTATAGCTAACAGAATAAGGTAACGCCCCTCTTTGTGAATCCGCTTTTTTCACTTTCCATGCAACAACGCCTTGTTTCTGCGATAATTTTCCTTGAAAAATCATGCTGCATGACAAAATAAATCAGGATTATCAGACAGAAATATTGCCAATTCTTAATTATATTTGCAATATGAAAAATAAACTGTGGTGTTTGTGCCACAGACTGACCCTCAAGAACAAGATACACGACAGATAAGCTTGAAAAGAATCTAAAAAAGAGGATTATTACTCCTATCTGTCTGCGTACCTAATTTGGTAAGAGCATACAAATAACTATGTGTGGTCTTTGTTCCATCTGGGGCAGACTGCGGATTTTAACACTTATTGGAGGAATTTTCCATGAACAAACTTATGCTCGGCGCTGCTGCTGTTGCTTTGACACTTGCAGTATCCCCTGCTTTTGCTGCTGATGATTCTGGTGTAAAACTGGGTCTTGGTGGTCACTTCAAAGGATATGTTAACTATTCAGATGAAGACAGTGCAAAAGCAGTTGATTTTCTTCGTGATGCCGAAGTTCATTTCGGTGGCGAAACAACCTTGGACAACGGTTTGACAGTCGGTGCTCACATTGAAGCAACCGCTGACGGAGCTGATGGCTTCGGAGTTGATGAGTCGTATGTTTACTTCGCTGGCTCTTGGGGTCGCGTAAACGCTGGTAGAGAAGATGGTGCTGCTTACTTGCTGCAAGTTGCCGCTCCTTCTGCTGATGACAACATTGATGGTATCCGTCAATTCATTAACCCAGTCTCATTCTTGGGCGATGTTTCTGTAGACTATGCGAACGACTACGCAAAATCTGCTGATAAAATCACATACCTCTCACCAGTATTTAGCGGTTTCCAAGCTGGTGTTTCCTATGCAACAGAAGATGATTCAGCTACTTCCGGTGGTAACCGTTCAAGCGCTTCTGGCGTTGCTTCTGATGTGATGGAAGGTGCTGTTCGTTACGAAGGTATGGTTGGTTCAGTTGGTTTGATCGCTGGTGCTGGTTATACAACTGCTGGCGACAATGACTTTGATCAATGGAATACTGGTGTTGATTTAGACATCGGTGCCTTCGGTCTTGGAGCTGTTTACACAACTGCTGAAGAAGGCGATGCTGAAGTTGACACTTGGGCAATTGGTACAGACTACACAACCGGCCCATTCAAACTTGGTGCTTCTTACTTGAATGCTGATGGTGATGCATCTGTTTCTGGTTTGAACGTATCTGGTGACCTTGATCGTTACGCAGCTGGTGTTGTATACTCATACGGCCCAGGCATGACCTTCCGTGGTTCTGTTGGTTACACTGATGTTGACGCTTCTGCTGGTGCATTCACTGGTTCTGAAGATGCAACGACTGTAACAATCGGTACACAAGTTAACTTCTAATCTTTTAAAAAGATTTTGAATTTCGAAAAGGGTGACGTTTGTCACCCTTTTTTTGTTCTAAGTTTTTGCTTTAAGTTTCTATATTGACTTTTCCCCCTTACCACCCGCCTTCCAAGGCTCTTTCGCTCGCGACAGTAAGGCAAGCAGACTCAAAGTCATGAAGCTTTAGGAGGCTTTAAGCCGAAATCGGGTGAATAAGGCGGGCAACATTTTATTCGGCGCAAGCTATATTGGTTCTGCAGAAAGCATACACAGAAAATTTTTGTGTTATTGTTCAGATAAATTCCGGATAAACCTTGATTTTAACCACAAGGCGAAACTGTTAATCGGCAGACACACGGCAAGGAAGAAGACACCAAGTGCTGTATAAATCTCGACAGGTCTGTAAATCTGCGCATTAATGCGCTGGGCAACCCGGAAAATTTCTTCGACAGATATAAGGCTTGCAAAAAGGGAAGTATGAAGCATTGCAACCTGTAATAATAAAAGGGGTGGTAACACCTCCCGAAGAATGAGCGGAAATTGAATTCTGAGAATACTTTGTTCGCGGGTGAGTCCTGTTACTTTTGCAGCAATAAGATATTGTTTTGGAAAATCATTTAAGGCCCCCCGAACAATATCCGCAACCGAGAAGATATTGACTATCGATAACGTAAAAGCAGCCGTGTAAAACGGATCAATAACAACATCAAACATCGCTTGGACTGGATAATGGAGCCAAAATAGAAAGACAATCAATGGAACCCCGCCCAGGAAGAAGGAAAATCCACGGGATGGTAATCCAACAGATTTTGGAAATTTGACACCAGCAAGAGCTAACGCACTGCCTAGGACCAAACCGCTTCCCCAAATAATGACGCAGAGTTTAAGGGTCACAAACAGCCCCACCAGAAAAGCAGGGTAATAATTTGTTAAAATGTCCCACACACTCATGATCTTCTATTATCCATCCTATTATCCACCTTACTAGAAAAGCTGTAACTTTTTTAGTAGACGCGTTTTTTCGGTGGGACGGGTTCGACTTCATTGGTCAAGGTGGTCAGGATCACCGGACGGTAATCAATCGCGGTTTTGCCCGATACATCGTCAATCCATGTCACCGTGTGTTTCATAAAGTTGACATCATCACGATCCGGATAATCTTCGCGTGCATGGGCCCCACGGCTTTCCTTGCGGTTTTCGGCCGAGTACAGGGTTACGACAGCTTGGGACAGCAAGTTGTCCAGTTCCAGTGTTTCCACCAGATCCGTGTTAAAGACCATCGAACGATCCGCGACTTTGACATCCTGTTTCGAGGCAAAGACATCCGAAATTTTGGTGCAGCCTTCTTGCAAGGTTTCGCCCGTCCGGAACACAGCGGCATGATTTTGCATCGTCCGTTGCATATTCATGCGAATATCCGATGTTTTCAGATTGCCATCTGCATTGCGGAATTTATCAAAACGGGCCAGAGCTTTTTCAATCGACGCGGCCCCTGCTTTGCGGTGTTTGGTGCCCGGAACAACGGTTTCCGCCGCACGGATCGCTGCTGCACGGCCAAAGACGACCAAATCCAACAGAGAGTTGGACCCCAAGCGGTTGGCTCCATGAACCGATACGCACGCAGCCTCGCCAATGGCCATCAGACCAGGAACCACGCGGTTTGGATCGGTGGCTGTCGGGGACACCACTTCGGTGCGCCAGTTGGTCGGAATTCCGCCCATGTTGTAATGCACGGTTGGCAGAACCGGAATCGGTTCTTTGGTCACATCGACCCCAGCGAAAATCTTGGCCGTTTCGGCAATCCCCGGCAGGCGCGAGTGAATAATATCCGCATCCAGATGTTCCAAATGCAGATGGATATGGTCTTTATGTTCGCCCACACCACGGCCTTCGCGGATTTCAATGGTCATCGAACGGGAGACCACATCGCGGGAGGCCAGGTCTTTGGCGCTGGGCGCATAACGTGGCATAAAGCGTTCGCCTTCGGAGTTGGTGAGATAGCCACCTTCGCCGCGCACGCCTTCGGTAATCAGGCAGCCCGACCCGTAAATCCCTGTCGGGTGGAATTGCACGAATTCCATGTCTTGCAGAGGCAGTCCCGCCCGCAGCACCATCGCGTTGCCATCCCCTGTGCAGGTATGGGCCGATGTGCACGAGAAATAGGCACGGCCATATCCGCCGGTGGCCAGCACGGTTTGATGCGCACGGAACGCATGGATGGTTCCATCGTTCAAATTCCACGCCAGAACACCGACGCAGGCGCCTTCGTCGTCCATAATCAGATCAAGGGCGATAAATTCGATAAAGAATTCGGTTTTGTGTTTTAACGCCTGTGTGTACAGCGTGTGCAAAATCGCATGTCCCGTCCGGTCAGCAGCGGCGCAGGTGCGCTGGGCCGTGCCTTGGCCGTAATGGGTGGTCATCCCGCCAAAGGCGCGTTGGTAAATCTTTCCTTCGGCTGTCCGCGAAAACGGAACACCGAAATGTTCCAGCTCGATAATCGCCGGAATGGCTTCCTTGCACATATATTCGATGGCATCCTGGTCGCCCAGCCAGTCGGATCCTTTGATGGTGTCATAAAAGTGAAACCGCCAGTCATCTTCGCCCATATTGCCCAAAGCCGCAGAAATCCCGCCTTGTGCCGCAACGGTATGCGACCGTGTGGGGAATACTTTGGACAAACAGGCGACTTTCAACCCTTTTTGTGACATGCCCATGGCGGCCCGCAAACCGGCCCCACCCCCGCCAACAACCACAACATCATATTCATGGGTAATAATTTCGTATGTCATTTTTCGTTATGTCCTTTGGCGTGTGTCATCCGCCCGTAATGGGAATTTTTATCTCTTCCTATATACCTTGTATCCACCGGAGGGTGAAGGGGGAAGTTGACATTTTACCCGTTTTTCACGAAAACCAGTTGTTAACCAAGGAACATCCTATTTCAATGAACAATGTTTTATTTCTTGATGTCGTATGGTTTTGGAATCCGCAGCAACGTGGCATCCAGATCAGGGTATTTCTTGACCAGTTTGTCCACCTTGCCAGTTTCAACCATGTTTTGCAGGGTAATATTCAACATGGATTTTAATTTATCTTCTCCGACCGGAATGGAATAGGTCAGTGGTATAACGCGAACGGGCCCCCCTTTCACCTGATGAATGGATTTAGGATTGGCTTTCATAAAATTGATGGCGGCCACGGGGTCAAGCACGGAGACATCGGCTTTTTTGGTTTTAATCGACATAAGCGTATCCGTCATCGCGGCATTTTGTCCGATACTGAATTTCTTGGCCTCTGGGAAATCTTCTTTGCCGATAATTTCGTTCATATCCCCGTCCAAAGAGCCATAAGTCACGTTCTTGTTATTCACCTTGGCATAGTTTCCATCAAAACGGGTGTCGCCGTCACGGGCATAGAGGTAATAGGCCGCATACATAAAGGGTTGGGTGAAATCGCTGGCGCGCGCACGGGCCGGTGTTGCGGCGAGCGAAGCGCAGACCATATCGTATTTGCCGGAGGCATAGCCTTCAAACATTGCATCAAAATTGATTTCAGAGGCCCAATCGATTTTCAGGTTCAAAGATTGGCCCATCGCCTCCATCATATCATAAAAGAATCCTCCCAACTTGCCGGAGTTCGGGTCTTTGGTAATATAGGGTGGCCAAACATAATACCCGCACCGGATGGTGTTCGTCGCCATAATTTTGGTATAGGCTTTATCCCGTGTGTCATCCCCCGCAAAGGCAGAGGTCGTCAGGCAGATCAAAAACGTCAAGCATAAGCAAAAAATCCGTTTCATTTTTGGTTCTTTCTTCGCTGTGTATACGTGATTAAAAATCTTTTTTGGGCACGGCATAACTTGTGGAATAGGTTTTTGTCAATTTTTCCAAACGCCCATCATTCTTTATCGTGCGCAATGCCAAATTCATCATATCGCGCAGTTGGTATTCTTGCGCCAATACGGCATAGTACGAGGCAAAGGTAAAAGCCGGAGGTACATTTTTTACTTTGCGAAGTGTATTTTTATTATGTTTGTCCAAACCGGCCAGCATAGCCTGCTCAATAAAAATGACATCCGATTTTTTAGATATCAAAGACAGGAACATGTCAGAGAGTGTTGCTGTTTGCGGCAAGTACGCAATCCCTGCCTTTGGGAATCCTTTTTGTACGATCGATACGGACACATCGCCTTCAATTGCCGGAATTTTAACCGCAGGATTATTTATTTTCTGCAGATCCCCATCAAAGCGGGTATCATCTGCCCGACTATAAGCTTCTAGAAACGAAAATATAACCGGATTGGTTAAACTTAAGAATTTTGAGCGCGATGGATCCGGCCAAAGTTGTGAGCAAAAGGCATCATAACGGCCTGTTTTCAATCCTTCGATAAAATTTCCCCATCCAGCTTCCTCTGTCCATTCGATTTTCAGGCCCAACTCTTTGCCAATTTCCGTCCAAATATCGTAATCAAGCCCCGACAGTTTTCCTGTATTGGGATCTTTGATCAAAGCTGGTGGGGATACCCCATATCCACACCGGATTGTTCCTGTTTTTACGACACGCTCATAGGCGGATTCTTTGGCTTTATCATCCCCCGCAAAGGCAGAGGTCGTCAGGCAGATCAGGAGAGTGCAGAAAATTGTCAGTATTTTCATTATTTCTCCTCATATGGTTTAGCAACACGCAAAAAGGTTCCCGGATATTTCTCATACTTTTTAAGAATGGAATCGACATGACCATTGTTCAGAAGTTCTGTCAGCCCGACATCCAAAAGCTCTTTGAGGTCGGTTTCTCCCTTCCCTAAAGCAATGGAAACACCAAAAACCCGAAGAGGCTTGGGAGATAATTGTTTTAATGTATTTGGATTGGCCGCAATATAATCGCGAATTAAGGACGACTCAACAAATGTAATATCCGCTTTTCCAGATGTGATTTTTACAAAGTTATCGGTAAAGGGACTTAACCCAGGAGATGAGACGCGCTGGGCCAGGGGAAAATCAGTTTGGGCAATAATATCTTCCATGGCACCGTCAATTGTTGCCACTTTGACAGCGGGATCATTAATGTCTTCCAGGTTTTTAAAGCGTTTTTCACCCACGCGGCCCCAAGCTGTAACGATATTATACGCGATTGGTATCGTAAATGACCCTACCTTAGCGCGGTTAACATTCGGCCATATGCCCGCACACATGGCATCATATCGCTTGGCAGATAGTCCTGTGAAAATTTCATCATACGAGACTTCTTCCACCCATTCGACTTTTAGGCCCGCATTTTTGGCCAGCTCTTCTATTAGGTCATAAAATATGCCCGAGAATTTGCCCGTGTTAACATCCTTTTCAAAATAAGGTGCATAAGATTTATAACCGCATCGCAGAGTTTGGGTCGCCATAACGCGATCATACGCCGATTTATAATGCTCCCCCGCAAAGGCTGCGGTTGTCAGGCAGATCAGGAGAGTACAGAAAATTGTAACTGTTTTCATTATTTTATCTCATAAGGTTTGGCAACGCGCTTCATAGCTCCAGCAAAGGGTTCATATTTTTGGATGACCCGATCAATATACCCTTCGCTTAAGAGGTTTTCCAATGTCACATCAATCATGTGTTTCAATTGAAATTCGTTCGGGGGAAGCATATAGGTGCTGCCGAAATATTTGATGGGATTTCGCGTGGCGATATCTTTCAGTTTCACGTTCGCTGTCTTGTTATAATCATAAAGCAACATGGGTTCATTAAATGTCGCATCGGCTTTTCCCGTTGCTACCATAATCAACTGTTCCTGGGTCAATGCCATTTGTGGGACACTGACAAATTTTGCTCGTGGAAACAGGGATTTTGCAATCGAGGCAGTAATATCACCGTCTTTTACAGCAAGGGTTACAGAGGGGGTATTCAATTTTGACGAATCTTTATCAAATCGGGCATCATTCGATTTTACAAAAATTCCAACTGTACTGTAATAAAGGGGGGTAGAAAAACTGGCTTCACGAACACGTTCCGGTGTGGGCCAAACCGCATTACAGAACATATCATAGCGGTTTGATCTAAAGCCTTCAGGAATAACCCCGTAATCAACTTCTTCCGCCCATTCGATTTTCAATCCCAAACGACGTCCGATTTCTTCAGTGATGTCATAGAAAATACCCGATTTTACCTTTGTGTTCGGATCAATAATGAGGGCAGGCGCGTACGGAAAATACCCGCACCGGATGGTGTTCGTCGCCATAACGCGATCATATGCCGATTGATAATGCTCCCCCGCAAAAGCAGAGGTCGTCAGAATACAGAGTGCCGCCAAAAAGAGTGCGATAAATTTGTGAAACATGGCGAGCTCTCCTTTGGCTATTGCGGGCTATTTAGGCATGTGTTTTGGGTATTTCCGGCCTGCAGATCCTGTTTAGACTTCTTAAATCGCCAGTTTCAGCACCGAAAAGACCGAGGCCACTGTCAGCATAAAGATAGCCAATTGCATCCCGACCAATGAAAACATTTTGACGGTTTCGTGGTGAACATAATCCTCGATCACCACCTGAAGCCCCAAGGCCGCATGGTAAAAAACCGATAGCAGGAACAAGACCATCATAATGGCATTGACCGGATTCATAAAGAACCCGACAACATAGGCGTGATCAGCTCCTGCTGCGCCTAAAGTCAGGGCTGCCCAGACAGCCCACAGGGTCAACGGGATATTGGCAGCCGCCGTAATTTTTTGACGAATCCAGTGATGAACACCAGAATGCGAGGATCCATGACCACGTGCGCGCGCCATCGGAGATTTGAAAGGCGTATCTTCCCATTTATTGTGCATCATGATTACATGTCTCCCTGAAACGTTTTCAGCATGCCCCAAACCGCCAAGGTCAGGGCAATCGATACGATAAAAATAATTTTGGCCGCACGTTCGGCCTGTGGAATGGTCAACAAATACCCGGCATCCATCAATAAGTGCCGAAATCCCGAACACAGGTGAAAGAATAACGCTCCCGTCCAGCCAAAGAGCATGATTTGTCCGATCGCAGAGGTCGCAAAAGATTTAAAACACTCATAGGCATCAGGACTGGTTGCTGCAGAAACCAACATCCACACCAACATCAATGTTCCGACGGACAGGGCGATACCGGAGGCACGGTGCAAAATCGACATAGCCATCGTCAAGGTCCATTTCCAGACCTGTAAATGTGGCGACAAAGGGCGTTCAAGAGGTTTTGTTGGCATGTGCATAGCTCCGAATAGGAATAGGGCAAAGAATTTCAAGTCGATCATAAGCATTTAGGCCTGATTTGCCAAGCCCTTGACAAGGAACACTTCAAAAAAGATTTAAAACAAAAAAAATCTAGAAAATATCGGGAGAGATTACGGGCTCCCTATTCAAATTACGCCTGATAAATTATCCTTTGCTAGTTCCGAAGCCCCTTTAAGAAGTCAGTGACTTCGGTTTGCAGTTTCTTGGAAATCTCTTGCAATTCTTGGGCAGATACCAAAACAGTTTCGGCAGACCCCCCTGTTTCCTCTGATTTCTGCAAGACATCTGCAATCCTCCGAGAAACCGTTTGTGTCCCGTTCGAGGCTTCGGCAACATTACGCCCGATTTCAGATGTTGCAAGATTCTGTTCCTCAACAGCACTTGCCACCGTTGAGGTCGCATGATCAATATCTTGAATATCCTTTAAAATTCGTTGTACGGAATCAACAGTGTTACGGATTGCCTGCTGGATTGTAATCACACGTTCATCAATTTCGGTTGTTTTTTGGGCGGTTTCTGTTGCCAGTTTTTTAACCTCATCTGCAACAACGGCAAAGCCTTTTCCGGCCTCTCCAGCCCTTGCCGCTTCAATTGTTGCATTCAAAGCCAACAAATTTGTTTGTTCGGCAATTCCCTTAATTGCCGACACAACATCGCCAATAGAATCTGCCAAATCATTCAAACGGTGGATATCGTGACTTGTGCGCTCTGCCTCTGTCGATGAGCGTCTTGATTTTTCTGCAACATTCGAAATTTGGACGGCGATTTCACGACTTGAAAGAGCTAATTCTTCTGCTGCCGCAGCAACCGTCTGGACATTTTCATTTGCATTGGTAATAGCAGACGCAACCTCCCGTGAGGTGTCGACGTTCTCTCTCGAGATTTTTTCATATTGTCAGCGGAGCCGCTTAAATCATAAGAAGATTTGGAAAGGGAGCCTATAACACCGGATGTGCGGCGTTCGAATGAATCTGCCAGATCCAGCATCGCTTTTTTTCGGTCCGTTTCTGATCTTTGCTGAAGCTCTATCTGAGCCAATTCAAGATTTCGCTTTTCAACGGCATTTTCTTTAAACACAGCAAAGGCCTTGGCAATCATTCCAACTTCATCGGACCGCTCGGTATGAGGGATATCAACATCTAACTGACCACTCGCTAGTTTTTGCATATTATGAGACAGAACCAGCAGTGGACGAGATAAAAGTCGAACTGAAAAATACGTGCCCAGACCCAGAATAGAGGCAAAAATCATCACAAAACCCATCTCATAATAGAAAATAGTGAAGGCTTGCGCCTTTAGGTCGTCTATGTAAACACCTGTTCCAACAACCCATTTCCAATCATTAATCGCAAGAATGTAGGATGATTTAGGGTATAATATTGTTTTGTCTTGGTTTGGTTTCGGCCACATATAATCATATGTCGTGCCTTCTGGTTTTGATTGAAGGGCGTTTGCGAACCCTAAAAACAAATCATAAACAGGTTTCTTTGTTTTTGAAATGTCTTGGCTTTCGAATTCAGGAAAGATTGGATGCATAACAGCCTGACCATCAAACCCGCTAATCCAGAAATATTGTTTTCCATTCTCATAACGTGCTTTCCGCAAGATTTCGATCGCTGTTCTTTTTGCATCTAGCTCGGATAACTTACCAACAGCGACATCTTTCTTTAGACCATTGATCATACTATGCGCTGTTTCAACCAAATATTGGTTACGCGTCTGGACATCTTTCTCCATAATTTTGTATGCCATATAGGAGTTAAAACACCCCCATGTAAGGGCACTGACGAACATTATGAAGCTGATGATGAGGATTTTTTTTAACAGCGTTAGGTTAACAAACCAATTCATGAGAGAGTTTCCTTTTGAAAGTAGATTTAGGACTCAGTGGGAAATTTAACGCAGACGGCTGAAAAAAGCTTATTTGTATGAAGCCATATTCTCTATTCTAAAAAGAAAGAGATAAAAAAGAGACTAATATTATAGCCGAATAAATACAAAAACGGAAACAGAAAGTCTCTATATCATCACTGCTGATGCATCGGTATGGCTTGGGCCTGTAAGATGGTGGTAATAATTTTTTGATAGGTTTGATTCTTTCATCTTTTTTTATAATGACAACACCTTAGGGCGTGTCATCAATTAGGGGGTTCACATAAGGTGAAACATCTGATTCATAAGGGATTGGGCAGATAAGAGAGGGTAGACAATCAATGGAACGTCGGTACGCATTAAAAGACAAGCAATGGGATAAGATTTGTATGTAAAATCAGTATTTAATCTGACAGTCCGTCATTATCGGACAGCCAGCGCTGTATGGGGCCGTGTTTTGTTGTAGGATTTTAACCACGCATCCAGATCCACCTGCAACTCCTCCATAGAATGATAGAGTTTCTTGCGGAAGGTGATGGAATAAAACTCATCCTAGAGGTTTTGTGCAGACGTTCAGAGATACCATTGGTCTGCGGATGACTGGCCTTGGTCCGTGTGTGGTCGATGCCTTCTCGGTATAAAGCCGGGAAAAGGCTACACGGGAATACGTGTCGATAAAGGCCTGCTGGTAAATCCGTCCAACGCCTTTGATATTGGCGACATAGTACGTGTCCTGCGCCCCCAGATAACCGGGATGCTGGCTCTCGATCTCGCCATGGGCTTCGCGTTTGGATTGTTGCCTCTCAAGCGCAGACACTTGCTCCTCCGAGAGAACAATCCCGTCCTGGGCCACTTTTGCTTCCAACGCTTTGAGCCTTTTGGCAAAGGTCTCCAGATCATTCCGCAGCCACACCCCGCCAGGGCGACACGAATATCCCAAGCTTCCGCGGCTCGTTCGATGCCGGTTGCTGCCCATATACGACACAGCAAGAATGAAGAGCCTCCTTACAAAGTTGATCATAATATTGCTGATTTCTTATTGCCCATACTTTTCTGTCTCGAAGCTCTCAGGATTAAAGTCTGCAAAGTCAATTTTTCCAAAATCTTTTGGAGGAACTTTAGTCTCTGTAAAATTTTCATCCGGATCAGTGATATCATACTCATCGACCTTCATTTTTACCAACTGCCACGTGTGATCAATGCGTGAGTAATGAAAAGCATATGTATATGTCCATCGCTCGCGACTTCCCCCCGAGAGGACTATTTCAAACCCTTTTTGTGTTATTTCAATTCCTGAAAAAGAATCACCCAACATTCCGCCACACACACGGCAACTCCGGCTCATTTTATCATTCTGTTTTGCGAGTGCTAAGCCTCCTAGCTTATCACGCGTTATAATCAGGAAATGTCGGGGAAGCGTATCTGTATCCGCTCCCTCTGCCTTAACTTCTGTTACAAGAAAATAATCTTGTGCTCCGTCACGATTTAAATCGACAGCATAAAGTAAAATCGCCTTTTCTTGTGCCGCAATGAAAGGCTTCACCTCTTTTGGAATGAGAACCTGATCGTTGGGTTCAATAAATCCTGCGGCCTGCGCACTCATAGGCAGTCCAATCAGAAACAACAGGGTTAGTAAGGATGTGAATAGATATAAAAGCATACAATATCTCCAAGTGGTTAATAAGCACTGCGTAAAAAAGAATAGTAGCGACAATACCAATCCCATAAATCCCATAGGCCGGTGCCGCGACAAAACATGAAAGAGAGAGGAAGAGCCCCGCCCGCAAGCATCATGCGTAAACTAATCATTTTTCCCATCCCAAATTGATTTTTAATTCTTGTTCCAGAACAAAGAACGCGATTCCAACAGCGAATCGATCCGAAAGAAATGTCAGCGCAAGATAAAGATACATTGCAAATCCAATCAGAAGCCCCAGAATTAACATTCCGTCCATTCCGAACATCATTTTCAAGAATAAATACAACGGGACAGACAGAGCAGAGACCAGAAGAATAGGTTTTTTTTCAAACACCGGGGCTTTATGAACCTCTTGAAATTTTTGTTTTTTTACATTGATGAGGAACCCTGGAATTTCAATTTTTTCTTTTGGATTGTTTTTCTGAAGTTCTGCTTCTATGATAGGCGCATACCGCGATTTATATTTTATACCGCTAATCATTGCCAGTATGATGATTTCCGAAAACAAACAAAGCACATCCCCCCAGAAAGTCCAATGCGGAATAAACACCGGTAAGAATAACACAGAAAGAGGAAAGATCATCATTATGGTGATCATAAACGACGAAAGTAAATGATAAATTTTGCCAAAATGGCTAACCCAACCCTGATACACCGCCCAAGATGCTGAAAAAGCGACAAGCCCCATCATAAAAACAGCTATTTCGTTGGAATCAAAGTCTCTGATTAGGCTTTTCCGAGCCATACCAAAAAAGGAAAACCACAGAAGCGCATTCGCCACAATAGCGCATAAATTAACCCACCGTTTTTCCTTCAACCTCTGAAACATCGTTCCTCACAAAATAAATTGTCTTTATATCGACAGAGAGATTGCCAAAGATTCCATCAAGACTTTGCTCCAACATTCAAAAACACGCTTGGGGGGCTTGAAATTGTACGTCTTCAGAAAGCTCCTAGTCCGATTTAAGCTGATCCAACGTATCGTAGAGCAAAACCGAACAGCTAGGAAAAAGAGCGCCCCCCAGAATGGCCGGGAATGGAGTAGCCCTCTGCTCCACCCCCTTAAAAGGGTGGCCTCATTGATTAAGATGCCCTCAGAATAGCCCCTGTCTTCTCGGCAACACTCTCGACTATTTTTTTTGTAAGCGCCTCAATTTCCGCATCTGTCAGAGTCGCTGATCGAGGTTGGATCGTTACAGAAATAGCTACAGATTTCTGACCTGGGTCAATTCCCTTACCAGCGTAAATATCAAAAATTTCTACATTCACGATCAGGTTACGATCAACTGCTTTGATGGCCTTTATAAAATTATCACCCTCGATAGCAGAGTCTACAAGAAAGGCAAAATCGCGTGAAATTGGTTGAAATGCTGGCAAATCAAGGAGTGGAAGAGCTGTTCCTTTTTTCTTTGATTCCGGAATATTCTCGATAAAAACCTCAAAACCAACCACAGGAACACTGACCTTCAGGTCATCCAATAACGCAGGATGGATTTCCCCGAAATACGCAATCACATTTGCACCAAGCCGTAAAGCACCGGAGCGTCCAGGATGATAATAAGACGGCGCATCCCGTGTCACCTGTAAATGACCAGACGGCCCCCCTGCAGCCTCAACCGCTCGATAGGCATCAGCCTTTGCATCATAAATATCAACCGATCGCGCAGCATTGGCGCCAGACCAATGTTTATCACTCATTGCCCCAAAGCGGATCCCCGTTGCGACCATTGGCTGTGCGTCCGGTTTAACATCTTTAAAAACAGGGCCGATTTCAAACAAAGCGGCATTTCCAAATCCTCTGTCTGCATTCCGAATAGAGGCCTCTATCAAATTTGGTAAAATAGATGGCCTCATCTGGACTAATTCTGTACTAATCGGATTTACCAGTTTTAAGCGTGCCGCCTGCTGCATATCATTTGCCCCAAATTTATGGGCCAGATCCTCAGCCATAAAAGACCAGGTAATGCATTCTTGCAATCCTTGTGCCGCAAGGGCATTTCGGGTTTTACGAATTTTCTGCCCTCTCGCTGTTTCCGCAGGTTTCGAGATAGAACCATCCTTTAGGACGGACAAAGTAGGCAGAGCCGAAAGCCCCTTAATCCGACCTATCTCTTCTATCAAATCTGGAGTCCCAAAAACATCCGGGCGCCATGAGGGCGTCGTGACGTTCCAGATATCCGAGGCATTATCGACTGTAAAGCCCAGAGATTCAAGAATTTCCGCCTGGTCTGTGGCAGGGACATCATATCCCATCAATTGATTGAATTGTGCGGGAGCATAAGCAATTGTTTTTGTGCACGGTGGTATATCTCCGGCCTGTACAACTGATCCTGCCTCTCCACCACATAAATCAAGTATCATACGTGTTGCGAGTTCAATTCCTTCAATCGTAAACGCAGGATCTATCCCACGTTCAAAACGATAACGCGCATCAGAATGAACACCAAGCGCACGACCAGTCCGCGCAATCGTTAACGGGTCAAAATAAGCACATTCCAGAAATACAGTCGTCGTTCCATCGTTGCAACCCGTTGATGTTCCACCAACAACGCCACCAAGCCCCAGGACACCTGTATCATCACACACAGCAACCATTGTATCAGAAAGCGTATAAGACTTGTCGTTCAGGGCTTCGAAAGCTTCCCCGTTCTTTGCAAAGCGGACAACAATATTTCCTGTAAGAAGATCAGCATCGAAGACGTGAAGAGGCCGACACAGTCCAATACAGATATAGTTTGTAATATCCACCAAGGCAGAAATCGGACGAAGACCAATAGCCTTCAATCGGTTTTGCAGCCATTCAGGCGAAGGTCCATTTTTAACCCCTCTAATCATCCGCCCCCTAAAAAGATGACAAGCGGATGTTTCAAGCGTTATATCAACAGGTGTATCGAATGTTGCAGGAATCGGGTTCACTATGAGGGGCTTTAGACGGCCTAATCCAGCGGCAGCCAAATCACGGGCAATGCCCCGTACCCCCGCACAATCCGGCCGATTTGGTGTTACGTTAATTTCAATCACCGGATCATTTAATCCATAAATATCAGCCAATGGCGTTCCAATAGGGGTTTCAACAGGCAGATCAATAATTCCATTCTGATTATCACCCAGTTGCATTTCACGTTCGGACGCCATCATTCCGTTTGATTCAACATCCCGGATTTTTGTTTTTTTCATGGTCATATCAAGGCCAGGGACATAGCTTCCCTCAGGCGCCAAAATAGCCTTCATCCCTGCGCGTGCATTCGGCGCACCACAGACAACCTGAATCATTCCACTCTCTGCTTTGACCTGGCAAACACGAAGGCGATCAGCATTTGGATGGGGGACAGCCTCGATAACCTCGACAACTTTAAACGGTGCATATTGCGCAGCACGGTCTTCGACAGATTCAACCTCTAAGCCAATATCGGTCAGTTTTTCAAGAATTTGGTCCAAAGGGGCATCTGTATCCAGATAGTCTTTAAGCCATGAGAGTGTGAATTTCATTATGTTCAATCTTTCTTGTAATGCTATAATCCATAAATTTTATACAGTTTAATGAAAATCATGACAATTAGAATCATGACAAACAGGAGCTATAAGGCGATCTATTGAAAATAAAATATCTGCCCCAGATCCTATAAAAACCGGCTGATCAGGACGATGTCCCCGTCAATATCGTTGGCAGGAATGCGGACAATGTGGCCGTTCCCTGCCGCCACGGGAATGTCCTGCCCTTTGTCATCTTTTAACACGGTCAGAACCGACTCGACATTCTTGCCCGATGGCAGGATATATTCCAGACGATCACCCAGCGCGAATTTGTTCTTCACATCCACGGTCAACCAATCGGCATCGCGCCCGATGACTTCGCCCACAAATTCTTGCTTATGGGTTTGCGAGGCTCCAGTAATGTAATTCTGGTGTTCCGCCGTATGGTGACGTTGATAGAATCCGTCCGTATAGCCCCGATGCGCCAGATTTTCCAGCACGCCGATCAATTTTGGATCCAAAGCTTCGCCCGCTACCGCTTGGTCAATCGCCTTACGATAGGCTTGAGTCGTGCGCGCCACGTAATAATGCGATTTGGTCCGGCCTTCGATTTTCAGGCAATCCACGCCAATATCCACCAAGCGGTGAATGTGTTCGATCGCCCGCAAATCTTTGGAATTCATGATATAGGTACCATGCTCATCTTCGAACACCGGCATCAATTCCCCTTTGCGTTGCTCTTCCTCCAGAAAATACATTTTGTCGGCCAGAGGATGACGTTCTTGCCCGCCTTCGGAAAAGAGTTCCGGACGTTCCAGAACGCCTTTCGGGAGAATGTCGCCGCTTTCTGTTTCCTGTGCTTCGGTTGCGTCATATTTCCAACGGCACGAATTGGTGCAAACACCTTGGTTGGAATCACGGTGGGTAAAATATCCCGACAGCAAACACCGACCGGAATAGGCAATGCACAACGCGCCGTGAACAAAGACTTCCAGCTCCATATCGGGGCATTCCTGCCGGATCATCGCCACTTCATCCAAGGATAATTCGCGGGACAGGATAATTCGTGTCAGCCCCAAAGATTGCCAGAATTTGACACTGGCATAATTCATGGTGTTCATTTGGACCGACAGGTGAATGGGCACTTCGGGCCATCTTTCCCGCACCATCATAATCAATCCGGGATCCGCCATAATCAATCCGTCCGGTTTCAGATCAATGACGGGTTCCATGTCATGCAGGAAAGTCCGCACCTTTGGGTTATGGGGGAATAAATTGGCCGCCACAAACAACTTTTTGCCGATCGCATGGGCTTCGGCAATTCCAACCGCCAATGCATCATCCTTTTTAAAGGTATTGTTGCGCACGCGCAGGGAATATTTCGGCAATCCGGCATAAACCGCATCCGCGCCATAGGCGAAGGCATGGCGCATCGCTTTGAGTGACCCCGCAGGGGCAAGGAGTTCCGGTTTGCGTCTCTGTCTCTGAACGTTCGTCATGTCAAAAATTCTGGTTTTACATTTATCGCGTAGCCCGATTCGGACGATTGAGCGGGTCGAATCCATAATGAGACAACCACCGCGTATCTGATTCAAAGAAGCTTCGTAAATCAGGAATTCCGTATTTTAGCATCGTTGCCCGCTCAAGTCCCATTCCGAATGCAAACCCCTGATACTCTTTCGGATCAAGACCGCAACTGGAAATAACATTCGGATGCACCATACCGGATCCCAGGATTTCAAGCCATTTCTGATTTTCTGGTTTTGGCGCTTTCCCAAGCCTTAATTCACCATTTTCTTTCCAATATCCGATATCAACCTCGGCTCCTGGCTCTGTAAAGGGGAAAAAACTCGGCCTAAAGCGGACAGGAAGGTCATCAATCCCAAAAAAAGACTTCACGAAATCAGATAAACACCCCTTTAAATGCCCCATTGTGACATTTTTATCGATATAAAGGGCCTCCATCTGGTGAAAAACAGGGGTATGAGTCATATCCCAGTCAGACCGATAACACCGCCCGAAACAAATCATCCGGATAGGCGGCTTATTCTTCATCATATGACGAATTTGTACGGTTGATGTATGCGTACGAAGCAATTTCTTTTGAGATTCACCAGTCTCACGTTCATCCATAGGCAAATAAAATGTGTCATGCATTTCCCGGGCCGGGTGACCTATTGGAAAATTCAATGCTGTAAAGTTGTGGAAGTCATCTTCAATATCCGGGCCCTCGGCAACAGAAAAACCCATTTCCGCAAAGATCGACACCAGTTCATCCATTGTTTGGCTGATGGGATGAATAGACCCCTTGCGATTGGGGCGCACAGACAAAGTGACATCCAATTCTTCGTTTGCCAGACGCGCATCCAATTCCTGTTTCTTTAATTCCAAGGCCTGTTTTTCAATTAAATCGCTGATTTCATCTTTCAGAACATTCAACTCGGCACCAACAAGCTTACGCTCATCCGGGGACAATGCCCCCAAAGTCTTCATCAAATCGGTAATCCGTCCTTTTTTACCAAGAGCTGTCACGCGTACGCCCTCAAGTGTTGTCATATCATTTGCGGCCCTGACAAGGTCAACCAATTCTTTTTTTAGCGCAGATGTATCCATTCTTTTCCTCTTCATTTATACCATCATCACAGAATTTTCTGTCTTTTGGCAAGGTATTCGTCTTTAAATTGCTCGCCAGGCAATATCACGGCGGCAAAATCCATCGGGCCAATCAATTTGATCAACCGCTTTATAGGCCCTTTCACGTGCAGATGTCACATCCGGGCCAGTCGCGCAGACCCCTAGAACACGCCCCCCCACCGCCAGGATTTGACCATCATTACCCTTAACTGTTCCGGCATGGAAAACCTGTACATCGGCGATTGCTGCAGCTTTATCAAGCCCACGAATAACCGTATTTTTACGATAGACCCCCGGATACCCCTCTGCGGCCATCACAACGCATAGAGAAGGATGATCGGACCATTTCGGAGGCTCAACAGTGTTCAATACCCCCAAGGCGCAAGCATACAATAATTCAACAAGATCAGATGTCAGACGAAGCATCAAGGTCTGGCATTCAGGATCGCCGAAACGCGCATTATATTCAACCAGTCTGGGACGCCCATCTTTGACCATTAATCCAGCATACAGAACACCTTGAAATGGATGCCCGTCTGCCGCCATCCCAAGAATAGTCGGTTTTAAAATCTCGTTGATGACAATCTGGTCAAGGGCCGGAGTCATTAACCGCGCAGGTGAGTACGCCCCCATCCCGCCAGTATTCGGCCCGGTATCACCATCTCCTACACGCTTATGATCTTGTGCCGTGGCCAACGGAAGGATGTTCACACCATCGGTCAGGGCGAAATAACTAATCTCTTCGCCCTCCATAAATTCTTCAATCACGATAGAGGCCCCAGATGCGCCAAAGGCATTCCCGGAGAGCATATCCTCAACGGCAGCCCGCGCTTCATCAAGTGTCAACGCAACCACAACCCCCTTGCCAGCGGCAAGCCCATCAGCCTTAATGACAATTGGTGCGCCCATTTTATCCAGAAACGCAAAGGCGTCCGATTTATCTGTAAACCGCTGATAGGCAGCAGTCGGAATATTGTATTTTCGACATAGATCTTTCGTAAATCCTTTTGATGACTCAAGTCGAGCTGCTGCTGCAGATGGCCCAAATGCAGGAATTCCAATCTTTTTTAACCTGTCCACAATCCCCAAGGAAAGCGGGATTTCAGGCCCAACAACAACGAAATCAATTGCCTCATCCTGCGCCAATTGGACCAAGCCGTCAATGTCCTCGACAGAGACGGGCCTGCAGGGCACGATTTCTGAAATACCCGCATTCCCGGGTGCGCAGATCAAAGATGTGCACAGTTTCGATTGTTTCAGTTTCCAAGCAAGGGCGTGTTCGCGGCCACCCGATCCGACCAATAAAATTCTCATAAAGCCTTATAAAACGAACTTCTTTATTCTTCAAGGCTTGAAAGCAAATCGATATTTCCTCCGGTCGCCATGATATTGTCCGTGACCGTCACCTCTACACCGAAACGATGCAGATAATGTGGCCCTCCGGCCTTTGGGCCTGTTCCGGATAGGCCCTGACCACCGAATGGCTGAACCCCCACGACTGCGCCGATCATGTTTCTGTTGATATAAATATTTCCGGCTCGCACCCTTCTGATGACCTCTTCATGCCGGGATTGTAAACGTGACTGAATCCCGAATGTCAGGCCGTAACCTGTAGAATTGATCTCGGCAATCACTCGGTCCAGATTTTCTGCTTTATAGCGGATAATGTGAAGAATGGGGCCGAAAATCTCAGCTTTTAACCGGTCAAGAGAATCAATTTCATAAACACATGGAGCAAAACACAGCTCTGGTGCGTTATCGGCAAGAGATACAGACGCAATATGCGTTGCGAAACCATCCAGATAAAGACGATGGCGTTCCAAGTTCTGATATGCCAGACCATCAATAACCGGTGGAACATCCGTTTTGATATCTTCGGGAGCCCCGACACGGAGAAGGGGAAGGGCCCCCCTTATCAAATGAATGACTTTATCCGCAATATCCTCTTGCAGATACAAAACACGCAAGGCAGAACATCTTTGTCCCGCGGACCCAAAGGCAGATATCAGGACATCATCCAGAATTTGTTCAGGGAGCGCTGTCGAGTCTGCAATCATTGCGTTCTGCCCCCCTGTTTCTGCGATGAAAGGAACGATTGCCCCGTCTTTTTCCGCAAGAGTCCTGTTGATGAGTCGTGCAACCTCTGATGACCCCGTGAAAACAACCCCGGCGACATCAGGATGCGCGACCAATTCTGCCCCGACCTCGCCATCCCCCTCAACAAGATGCAGGACTGTTTCAGGAATCCCGGCACGATGCATCAAATGCACAACAAACTCTGCAATTCGCGGGGTTTGTTCCGCAGGTTTTGCAATAACCGAATTCCCGGCCATAAGAGCCGCAGCAATCTGGCCCAAAAAGATTGCCAAAGGAAAATTCCACGGCGAAATCGCAACAAAGACACCACGCCCCGTCAAATAAAGCTTGTTCCGTTCGCCGGTTGGTCCTGTTAGCGTTTGTCCATCACTCGAAAAATCGGCCTCACCACATGCTGCGTAGTAACGCAGAAAATCAACAGCCTCACGAACTTCAGCGATTGAATCCAATAGTGTTTTCTTTGCTTCTGACTGCAGCAAATAGATCAGAGCACCTGTGTTTTCTTCCAAAAGATCGGATGCTTTCCGCAAATCTGTAGCACGTTTAGACGCCTTTTCCCGATTCCAAACCAAGAAAGACTCTTTCGCGTCCTTGAACACAGCATCTATGGTCTTTGATGGCTTGTTTTCTGATCCCCCGCGATCCTTCTTAAACTCTTTCGGAATCGATTCCAGAAATACACGATAATCAACAGATCGTGATAGATCATACCCACGCGCATTTAATCTGGGGGCGGTATGATCCGTTTTATAAACATCAGAAGGTAAAGGAAGGGGAAGAGATTTATTCTGGAGACGGCGGATTGCGTCAACCGGATCACGGCACAAATCCCCGGAAGGGATAGACGGGTTACGAATCTGGCTGACAAAAGATGTATTGGCTCCATTTTCCAACATCCTGCGAACAAGGTAGGGTAACAAATCTTCGTAACTACCGACGGGCGCATATTCGGCAACCATTACGTTCTCACGATTGCGCAGGATATGCCCAAGATCTGCCCCCATGCCAAATAGTTGCTGCATCTCGAAACCAGACCGATTCTCCCCCGCAAAGTCAAGAATAGCGGCTGCTGATGCTGCATTATGCGTCGCGAACATCGGCGTAATCAGGTGCCGTGCGGCAAGCATCTTTTGTGCGCAACACAGATAAGACAGATCCGTATGGATTTTTCGTGTAAAAACAGGATATTGCTGCCATCCCGATATTTGGGCACGCTTGATTTCTCCGTCCCAATAAGCGCCTTTGACAAGCCGAATCTGCAAACGGCGGCCCGACATCTGGCTAAGTCCCAGAACATGATCAATAACCGATAACGCCCGCCTATCATAAGCCTGCACCGCAAGACCAAAGCCTTCCCAGTTCCCAAGCTGTGGTGAAGTAGCCACCCGGGCGAAAATTTCCAGTGAGAGCTCAAGCCGTTCAGATTCTTCTGCATCAACTGTAAGTGTAAAATTCCGGGATGCAGCAATTTTACAGATTTGTAAAAGTCTATCGACAATCACAGGCACACAGTCTTCGCGATGCAGCCAGCTGTAGCGCGGATGAAGCGCAGATAATTTCACCGACATGCCGTGTCGTGATAATAACCCCGCCCCAGAGTGATTTGCATCGGCGATGGCATGTGCTGCCGTGATATAGGACTTGTAATAACGCTCTGCATCTTCGATTGTACGCGCACCTTCACCCAACATATCGAACGACATACGGGAAAGAGCCCCCCCCTTCTTTTGGGTAAGTTTCAGGGCTGCTCCAATCGTTTCCCCCACAACAAATTGTGCCCCCAATCGGCGTAGAGTTTCAAGTGTTGCTTTCCGGATTACCGGCTTTGAGACCCCGGATAAAAACCCACCAAGCATTGATTTTGCAAGTCCCAAGCCAAAAGAACTGGCACTTGCAAAGAATCCTGTTCCTCCGATTTTCTTCCAATCTGAAACCGCCAGTTTCCCTGCAATCAAATGGTCTGCTGTTTGATGGTCAGGGATACGCAGCAAAGCCTCCGCCAATGTCATCAATGCGCGCCCCTCTGGGCTGGCCAAAGGGTAATTTTGAAGAAAGGTTTCAACCTCACCCATCCGGCTCGCGCTCGCACGAATGCCCGTTATAAAATCAGTTGTTTTCGCGTTTACCCGTTTTGCGCGGTCCTCCCCCCAATCAAGTTGATTGAGAATTGCTGCAACCTGTTCTTCCTCTGACTCTTGGACGGGTGGCGATGTATAATATGACATATTGACCATATCTGAGTATACCCTTCTAAAAACTTTTGACCAGAACAAGTGCCGCAGCACAAACAACAATCCCCATACCTGCCCAAATATTACTGTGATCTTTTCGGCCTGTTATACGGTGATAAAGAAGAATCCAGAACGCATCTGTAAATAAAAGGACAGACAGAAAGGCTGGGTGCTCAACATATTGAAGGGCCGTGAATCGTGCGCAAAGGGCTAGCGTCGAAAATACACTGATCAAAAGCCCTGTTTTCCAGGATGTTTCCGTAAAAAACACCTGTCTTGAAATAGGTTTTTTCACCACCGCAAAAATTGCCCAGATCCCGATCATCATCAACGCCTGTACAAAGATAAAAGCAAAGGGAATTTTTGATATTCCCCCCTGGCTCCCCTGGCCCATAATGATCTTTTCCAGAAGCGGCATAAAGGCCGCCGCCAGAATGACGAACCAAATCAGTTTGATCCCCTTCCATGATATCGGACATGATTTTAAGTTCATTGCAAATAGGGTTGCAGCAACCACAATTGTAAAAAGGACGAAACCTTGCAAAGGATGCTGCATGTATTTTATAAAAAGCGATGGATCTAGAAAAAACCATCCGACAAAAGACAAAATAACAGCAGACGGTAATAATCGTGAAACAACACCAGCGCCCGTGTCCATGATGGTCCGGAAATAAATCACATCACTGATGGACCAAACGATGGCACTGATGGCAACAAATATATAAAATTGAGGATCATCAGGCAGCCCCCCCATCCAGAAGACGACAGGGGTCATAAAGACAACGACCCCAATTTTGTTCCAGATAGAGACAGCCAAAGGATGCCCCCTTCTGTTTTCTTGAACCAAGGGCACCCCGATACTGATCAAAGCAGAGAGGAGCCCGAGTGTAATCCAAAAAATATAATCCGTCATGTGAACAAGGGCCCTATGACCAACATGGTATCTTACCTATGCTTCCTTTATGGTTTTAAAGGAAGTTTGCTTAATCTGGCCATATAGGCCACAAAATCTTTGTCTTCCCCTTCCATCAAACTGGGCAAGGAAGCCCGGAAATTCGGTCGCGCAACCCACTCACGAATATAATCAACCCAGGAATTCCACATCCGTTGATAGGCAGGATCGGGTTCACTTGCAAGGAGAATGTAGCTCCGCTCAAAGAGTGAGACAACCATCTGGTACAGAATATACTGGCGGCGTGCATCTTCCTGATTTTCAAGAACCTGATCATGAACATCCAATTCAGGATGATCAAAAAGTTTTTCCTGAATGACAGTATATTGCTCCATTAGCTTGTCATAAATTTCTTCCTGTTCATTCTGACGCTCTTTTTTTTCCTGAATCATAAACATCACAATAGCCAAGGGAATACCAATCACGGTCGCGACGTAACTTAAGAATTCCATAAATTCAAGAAAGGTCAGATTAAAAATCATGCGGAATCATGGCATATTTTTCTCTTGAAAGAAAGCCCACTCACCCGACTTTGCCTAAAAGCCTTTCTTACCTTCTCTCCCCAGAAAAAGTACTCAATTTTATTGACATAAACAAAAAGAAAATATATACCACAGAAAATAGATTCAAAATTAATAAAGAAATTTCGATAACAAAAGCTAAAGGTAATAGAAGATGACTGGAACAATATTAGGCTTTTTAAAACGCACATTCAATTTCTCGATAACTAATCCGCCGGCCGAAGAACGCACTTATGACATAACCAGCCTAGAACAGCTGCAAAAAATCCTAGAATTAAGAACGGATGATCCAGTTTATAATGGTCCCTGGACAGTGGGTATCAATCGATCAAACGGCGCCCCCCGAGAACTATGTCTTACAAGGCGCGATGATAACGTTCAGGCCCTGGAAACCTTGCAATCTGACTTATATAGTGAAAACATTAATTCCAGGATTGTCTTTCTAGCAGCGAAGCCTGATCGACAACCCGCTATTAAGGTCTATGGCAACGACGCTCGGACTTTAATAGATCTTTTGAGAGCGTCAAATGGGTGGCTTCTTGAGTATGGGCAAGAAGACAGCCCCCTAAAAGCCCTCACATTAATCAAGGGCTTCACAGAAAATTTAGGTATTCCTACCGAAGAAGGGGTTGATGCGGCGATCGCAACAGCACTCCTTTCACCTAGGCTCAGGACTCATTAAATCCACCATATAACGATAGAGGCGATGGTAATAGCAGCTTTGAAGGTATGTGCGCATCGGTCATAGCGCATGGCAATACGCCGCCAGTCTTTGAGTTTTGCGAACATGTTTTCGATT
>JAEUKP010000008.1 GCA_016794145.1 Alphaproteobacteria bacterium | reverse complement strand
GAAGGGAGGTGTGGATAAGACAGTGTTCGTGGCCCCGGACCTTCGACGAAACCCGAAAAGGATGTGACCGTCGATAAAGGGATATAATCCTGGAACGGGATATATTCACCAAAAGGGACAAGATGGAATTTATCAAAACTGTCTAGAATATCCAAATTCTGATTCACAACGATTAATGAATTGTGGTATCCCGCCTCATCCCTTAATAAGGCACCGCTTAAGAGATAAATATAGTCTTCTGAATAACCCGATAGACGCCCTTTCAAACTGTCTATCGCTTGCCATGTTTGAAAGTCATGATACGTCAAGGTTGTTTCAGGTAGAATGATAACGCGTGTTTTTGCGTTTTTCCAAGAGTCAACCGTTTGCAAAAGAGACACTGTTTCACGAAAATTATCCCATCTTTTTTCTGGATTCCATTTGTCTTCTTGTTTGATATTTGGTTGAATCATCTGGACAACGACATTTTCGTTATAACGTGTTGGATGGCTTGCTAGCCGCTGTGTTCCGAAAGCATAAAGACACAGACCGCAGATCATCGATAAAAAAAGGAATCCCCACCGCAAAACAGGATGTCCAGATCCCTTCATTGCAAAAGCAGGGGCCGTAAACATAAAAATAGTCAAAGCAGATAATAGATAAATCCCACCAACAGACAGAATTTGCATCATTGCTAAATTATCTGTCCAGACCATTCCAAACAAGTTCCATGGAAAACCAGTGAACAGAGTTCCCCGCGCATATTCTGCAAGAAACATAAAAACAAGGAATGTTCCGAAAGCCTTCAAGGATCGGCCTGGCGCCATAACACGAACAAGGCCTGTTGCCGTCATCGGAAAAAATGAAAGAAGAAGAGGTAATCCCACCGCAGCAAGAGGATAAGCCCATTTAAATTCATTTCCACCAACGAGAAGGGCGTTTCCAATCCACCAAAGGCTGGATACAAAATATCCAAAACCGAATAAAAATCCGCTGAGGAATGATTTCCAGGCTTTGTCTTGTGCGAAACTTGTCAGGTTCACCCAATAAAGAGACAGGCAGATCAGTAAAATGGGCCATATATAGTAAGGTCCCATCCCATAGGCCGCCAAATGCCCCAAAACAAGGGAGGCAAAAAACGGATTGATTTTCATTTGTTTCCGAAAGCGATCTGTCCACATGGAAGAAGGTTTTAGCAGAATAAAAGCCTAGACGTAAGGGTTTGGAATCAATAATTTTTTTAAAATTTTGATTTCCAGAGATTCCATGACTCTCGCTTCCTCATCTTTCATATGATCATACCCTAAAAGGTGCAGAAATCCATGGACGAGCATATGCGTGAAATGGTCTACAAGGGGTTTTCCCTGCTCTGTAGCTTCACGAGAAATTGTTTCAAATGCAATAATAATATCCCCTAAGGGAAAACTTGCGCCACCCCCGTTGTTATCCGGAATCTCGCCCAGATTATTCCACATCGGGAAGGATAACACATTGGTTGGTTTGTCTTTATCACGGTAATCGCGATTCAGAATCTGAATAGAGGCATCATTTGTTAATGTGATTGTGATTTCCGGGTAGATGTGGCGTGGATGTCCGGGAACCATATTCCAAGCAGTATGAAGAACCTCAGAAACCCGCTTACGTGCAGACAGTCTGGATTTTGCCCATTCAGGCGTATCAAAAATCAAATCGATTGACAATAAGGGGCGGGTTTTATTTATGGGCATCATACGCGTTCAGGATTTTTCCAACCAATTTATGCCTCACAACATCACTATTTGTAAACTGGATAAACGCAATTTCAGGAATTGCACCAAGAATATTTGATGCCTCTTGAAGACCTGATATCTGGTTGTATGGAAGATCATTCTGGCTTGGATCTCCGGTTACAATCATTCGGGTGCCTTCACCCATGCGGCTTAAGAACATTTTCATTTGCGTCGATGTTGTGTTCTGTGCCTCATCCAGAACAACGTAAGCATGACTTAACGTCCTCCCCCGCATAAAAGCCAATGGCGCGATTTCAATTTCGCCACGCTCCAACATTTTTTCGACACGTTCAGCACCCAGAAAATCATTCAATGCATCGTAGATCGGGCGGAGATAGGGGTCTATTTTTTCACGCATATCTCCCGGTAGAAATCCCAATTTTTCACCTGCTTCAACCGCTGGGCGGCAGAAGACAAGCCGCTCTATCATCTGCTTTTCATACATTTCAACACCGACAGCAACGGCCAGATATGTTTTCCCCGTTCCAGCAGGGCCTATTCCGAATACCATTTCTTTTTTGCGAAGCGCATCAACATATGTCGCCTGTGTTTGAGTCCGTGGAACCAAAGATTTTCGCTTTGTCTGAATCGCGTTCGCGTTTTCAAGAGCAGGATTCAAATTAACAACTGGGGCAGGGGTGTTTGTGGCGGGGTTATAGGTCATTCTTTTTTTCTTCTCCTCATCTTGTGGGGGCTGTGGCTCGGCGGTGGGAGGGGAGGCGGGGTTATCAAAAAAATGAATCACCGCATCGATATCTGCCGGACCGATTTCGGCATCGGGACGTTTCTGAAGACGATCCCAAAGGACAGATAAGATATGTTCCCCCAATTTTGTCTGGTTATCATCGCCTGATAAAATAAGGGTATTTCCACGATCGGAAATCCGGATATTCAGAATTTTCTCAAGATAATTGATATTTGCGTTGTGTTCCCCATAGAGCAGGGGGAGAAGAGCGAGTGTGTTAAATTCAACAGTGGTAACGATGACAAGATCCTCCGCTTACTTTCTCATTATATCATAAAAGACTATCAAATGGTTAATGTAACCCGGAGTTATATGGGCCTTTGAATTCCAATTTTGTGGCTATTTTACGACGAAATTGCATTACGGTAATAGAGGCTGATCATTTTTAAAGTTAAATTGACCTGGAATTTTATCTAATAATCAGCGCATGGTAAAAAATATAGCTATTGGCCCAGGATCCGGAGGTGTTTTGGAAGCATCCCGTAGCATGCTTGATCAGACTGGTACCGGTTACACCTTCTCCCAATTCGGGATCAGATGCGGCCGTCAGTGTTCCATCAAATGTGGGGGTTGTGCTATCAAAACTTTCTGTTGGGGGGGCTCCCCCTGTGTTTTGAATCCCGTTTAGATCATTAATGCGAAGGCAGACCGCTAAACTAATATGTGGGACAATTGCCATTAACGCGACTTCTTCATCCTCACAGGTATCGTTATCATCCGAGCCTAGTTCCAGGATGCAATGTGAGGCCGTAAAAACCCATTGTCCAAAATCGGAATCACCAGAAAAATTGGCATCAAAAATAACAGCATTCGGATTTGCATAGGCCAGTCCAGATCCCTCTAGACTGAAAAGATCGCATTTATGATTTGTCGGAGAGTTCGGGTTTGTATAAACACGGGTCGTTGTCGAATTAAGAAAATTTATTTCGTTTTCACTACATTGGTTTGCGGTTACCATTTGAACAATACCCGATTCAAAGCTTTTGGCTTGACGCATTAATTTTTCAGCTTGCATGCGTGCGGTTTCCTGGTCCATATTGCTTGCGCCCCGGTTTGAGGACCGCATCGAAACAGCCGTCAACGCGGCAATCAACGATATCATCACAAGAATGATAACCAAGGCATTTCCACAGGCATTCTGTGGGGGGGCACCATATTTCTGGTGTGGTTTGTGTTGCATGGCTTGCTTTTCCGCGAATTTTCAGACAAATTAAACGCATTCTTCAATTTTAACTATACCATACGGAAAAAACCATGACACAGAAAACTTCTGGCTTAGCCACAGAAAACGCTCTCCCGCAGGATGACAATATTCTGAAAGCAGCAAAGTTAAAGAAGTTAGCAGCCTTTGAGGCTGCAGGCGGGCAGGCTTTTCCCCATAAATTCCATCGGACGGATCGTGCAGGTGATTTGCAAGAGAAATATGCAGGTCTTGAAAACGGAGTCGAAACAACAGATAAAGTAACAATTGCGGGCCGTATTATGGCGATGCGCAATAATGGTATGTTTATTGACCTTCACGACCCTAGCGGTAAGATTCAGGTGTTTAGCCACAAGGATTCAACACCCGAATCTGTTATGGCACAACTGGATTATTTCGATTTGGGTGATATTATCGGTGTCACGGGGACCATTCGGCGAACCCCGCGGGGGGAGTTGTCTGTTCGTGCAAGCGAATTGACGATGTTGACAAAATCATTTGCGCCGTTGCCTGATAAGTATCATGGACTTAGCGATATTGAGGCACGCTATCGTCAACGTTATCTTGACTTGATTATGAATGAGCAAAGCCGATCCACCCTCCGCACCCGTACAAAAATTGTCAGGGCCATTCGTGATTACATGAACAGTATTGGTGCCATGGAGGTAGAAACACCATTGTTGCATGGTATTATGGGCGGGGCATCGGCCAAGCCTTTTATCACGCATCACAATGCGTTAGACTCTAATTTCTTTTTACGCATTGCGCCTGAGCTTTATTTGAAACGCCTTGTCGTCGGCGGGTTTGCAGATGCTGTTTTCGAAATTGGCCGTAATTTCAGAAACGAAGGCGTTTCGCCACGCCATAACCCCGAATTTACAATGATTGAAGCGTATCATACATATTTTGATTATTATGATGTGATGACATTGATTGAAGATATGGTTCGATATGTTGTTCAAACCGTTCATGGAACAACAAGCATTCAATATGGGCAACATACTCTGGATTTCGGATCACCATGGCAGCGCAAAACCATGGTTGGCATTGTTGAGGAAGAGACAGGTGTTGATTTTCTAACTATCACTGATCCTGTGGCGGCGCGTGCAAAGGCAAAAGAACTGGGTGTTCATGTTGATGCAAATGCCAATTGGGGACAGGTGGTCGAGGCCATTTTTGCCGAAAAAGGTGAACATAAATTAATTCAACCAACTCATGTGATGGATCACCCTTTTGATATCTCTCCTTTGTCAAAATTGCATCGTGATAATCCATTGTTGACAGAGCGTTTTGAAAGTTACGCAAACGGATGGGAAATTTGCAACGCGTTTACCGAATTAAATGATCCACGGGACCAACTCGCACGGTTTCAAGATCAGGTTGCCGCGCGCGAATCCGGGGACGAAGAGGGAATGATGATGGATGAAGATTTTATCACAGCCCTGGAATATGGGCTCCCCCCCACCGGTGGATGGGGAATGGGGATTGACCGTATGGTCATGCTGTTGACGAATTCAACCAATATCCGTGATGTAATTGCTTTCCCGACACTCAAACCGATTGTTGATACAAAAAAATAATATTCAATAATAATATTGAACCAGAAAATGAATAAAGAGGAAAATAAAAAATGGGATTTAATTGCGGGATTGTTGGATTGCCGAATGTCGGGAAATCGACCACCTTTAATGCTTTGACGGCAACGGCGGCGGCGCAGGCAGCCAATTTTCCGTTTTGTACGATTGAACCGAATGTCGGGCGCGTGGCTGTTCCGGATGCGCGGCTGGATACATTGGCCGAGGTTGGAAAGTCGCAAAGTATTGTGCCGACCCAATTGGAATTTGTCGACATTGCCGGATTGGTCAAAGGGGCCTCCAAAGGGGAAGGTTTGGGCAACAAATTTCTGTCCAATATCCGTCAGGTGGATGCGATTATCCATGTGTTACGTTGTTTTGAAGACGAAAACATTACCCATGTCGAACATTCGGTAGACCCGATTCGGGACGCAGAGATCATTGAAACCGAATTGATGTTGGCGGATATGGAGAGTCTGGAACGCCAGATGGAGAATATGGCCAAGAAAGCCAAGTCAGGTGATAAAGAATTAAAATCCCAATTGGAATTTTTTGCCAAAATCCGTGATGCCTTACACGCAGGGCTTCCTGCGCGATCGGTCGCGATTCCGGATGATATGCAGAAGCCAGTGCGGGAATTATTCCTGATGACGACCAAACCGATGTTATATGTCTGTAACGTGCTGGAAGGAGATGCGGCCACGGGGAATGCGATGACCGAGAGGGTCGCGGCCATGGCCAAAGAAAAGAATGCGGAAAGCGTGATTATTTGCGCCGAAATTGAATCGCAGATTGCCCAACTTGGTTCGGAAGATGAAAAGAAAGAATTTCTCGAATCCTTGGGGTTGGAAGAGCCAGGTCTGAATAAAATCATTCGTGCCGGATATAAAATTCTGGGGCTTCAAACCTATTTTACCGTAGGGCCGAAAGAAGCGCGCGCTTGGACAATTCCAACCGGAGCCAAGGCCCCGCAAGCAGCGGGTGTCATTCATACCGATTTTGAACGGGGCTTTATCAAGGCAGAAGTCATTGCTTTTGATGACTATGTGACGTGCAAAGGCGAGCAAGGTGCCAAAGAAAACGGCAAAGCCCGCCAAGAGGGTAAAGAGTATGTCGTGGCCGATGGGGATGTGATTTTATTTAAATTTAACGTCTAACCCTCTTTTTACCCGGGTTCAAAAACAGATATTAAAAGCATTTTTAAAACGATCTTTCCTTCTTCAGAGAACGAAGCCAGGGCAGGGAAGATTTATTTTAAGTGGACGAAAGATTTAGAAGTCAGTAAAAACAAAGCTTCACGTAAGGAAATAAAACAAAATGGCTGGACGCGTATTGCTCAGTGTACAGGAAGCATTGGTTACTTTTGGGGGAGTTCCTCTGTTTGAAAATCTGACCTTTCATATATTGGAGGGCGATAAAACATGTCTCGTTGGTAAGAACGGTGCAGGAAAATCGACTTTGATGAATATTATTCGTGGGTTGAAAGAGATTGACGATGGAGAGCGTTGGATCTTGTCTGGAACGACGATTGGCTATTTACAACAGGATGTCCCGGTCAAAATTGGCCAGACTGTTCGCGATTTTATTTTAGAGGACTTAAGCCCTGAGAATAGGGAGGAGGCTCGGTCATACCGTATGGAGATGGTCGCAGAACCATTGCAGATCAATTTGGATGATCAGATGGATGTATTGTCCGGAGGCCAAAAACGCCGTGCTGCATTGGCGCGTGCGTTGATTGAACAACCTGATATTTTGCTTCTTGATGAGCCAACCAATCATTTGGACCTTGATGTTGTTTTATGGCTTGAAAATTACCTGAAAGCTTATCGTGGTGCTGTCATGTGCATCAGTCATGATCGGGCGTTTCTTCAGAATATTTCAGATAAGGTATTTTGGTTGTATCGTGGCCGGTTGCGGATTTGTCCAACAGGATACAAAGGCTTTGATGAATGGTCGACCACTATGCTTGAACAGGAAGAGCGCGAATTGAAAAATCGTGAAAAAATGTTAGAGGTCGAGGTAGAATGGGCATCTCGTGGGGTTAAAGCGCGCCGCAAAAGGAATGTTCGGCGTTTGGCTTTAATGCATGAGGCGCGTGAAAAGTTAAGGGCAGATAAATCGGCTTTTCTCCGCATGATGGCAAAAGTTGAAATGGAGTCATCTGATGTCACAGGAACATCGAAAATTGTAGCCGAATTTATCAAAGTCGATAAACATTTCGGAGATAAAACGATCATGGATAAATTCTCGCTTCGGATTCAGCGGGGTGATCGGATCGGAATATTGGGAAAAAACGGCTCAGGAAAATCAACATTCTTGAAATTACTGATTGATGAATTGCAACCTGATGCAGGAAAGGTCAAGCGAAATAAAGAAATTGAATTCTCTTACTTTGACCAAACACGAAGTACATTAAATCTGACTGACTCGCTTTGGACAACTTTGATCCCAACGGGTGGTGATTATATTGATGTGATGGGCAAAATGAGGCATGTGTGTGGATATTTACAAGACTTTCTTTTTGATCCTGCGTATGCGCGTGCCCCGGTATCCACTTTATCGGGGGGGCAAAAGAATCGGTTGTTACTTGCCAAAGTTTTGGCCAACCCGAAGTCATTTTTAATCCTGGATGAGCCAACAAATGACCTTGATATGGATACTCTCGATGTTCTTGAGGAGATTTTGAGTCATTATAAAGGGACATTGATTATTGTATCGCATGATCGCGATTTTCTAGACCAGACCGTTTCTAAAATCCTCGCGTTTGAGGGTGAGGGGGATATTCAAGGATATATTGGTGGATACAGCGATTATTTGGCGGGTAAAAAAGTCAATATAAAGGGACTGATAGACAGCAAAAGAGACGAGAGGTCAGTAGGTAAACAGGTCGGCGCAAAGAATCTGACCCCGCTCCCAAAACCTCCTGTTAAACTATCTTATAAGCTTCAATATGAATTGGATCATCTGCCCCAGAAAATAGAAGCATTGGAGGGTGAAATAGAAGAATTATCAAGAATTCTAGAGGATTCAACGCTATACACCCGTGATCCGGTCTTGTTTCATGCCTATTCCGAGCGGATTGCGCAGGCAGAAGAAGAAAAAGAGGTGGCTGAAACCCGTTGGCTTGAATTATCGGTTTAACCTTTTAAATTGACGGGATCTCTTGTTCGGCTTATGTTCCCGTGTGTGATCAAGGAAATAACATGACATATAACCCGGATTTATTAAACAAAGCCAAACGGCACCCTGAGAAGCAAAAAAACCCAGACCGTCCAATGGGGCAAAAGCCCGATTGGATTAGGGTTCGGGCCCCACAGGGTGCTACATACGGTGAAACTCACGCCATCGTCAAACAGTTCAAATTAACCACCGTCTGTGAAGAGGCCGGCTGCCCCAATATCGGCGAATGCTGGAACAAAAAACATGCGACCTTTATGATTATGGGGGAGGTCTGTACCCGTGCCTGTGCCTTTTGTAATGTGGCGACCGGAAAACCGGACGCACTGGACAAAATGGAACCTTTGCGCATCGGGGTTGCGGTCGAAAAAATGGGTTTGAAACACGTGGTCATTACGTCGGTTGATCGGGATGATTTGGCGGATGGGGGGGCGGATCATTTTGTGAAAACGATTGAAGCGATCCGGTTTAAAGCTCCGGATACGACGATTGAAATCTTAACACCTGACTTTAAAAACAAGGGTGAAGCTGTTGAAATCGTTGCAAAAGCAAAGCCGGATGTTTTTAATCATAATTTGGAAACTGTGCCGCGATTATATCCAACCGTTCGCCCGGGGGCCCGCTATTTTACCTCGCTTCGTCTGTTGGAACGGGTGAAAGAGGTCGATCCGGATATCTATACCAAATCCGGTTTGATGGTCGGATTGGGAGAAAGTAAGGAAGAAATCGGACAGGTTATGGACGATTTACGGGCGGCAGGCGTTGATTTCCTGACAGTGGGGCAGTATTTGCAACCAACCCCCAAACACGCTCCGGTTGAGCATTTCTGGGCACCCGATGAGTTTTCGGAGTTGGAACGTATGGCCCGTGCCAAAGGGTTTTTGATGGTATCGGCCTCGCCGTTGACCCGTTCCAGCCATCATGCGGGCGATGATTTTGAAAAGTTAAAGGCGGCAAAGGCTAACGCCACGAAATAACGCCATAATTATCCATAATTTTGTTGACAGAATTTCGCCGACTCACATATAAGGTGTGACAGTTAAGGTTTTGTTTTATGGTTAATCATTCTAGGGAAGTTGCTGGTGTAAAGGTTTTGGGGCTGTGTGAGTTGGCTCCGGATCTTGCACGGCTTTTCAAAAAAGCTGTGGGAAGGTATTCTCAGCAAAGATTTTTTGCGGCCATGGCGATTGAAAAAGACAAAATTCTAAACCTTTTAAAAGAGCCCTTGGAAAAGGGCTATATCCGCCAGCGCCAAGCTTTGGCATTTTTATCAGCCAATATGATTGATCACCCCGAATCGGGGGATGATCAAATGATCTTCCTGCGAAATGCTATCCGTCTTTATAATGCGACAACCTTTGAAGAGGTGTGTCTGGCAGAATCGGCCCCGGAAGGGAGTGCTCGGCGCAATGAATTGCAAGAGATATATAATATTACTGAAGGGAGAGAGGGTATAATTCGTATGAGTCTTCTGAAGCAGTCATGTTATATCCGTGATATCACAAAACCACGGTCTTTCTGGGAAGACAAGACGTTTGATCACCAGTTTGACGAACCCGAAATTCAAAAGATTTTGGGTTGTTATAAAAAATCGTATGAGGAAAAAACTTCGCGGATAGAGATTTCTGCCTCAGGAATGGAGGTGAAAACCACGTCTGCGCTTCCCGTTCCTGAAACAATCGCAACCTTGCAACAGTTAAAAGCAGATGGACGGATTAATGAAACACAATGCGGGTTGATGCTGTGTTATATCCTGCATGCGATGGATGAGCGCAAATCGGATGGGGCATGCTATGTGGACCATCCGATGGCGGTTGCCGGATATGTCCAGAAACATGGCCTGGAGATTTTGCGCTCCGAAGAGCAGGTCTGGAAGGCCAGTTTGGTGGCCTTGCTCCATGACATCGGCGAAGAAAATCCGGCTCTTGATCTTGCAAAGGACTTGAAAGGGTTGCTACCGGATGATGTGCTGGACGCCGTTTGTTTGCTTCATAAAAAGAAAGGGCAGCCTTATTTCGAGTACATCAACCAGATTGCCACAAACCCTTTGGCAGCGTTTGTGAAACTTTGTGATCTTCACCACAATTCCGATGGGACGGGGCCAACACAGGATAAGCAAATATATGTCTATTCTCTGGCGGCAGCGTATCTCCAGGAAATGATTGTTTATCCGCATAAAGCTTCCAAGATTAAAATTAAAAGAAATGAAAAAGATGCTTATGTCCCTGCCATTGAAATTGCCGCTTTTGCGCAAACGGAAATCGGGTATACTCAATCTGAATTTGAATGGATTCAGGCTCTGGCAAATAAACAGGCCAACGCTCAAAAGCCAGATTCATTAGACAAATCAAAAGTTGATATTGTTACTGAAAGTATATTTAATGAGGTTCTAAGACGACTTCAGAAAGAAAAAACGCCCTATGCCTACCCATGCCGAGAAGAGGACTGTTCCTTACACTTGTGATCAAATGTTTGATCTTGTTTTGGATGTCGAAAAATATCCAGAATTTTTGCCTTGGTGCCTTTCATGTGATATTATTCAAAAAAATGAAGACTGCTTGTTTGCCAATTTAGTAATTGGGTATAAGTTGTTCAGGGAATGGATTAAGTGCCGTGTTTCTTTTCAAAGGCCTCATTCCATTCGTGTTGAGTATATTAACGGCCCCCTGAAATATTTATCGAATACTTGGGATTTTATGGAGTCCCCGAACAACGGCTGTGTTGTTGATTTTTATGTTGATTTTGAATTTAAGAATCCGCTTTTTCAAAAAATGATGGGTGTTTTCTTTAATGAACTTGTTCGCCGTATGGTGCGGGCCTTTGAAGGGCGGGCAAGGGATCTTCATGGGGGTAAATCATCTGTAAATCAACCAAAATCCAAGTCTCCGTCCAAGTCAAAATCATTTACGAATAAATCAAGAAAGTCGCAATCATGAAATATATTCTGATCCCAGTGTTATATGCTTTATCACTATGTGTATCACCTGTTGCCTTTGCAGATGATAATAGAAAAGACGCTTGGGGAGGTGGTACGGTTGTTACTTTAACGGCATCAGATCAGAAAAAGGTCGAACAGGATCTTTTGGTCGCAAGTCTTCGAATTGAAATCAATCATCAGGACTCCCGTAAGGTCCAGGCCGAGATTAATAAGGCGATGAAAAAGGCTCTTGATTTGCTGAAATCTGATCCAGAGGTAAAAGTCAGTACCGGAAATTACTATGTTTATTCTTATGATCCAAATCCATCCCCAACCCCTCTTTCTGTTGCGGAACAGAAAAAGCGTATTGTCTGGAGAGGAAGTCAAACACTAGATATTCAATCCAAGGAATCCCAGAAAATTTTGGATAGCGTCGCACAGATCCAGGATATGGGGTTTGTAATGAATGGTTTGAATTATGTATTATCAACTGAAGTTGCAGAGGCTGGGCGCGATGAACTAATGGTGGGTGCCTTGAAAAAAATCCAGAAAAAAGCAGATCTGATTGCAAAGACTCTTGGGAGATCTGGATATGAAATTACAGAGGTCACGGTTGATGGGGCGTATATGCCACAACCAGAGCCTCGTATGATGATGAAGTCATCTATGGAAATGGATGGGGCTCAGTTGGCAGCGGCTCCTGTTGCTGCACCAGGTGAGACGGAAGTCAGTCTTTCTGTTTCTGCCCGGGTTATTTTAAAACCAGTATTAAATGTAAAAGAATAATCGATTAACCATTGATTTTTTTAAATTTTCCCCGTAAAACGTCTGTCTTGATGGAACGGTGGTCCGGCATATATAAAAGCGAGGCCTAGTCCAGGAAAAGATACTAAACTCGAAGGAACGGTGGCCGAGAGGCTTAAGGCAACGGTTTGCTAAACCGTCGTAGTATGTAAGTACTACCGAGGGTTCGAATCCCTCCCGTTCCGCCATTTTCCCCTTCAGTGACGTTCACCAACAATCAAAGATAACCGCACACCCCTTGCAAATCAAGGGGTTTTCTTTATACTCACGTTCGATACTGATTTCTATTTCCCGCTTACGCCCTCAAAAATTGGGGGTAGGACTGGGGGTAGGAAGAAAATTCGAAATGACAATTTTATTTTTATCAATATGTTATCCCCTTGATAGTAAGTCCTCCCGTGGATAAAAAATGCACAAATTTATCACATTCTTAAGCTGCATCTTTTTGGTTATGGCTTTGTGTAGCTGTCATTCTTTCCTGGAGTCAAAAGATACCAACCAGTTAGAGGAGTCGATGCGCGATGCCTGTACAAAACATGTTGTTGAAATGTATGCCGTACTGGCCACGGCAATAAAGCATTCCGATGTTATTCAAAATGACAGTGACGGTAAGGAAATTTTGAACGGTGTGGTAGATAAGGGCCCTGAAGGGCAAAAGAAATACAGATGCATCTATACTGCATCGCATACGCTTGCCGATGTCATGGCCATGACATCAGATGGTGAATGATTAAGAACTAAATATAACAAGGAGAGAAAATAACCATGCGTTTCATACTGTTGACTGCAATAATTATGGTCATGACCACTCATAGTGCTCTGGCAAACACCGAGGCTTGGGGCATTCAGTTTAAAAGAGGAGAACACGGCAAAACAATATCATCCGTAATAAAAGGTTATGACGGTGCGGATTATAGTGTAAAGGCAAGTGACGGACAGGTATTGCACATACTCTTCTCGACCAAACAGGGAATGTGCTATATGAATGTTTTTGAACCAGGAAAGCCGGATGAGGCCGTTTTTATCGGCTCGGTTGCCGGCAACGAATTTGGTGCAAGCCCCGCGAAGGGAGGCACATACAAAATTCAGGTTTACCAGATGCGTGCGGCCGCAAGACGAGGCGATACATGCAAATATGAGATTTCATTTGAATTAACAGGCAACAATAGTGCAGCTCTCTCGAAAAAGCCGGTTCTCGGCACTTGGGGTATAGAAACGCAGAATATATCAAAAAATATACAGCCGGGCGATGATTTCTATCGCTATGTGAATGAAGGCTGGTTAAAACATGCGGCACCGCCGCCCGGTATTCCATATGCGAATTCGTTTATTGATGCTTATCTGCGCACCGAAGCGCAGCTGGCGGAAATGATGGCGTCGATCAAAAGTGCGAATTTCAGCGAGGCCAGTGACGAGTATAAGCTCAACGCCCTTTATTCAAGTTTTGTTAACATAGAAAAACGTAATGCCCTTGGGGTATCTCCGATTAAGGATGACCTAGATGCTTTGTTGAAGGTGTCAACGCATGAAGAGGCTGCAAAATGGATGGCAAAACCGCTGGTATCATCATTTATTGCTGTGCACCCGGCAACCGACGAAAAAAATCCACAACGTTATGTATTGCATGCGATTCAGTCAGGGCTGGGTTTGCCTGCTGCTGAATTTTACACTTTGACCGGTCACCCATATGATGGTCATCAACAGGCCTATCGTGACTATATACAATCAATCTTTGATCGCGCTGGAATTCCCGATGGCAAAAACCGTGCAGACAGCATTCTGGCGTTGGAAAAACAGATTGCGAATATTCACTGGTCACCGACCGAACAACGCGATCCGGTTAAAACCTATCACAAGATGACGATTGATGAATTGCAAAATTATGCGCCGGAGCTTCCATGGAAATCTTATCTGAGTGAAGCCGGCTATGCCAATCAACAAGAAATCGTCCTGATGACTGATACATCTATTCAGGGGCTTGCAAAACTGTTTGCCGCAACCCCTGTTGAGACACTTCAGTCTTATCTGGCCTTTCATTATATCAATTCATTCGCCCCTGTACTGTCTCAAGAATATCAGGAGGCGAACTTTGCTTTCTTCGGGGTGCGTCTGTCAGGCACACCAGAACAGCAGTCTATTGAAAATCAGGCCCTCGCACTTATCGGCAAGGAATTAGGAGAAATTCTCGGTCGTGCCTATGTCCAAAGATTTTTCCCCGACGATTACAAGAAAAAAATGGATGCGATGGTTTATAATCTGCGTGCCGCTTTCAAGAGTAGGTTAGAGGCAAACGAGTGGATGGATGAACCAACCCGTAAAGAAGCACTGGCAAAACTGAACGCTGTTGTAAACCGGATTGGATATCCCAATAAATATCGCGATTATTCGTCATTGGTCTTACAACCAGATGACATCGTCGGTAATTTAAAGGCTATAGCCGCGTATGAAAAAAAGGACTCCCTTAAAAAGTTGAACGAAAAACGCCGTGATTGGCAGTGGGATTACCCAGCCTCAGAAATTAACGCAGGCTACGATCCGTCTAATAACACGATCACTTTTCCTGCAGGTATCTTACAATCTCCTTTTTTCGACCCTTATGCGGATGCGGCAGTCAATTACGCTTCAATTGGGGCAGTAATCGGGCATGAACTAGGGCATGCATTTGACGATCAAGGCAGTCAATCAGATGGCACAGGGGCATTGCGCAACTGGTGGACGGGGGTCGCACGCGAAAACTTCAAAAAACGAACAGACATTCTGGTTGAACAATTTGATCATTTTTCACCTATTAAGGGCATGAATGTGAATGGCCATTTGACGCTGGGGGAAAATATCGGTGATCTTGGCGGACTTTCAATCGGGTACGAGGCCTATCAGATGCACCTCGCCAAAGAGGAAAATGGAAAGGCTCAGGTCCTTGATGGCTTTACAGGAAATCAGCGTTTCTTTCTAGCCTGGGCGCAATTGTGGCGCGATTATACCGCTCCGGAAACCATGCGTCAAAATCTGCTAAGAGATCCTCACAGCCCCAGTGAATTTCGTGCAAACACCGTACGAAATTTAGACCCATGGTATGATGCTTTTGATGTTAAAGAGGGCGACAAAATGTACCTGCCGCCTGAAAAACGCGTTAAAATCTGGTAGGCCGGCCCAGTTACAGAAATCATAGAAAAAGGATAAGAGGGATAAAGGCAAGCGTCGCGCTTTGTAAACTTATAGACATTCCAATTAATAATTAGAGAAGAACATGCTATCTGGACGAGTTCCGTGAGGGGGAAATTCAGCGGCAGTTTTGAGGGGTGACAAATGTTTTTTCAATTTTGTTAAAATCGGCACTGTAGGGAAGAAAAATTATGAATAATTAGTGAGGGGGCCGTGGAAAGCAAGGGTACGGAGAATCAGTTTGTTAAAAATGGATGATCTCGCCGCTGAGCTCCAGAATAGGGTCATATCCATAGATATCAGAGCCCTGTATTGTTGGCGTGATGATTTTTGTAAAGCCTTGAAGGACGGGGGGGAACAACTATTGAGAGAAGAACATACCCCGCCAAGAAACTACCGTTACTGGAAAGCAACTTCATCGAAGCTCCGAAGTTTTCGGCTATGGAGTTTGTCAGGCCCAATTTCACGAAGAAGACGCATCGTTAATAAGCCAACCTGTAAATGTTGCTCAACCCTTTGGCGGTAAAAGCTTTCGGCCATGCCCGGAAGTTTTAACATTCCATGTAACGGTTTGTCTGATACACATAGTAATGTCCCATAGGGGACACGAAACCGAAATCCGTTCGCAGCAATTGTTCCCGATTCCATATCCAGAGCAATCGCGCGTGATTGACTAAGCCGCGCGTTCTTCCTGATGTTTGGCCGCAGTTCCCAATTGCGGTCATCAACCGATGCAATCGTTCCTGTCCGCATGATTTTTTTTAAATCATATCCTTTAAGTCCTGTGACATCCTCAACTGCTTTTTCCAATGCCAATTGGATTTCTGAGAGTGCTGGAATTGGAATAGAGGGATGGAGATCGCGGTAGAGAACATTATCTTCTCTTAAATACCCATGTGCAAGGCAATAGTCTCCCAAATTCTGTGAATTCCGGAGTCCTGCACAATGCCCCAGCATAATCCAGGCATGTGGACGGAGGACAGCGATATGGTCTGTAATTGTTTTTGCATTGGATGGGCCAACCCCGATATTGATCATGGTAATGCCAGATCCGTCGGGGCGCTTTAAATGATAAGCAGGCATTTGAGGCATCCGCCGGAGAGAGTCTCCTGCAGCATCAATCTGATGGCCTTGTATATTTTTGTTATAGATAATTTTGTTTCCAGGTTCGACAAAGGATGAATACTCGGCGCTTGCCTTGCGTTTATCAGCATGATCTGTCGGAGCCATAAGGTCATGTGCGATTTTGATGAATTCATCAATATAGAATTGGTAATTTGTAAAAATCACATAATTTTGGAAATGAGCAGCATTGGTCGCTGTATAATGTTTTAACCTTAGCAAGGAAATATCAACACGTGGTGCTGTAAACAAGGATAACGGGTGGTCTTCGCCATCTGATGGAAAATAATTTCCATTCGCAATTTGATCATCCATAATTGTCAAATCAGGAAGGTCAAAGATATCGGGTAACGATTCCATGTGTTGAGAGGTTAAATCGCCCTCGAGATGGAAATCTTCGCCTAAAATAAAATGAATGGGGATAGGGGTTTCGCTTACGCCTACCTCAACAGGCGTATTATGATTTTTGATGAGAAGTGCAATTTGATCTTTGTAATAATGATCAAATATATCAGGTCGTGTGAGCGTTGTTGAGTAAGTTCCCGGGCGGGAAACAAAACCATAGGATAATCGACTATCCACTCGTTTTGCGTTGTCAACTGTAATTCTTATATAAGGATAACAGGCAGAAATCCGGCCTTGTTGGGGGGCTGATGTTTTGGAAAAAGCAGAAAAGCCTGCAAGAAGTTTTTCACGAGATTCGGCATAGATATCCTGAATGGCTTTCATGGCCTCATCAGGATCTGTAAATTTTTTAGACTTTTGAAATGGGGACAGAAGTGACATATTTTTTCCTTTTCGATCAAGGATACGTCAAAAAAGAGATTTAAGCAAATCCTGGTGAGGGGAAAAAAAGATGGGTTCGAGGTGAGAAGTCTTCGGGGAGATTAACAAGGCGGCGTTCGTGAATTTCAATTTTCTGAGGTGTTGAGTGATCATTTGCAAATAAAATTTGCATAAGGACGGCGATCCTTTCTTGATCCGTTATTTCGATCGCTGCTTCAACAGGGGTGTGAGCAGATCTATAGTCAACAGGAACACAGGCATAAATCGCATCAGGAGAAAAACCTGACTTATAAAGCGTTGGATAGATTAAATACGCCACAAACTTTTCATCTTCTTCGAGATAGATTTGAATCGCTGGATGATAAAGGCCTGTCGACTGAATAGCAGTCAAATTAATTTGCGTCCCATTAAATGCAGATTTTGCTATTTCCTTAGCAGCACCTGTCAATTCATAAAATTTGTATCCTGGAGTCTGAGGCATCTGCTTCCATTCTGATGTTAAATCCTGTGGCACTTACTATCCCTCTTCATATGTCTTACATTTTTCTTATATCTGTTAATCTGCCTGTAATGGCTGCGGCGGCAGCCATTGCAGGGGACAGGAGGTGGGTCCGGGCCCCCCGGCCTTGGCGTCCCTCAAAGTTCCGATTAGAAGTTGAGGCGCAACGTTCACCAGCTTTCAGCTTATCCTCGTTCATTCCCAAGCACAAGGAGCAACCAGGATCCCGCCATTCGAATCCCGCAGCACGTAAAATTTGATCAAGTCCCTCTGCTTCTGCCTGTGCTTTGACCAGGCCAGAGCCCGGAACGATCATTGCCTGTACACCTGTTGCTACTTTTTTTCCTTTTGCAACAGCAGACGCTTCCCGAATATCCTCTATACGCCCATTCGTACAGGATCCGATAAAAACCTTGTCGATTGCAATGTCGGTTAGCTTTGTTCCAGGGGTTAACCCCATATAATCAAGTGCACGGATAATCGCTGTCTTCTTATGAGAATCGGTTTCATCATCAGGGTTCGGAATTGTACCTGTGATTGGTAATACATCTTGCGGTGATGTTCCCCAGGTAACAGATGGGGCAATGTCTTCGGCTTTGATCGAAATTTCTTTATCAAACAGAGCACCATCATCTGTTGGTAGTGATTTCCACCAACCAACAGCTTTATCCCATTTTTCTCCAGTCGGTGCCATTGGGCGGTCTTTTAGATAAGCAAATGTTTTATGGTCTGGCGCAATCAGGCCCGCGCGCGCTCCGCCTTCAATCGTCATGTTACAGATTGTCATACGGCCTTCCATGGATAGGTCGCGAATCACATCACCTGCATATTCGATCACGTAACCTGTTCCACCAGATGTTCCAATGACCCCGATAATATGCAGAACAACATCTTTTGCCGTGACTCCAAGAGATAGGGTTCCGTTGATCGTGATCCGCATTGTTTTTGCAGGTTTCTGAATAAGAGTCTGTGTCGCTAAAACATGTTCAACTTCTGAGGTTCCTATCCCGAAGGCAAGGGCTCCGAATGCTCCGTGAGTTGATGTATGGCTGTCACCGCATACGATGGTCATTCCGGGTTGTGTAAACCCTTGCTCAGGGCCGATGATATGGACAATTCCCTGACGTGCATCATTCATTCCAAAATAAGTAATTCCGAATTCTTTGACATTGTTTTCAAGCGTTTCAATCTGTAATTTACTTTCAGGGTCGGAAATCCCAAGGTGGCGGTTTGTTGTTGGGACATTATGATCTGCAACGGCAAGAGTCTTTTCTGGACGGCGAACCTTACGACCCGAGATGCGAAGACCTTCGAAGGCTTGTGGTGAGGTGACTTCATGGACAAGATGGCGGTCAATATACAAAAGACATGTTCCATCATCAGAGGTTTCGACGATATGGGAGTTCCAGACTTTTTCAAATAATGTTTTGGGCATTTTATTCTGCTTTGTGAGTGAATTTATGAACTTATAGCGGAGAATTGAGACGTTTTTCAAAAAATTATTGCCTTTAAAATAGCATAATTTACATAGCGTTAATTTATTTGTTCCATAATCATTTGAAGAAAGAGGGGGTATCATAATGGAAAAATCACGAAAAGGAATGGATGCAGAGACGGCTTTTGCTGAGAATGCAGGTTTTGTCTGTCGGGTCAAATCCTTAAAAAGTGGGAAGGTAAACTTTGAAATAGCTCCAGATGTGTTGGGCGCAGCCCCAATCATCTCGGGAAGCGCAACCCCGATGGGGTTTGATAAGAAAAAGCCAGAGGCCGGAGGGCCTTGGCTAGCTGTTGCATCAGGGGATGATGCAATCAAAGGCAATGGGGTCCGTGAGGTTGTTGTGGATTCTGTAAATCAAAAATGCATAGTGACCCCAACCAATTTACGACATGGTATAAAAGAGGCTCCTATTCTCCATGATAGGTCATTGTCTCCATCCTGACTCTCTCCCAGGTATTTTTCGCTGGGGGGAGAGGGAAACCGAGGATTGTGGCTCTAAGCCTTTAGCCGGAGTTGCCTGAGGCGGCAATCAAGCTTGGATGACACTTAGGGAAGCAAATAGGGAAGCAAAATTGACCTGATTCGCTCGAGCGGCTTCATTTTGGTATCCGGGAACTGAAAATTCAGTCCTGTGATTTTCTCAAACGCGCCGATATAGATTTCAGCAGCCTTAATCCGAATATCATCAGGGATTTCAGGAATTTCATCTTTATACGGATCACATCGTGCATTAACCCAATTACGAACGAAATCCTTATCAAAACTTTCGGGTTTTTCACCCCTCTCGAAACGGTCTGCATAGCTTTCAAGAAACCAGTAACGACTGCTGTCGGGCGTATGGATTTCATCAGCAAGGATAATATTCTTTTTGTCGTCAAATCCAAATTCATATTTGGTATCAACCAGAATTAGACCCTGTTTTGCGGCCATTTCTCTCCCACGCGCAAAAAGCTTTAACGCGTAACCCGAAACAGTCTCCCATTCTTCTTTTGTGAGCAGCTTTTGTGACAGAATATCTGCAGGGGATAAGGGTTCATCATGACCGGCATCAAATGCTTTGCTGGTCGGGGTAATGATTGTTTCAGGCAGTTTTTCATTTTCGCGTAGACCATCTGGAAATTTTAATCCATACATCTCCCGTTGAGCGGATTTATACATCGGCCAGATGGATGTCCCCGTCGATCCAGTCATATAGTCACGCACCACAATTTCGACGGGCATAATTGTCAGACGGCGGCCAATAACGACGTTCGGATCCGGGTAAGATATAACATGGTTCGGACAAATATCGGATGTATGTTCAAACCAGTATCTTGCCATTTGTGTTAAGGCTTGGCCTTTGAGAGGGATGGTGGTCAGAATACGGTCAAACGCCGAAATACGGTCTGATGTGATAATAACTCGCGTTTCGTCAGGGAGATCATAACAATCACGGACTTTTCCACGATAATGGTTCGGCAATTCGGGAATGGTTGCCTCGGCCAGTATATTGGACATGTAGGCGGCTATTTTGTCTGTATAATGTAAAGATGCTTTTGTCATAGATTGTTATAACCATCCTTTTTTACGAAAGTAAATATACGGAATAATCGCGCACAGAGCCATAATCCCCAAAGCCATTGGATAACCGCCAATCCAGTCCAGTTCCGGCATATGATGAAAATTCATTCCATAGATGCTTGATACCATGGTCGGTGGAAGGAAAAAGACAGCAACAACCGAAAAGATCTTGATAATTACGTTCTGTTCAACGTTAATTAAACCAAGTGTTGCATCCAGAAGGAAAGTAATTTTATCTGATAAAAAAGCACATTGTGCCTTTAAAGCTTGTGTATCCGATATAGCCAGATCAATCGCAGAAATTGTTGCTTGTTCAGTGCATGCAATTTGTTTTAAGAAAACAAGTAAGCGATTTATGCTATGCAAACTATCGCTGATTTGTGAGTTGAGGTCAGCCGCGCCCCCCAGTTTTTTAATCGCGCGTTTTAAAAACTCGCTCGATTTTTTAACCCGCTTATCCAGAACATTGACGCCGAAAACATCATGAGAAACTTCATCGAGCGAAGAAACAACCAATTCAGAGTTAAACGCAACGCGGCTGATGATTTCTTCGAAGAGGCCCGTCAAAAGATGCGCTGATGTATGAAATTTTTCGTGAGGGCGCAGCAGTCGGCTTGAAAAATTCTTGAAAGAGGTTGGCGAAATGTCATGGACTGTCAACATAAATTGTTTTGCCATGATAAAAGTGACAGCCGATGTTGTTGGATACGGGCTGTCAGATTTTGAAATCAATGATGCTGTCATATAGGCAACATCTTCTTCGACATACAGGCGATTTAGAACATTATTTTTCCAGACCTCTGTTTTGGATGGGATTTCAATACTGAGTCTTTTTTCGACGGCGAGATGTTCATCTGCTGTTGGTGCGACCATGTCCATCCAGAACAAGCCATCAGGGAGAGGGTCCGTTATCTGCCAGTCATCTGAGACGGTTTCATGACCATTTCTATATGTAATTTTGATCATTTTTTATTTATATCCCTTCTGGAGCCTGTATTCTGGAGCCTATGTTTCAGAAGATTTTTTGATTTCAATGATGACACTCTCAAGACAACGGATAACATCTGCAGAGGCAGTATCCAGCTGTTTGTAGAATTCCATTCCCTTTTCAATTTGGTTGGCTTCAAAAAGTTTTGCAGCCTCGATTCCATATTGGTGAACTTTTTGATGCGGGGCTTCAATGTTTATAAAAGAGACAGAATTTTTGATCCGGGCGTCTGATAACTGATAATACCATTTTCCTAATCGGCACAAAGTATGATCTGTCAAGTCTTTCGCTTTGAGATTTGATCGTCCAACAGCCATATCCAGCAATCTTTTTTTCCACAAAAGATGGTCGGCCTGGGCAAGATAAATGACTTTGTTTTCAATATCCTCGTCGGAAAGTTTTGATCGCCAGTTTTCAATCAGCTGAACACTTTTATCTGTTTGATCGGCTAGGACCTCAACAGATTTCAGATTAAGTTCTCCTTTATCTTTTACAATCGACATGTTTTCGGCAAGTAATTGAACCGCCACTTTTTGTTGTGAAATGATATCAGCCAATTCACTGACCTGATCTGAAATTGAAACAGAGTTACTGTTTATCCTTTCGAAATCATGGCTCACTTTTTCTGCACGCGTGATAACGCCTTGTATGGTTTCTTTTGATTTTGAAACAGACCCCAGAACATCGGCAAAGGACGCATTCAATTGCGCGATTTGTGTACGAATAGTATCTGTCGCTTCGCTGGTTTGTTTGGAAAGGTTTTTGACTTCGCTTGCGACGACAGCAAAGCCACGACCTTGCTCTCCGGCTCTTGCAGCCTCTATTGTTGCATTAAGGGCAAGGAGATTTGTTTGTCCGGCAATTTTTGCAATCAGGTCAACAACTTTCCCCAGATTGCTGACAACATTCTGGAGATCAATTGTTTTGATCGCAACGGTTTCGAATTCGCGGCCTGTGTTTTCAATATTTATCTTTAAATCGCTAACCTCGCCCAATCCATCATTTGTCAGTTGGGTGGATAATGTAACCGCATCCATCGTTCTGTTGGCTGAAACTTCTATTTCGCTGATAGAGGCCGCAAGTTCTTCTGTCGCGCTGGCCATTGAGCTGGAGGCATTTTGTACATCTCGTGTTCCGGATAAGATATTTGCCGTTGAAACACTGACCTCAACAGAGCTCATGCTAAGATCGACAACATTTTTAAGAATATCGACTGATTCCATTTTTTTCTCCAATCATCCATATCTTAAAGATTATTAGATGAAAGTCTATTGCTGAATAGATTGTTTTTCTGAAAATACAGGAAGGGTGTCTAAAAGCTGATGAACCTCGGTTGGGTCTGTTGAGGTATAAATTTGACTTAAATAATCTGCGGGATACCCAATATTTTCAAAATACCATCTCAGATGTTTCCGCGCAATTCTAAGACCTTGAGTGGCTCCGTAATGGCTCAAGAGAGAATCATAGTGTTCAATGATAACAGACCTGATTTCAGCCTCTGGCGGGGGTGGGATGTTGTGTATAATCTGGCCAAGGGCCCATGGTCTTCCATTGGCAGCCCGCCCGATCATGACGCCATCTGCACCTGACTTTTCACGGGCTATCTGTGCATCTTCATAGGTTTTAATGTCTCCATTTACAATCACAGGGATATGAACAGCCTCTTTGACCGCGCGGACAGCGGCCCAATCCGCTTCGCCATCATATAATTGACACCGTGTCCGGCCATGGACGGTAATCATCCGTATTCCGATACCTTCGGCAATGCGGGCAAGGATCGGGGCATTGATTGATGTATGGTCCCATCCCAATCTCATTTTGATACTGACAGGAATCTGAACGGCTTTGACAACTGATTCCATAATTTGTGCAGCAAGTGGAATATTCCGCATCAAGGCAGATCCTGCCATCGCATTGACAACCTTTTTAACAGGGCAACCAAAATTAATATCGATCATCGAGGCTCCCCGCGCTTCATTTAATTGCGCGGCCTCTGCCATGACATCGGGCTCACATCCTGCAATTTGCGCAGCGAGTGGGAACTCATCAACATAATTTGTTCTATGGCGTTGTTCGTGGCGCATTTCATTGACCATCATACGTGAAGCAATCATTTCGGAGAAAACCATTCCTGCTCCGTATCGTTTCACCAGACGGCGCATTGGAAGGTCTGTCACTCCTGACATCGGTGCCAGAAAAACAGGTGTTGAGAAGGGAAGGTCACTCTGCATTATGGGTTCAGTGCCATATATTTACATGTATTTAATAGTGTGGCGGCTTATTAAGAACCGCAATTTCCAAGCCAGACAAACCGATTTCTGATTTAGCGTCTTTGGTGCCTGATTCAATATCGATCAATTGCTGTTTGGTTGTTTCCAATTGGCGGTTAAGACGTGCTATTTCTTTCCCCTGTTGGTAGACAATATCACTCAAATCCTGAATTTCTTTGGCCTGGTTTGATAGGGCCATTTCAATTTCTGTTAATCTGTTTTGTTCCATGGGGCGAAAATGCCTGAAAAACATTGGAAATGCCAGAAAATTTATAATATTCTACAGAAATGAGCAAAGCGTTTACCAAAGATACAGATGGAAATGATCCAGAAAATGATTCTTTTGAAGATCTTTTGGATGAGCCTTTGCCCCTGCCGCCAGGATTAAAAAACCTTATGACTCCTGTCGGGCTCAAATCCCTTCAGGATGAATTGTTCCATTTGTTACATCGCGAACGTCCTAAAATTGTGGAGATTGTCTCTTGGGCAGCTGGAAATGGGGATAGATCCGAAAACGGAGATTATCTTTATAACAAAAAGAAATTGCGCGAAATTGATCGCCGTGTTCGGTATTTGATGAAGAGGACAGAAGATGCAGAAGTTGTTGATCCACGGCAACAGCAGGGGATCGAACAGGTTTTTTTTGGAGCAACAGTGACCTATCTTCGCGAAGATAGTACAGAACTGACGATAAAACTGGTCGGGGTAGATGAGGCCGATATGGATAAAGGAAAGGTCAATTGGGTGTCCCCTGTCGGGCGCGCTTTGATGAAAGCGCGGGTTGGCGATGTTGTTGATGTTCGTCTGGAAGGGCGCGTTGAGTCAATTGAAGTAATCGATATCTGTTATATTATTGATTGAGGGTATCCAGGTACGAACCTGGTTTTTCATTAGGAATGAGACAAAGTAGTCATAATTATTGACAATTAAATCATTTCTATGTTAAACCATCCCCAAATTAATAATTGTTAGGAGAATGATATGATTCTTGGCCTGGCGCGCGTTTTCGAATTTTGGGCCGAACGCAAATTGCTGTCTGCTCACAAAGCCTTTTATCAGAAGTTTCCTAAAGAGGGTCCTGGTAGTGCACAGGACTTAAGAGATTTTCTTCTGACTCTTGGGTCTGATGAAGACCGTATGGAATTTTTTTATTCCTACGAGGTAGGTGGGATCACTCCTTTTCAACATATTATCAGTTTCCTGACCCCAGAACATATCCGTTATATGCGGGTTTTTTTGGGTGATGATTATAAAGAGTTACTCGAAAATGAAATAAGAGATCCCCTCATCTTTTCTGATTTACCAACCCTTTCTGACCGTGTAAATGAGGTTTTGGCGCACCATAATCAGGCTGAGAAAAAAGCAAATCTTGAATCTTTAATCCAGTTGGCAATACTAAATGGTAAATTCGGTGCGATTCCGATTTTACGCAAGGATATTGAGGCCGTTTCTGCGGGAGCCTATCTGGATGTTTTTAAAAAGACCCTTCTTCGCACGGTAATTTGCTGGAGTCCTTGGATCAAAGAAGAGGATGGTTCGATCAATGATAGAATAAATGCTTTCTTAGAGGGGGTGCCATCTGAGGATATTGCACAGGAACTATCAGAGCAAAATTTATTAACGAATTTTCTTCTAGACAATAGCACCCCTTTAAATGGGGCTCTGGCAGCGCACCTTAAGCCGGAAAACTGGATTTCAATGATGTCTGAAGCAGGTCAGTGGGAGACTATTTTTGAGTTTGATGAGGCTCCTTCTATTCTTGGTGTCATTCTTGAAAAATTGGATCCAGGGCAGATAGTTTCATTGGCGGAAGCTCGTGATCGTGCTCTTATAAACGAGATGCTTGCAGCCCAAAAATCTGAATTGTATCAAGCTCTCTTTGTCTTCTTGGATGGAGATGAGGGTGCGAAAGAAAAAATTGAGGGCCTCATCACTTCTGCCGCTCAAGAACAAAAAGACAAGGGGAATCGTTATGTTCTTGTTCCTCTGTTCAATTGCGCAGGGAGGGGGACAGAAAACTGTGCTCAGGCCTTCATAATGGAATCGACTGTGCCGCAGAGCCCGAATTTTTCGGGGCACTGTGGTATCGCCTAAAGCCTTAAGGTCTGCGTGCCATTTGCCCCCATAGAAGTCCGATGGGCCACCAGAAAACCAGCCATTCAGTGCTGAGGTTGATCACGATTCCCCCAAAGTCCGCAATCCCGAATGCTGCGCCCATCAAAACCCAGCCACCAATCCACATGTGATCCATCACCTTCTTTCGAATAAGGTCTATGTATTTTATGGCGAATAAATAATAGATCCAGATCAAAAGCCCAAGGCCGATAAGGCCCCCTTGGAAGGCGGTGCTAAGGTATAGGCTGTGGATATGGCTCGCCTCCATCACAGTTCCATCATCTTTTGTATAATGGTAACGGTTATTGGTCGCAAGACCATGGCCAATGATTGGGTGCTCTTTGATTTGGCTGATTGCTGTTTGCCAGATTTGAAAACGGCCTGTCGTTTTCCGGTTTAGAATATCTGTGTTTTTAAAAGCCCCATAAACAGAAACAGACACCAGTATAATCGCAATCAGGCCGCATGAAAAAGCTTTAATCCTATTTCGCGATTGAAGAATAAAAATGATCACAAGAGTGAGGAGAAGAGCAAGAAAGGGACCTCTTGATTGAGTCATCAAAATAATAACAAGAGAGGGCAGTATCATTGCCATTTTTAGAATATAAACTTGCCGACGGGTATGCTGGAATGGAAGTTTCCCAAAAATGATTGCAATCACTGCCAGCCCGTAAAGGAGCGATGCCTGAACAGGGTTTGTGGCTCTTCCAAGGCCTTCCAATCTCTCTGTGGGGAGAGAAAATCCATGGGTTAAAAGATAATGAATGATGAGGATAATAGCGGATGATGTTGCCCCCAAAATATAGGAATTTTTTAGAATGTCAGAAAATTTTGGAAATCGATACGAGATATAAAAAGTTGAAATCGTCGTCAGGCCGAGAATAAGAGATAATTTTCCTTTTGAAAAATAACGAGAAATCTCGGCATCCGATGACCAGAGGACAGAGGTGCTCATGTACACGGAAAATAAAGCCAAGACCCCCCATGTTATTTTATCCTGCGACAACAGGCCCCAAATGGCCTGTTTGTTCTTGATCACTAATGTAACAAGAAATGGAATAGAGATATAGAATAGTGTGCGTAAAATTGATGTAGGACAATAAAAAAATAATGGTGCAATCACAGGAATAAAAAGAGATGATAAGAATAAGGATCGATTTTCCTGATATAATTTTTGGACAGGTTCTATCTGGAGAGTAAGAAGACTATTCCTGATCATTATTATTATCCTCAAAGAGAGATTCCCAGAGTGTTGCTTTATAAGACCATGCGGCTGTAAGGTTATGTTCTTTTGCTTTTTGACTCATTCTTAACCAGACATCATCGTTTTTTAGGAGGAGTAGTATTTTTTCAGCAAAATCTTTTTCACTGCTGACCAAAAAACCGTCATCTTGATTTTGAATACGTTCTTTCAGTGCCCCAATTCCGAATGAGATAACAGGGAGCCCCAGACATTGGCTTTCAATGGCCGATAAACAAAAGGTTTCATCTTCATGTCCTGGGATAAGTGTTATTCTTTTTGTTGAAAGTTCGTTGAGGAGATCCTGACGTGGCAATCTTCCTTGAATTGTAATGCCAAATGATTCAAGACTATTATCTTTAGCGGGATAGGTGCTGTAGATAAATAATTTGGCGCTTGGAAATTCTGGAAAGACATATTTCTTCCAAAGATCAATGACATTTTCTAGTCCTCTATAGGCTTGAGAGATAAAGGCCGCATGAGGTGGTCGTGGAGAAGAGTCGGACAAGGACCGGGAAAAATCCAGAATACTATCTTCAATCCCGTGTTCAATAATCATTTTCTTCTGAAACGACAGGCACTTTGGATAAGTTAGAAGATGATCCGTCCCTAAAAGAATATGCGTTGGGTTCCATTTTAACAGAGGGAGAAGGCGTCCTTTCCGGAGGGTTTTCCAAAAACCCACGGGATTATGGTGCCATAGAAATGCCTGAAACCCGGAGTGATTAGAGTTTGTAGCATAAAGATCAAAAAGTTTTGGATCATTACAGGCAATTACAATATCTGCTTTGAAAGGGGTTGGGTGTGATTTAGAAACCCATCGGATATTGTTATGATGACTTTCGGATTGTTCATGTGCAAATACTTGAACGTCATGACCTTTGTTAGATAGAGCCCGAGACAGAGAAATAATACATCGCTCAATCCCCCCAAGGGCCATTCCAGAAGATATTTCTTCGTTATAAATGCTTTTTGTACAATCAACTAAGGCTATCTTATAACTGTTTTTCCTCATGTGTATCCGCCTTTATATTGCTCTGACGGCCATGGATAGGATCTGGTTTTACGGTGAAAAACTGTATCTATGACATAGTCTGCGACCAGTTGGTTGTGAAAAATTTCATGAATTTTCTCATACCCTTTTTTTGCGATCGTAATCCGCTCTTCATCATGGGTATGATAATAATTCACTTTTTCAATCAAATCATCGACGGTTTCATAACTGATAAATTCATCTGCATGGAATAGGTCCGTATACCGTGGTTTGGTATGTGCAAATACAAGGAGTCCGTTTGCCATATATTGGGACATTCTATCCGATGCATACAGGTAATAATCTTCTGTCTTGTTAATAACAAGCCCCATTTTTGCAGAGGCTAATTTATTGATATAAGCCATCCCGAAAATTTTTCGGTCATTAATTCCGGCCCCATAAATATCGATGGATAAGCCAGATGTTTTCTGTAAGAGTTTTAAAACAAGATCTTTGCGATGGTCGTCTTCTCTCATCGCTCCGGCTGCAAAGAATAAATCTGTGGTAAATTCTTTTGTTTCAAAGGCTTTCCCTGTATCAATCGATAAATCTACAAGGTTTGGAATAAAAGCTGCGAAGGTAAATGTGTTGGAAAATGGTTGAAGAGCTTGACCAGCTGTTGTGATGAAAATACCGTCCACAGATCCGACCCTGTTTTGAATGCGGGCACAATTCTCTCTGTCTGATAACGGATCAACATTGAGGTGAATCACTTTGACATGGGGACATATTTTTCTGATTTCCGAAACAGTCTCGTTTTCTATGAACTGGCAATGCGCCAAAATAACCAATTCAGGCATATACTCACGGCAATGGTTCAGTAACAATGCGTTTGTTTTGGCGAGCCCCAAGCGACTGGATCGGAAGGGGTTCGATAGCCTGGCAACATCTTTGTCGTTAAAGACTTGAACCTGATGACCGTTCCTTATAAATCCGTTGATGAGGCGGGGTGGAAAGAGATAAAATCTTGCTGTATTTTCCAATCCCCCCGAATTTCCGACATATAAGATTCTCACCTGAATTGCTCCTGTTTCAGAATCTCTAGCATTCTGATGTGGCTATTTCAAGCATAGCCTGCGGGAGGGGCATAACCATCACAGACAGGAAGAAGTTTTCCATTAGGACTAAGGCAATAGGCCCCAACCTGCGCTTCACTTGCCGCCAGAAGGAAACTATCCCAAAAATCTCGATCTCCACGTTTTGGATAACAAACATCTATTGGAATACGCACAAGGCTTTTATCGGGATTTCCTTTTCGGATAAGAGCCGTTTGAAAAATTGTGGAACCATTTAAATAAACTTTATGATCATCTGCCCCGTGCACAAAATGGGTAGGACCATCACACTCCACAAAAAATGTGGCCTGTCCAAATGTGGCAGACAGATCTACAATATGATTAGGGGTTTGGATCGAAACTCCATTGTTTACACGAGCACCAGATTCCCTTAATTCGTCAGCCATATCACTTTCAAAAAGTGATGAAGTATCAGACTCAGAAGGACGCGCATATGGAGTGCTTCCTTTGAACCACAAAATGGCATCTGATAACATCGCTTTACAATCAGCATCCGTTACGGACGCAATTTTTGCTCTTATGCTGCCATCATTTAATAGCTCTGAAAATAACGAACCAAAAGAATATCGTTTTGAGACATGGTGATGCACAGATAAGCAATCAAGCACCGCCAATGATCGCATAAGAGAGTGCAATTGGTGAGGGGAAAAAGAGCTCCGAGAACTACGAATCCTATCCCCCATTGCGATTAATAATTTTTTGTCAGGTAAAATACCGAGATGCGCGACAGCGTGCGAAAAAAATACTATGTCATCTGCATTGAAACCAGATATTAAGTTTTTGGCTTTTTCTAAAGCAAACGAAACAAATCGTTCCGGTGGGCGAAGGTTTAAATGAGCAAATCCATCCAGCATGTGCGCTATTGTATAGCCCGTATACTCTTTTTTCCTGAGAGCGCAATCAGTCCAAGTTTGCACATGGCTTTTTATAACATCAAGTGCAGGTTTCTGGTTTTCACCATAGCGACCATTTAAGGCCCCTTTTGTAGAATGATAAAGAGCGATAGCCAACTCTTTGGCCGTAAGAGTTGGAATACGAAGAAGCACATCCAGATTTGCAGCCAAGGAATCAGGAGAGTTAACCTCAGCATAACCCTTTGATCCCAAAAGATCAGTGATGATATCTCCCTTATCAATTTGTCGTTTTTTTTGCATGTGCCCCTCTTTCTATTTCTTGAAGAGAGGGTATAGTTATTTTTTAATTATGTCAATATTTTGTTAAAAATATCTACTTATAATTTGTTTTTTCTTAAGAGAATGATGTATGCCCAGCATCCAATGGCCAAGCCCAGGCAGAAAAAAACATTGTAATTTGCCATGGACAGTCCGAAAAGGCTCCAAGGAATTTCATCGCAACGGACAACATCTGTGTCTTCAATCCGTTTCATTAATTCTTCGATAGACCCAGACATATCAGGCGTCGAACAGCCGCTGAGTCCGGCCCACCATTTGCGCTCAACCCCGGAATGATAGGCGGCAATTATCGCGTTGATTAGAAAGAAAAATCCAGCCAAAGTAATCATCGGGCGACTGGTCTGTTTTGCAAAAAAGCCAATTGCCCCTAAAGCGATAGTAACACCGAACGGAATTCGCTGCAGCAGACATAGGTCGCACGGGCGCAGCCCAAAACCATATTGGGCGGTAAACGCTGCCGCAAGCGATAAAACCGAGACAAGCGCAATGCATAAAGCAATTTTATCAGTGGGAAAGCTTGAAATTATATATTTTCGAAGGGAGAGAAGGAGGGGAGCGGTCATCCTATAAAAACCTGTATAAAAAAGACTTGATTATCTTTGTACAATCTGTATCTTCTCATTCGCTAAGGCAAGTCATAAATGACTTTTTGGTGTGCCCCTGTGGCGAAATTGGTAGACGCGCTTGACTCAAAATCAAGTGGGGAAACTCGTGTTGGTTCGAGTCCGACCAGGGGCACCATTCCTTATTTATTCTGTCTTAATTTATTCTCTCTTGGGCCGTACTTGTTTGAAAAAGAGGCAACGGAAAGAGAACGAGACAAGAGCTTTTCGCTTTGCATCAATTAAAGGTCACTTCTAAAAACCCGTCATTCCGGCGAAAGCCGGAATCTTGAATCTTTTGAAATCAAAGAGATACCAGCTTCCGCTGGTATGACGATAAGGGCTTTGAGAGGTGGCCTAAAGCAATTCCAATTCAAAACAAGACATTGTTTATAATTGATCATCTCTCCGATAAATAGAGAGATGATCTGTGTGAGAGATTAAAAAATCAGGCCCTTGGTGCCAAAGATTCCTGGACGTTTTTATTTTAGTTTCGTTTTAAAATATTCCAGGAAGTCGCTATCGGGTGAAAGAAGGAGGGTGGTCTCTCCATTCGCGAGCGATTTCTTGTACGCCTCAAGAGAGCGATAGAAGGCGTAGAATTTTGGATCCTGGCTAAAGGCTTTACCGTAAATTTCGATGGCGGTTTTATCCCCTTCTCCGCGAAGGGTTTCAGCATCGCGCTGGGCTTCTGCCAAAAGAATTGTGCGCTCTTTATCTGCTTTTGATTTAATCTCAAGGGACAACTGTTCTCCTTCTGCCCTTGCTTCCTGTGCCTCACGCGCGCGTTCAGATCTCATCCTGTCAAAGGTTGCTTGTGTAACCTGTTCGGGTAAATCCGCCCGAACAATGCGCACGTCAACAACTTCAATTCCAAAACGTTTTGCTTCGACATTGACGGTTTCCTGAATGTCTTCCATCAGGGCATCACGTTTTGTCGAAAGAATATTTTGCAGCGTTGCTTTCCCCATCGCGCTCCGGACAGCCGAGTTGATAATTGTGTGGAGACGGGTTTGGGCTCCGGCTTCTGTATTTAAAGTTTGAAAAAACTTCAGAATATCAACAATCTTATACCGGGCAAAGGAATCAACCAGAAGACGTTTTTGGTCTGCAAGGAGGACTTCTTCCGATGGAGGGTCAACATTCAGAATTCGTTTTTCAAACACGCGTGTTTGATCAAGGACAGACAGTTTGAAATGCAGGCCGGGTTCTGCAATCTGGTCTTTTGGATTTCCAAAACGCATAACCAGAACTTGTTGATTTTCTTGGACTGTGAAGACAGATGTTGAAAAGAAAATAAAAACAACAATTGCTGTGATTGCCAAAGAGACAAGTTTACCTTCGTTCATTATTTGCTTTCCTTTTTTAATTCATTCAGGGGAAGATAAGGGAGGACGTTGCTGTCTTTATTTCCAAGGATAACCGTCTTTGTATTTTTAAGAATGTCTTCCATGGTTTCAAGGTACATCCGTTCTGATGTGACTGCCGGGGCATTTTTATAGGCAGCAAAGATGGAATTGAAACGGCTAGCATCCCCTGTTGCCTGGCTTACAATTTGTTGTTTATAAGCACTTGCCGCCTGGCGCATTTTCTCTGCCTCCCCTTTGGCACGGGGGATGATATCGTTGCGATAGGCCTCGGCCAGATTCTTTAATTCTTCTTTTTTCTGTCTGGCACGCTGAACATCGTTAAAGGCATCAACAACAGCTGCAGGCGGGTCAACTTTCTGTAACTGAACATTGTTGATAATAACACCGGTATGATATTCATCGAGCAATTTTTGCATCAGGGCCCGCGCATCGCTTTGGATCTTTGTTCGCGCATCTGTAAGGGCCGGTTGGATATTGGTTTGGCCAATAATCTCGCGCATTGTGCTGGCGGCAACCATTGCGATGGTATCTTCCGGATCACGGACAGAGTATAGAAAATCCTTCGCATTGCCCACGCGCCACAATACAACAAAGTTGATATCAACAATGTTTTCATCTCCTGTCAGCATCAGGCTTTCCTGATGAGAGTTGTTATTCGCGTTGCTATAGCCTGAATCATCTGCGGTATAGCCAATCTGGATGCGCCGTTCAGTTGTAACATCGACAACATTAACAGATTGAATAGGCCAAGGCATTTTCCATTTTGGTCCGGGAATCTCGTCTGTTCGCGTATATTTGCCAAAGGTCAGAACAACGCCATTTTGGTTTGGCTGGACAAAATAAAGGCCACTTAATAACCACAAAGCAGCAATCGCAACGCCACCCATTGCTAGATATCGTCCCGGGTGGGCCGGGCCCCCCGAGCCTCCTGATCCACTAGATCCCCTGGACGAAATATTATCGTCAAACAGAGTCTTTACTTTGCGCCAAAGGGCATCAAAATCCATATCATCACCCGATGGGCGCTGTGATGGTTTTCTTTCTCTTCCCTGATGTCCGTCTTGATGGCCCTGAGGTTTTCCCCAAGGATTGGGGCGTTGATCGTTATCATTATTCCAAGTCATTTTTGATCCTTAAAATTATTATCTCTAGACTTTAGCTTTTTTCCGGCTAAAAACAACTAGAACCAACCAAAATTTTAAAGTTACACCCAAAGTAAAAGTGGAGTTACGCCATGTTTTCGTTTTTTAAGCGCAAAAATACGGAGGATGTCCCACTTGTTCTCCGTCAACGGATTGCGCCGTTTCTAGGGAATTCGTTGCGGATAGATGATATTCGAGTCACAGCAGACGGGCAGGCGATGATTGTCGTGGTGGTCACCGCCGATGCACCGGATATTGCAGAGAGATTCCACCAGATCGAAAAAGCGGCGGCCACGGTGGCGGGCATCCGCAACGTGATGGTCATTCCAACGGGCGAAACGCGTCCATCTTCGTTGGATAGTCCTTCTCAAACTGCTCCAAAATCTCCCTCGACTGCCCCTTCGAAAGCTCCTCAGGATTTGGGATTGCCTCCGGTTGTGATTGCGGTGGCGTCCGGCAAAGGTGGGGTCGGAAAGTCAACGGTGGCGGTCAATCTGGCTCTGGCGCTATCGTCTTTGGGAAAACGCGTCGGGCTTCTGGATGCGGATATTTATGGGCCATCTGTGCCGCGCTTATTGGGCGTGCCCGATCGCAAAGTTGTCCCTGACGAAAATGGCGGAAAACTGGAACCGATCTTGGCACAGGGGATCAAATCCATGTCGATGGGATTCTTGGTAGAGGAACAGGCCGCGATGATCTGGCGCGGGCCAATGGTGCAATCGGCCTTGTTACAAATGATCCGTGATGTGAATTGGAGCGGGGTGGATATTCTGGTGATGGATTTGCCGCCCGGGACGGGAGACATTCATCTGACTTTGGCTCAGCGCGTCCCGTTATCGGGGGGCGTCGTGGTATCAACCCCACAGGATATTGCCTTGATTGATGCGCGCAAGGGATTGGATTTGTTCCAGAAAGTGTCTGTTCCGATTTTGGGAATTATCGAGAATATGTCGACCTATTGCTGTCCGAATTGTGGCCACCGCGAGGATATTTTTGGGGCAGGTGGCGCAAAAGCCGAAGCGGAAAAATTGGGCGTGCCTGTCTTGGGCGATATTCCCTTGCATCGCCGTATCCGTGAATTATCGGATGCCGGAACGCCGATTGTGGTGGCCGAACCAGATAGCCCGCAAGCAGAGGAATATCGGGCAATTGCAACCCGTGTTCTGGCCGAATTATCGGTCACGCAGAAACCAGCCCCTATTATAAGGATAGACGAATGACCGTTCACATCGCCCCTCACATCCCCCCTCACATCACTCCGGAACTGATTATTTTTGATTGTGATGGCACCTTGACTGATTCCGAAGCGGTGCACAATCGTGCTGTCGCCGATGTTCTGGCCGATCTGGGATATCCGCACTATGATTTCGAATATTGTATGACGCATTTTGCCGGGCGCGGGATGCACAATGTGGTAGCCGCCATCGAGGCGCAAGAAGGTGTCACTCTTCCGGATCATTTCGTGCCGTCTTATGTGCGGTTGTTTCTGGAGCGGATGGCCACGCAAATCGAGCCGGTGAAAGGGGCTCCGGAGGCGGTTGCGTATTTGGCATCACGTTATAAAACCTGTGTAGCATCGAATGGGGAGCCGGAAAGCGTGACCCAATCGGTGCAGGCGATTGGATTATATCCTCTGTTCGGTGCAGAGCGAATCTTTACCAAGAGTCAGGTGGCACGTGGCAAGCCATACCCTGATTTGTTCCTGTTTGCGGCCGAAAAAATGGGCGCAGCGCCCGAGTCGTGTGTGGTGGTCGAGGATAGCCTGACCGGTGTTCAGGCGGGATTGGCCGCAGGCATGCATGTGATCGGTTTAACGGCCGTCGCCCATCATCCCGAAAAAACAGCCAATGATATGAAGGCGTTAGGGGTTCCTGCGATCTTTTCGAATTGGGGCGAGATTGTTGATTATATAAAATCAATAGAGGGGTGTGGATAGGATATAAATTGCCTCTTGCAATAATTGATAAGGGCGTTTAAGTTTCATCCGTTCTGAAAATTAAGTTAACAAACACAGGAATTAAAAGTTATGAGCGATATTGCTGACCGCGTTAAAAAAATTGTTGTCGAACACCTTGGTGTTGATGAATCCAAAGTAACAGAAGCGTCTAGCTTCATTGATGATCTGGGGGCTGATTCTTTGGATACCGTTGAATTGGTTATGGCCTTCGAAGAAGCCTTTGATATCGAAATTCCAGATGATGCTGCTGAAAAAATTCAGACAGTCGGTGATGCTGTGAGCTTTATCAGCTCAAAAGCTGCCTAAGCTTCTGGAGCTTTCTGGTAAGAATTACAAGGGCCGCTTCTCCGGATTGTCTGGACGTGGCCCTTTTTCATTTTTGATTCAATTTGTGAGTGAGCATGAGACGCGTTGTTATTACGGGTATGGGAATGGTATCCCCGCTGGGTGTCGGGGTTGATAAGAACTGGGCTGCGATTACGTCCGGCCAAAGCGGAATTCGTAAAATTACGCGCTTTGATGCCTCGGATATGACTTCGCAAGTGGCGGGGATGGTGCCGTATCAAAATGAAGGTGTCCCCGATGGCTTTAATCCCGATGACACGCTGGCCCCGAAAGAGCAGAAAAAAGTCGATACGTTTATTCTGTACGGCATGATGGCGGCGGATGAAGCTGTGGCCGATTCCGGATGGAAACCCGCAACGGTCGAAGAGCAAGAGCGTACAGGCGTTATGATTGGCTCGGGGATCGGTGGTTTGCAAAGCATTTATGAAACGTCGGAAACCCTCATTCAAAAAGGGCCACGGCGCGTGTCTCCTTTCTCGGTTCCGGCTATGCTGATCAATTTGGCATCGGGACATGTGTCGATTAAACACGGTTTTAAAGGCCCCAATCATTCGGTGGTTACAGCCTGTGCCACCGGATCGCATGCGATTGGCGATGCGGCGCGTCTGATTATGATTGGCGACGCGGATGTGATGGTGGCGGGTGGTGCAGAAGCGGCCGTTAACCGTTTGGGCGTGGCGAGTTTTGCTGCGTGCCGTGCTTTGTCGACCGGTTATAATGACAATCCGGAAGCAGCCTCGCGTCCGTTTGATGAAGCCCGTGATGGCTTTGTGATTGCCGAAGGGGCCGGGGTTGTTATTCTGGAAGAATACGAACATGCCAAAAAACGCGGGGCAAAAATCTATGCCGAGGTTGTCGGCTATGGTCTGTCGGGAGACGCGTATCACATGACATCTCCTGCCGAAGACGGAGATGGCGGGTTCCGTGCAATGCGGGCGGCTCTGCAACGTGCGGGCGTGACTCCGGATCAAATCGATTATATCAACGCGCATGGAACATCGACCCCTATGGGGGATGGGATTGAATGTGGTGCCGTCAAACGTTTGTTTGGTCCGGCAATTGAGACCGTATCCATGTCATCCACGAAATCGGCGATTGGCCACTTGTTGGGGGCTGCTGGTGCTGTGGAAGCTATTTATACTGTGAAAGCCATTCAAACCAGCATTCTGCCGCCAACCTTGAATCTGGAGAATGTGTCGGAGCCATGCAAAGGGATTGATCTGGTGCCAAAAGTCGCAAAAGACAAAAAGGTCAAGATTGCGCTCTCGAACTCCTTCGGGTTTGGTGGAACCAATGCGTCTTTGGTATTGAAATCGGTTTAGGGCGTATATAGAGTTTTTTATATAGCCGAACTCAAATGAAGTGATTCAATTTTAGGCGGGAATTTGCCCCCTCACCCCACCCTCTCCCCGTGGGGGAGAGGGCAACGTAGGCTTAAAGCCCCAGAGTTTTTGAGGGCTTTTAGCCGGAGTCGGGTGAGAGGGGGATCGCTCTTATAGCTCTTTCGGATCGTGTGAATCATGAAATTATTTGTTATCAAGTTTCTGATCTCTGTCGGGGTTCTCTGCGCGGCGTTGGTGGCGGGGATCGGCTATTACGGCTATTCGGCTTATACAACTCCGGCTCTGAATGCCGTTGAAAAGATTGTGATGTTGCCCAAAGGGACGGGAAGTCAGGCGATTGCCGAACGCTTAAAAGCCGCGCAAGTGATTTCCGATCCGTATGTGTTTGTGGTGGCCGCCAAGATATTGCCGCCGTCTGCCACATTGAAAGCCGGAGAATATCAATTCCCGCCACATGTCCGCATGGCGGATGTGCTGGCCAAACTCAAAAGCGGGGATATTTATAAACGCCAGTTCACGATCCCCGAAGGGTTGACGAGTTTCGAGATTTTGGAAAAATTGCGCCATGTTCCTGATCTGGTGATGGGGGATGCGGTGCCGCCTGCCGAGGGCAGTGTGCTGCCCGACACGTATCAATACACGGGGGGAGATACGGCCGCAGCAAAGTTAGACCAGATGCAGGCCGCTTTGCGCGATGTGATGGCGAAGGAATGGCCGAACCGGAATCCGGATCTTCCTTTTACCACAGAGAATGAGGCCTTGACCTTGGCGTCGATCGTGGAAAAGGAAACGGGGGTGGCCTCGGAACGGGCGCGGATTGCCGGAGTTTTTATCAATCGTTTGCGCAAGGGGATGCCGTTGCAATCCGACCCCACGGTGATTTATGCCCTGACCAACGGGCAACCGCAAAATGACGGGCAGGGGCCTTTGGGGCGGCGGTTATTGTCCAAGGATTTGGAGACCGATTCGCCCTATAATACCTATCTGCACCCGGGATTGCCTCCGGCCCCGATTGCCAATGCCGGAAAAGACGCAGTTCGGGCGGTTTTGCATCCCGAAGCGCATGATTTCCTGTATTTTGTGGCCGATGGAACAGGGGGGCATGTCTTTGCGCGCACTCTGGCCGAGCATAACCAGAATGTTGCTAACTGGCGCCTGACCCGCAATGTTCAGGAACGTGTCCAGGAAAATGTTCAGGAAAAAGAAACTCTTTCTTCAGGAAAAGATTGATTTCATGCTATTGTTTCTATAATACTTTTCCCTATCATGACAAATACCCAAGAAAATTTTATCGATCAGTTGGTCACAGAGTTATGTGGCAACGGATATAACGCCGAGGCCTATGAAGTCCTAGGACTAAAGGCCAAGAGTCAAACAGGCTTCTTTCTGCCGAATTTTCGGCCCAATGATGCGGTGGCGGATGCGAAGGTCGAGACGTGGCTGGAAAATTCGGAGAATCAAGAGCTGTTGGCCGAATTTGTGGGAGATTTACAGGATTTTGTGGCAAAAACCCGGGACAGAGCCTTGCCCGCGCATGATGAACGGCAAATTTCGTTCAAAGATGCGGCAGAAGCATTGCGCTTCTATCAGATGGAGGGGCTTACGGGATTAAAAGCCACTGGGGTCATTCCCGCCACCTTTCATGATGTGGGTCGCTTCGTCGAGGGGGCGTGGTATCACCCCACGAAAAACCCACATGATCATTGGATCCTGCATGCCCAGTTAAGTTTTCTGGTGTTCCAGAAGATTTTGGCCTCACCCCAATATCAGGGGATGCCGAATCGCTTAAAAGATCATTATCTCTATGCTGTTTTGGTGCATTCCGGACAGAATGGGGCAACGTTTATGTCACGGATGACGCAAGCCTGTGACCGGATGCAGCTTATTGGAGCAGAGGGACTCTTCCGAGGTTTGGCGTATGGTGTATGTTTGATGGGTGGAAAAATTGCCTATCCAGAAGGGGAAAAATTCTCTCGGGATTTACCAAATTATGGAGAACACGCATCTGTTTTGATGGAGTTGGAGTTTTTTGCCCGCAATATGCTTGAGAATATCGGGGAGAAGCATGCTGTGCATCGCCGTGAGATGGCTGTACAGAATGTGGCGTTGTTGAAATTGCTGTGCCAATATGATCCAAATTTGGAGGGGCGCATGTTCGCCCCTGAGGTTGATCGTTCTGGGGATTATGGCAGGTTGAAAAAAGGCATTCCCGACGATATTTGGAAGGCTGCGCAAGATCTTGCGGATACTTGGGAAAATGAATCTCTGGATGATGGGCCACCACTTTTGGAAGTGGCTGATTCTTTGTGCTTGATGTTGACAGAGCCGACAGGGACTGCGCCACTTTCGGAGGAGATGAGGGCGAGGATTTCTGAGGCCGTTAGGTCTCTGAAAGGACAAGAGGTTATGGCTCTGTATCGTATAGCCTTAAAGGCTCAAGATCTGCGCGATCAGGGCGATGAGCAGGATATGAAATTAGTGCGGGCAGTCTTGGTAGACGAATCAACCCCGGTTTTTATAAGATTGATTGCTAGAGTATGTGCTGGGGACATCAAGACAAATGAAAAAAATTTATGTTTACCCGACCTCAGAGCGTTGCCAATTCCTTCGCTGGGATAATCTCTCAATTATTGGCAGATATACGCTTTCCCGTTCAAGGAAACCGTATCCCCTGCAGTCATTGGGGCATTCAGAACAAGATGTGTGGCCCCAAGTTTGTGCCCTTCTTTCTTCGCAAGCTCAATCACTGATTCATGTGCAGTGCCAGAGAATAAGCCGTACGGCGCGATAGAGCTGCTAGAAAGGTTTCCGATGAGTTTGCAGTTGCTGACCTCTGAAATATCAACAATTTTAATATTTTTATAGGGGTCGGCTTCAGGAGTGACAACGCATCCCGTTAATCCACTCACGAGTCCCAGAGTAATAGTGCCCAAGATAAGTGCTGTTTTTGTCATCGTATATGCCCTCTATTCTGATGGTTCAATGATGTCGGTATCATATAGTATTTTAACCAATAAAAAACACCCCGATTTAAAGGGGTGCTTTATTTAAAAAATGTAGAAATTTACGAAGGCTCTGGCGCTGGAAGGCGATGCTTCTTGTTTTCCGCGACGACAATGGGGGAGGCGCGTTCTGGCAAATGGGCAGACGCAACAATAGTCGGTTTGGTGTTCGGCTTTGCTTGGGTCAATGTGGTCGAAGGGCCATCGAAGGCGTTGTCGATAAGCTTGCTCGCAGAAGCAATGGCGTTAGTGACGAATTTTGTGTAACGCTGATTGACTTCAGCGTCAGAGGATGCGCCGCGGAAGAACATCGGATTATTATCGTCTGCCCTATGATCTTTTGCCTCAAGCGCTGCCCGGCCACCTTGAGCTAAGGCGCGTGCGCCAGCATCGCCCAGATTGTGAGATTGGTAAACACGTGTTGCGAGGGCCACGATGTCATCTTTTAATTCAGGACTTTTACGCACGGTCTCGATGATGCGTTTTGCAAGAATACTCCCGGCCAGAACATTATCTTCCTTCATAGTCCACGCTTCGGATTTGGAAAGGCCGTTTCCAACCTGTACGCCCAATTGCTCTAGACGGGTTGCAATATGCGGGTCTTTCATATGTTGTATGACTTGACCGCTAATAGTGTCATTCAGATAGTGGAAAGCGCCACCAGCAGAAGAGCTATATTTTGTACCCGTGACGGAACGAATAACACCAAAGCTGCTTTCAATTGTTGCGATCCCGCCCATCACTTTTGCAAAGTCTTTGGGCGACATACCGGCCTCGGCAGCATAGATTCCAGAAACGGTTTTAATATCAGCCGCGAGTGCTTCACGAGCTTCGGACTTAGATAATTTAAAAGCGGGTGCTCTGAACCCATCATCGATAATTACATTCGGTGAGGGGGCCACACGACCGCCCGTAAGGGGATTATAAATATGAGGAGTATACTCGCCACGGCTTTCGAAGTCAGCTGTGATGCGCCTATCGGTCGAGTTTGACCGCTGAAAGTGGGCATAGGCATTATCAATAGGGTCTTTTGGATCAAAATCTTTTCCCAGAGAAAGCAGATTATCTTTGATCCATGTTTCAATCGGCGTGGCTGTAACATCTTCTGTATTTGCATCCATTAGCTCTAGACGGATGAAACGTTGGAAGAAAAGTTCATGTTCGCGGTCAGCAGCAACAGGTTCTGGTGTTGTAACAGGAGAAGTTTCAGGGGCAGCCTTTCTATTGTGAACGGAACCCCTCGGCGTAACACGAGAGTGAGCATTCGACGGAAGAACAGGCGTTGCGATCGCAACAGGAGCTGCAGATATACCGAGTTTTTTGTCTTTTCTCTCAATTGCCATTCTATTACACCCTTTTTTTATCTATTCTTTATGAGTTCATCATAGCTTAAAAAAGCATAAAAATCAAACTTTTTGGGATGTTGATATAAAGACTCAACACATTGTTTTTATTGAAAAAAAATAAAATGATCGTCTAACTAGATTTGTCCAACTGTTTTAATTCTTGATTTCGGGTGGATTTCGTTCTGGGACATGACCGATGTCTGCGGGCGAAAACGTTCTACGACGGAGCGAGCATAGGGACGAATCATCGGAGACGTTAGCAGTACGGGATTTTCACCGCTTTGGGCAAATTTATCGAAAACCTGGCGCACGGCAGAAATAAATTCTTGCAGAACACTTGGAGCCATCGCTAGCTGACGATCATCACGGTCGCCAATCAAGGCATCCGAGAAATTTTTTTCCCATTTTGGCGACAGCGTAATTAAAGGGACATGTCCGTGGGCATTGATATTCGATTCACAAATTTGACGGGCAAGCCGAGACCGGACGTGCTCTGTAATGGCCATGACATTCTTGGTGTATGTTGTTGCTTCAGCAACGCCTTCCAGGATCGTTGGTAAATCACGGATAGACACGCGTTCGTTAACAAGGTTCTGGAGGATGCGTTGCAACCCCCCAACAGAAAGTTGGGATGGAATAACATCGGCCACGAGTTTTTGATAGTCTTTTGGGAGTTCATCCAAAAGCCGTTGTGTTTCTGTATAGGACAGAAGATCTGCCATATTTTCTTTGATAATTTCGGTGATGTGTGTTGTTACAACGGTTGTGGCATCGACAACAGTATATCCTTTGAAATGAGCCTCTTCACGGTATCGATTGTCAATCCACATGGCGGGAAGGCCAAAGGTCGGTTCAACTGTTGCCTCCCCCGGGAGGGTGATTGGCTCGCCGGTTGGGTCCATGCAAAGCAACATGCCGGGGCGCACTTCTCCCCGGCCAGCTTCAATTTCTTTGATCTTAACGGCATAGGTTGCGGCGGGGAGCTGAAGATTGTCCTGAATACGAACGGAAGGGAGGATATAGCCCATTTCTTCGGCCAATTGACGACGCAGGCCTTTGATTTGGTCCGGCAATTTGACCGAATGTTCGCTTCCATGCACAAGAGGAAGCAGGGCGTACCCCAATTCCAGACGAATAATATCCATTGCCAGCGATTTTGAAATTGGGTCTTCTGCAGGCTTCGCCGCAATTTGTTTAACGGCCTCATCATTCGCTTTGGTCGTCTCAATATTTTTAAGCCGTTGGAACGACATATAAGAGAGTCCTCCTGTCACCACAGATAAAAGGAAGAAGGGCATAAACGGCATTGCAGGAATAAGCCCGATTGACATGATAAGAAAAGATGTCATTGCAGTTGCGCGCGGGTAACGCCCGAATTGGTCGAGTAAGGCAACATCTGCGGATCCTTCGACCCCCGCTTTCGAGACAAGGAGACCTGCTGCAACAGACACAATAAGGGCCGGAATTTGGGAAACAAGACCATCCCCGATAGAGAGAAGGGTATAATAGTCTGCCGCTTCCGCCAGAGATAAATCTTTGACCGTTGTTCCGATAATAATTCCACCGATCAAGTTGATGAATGTAATCAAAAGCCCTGCAATGGCATCTCCGCGAACAAACTTGGCGGCCCCATCCATCGCTCCAAAAAAGGAACTTTCCTGCTGTAACTCCGATCGTTTTATTTTGGCTTCTTCTTCTGAAATCAACCCTGACGATAGGTCAGAGTCAATCGCCATCTGTTTTCCCGGCATGGCATCTAAACTGAAACGTGCCGCAACCTCGGCGATACGTCCCGAACCTTTGGTAATAACAATAAAATTGACAATCACCAAAATTGCAAACACGATACCGCCAACGACGTAATTTCCTTGAATCATAAATACGCCGAAGGCTTCAATGATTTTTCCGGCGGCTTCGTGGCCTTGGTCTCCATTTGATAGAATCAAACGTGTCGACGCAATATTCATTCCCAAGCGCAGGGCTGTTGTAATCAGCAAAATCGTCGGGAAGGTTGAAAATTCCAGCGGCTTTTTGATAAATAATGTGATCATCAGAATCATGATCGAAAGCGTGATGGAAATTGACAGCCCTGCATCGACGAGAAACGGAGGCATTGGCACCAACATAAACATCAAAATGATGACTATACCGGTTGCAAGGGCCACGTCTCCGCGAAGAAGAATGTTCATGGCAGATTTTGAAGTCATATTGGGAAAGGGGGCATTGGCCATGGAATTACAAAGACTTTCAGATGATTCGCAGATGATTCGATCGACTTTGTTTATTCTAGCGAGAAAGAAAGATCAGGGCAATCAATAGCTTGGTCGGCAAAAGCGGGGGTATAAAAAAATATCGAGATAGTCTGCTAAGGAATATGAGGGAAATATTTACATAGCGCAAATTTTATAAAAGAAAAAGGGATAGTGGATTTACGATCGCTTGTAACAATCACCGATTGCAATTGTTGATGATTTGCGGCGGATCTCATCCCCTGCTTTCACCTTAATCGTACCGCCGCCTGCAATTTTCGCAACATTCAACACCAGAAGTTCAAAGAATTCACCGGCATGGGTAACCTCAGCCGTAATTTGTTGGTCCCCCATTTTGGCTGGTTTTCCGCGCGGCTTGCTCGGGGCCGCCCAAATAGGCTCTTTCCAGCGGATGGTGTCGCCTTCAACAGGATGCGGGCATTTGACCCAATTTTCTGATTCTTTGGTCATTTTGTCTCAATGGTTTAACGTATTTCAACAACGCTAGCATTTGTGTTGAAGAATGACAAGAGTTGTAGATGCTTCACCAATCAAGCTGTTCAAAATAAATACCTTGGAATTCATGATTTCAATGTATAATGTAGGAAATCTTTCGGGGGCTTTCGCCCATTTATAACAATTTTCTGTCATATAAAGCCATGTCAAAAACAGGAACGCGTAGAACAACTATTATGAATCGTCGTGCAGGCCAGCATGCCCAGTTAAAATACTGGGTGAAGCGCGTGGGTCTTGGTGCCGTTATATTAGGTGGAGTCATTGGTGGTTTTATCTATGCATCCTCATCCGGGTATTTCGATCAAGTCGAAGGCCGTATTGTCAGATCTGTTCATGCCCAAATGGTTGAAAGTGGATTCAAGGTTCAAAATGTTGTTGTCGAGGGCCGTGAAAATGCCAATCTCCAGACCTTGAAATATATTGTCGATATTCAAAAAGGCCAATCTATCTTTGAGCCAGATATTGATGCGATTCAAGAGAGAGTACAGCATGTCACATGGGTGAAGTCAGCGATTGTTGAACGACATTTACCCGATACGATTGCTGTTCGTCTGGAGGAGCGTCAGCCTATGGCTCTTTGGCAACATCAAGGTAAATTGTCGATTATTGATACAGAAGGACAAGTCTTGTCAGATGGAAATTTGGGACGCTTTAAGCATTTGATGATCTTGGTCGGTGAGGAAGCCCCGAAACAGGCGAAAGATCTGGTGTCTATGATCATGGTCGAACCTGATTTAAAAAGCCGTGTTGAGTCGGCAAAATGGATCGGGGGCAGACGGTGGGATTTGTATTTAAAGAACGGGGTTTCTGTGAAATTACCCGAGGATGATTTAGGTCAGGCTGTCCGGCGGTTGGCCAGTGCACAAGGCGAAGCAAAATTAATGGATCGCAAAATCCAATCTATTGATTTGCGTGATCCGATGAGAATCGTTGTTCAAACTGAGCCGGGTGCTGTCGAGGAATACCAGGCTTCTTATCATCCCCAGAAAAATATTTAAAGGCGGGGGGATATGAGTAAACAATTCCATCCAAAAGGATCAGTAATTGCAGCCTTGGATATAGGGTCAACCAAGATTGCCTGTTTTATCGCGCGTATCCGTGATGATCTCGGAAATATTGACCTGATCGGTATCGGCCATCAAGCGTCCCAAGGCATTAAGTCGGGGACAGTTATTGATCTTGACCTGGCTGAAGGGGCCATTCGTCAGGCTGTGCATGCTGCGGAGAATATGGCCGCAGATGTTACAAAAGGATATCCCTTGCGCGAGGTTATTGTAAATGTGCCTGCAACCCATTCTTATTCGCGGCTGATGAATATGGGGGTTCAGATTCTGGGGGCGGCAGTAACCGAGAATGATATTCGGCGTGCTTTGGCAAAGGCACAAGATCAGGTTGTTGGAAATGATGTTGAACTTATACACACCATTCCAACAGCATATCGTATTGATGGACATGAGGGGATTAAAGAACCACGAGGTCTGTATGGTCAGCATCTGGATGTTGATGTTCATATGGTCATGGGGAATATAGAACCTTTACGCAATAGGGCCAGTTGTATTCAATCTTGGCATCTTGATATTACGGCTCTTTGTTCGACCCCTTCTGCCGCCGGTCTTGCGTGTCTTGTGGATGATGACATGGCTATGGGGTGTACCGTCGTTGATATGGGGGGGGGGACAACATCAATCGCCGTCTTTTATGGCCGCGAATTGATTTATACAGATGCAATCCCTGTCGGAGGACAGCACGTTACCAATGATATTGCACGCGGGCTGACAACGTCTCTTCACGCGGCAGAGCGTATGAAAACATTATATGGAAGCGCGATAGCAACAGCAACGGATGAAAAAGATTTAATTGATGTTCCACCTTTGGGCGAGGAAGATAGTCTTACACCCAACCATGTCCCACGATCCTATTTGGTTAGCATTATCGCCCCACGTATCGAAGAAACAATGGAAATGGTCCGGTCCCGATTGATTGACAGTGGTCTTGGACCGATCGCTGGTCGTCGCGTTGTCTTAACAGGAGGCGCAAGCCAGATTCCCGGGTTAAGAGAATTGTCACAAAAATATCTGGAAAAGCAAGTTCGGCTAGGGCGCCCCATTAGGCTCCAAGGGTTACCAGATGCTGTGAGCGGTCCTGCTTTCTCTGCAACAGCAGGCTTGCTTCACTACGTCACAGAACGATTTAATGAAATGCCGGCAGAAATTATGGCAACGGTTGAGGCCGGAACAATCTGGCAACGTGCTAAACTTTGGTTGCGTGAAAATTGGTAGGATGAGGATGAATTTTATTCCCTGTCCATCGCCGAATTTTGATGACCGTGCGGGTGGGCAGTCGCCATCAATGATTATTTTGCATTATACAGGGACAATCACAGCTGAGGAAGCGCGTGAGCGTTTCTGTAATGAATCTCCGACAGATTCTGTCGGCAGAATTTCACCTCATTATTTGATAGATGGATATGGAGGAATTTATAAGTTTGTTGAAGAGGACAAACGTGCGTGGCATGCCGGGCATGCTTCATGGGAAGGGGTTACGGATATCAATTCTGCTTCTATTGGTATTGAAATCTGGAATACTGGGCATGAGTTTGATTACGAAGAGTTTAGGCCCTTACAAATTGAGTCCGTTATTGGGTTAATCAAGGATATCAGGACGCGCTGGAATATTTCTCACCACAATATTTTGGGGCACTCGGATGTTGCTCCAGGTCGTAAATTGGACCCCGGAGAAAAATTCCCCTGGACAAAATTGGCGCAGGCCGGGATCGGTGTTATGCCTGATATTCATTATTCGGCATCTTTTGAAATTGATGATTTCTATGCCGCTTTGAAGGAGTACGGTTATACCTATACCAACGATCAGGATATTCTCTTAAAAGAGTTTCGTCGACACTTCCTGCCCCATTTATTAAATCATAAATGCTTAACAAATGAAGATATTGATGCGATAGGATTCTTGAGTCAGATTAAACCAAAAATAGGGTTGCCAAGCCCAGAAACGCAAAAAATCCGATAACATCAGTCATTGTGGTCAGAAATACGGACGATGCAACGGCAGGGTCGACGCCAATTTTATCAAGAATGACGGGAATAGAGGCTCCAAAAAAGCCAGCGACAAATAGGTTGATGATCATCGCGGCGGCAATCACACACCCGATGCCAAGGTTATGAAACCAGAATCCTGCTGATAATCCAATCAATACTGAAAATAACATACCATTTAAAAGCCCGACAGTTGCTTCTTTCCCAATAATGCGCCATGCGTTTGCACCTGATAGTTCATTGGTTGCAATCGCCCGCACTGCAACTGTCATCGCTTGGGTGCCTGCATTTCCACCCATTCCGGCAACGATCGGCATCAAGACGGCAAGAGCGACAATTTTTTCAATCGTCGCATCAAATAACGAAATGACATAGGCTGCGAGAAAGGCAGTCAATAAGTTGACGCAAAGCCATCGCATGCGCGCGCCAGCAGTTGAGAAAATGCCACTGTAAAAGTCATCCTCTTTAACACCTGCAAGTTTTAAGATATCTTCTTCGGCTTCTTCGTCGATAACATAAATGACGTCATCATAGGTAATAATACCAATTAGACGGTCATCGTCATCTACAACCGGTGCAGAGGCCAAGCCTTCATTACGAAAGATTGTGGCCACTTCTTCCTGATCCATTGTTGCGGGAATAGGGTGTGTTTCTTTAAGGGATAACGCATCAATCTTATCGCCACGACTTGCACGGACAAGACGGTTTAACGGAATTTCACCAACGACATGATAGGAAGGGTCAATAACAACCAAGTCATAGAAATCCTCGGGAAGCGTATCCTTTGCGGCCTTGATATAATCAAGTGTTTTTCCAACGGTCCAGAATTGGGGGACAGCCACGAATTCACGTTGCATAAGACGGCCTGCTGATTTTTCAGGGAAGGCCAAACCTTCCTCAATCGCGATCCGCGTTTTAGCCGAGAGTCGCCGCATAATCTCCCGTTGGAAGTCAGGATCAAGGGGAAGAATTAAATCAAGGGCATCATCACTTTCAAGGTCAGAAATAATATGCGCGATCTGGTCGGCAGTCATGTCTTCTAGGACCTGACAACGCACATCTTCTTGCAAATTTGAAATCGCTTCGGCTTCAAAATCAACTGAAAAACCGGACATAAAGGCCCGTCGTTGTTCAAGTGTAATTTTTTCTAACAGCTCGGCCTTATCGCTTGGACTTAGGTCAAGAAGGATTTCATGAACCCGCTCAGCATTTTCGTTTTCAAGCGCTTCACAAATTTCACGAATTTCCTCATCTCGCAAACCAAGGTAGTCGGTTGCAAGAGATTCCTCATCGTCTTCTGCGGAAACAATGACTTTATCGTCTTTTGTTTCATTCAGGTCATGCTCTGTCATATAGGCCTCTTCCAAGGTAAGAGGTTGAATTTACGGGATTTTTAAGGCGTACCATTGATGAAACGGTACGCCTTAAGCTGTATTACAAAAAAATGAAAAAAGATAGAGATTTTAGAATATGGCCTGTTGATTAAAATACCCAGGCAAAGATCTTTATCTGACTTTTATTTTACAAGCTGATGTGGGCTGTTTTCTCCAAATACCTGTGCGCCGACAGTTGATACCGCTGTCACATTAACAATTCCGCGGGTTGTTGCCGCGTTTGTTACAATTTGAGCAGTGTGACGGGCGCCCAGAAGGATCGGTCCAATAGGAATGCAGTCTGAAAGAATTTTGACAGCGTTATAAGTGATGTTGGCCGCATCCACGTTCGGCATCACCAACAAATTTGCAGATCCTTTCAGCGTCGAATTCGGCATCACAAGATTTCTGATTTCTTCTGACAATGCCGCATCCGCATGCATTTCACCATCAATTTCCAGGTCGGGTGCGCGGGTTTTGATATCGAAATACGCATCGCGCATTTTAAAAGCACTCTCGCCACGATGTGATCCAAAGTTGGAATGAGAAATTAATGCAATTTTCGGAACGATCCCGAATTTTTGCATTTCTTCAGCTGCAAGCAAAGTCATTTCAGAGATTTGTGCGGCTGTTGGATCTGGATTAACATGGGTATCACAAATAAAGATAGGCCCACGTGTCGGGTGAAGGAGGCAAGGCATAGCCGCAGCCGCTTCAACACCTGGTTTTAAACCAATAACATCAGTAATTGTCATTAAATGATCGCGATACGCGCCAATGACGCCACAAATTAAACCATCGGCTTCGCCTTTTGCAACAAGGAGCGAGCCAATAACAGTTGTATCTGTTCGAACAATGGTTTTCGAATGACTGGGGGTTACGCCGTTGCGTTCCATGATTTTGTGATAACTCTGCCAATAATCGGTATAGCGTTTATCAGAATCGGGATCGACCAATTCGAAATCTTTATCAATTTCCATGCGCAAGCGCATACGTTTTATACGTGTTTCAACGACATGGCGGCGACCAATCAGAATTGGTTTTGCCAATTGTTCATCGACAACAGTTTGAACAGCACGTAAGACGCGTTCTTCTTCGCCTTCACAATAGACAATCTTTTTCGGATCAGCTTTAGATTTTGCAAACATCGGGCGCATAACCGCATCCGAACGATAGAAGAACTGGGTGAGCTTTGCCCTGTAAGCATCCCAATCTGTAATCGGACGTGTGGCGACACCTGTTGCCATTGCTGATTTGGCGACTGCAATTGGCAATTCAAAAATGAGCCGTGGGTCGAATGGTTTCGGAATCATGTAGTGGGGCCCGAATTCCAGATTTTCATTCCCGTAAATGGTGGCGACTTCTGCTGTTACTTCTTTTCGGGCTAAATCAGCAATCGCGCGAACACAGGCCATTTTCATTTCTTCATTAATGGCCGTTGCCCCAACATCCAGCGCACCACGGAAAATATACGGGAAGCATAAGACGTTGTTGACCTGATTAGGGAAGTCAGACCTTCCGGTACAGACGATTGCGTCCGGTTTTACCTTCAAAGCCTCTTCCGGCATGATTTCCGGTGTTGGGTTGGCAAGGGCCATAATCAGGGGGGCATCTGCCATATCTGCAACCATTTCCGGTTTTAATGCGCCTGCCGCAGAGAGCCCAAGGAAAATATTTGCTCCTTTAATCGCTTCCGCCAGAGTCCGCGCGGATGTTTCAACTGCGAAGGCCTCTTTCTCTGGATCCATTCCTTCGTTTCGACCTTTATAAACAACACCTGTCCGGTCACAGACAATAATATTTTCTTTGGGAAGGCCCAATTGAACCAGCATATTTAAGCAGGCAATGGCTGCTGCACCTGCACCCGAGGCGACCAGTTTTGTATCTTTGAATTCACGGCCTGTGATTTTTAACCAGTTCAGAATAGCGGCACCAGAAATAATGGCTGTTCCGTGTTGGTCATCATGGAAGACAGGAATTTTCATCCGTTCCCGCAAGGTTCGTTCAATTTCAAAACATTCGGGTGATTTGATATCCTCAAGATTAATCCCGCCAAAAGAGGGTTCAAGCGAGGCAATAATTTCAATCAGTTTTGCCGGGTCTGTTTCATCAATCTCGATATCGATTGAATCAATATTTGCAAATTTCTTGAAAAGGACAGATTTTCCTTCCATGACCGGCTTGGATGCGAGCGCCCCGATAGCCCCTAACCCCAGAACAGCTGTACCGTTCGATATCACCGCAACAACATTCCCGCGTGAGGTGTAATCAAGTGCTTTTAAAGGATCTTTTTCAATTTCTTCACATGCAAATGCAACTCCGGGTGAATAGGCCAGGGCCAAATCGCGTTGTGTCATCATCGGTTTTGTTGGCACGATCGAGATTTTACCAGGCCGAGGATACATATGGTATTCAAGTGCCGATTCGCGCAAATTATCTTTAGGCTTATCGTCTGGGAGAGGGGTAGAAGAGGGGGGTATCGTCACGGTTCATTCCTTAAGAGATTCGTCAGTTTCAATTGAATGCGCTTAAATGACCAGAGAACAGAATATTTTTCAAGGGGGTAATATGATGTTCTGCAGCAATAGATCTTCTTGGAACAAAGGCTTGGAACAAAGGATGGTGCGGCCAAGAAGACTCGAACTTCCATGGGTTGCCCCACAACGACCTCAACGTTGCGCGTCTACCAATTTCGCCATGGCCGCACTTTATAAAAATACTGCTTCACTTACGAGGTTTTGAGTGATTATCAGATTGATTTTGGTTTGGCAAGGGGGTAGTTGAAATACATGCTTTGGATTTCGCAAAATGAATTGGTTGGCTACGAAACCGCTGTTTCCGAAATGGAACGCCGCGTCGCGGGGATACATGCGGGTACAGACGAAGAGGCTGTCTGGCTGGTGGAGCATCCTCCTTTGTACACAGCCGGAAGCAGTGCCAATCCTCAAGATTTGCTCAATCCGCGTTTTCCTGTCTTCGAAACCGGACGTGGCGGACAATATACGTATCATGGTCCTGGGCAACGCGTTGCGTATGTTATGTTGGATCTTAAAAAGCGACAAAAAGAGCCGGATATCAGAAAATATGTATGGCAATTAGAGGAATGGATCATTCAGACCCTGTCTGAACTTGGAATTAAGGGAGAGCGTCGCGATGGTCGTATTGGAATTTGGGTCATTCAGGGGGGGGAAGAAAAGAAAATCGCGGCTATCGGGGTTCGTGTCCGACATTGGGTGACCTATCATGGGATAGCCATCAATGTGAATCCCGATTTATCGCATTTTTCAGGAATTATTCCCTGTGGACTTAAGGAATTCGGGGTTACCAAAATTCAGGATATATGTTCAGATATGACGATTCATAATGTCGATTCTATTCTTCGTTCAAAATTTGGGAGCGTCTTTTGAAAAACAATTCTGGGAATGTGCTTTTTCTGATCCTGATTGCGGTTGCCTTATTTGCAGCCCTAAGCTATGCCGTAACGCAATCTTCACGCGGCGGGGCTGATAATACGGTCAAGGAAACGTCTGCAATCAATTCGGCTGTTCTTGGGCAGTATGCCGCGTCTTTGCGTGCCAGCTTACAACGGATGACAACTGACAATCATGATTTAACGACCCTTGAATTCAACGCACCCGCAGATTTTAGCAATTTGACATCGCCTTCTGTTGGAGTCTTTCACCCTTCTGGGGGCGGTGTTATTTATGAATTGGCGCCCTTCTCGTTGGTTGACCAGCAAAGCACAAATCCAACAGGGCAATGGGTTGTCACCATGAATTTTGAAATCCAAGGGATCGGAACAAGTGTATCCAGCGATCTGGATGGAAATGATCTTATCGCTTTTATGGTTGGGGTCAGAAAAGATGTGTGTGAGAGGGTAAATAAAGGGTTGGGAATTTCAACCAATCCTTTGCCTAAAATAACCGATCAGGATTATTCAACCAATATGATTACCAATTTACAGTCCTATTATATGGATCATGATTACGTTCTTCCGTCTACAGAATTAGTGATAGGGGCAGGGGCAGATGACGCCGGTCTTGTGGGCAAAGCCGAGGGGTGTTATTTCGAACAATCTGGCGGTAATTACGTTTATTATGCGGTTTTATTTGAACGGTAGATGCGCATTATGGTTTCTGTGGCGTATAGTTTTTGATAGAGATCACCAATTTTTCAATATCACTGGCAAAGTAAGAAAAATTTCTGTTTTTTTGGCCTGTTTTTTCGTCTTGGAATAAAGCGCGGTTGATCTCAATTTGGAGACTATTGCGGTTCCAGGCGGGCTGACCATAACGATTGATAATTTCTGCACCTTTATAAAGGTGATTAACGGCAACACGATATCCCATGTCTTTGAACCCATTCACAAGATAAGTTCTAAAATCAAGGTTACAACTTCGACCATCCAGGTCGCCAATGATAATATCAGGTTGCATCTGAGGAAAGCTATTTGCAACGATGCTGGACGGCATTGAATGACAGTTCAAATGATAGACAACACCAAATTTGTCGAGAATATGATCCGATAAATACCCCAGGACATTGTGATAGGGAACATAATATGTCTCAATTCTGTTTTGGACCTCTGTGTGTGAGAGGGTGCGGGAATAAATCGGCTCACCAGCCCGGATGAGCCTCATAACAATCCCGTGACCATGTACAGATCGTCCTTTCGGCGTGATCGGCTTTTCCCAGGGGGCATCAAATAAAAGCTGGTCGATATCATCCATTGAACGGTTGAGGTCAACATATGTTCTTGGAAAATTTGCTTTTAGAACCGTTCCACCAATCATCAGACTTGGTCGAGTGATCAGCTCATCTACATAATTTTCTTCACATAATTCAAGTGCCCGGCGAGGGCAGGAAAAACCAAAATCATCAGGGTAAATGCGCCCTCCATGCGGCAAATCCACCAACAGCGGAAAGCCTATCCCTTTGTCGGATATAGCATATTCGCAAATATTTTTATCGATTTCTTGTAGGATTTTCATTCTGGTAACTTGTTTCTGGTCTTTATTCTATATAAGCTATCGGGGAATATTACAGTATAGGAATTCAAGTTATGCACGATCTTAAATCACTTCGCGAAAACCCCGCCTTTTATGACCAAAACTGGGCCCGCCGTGGCTTGGCTCCGCAAACCCCCGCCATTCTGGAATTGGACGAAAAACGCCGTAAATTGCAAACCGAATTGCAAACGGCGCAAAACCGCCGGAATGAAGCGTCCAAGGAGATCGGATCCGTCAAATCCAAAGGAGGCGATGCGGCCGATTTGATGGCAGAAGTGGCGGCTTTGAAGGATCGTATGGCCGATCTGGAGGCACAGGAACAGGATGCCGCAACGGCCTTGAACGACCTATTATCCGCTTTGCCGAATATGCTCGCCGATGATGTGCCGGACGGGGCGGATGAGAATGACAACGTTGAAATCCGCCGCTTTGGGGAACCAAAAACGGGAAATAATGCTGCGGTGGACCATGTGGCGATTGGCGAAAATCTGGGGATGATGGACTTTGAAGCGGCGGCCAGAGTGGCCGGAGCGCGGTTTGTCGTCAACAAAGCCGGAATTGCCCGCCTGCAACGCGCTTTGGCGCAGTTTATGCTCGACACCCATACGACAGAGCATGGCTATACCGAGGTGGATCCGCCGTTATTGGTTTCGACCGACGTGATGTATGGCACGACACAATTGCCGAAATTCCGCGAGGATCAATTCGAGACGACCGATGGACGTTGGTTGGTGCCTACCGCCGAAGTCGTGTTGACCAATTTGGTGCGGGAACAGATTCTGGACGACAGTGATTTGCCGTTGCGATATACGGCCATGACCCCATGTTTCCGCAAAGAGGCCGGATCGGCCGGTCGCGACACACGTGGCATTATCCGCCAGCACCAGTTTTACAAAGTCGAAATGGTGAGCATCGTTCGTCCCGAGGAGTCCGAAGCCGAACATCAACGCATGGTAAATTGCGCCGAAAATATCCTGAAAAAACTGGATTTGCCGTTCCGGACCATCGTCCTCTGTGCCGGGGATATCGGGTTTGCATCGCGCAAAACCTATGATCTGGAGGTATGGGTGCCGTCCCAGAACAAATACCGCGAAATTTCGAGCTGTTCGAATTGCGGCGATATTCAATCCCGCCGGATGAAGGCGCGCTTTAAACGTCCGGGGGCCAAGGATACCGAATTTGTGCATACCCTGAATGGATCCGGTCTGGCCGTCGGGCGGACATTGGTCGCGGTCATGGAAAATTACTATGATCCCACCGATGGCGGCATTTTTGTGCCAGAGGTTCTGAAACCCTATATGGGCGGAGTAAGCAAGATTGTGAAAGCGTCTTCATGAAGTTCTATGCCTTAAAACCCTGGTCGGAGTGTCGGGCCCTGATTGTGAATGATGACGGGATTGATGCGCGCGGGATCAAGGCTTTGGAAGCGTTGGCGCGGGGGCTGTTTGGCGAAGTCGTTGTGGTGGCGCCCGCCCATGAACATTCAGGCATGGCACACGCGATATCGTACAAAAAGAGCTTTAGGATCATCAAACGAGATGACACGCATTATGCGGTGGAGGGAACTCCGGCCGATTGCACCATTGTCGGATTGAATCTGGTGATGAAGGATAATCCTCCGGATATTGTGCTGTCCGGCATTAACCATGGCGATAATGCGGGCAATGCGATTGCGTATTCCGGCACGTTCGGCGGCGCATTAGAGGCCGGATTGGCCGGTGTGCCTGCCGTATCGTTCAGCCAGTTGCGCCAACCCGATGGATCAACCGATTTCACCGTAGCAGAGACGTATTTCGTACAGGTCATGAATTTTCTGCAAACGGCTCCGTGGCCGGATCATGTGGTCATGAATGTGAATTTTCCGCCCGTGGACAATCATCAATTGGATCGCCCGCATCATGTTCCATCGAAGTCACGCCCCATGGTGCATGGGGTTGATGTCACGCCCCAAGAGGACGGCAGTCATCATATAAAAATCCGTTTCCGGTCGCAGGTGTCGCACGATAACGCAGGCCATGATCTGGACATTCTTTCCGCCGGTGGAGTCAGTATTACGCCGGTTAAAACCAATTGGACATGCCATGAGACATTGACATTATGGCGGGATACTTAATCCCATGCTCCGAAAGTCATTTGATAAGGTGTGTGGGGTAATAAGAAAACGGCTTTAAAATAGTCCCCACTCGCGGGGGGAGGGGGCTGTGGCGTGCCAATTTGTAGTTTTATTGTACGGTAAAAGCAGAGTAGAATATAACATCTATCAACAATCGTGGATAACCACGTATAAAACAAAGATATTATGCAGGATATAAATACAAAAAAGATCAGTAAATCGACACTTGATATTCTTTTGCCATTGGTCAGAAAATACATGAGTCCTTATGTCGGGCAGCTTTGCCTTGCCCTTTTTTTTATGCTTGTTGCGGCAGCAGCAACAGCGTTGTTTGCAAAATTGCTACAACCTGTTCTTGATAAAGCGATGATTGGGGTCCAGAACGACCCATCGACTCTTCATGTTATTATTCCTTTGGGTGGAATGATCTTTTTGTCGTTTGCCGTTCGTGGTATTGCAACGTATCTGCAAACAATAAAAATGAATAAAATCAGTCAGTCGGTTGTGGCAGATATCCAGAATGATGTTTTTTCACATTTTATGACTCTGGATCTAACATTTTTTCACAAATACCCGAGTGGTGAATTGGTCTCCCGTGTGACGAACGATGTCAATGTAATGCGGATTGCAGTTGTCGATACGTTGACAGGGGTGGGCAGCAATGTGCTAACTCTTATTTTTCTTTTGGTCGTTATGGTGATGCAGGATTGGCATTTATCCTTGATTGCATTGACAATTTTTCCTTTAGCATCTGGTCTTGTTGCGTATTTGGGGCGGAGGTTGCGAAAAATCTCTAAATCCATTCAGGGGGAAACTGCGAACCTGATGGGGGTTTTGGGTCAGATTTTTCAGGGGATTCGCCAAGTGCAGGCTTATGGGATGGAAGAGCGTGAAAAAGAACGGGCCGGTCATGCGGTATTGTCTGTTCGTCATCTGAATATTAAAGCAGCACGTATTAGCAATCTATCAACGCCAATTAACGAAATTTTGGTGGGGGCTGTCGTTTTTGGTGTCATTGTTTATGGTGGGTACAGGATCGCAGAGGGAGAGTTAACACCTGGTGGATTAATGTCTTTTATTGCTGCTTTTGCGTTGGCGTATGAACCGATGAAAAAGTTGGCAAAACTCAACAATTCTTTGCAATTGGGGTTGGGTGCGGCTGAGCGTGTGCAGGATATGATGTCCCGGCAAGCAAGCGTAACAGACAAGATCAACGCAAAAGACCTCAATGTTAATGTCCCTGATATCCGTTTGGATCACGTTTCTTTTTCTTATGAAGGGATTGATACGACAAAGGCCTTGAATGATGTATCTTTACAAATAGAATCAGGAAAAGTAACAGCTCTGGTCGGGGCCTCTGGCTCTGGTAAGACAACTATTCTGTCTCTCCTTCTTAGGTTCTATGACCCTCAATCGGGAACAATTTTGATTGATGGAACAGATATCCGGGATTTGACTTTGTCCAGCTTGCGCCGTCATATTGCATTGGTATCTCAGGACATTACGATTTTTGATGATACAGTTGCAGGTAATATTGCATACGGGTTGCCGGAGGCAACGCCTGAACAAATTCGTTCAGCGGCCCGTGCGGCGGCTGCCGAAGACTTTATTCTCAAAATGCCGAAAGGATTTGATACGGAAGTTGGCGAAAACGGGGTTCTTTTGTCAGGTGGACAACGTCAACGCATATCGCTTGCGCGCGCAATTTTACGGAATGCCCCCATTTTGTTTCTCGATGAGGCGACATCGGCTCTTGATAATGAATCAGAACGGACCATTCAGCATACGCTTGAAAGCCTTCAGAAGGGGCGAACAACATTAATGATTGCGCATCGTTTATCAACAATCCAGCATGCGGATAAAATCATTGTGATGGATAAAGGTCAGGTGGTCGAAGTTGGAACTCATGAGGAATTGTATCCGAAGGGTGGGGTTTATACACGCATGCATAATGCTGCAATTGTCGGATAGGTTCTTAAATATATGAATAGAGATTTAAAATGAAAAGTTTTCATGATTTTATCAATTTTCAGGCGCCATTTGCTGTGATTGAAAAAGCAGGGCGTGTGACCTTTTATCAGGGGGATCTTCATTCTCTTGAATATTTGGACGATATTCATGCTTTATCAGTTGCAGAAACCAGAGATGTTGTTTTTGCTCTTCCATACCGATGTCTGCGTGAACGTGGGTTTGATGCGTTGGGGGATGAGCCTATTCTGGCGATGACTGTTCGACGGTCAATGACATGGGATAAAGCGGATGTGATCGCGCAAATTAAAGATATCCCGATCAGTCTAGAAGGGGAGATGACCCCCTCTATATCCGATCCAGAGTATATTCAATTGATCAAAGATTTTCAGGTCAATGAAATCGGGGGGGGGAATGCATCGCAAACAACAATTTCACGTAAATTTTTCGGCAAAGTAAATGGGCTCGATATCGATGTTCTATTGGCTATTTATCGTAAATTATTGCTATCGCGTGGACAGTATATGACCATTTTGTTTGGAAATGTGCACCCATCTGATCCATTCAAAAGCCAATATTTGATCGGGGCAACACCTGAACGTCATATTGAAGTAACCGGAAATGAAACGATTATGATTCCTATTGCGGGGACTCTTCGCAAGGAGGATCAGGCCAGTTTTGAAGGGCGACTGGAGCGGTTTTTAAAAGATCCAAAAGAAATCAATGAGTTGTTCCAGGTTGTTGATGAGGAGATGAAGATTATGGGAGTCATCGCGCCAGAGGGTGGCGATGTTTATGGCCCGTATCTCCGTGAGATAGGCGCCGTTGTTCATACAGAATATGAACTGGTGGGGCGACGGTCTGCCAATTCGATTGATGCTTTGCGAAGGGCGATGCATGCGCCGACAGTAGTCGGGTCGCCGTTGCAAAGTGCCGCGCGGATTATTGCCAAGTATGAAAAAACATCGCGTCGTTATTATGGTGCAGAAATTGGTGTTTATTTTGCCCCCCGTCGGTCGGATATGTATGGTGATATTGATACGGCTATTCTTATTCGGACCGCAGAAATGTTTGGGGACGGAACATTTCATGTTCAGGCGGGTGGGGGATTGGTGCGTGATTCTGTCCCAGAGGAAGAGGCCCAGGAATCCCGCGCCAAAGCTATGGGAATGATGGGGGTGATGACAGGGGCAACAATCACCAGTGATGAATATTTATCATCCGACCTACGTAGGAAATATGCGCCGTTATTAGCAGAAAGAAATAAAAAATTATCGGCGTTTTGGATGGAACGACAAAATCCTTATGCCGCATCTCAGCATAATCTCAATGGATTTAAGGTAACGATCATCAATAACGAGGATGATTTCGCGCATATGATTGGGCATATGATCAGAATTTCTGGTGCAATTGTAACGGTTGTCGATACGTTTGAGTATGATTTCAAAAAGGATGAGAGCGATATTATTGTTCTTGGCCCAGGGCCCGGAGATCCGACAGATATGAATCATCCTCGTATGAAAAAATTGCAGGGAATCATCACGCATCTTAAAAAATCAGGCAAGCCAATATTGGGTATTTGCCTGGGGCACCAGGCAATCGCGGTCAACGAGGGCTTAATTGTTAAGCGTCAAGATGAATCAACGCAGGGATTACAGCGCCAGGTGAGGGTCTTTGGTCAAATGCGGCGGCTTGGTTTTTATAACTCGTTTTCGCCTGTCTTTACGGATGAGGCGCGCGCGCGGGTTGATCTCCGATATGATCTTGATGAAAATGGACGTATTATTGTGATGCAAGGTGATCGATTGATTGGATTTCAATTTCATCCTGAATCAGTTATGTCCGAAGATGGAAATGACGTGATGTATCGTGCATTGATGATTCTAAAGCAATTGTCTTAATCTTGGCGCAAGCCGATATATGAGAATTCAAATAAAATGATTTCAATTTTAGCCGGGAATTTTTCTTCCTCGCCTTGCTCCACCGGAGAGAGGGTAACCGAGGCCTAAGGCTCTAAGCCTTCAGCCCGAGTTGGGTGAGGGAGGATTACCGGGCCAATGAAGAACAATAATGCTCTCATAATAATTTGATTTGGTCTAACACCTATAGCCCATGCCTGGTCCTGGACAGTCGCCGTGTAGGCCATATGAGCGTTGTTCCTGGGGCTCATGTCTTCGTTCATTCCTAGCCCTTGCCTCATTCTGTTCGCGTTCACGTTGGAATTCGCCTGGATCGCCATACTGCCCAGAGGATGTATTTTCTGATCCAGAGCTTCCTCCAAACAGCAGGCCAAATAAAACCAATGCGCCCACCGCAAAGGCTCCTTTTTGAGCAGCCGTTAGACCAGATTTTTGACTTTCTTGCTGAGCGACGGCTGGATTATTGGGGCTGTTAGGATCTAGTTTTCTTTGTACCATTCCGACTATCTCTTTGAATGGTGGGGTGCTCCAGCCCATGCTGTCGGCATAAGCTTCAAAACGTTTGCTTGTCTCGAAATATTTTTTGGCCTCTCCTGGGTTTCCGCGCTCATATAAAATGTTGGCATTCATTGCGAGTGCAGTCCCGTATAATTGGGCTAAATAAGGGTTCTGGTTCTGATTATATGCTGTAGCGCATTGAGAAAACCAATTTCTAAAACTTGCTTCGTCATCTGTTACGCCATAAACACATTTTGCCTCTGTAGAGGTGTCTGTGCCAGATGCGGAATTAAGAGGTTGATATTGGCGATGATTTGCGGTTATTCTTTCTATAGCTTCATCTAGTGGAGTCACATTATAATATTGGGAAGCTCTAAGCTTGTTTGTAAGTAAGGTTGCCTCTCTAATATAATTATAATTAGATGGGAATGGTTTTTTAAAGTAGTGGTAATGTGCTGCCATTTGAAGTTGTCCCCATGCTGCATTCCACGCGATAGCTGGGGATCTTGTTCTGTTGAACGCATACATGCATGAGCTTAAATATACGGACAACGTTGAGAAGCTATAAATATCTTTCGGACTTTTTTGAATGCAATGAGTTTCGTGGACATTTATCTGGCTGTTTTGTGCATATGCATTTTGGGTCTGTAGTATAGGTGTAGAGGCAAGGGCAAAGGCAAGAGCATAAATGCTTGGTTTTTTTAGTGTCATAATTTGTTCCCTGTATATAATGATAAGAACTTAATATAGCCAATATAGCCAAACCAATTTTGGATGGTTTCTTTCAACTTTTTTTGAGCATAATTTTTGTATTCAACCAACTTTTTAATTTTTATGGGAAGATAATAGGTCGATTTTGAGTAATGTTCAAGATTTTTATTGTCTCTTTTTAGACGAGAAAAACCTTGGTTTTTAGCTGGAAAGAGGCTTTGGCCATTTTAAGGAGAATAGTCTATGAACCCCCGCATTGGGAGTTATGCGGTTGTTTATTATCGCTACCAGATTGTTTGGGGGAGGCATTTATCCGCACGTGGATATTTTTATACGACGGGATTGCGGAGGTTCGGAAATCTTTCAATCATTCTTATTTGGTTCAGCTATAGGATGTGTAAAAAAGACTTGTTTTTTTGTGTATACTTGATATAATGGAAGTATAGAAAAAGGGTTTAAGTCCACATATATCCCCCTCAGGATATCTTTTTCTAACATATGCTAACACTATGATATTCAATGGCTTTCTGCTTTTTGTGGAATAGTCTATCAAATTTTATTCAAATTTTATCAATTAACATAATATTTCTTAACATTTGCGCGTTAAACTGAGGGTGTGGGTAAGAATCACGTCTTTTGGTGGTGAATCCCAATACTTTATGTCTATTCTGAGGGGGATAGAACGTGGCAGACGATTTTGAAGACATCTCGGTTGTCGAGACAGAAATAGGGATGCTTGGCGAGGCTCCTGTTGACGTCGCGCAAGCCGAGGATTCTCTCGCTGCTCAGGGTGGAGAGCCTTCATTAGACGCACAGGTTTTCTCTCCTGATCCGGGGGTTGAAACGGCAGAAAGGGAGAGTGCCAAGCAAGTGGCTGAAGAAAATGGCGCCGCTCTCGGAAAAGGGGGTGGGGATGATGGGCGTATAGTCACGGCGGCAGGACGCGAGCGCAGAGAAGAAGCGAAGGAAAATAAAAGAGAGGAAGCGGATCGTTATCGTGAAGCTGAGTCCGCAAGACGTGATGCGTGGTTAAACAAGCCAGATCATGATTTTGGTGGTATCAGAATGTCCGGGCATGATTTGGCAAGAATGATTGATTTCATCAGTGATCCTGAAAAGCAAAAGGAATTAAGGTCTCGGCTGACAGGTAAATACCCCAAAGACAAAGAGAAAATTGACAAGGGTATGAAAGAGTTAAATGAATATATTGAACTCAAAAAGAAAGAGCAGGATGGCAAAAAACTAACTGAAGAAGAGCAGCACCGTCTTCGTCAGATCCAGAGTTCTCAAGAGTTTCGAGTTGTGGCGCAAGAGGCCGTAAATTATGTTGATAAGAAAGGGTTGGATGCAACAGTTAAACACAATCAGGATATGGCTGATAAAATTAGAAATCTGCAAGGGGTTTCTAATGGGACGGTGACGGCTATAAGAGAAAAAATTCAGGAAGAGGAAGCCTCCCAAAACCGTGTGTCTTATGTGGCTGCAAGTGCAAGGGACGATCTTCCCAAAACTGTAGGGTTGACTTCCGTATACAACTATTCAAGTGCAATACGAACCTCAGAAAATCAAAGAGAAAACTGGCGAGAACGAGAAAAAGAGATGGAGGGTGTAACAACCATCGCAAAAGTTCAAGCCAGTGCCCAAGCATTCATGTAGTTATTTTTCATCTAAGGGCAAGAGGAGATCTCATTAGGTCAACAATCTGCTGACCAGCAGGAGTGAAAATAGCCCCAAACTTGACACCATCTTTTTCTGGTGTTCCTACGACACTTGTATACTCTTTAATCACTAGACCATTAAACCTAGATGCTAGGACAGTACCTTCTCCTGTATTTGGGTTTGCAACTAGATATTCAGTGTATTGTATAGGTGACCTTGATTGAGCAACGCCACGAATACGAGAGCCAATAATATCATTCACATCGCCACGATACATTGGAAATTCACCATTTTGGGCACTAGCTATTAGTACCGCATTTATGCCACTTTCAGAAATATCTTTGCCGTTACCAACGTCGTCTGCTTTTGGGGCAGATTTTTTATCTAGGAATGCCTTACTATTGAGTTGAGTATTGAGGTACAGCTCAATATTGCTGTAGCTTTTTGAAATGCAGACATGGCCATCTCCGCGGCGAATCCACTCGTAGCCTTTTCTAGTCTCAGGATTCCGCATAAGAGTCGCCATGGCCCAGTTCGGAGTGTCATTTGTCCCAGCATTTGTGAAATGCGATGTGGTTGCTATCATACCGAGATCTTCAGTAATTGTTTTTTTAACAGCAGCAATATCCTCAGGCTTTGTGTAACAAGTAAGTTTAATGGGAACGTTTGTATCAGCAGCATTGGCATTGGCTGCCATAAAGAAAGTTGTTAAAGCAGCTGGGCCCCATTTTCTAAGGGCTTTGGACGCATTTTGAAATAAAGCCATGATAGCCTCCAATAAATCCTAATGAATAATGAAGAATATACGCCTTTTGGCGATACGAGTCAAAGATTCATGACGGCGCGTATCGAAATTCATTTTTATTCAAGATATAATTATTATTTATATAAGTTATGCAGTTTTTGTATGGCTGTTGTAAGGTGTTATTGTGTTGATGTCATTGCATTATAAATTTTTGAAATGACCTGATAAGGAATTTCAAGTTCTCTCATCTGTCGAGGGGAATCAAGAGGCTGAAACACTCACATTTTTAATGAAAGATATTAACAGCATATATGTGATAGAGTCCCATGGTTAGGAAAGATTCTAAATGTCTATTTTTGAACTTATATATGTTGTTCTGCTCTTGGTTATTATGATCTCTGTTTTGATTTCGTTTCATGCCGAAAGGAAGACAAAGGTTGTGCCCGCCCCGACATTAAGGCATGTGCGGAATAGAGCGCTGAGCCTTATTCCAGACACATTCGACAGAAATGGTTCGTATAAGATCATTGACTTAGGGTCCGGATGGGGGGGCGTTTTGATTGCATTGTCCAATTTGTTTCCCAATTCCGAAGTTGTGGGATACGAAATCTCACCTTGTCCTTTTATTCTATCCAAAATAAGAGGGTGGATGAGATCGAAAAATATCACAGTCTATAGCACGAATTTTTTGAACCAAAATATATCCGATGCAGATATTGTTTTTTGTTATCTTTCACCGAATCATATGAAACAGTTGGCTCCTTTATTTTCAACATTAGGGGCAGGTAAATGTATTATTTCTTGTGCATTCCCAATACCTGAATGGGTTGCGGATTCTGAAGATCGCTTATCCCGATATTTTTGTAACACGTCAATTTATTGTTACAAAACATCGGGACCAAAACCATAAAAAAGAGAGAGCATTTTAGGAAGGCGTTAGGGCGTGTCATGAATTGACAGATTTTGTCAGGAAACTCGCGCTTTTTGACCTACGAAGAAGTTTCTTTCGTGGTTCAATCTTATACGCCACCTCTGGAAACACTTATCGTCATACCAGCGAAAGCTGGTATCTCTTTGATTTCAACAGATTCAAGATTCCGGCTTTCGCCGGAATGACGGGTGGAGTAAAAACTCTCTGCGTTTTCTACAGCCCCTATTGATGATATGCCCTAAATCTATAACCAATTTGAATAAAAGAACACACGACCTTATCAGGGATTACATCAGTCCCTTGTTTTTTAAAGATGCGACACCCTTTTTTGAAACAACCAGATGATCATGAATTACAATACCCAAAGGTTTGGCCGCCGCGATAATTGCTTGGGTCATATCAATATCGCCTTTGCTTGGTGTTGAATCACCGCTCGGGTGGTTGTGAACAAGAATGATAGCAGTGGATGATAGTTCCAGCGCGCGTTTAACAATCTCGCGCGGGTAAGCCGGTGTGTGGTCCACGGTTCCGGTTTGTTGAACCTCATCCGCAATCAATTCATTTTTTTTATTCAAAAACAGAAGCCTGAAATGTTCTTTCTGTTCATGGGCCATCGTTGCCTGAACGTAGTCGATTAATTTGGACCAACTGTTGAGAACTGTTTGTCCGATCATATCTTTTTTCATGAGCTGAAAAGAGGCTGCTTCGATCATCTTGATCGAAATGGCTGTATTTTCAGAAAGCCCAAAAGAAATAAGATCGGGGATGGACGCATGAAAAACCTTATTCAGGGACCCGAAAGACTGGATCAGTTTTTTTGCCAAAGGTTTGACATCGCGGCGGGGGAGCGCCAGAAACAGGATCAGTTCCAGAATCTCGTAATCGGCCAAAGCCTCAACCCCGCCTTTGACAAAACGTTCGCGCAGACGATCCCGATGGCCGCTATGATGCGGCGGAGGAGGCACAGACTGGGCAATATTCTGATTCATTTGAAATGTCAGGATTCTATCCGTTCAACTTTGGCACCGCAAGATACAAGTTTGCCCGTGAGGTTCTCATAGCCCCGATCCAGGTGGTAGATGCGATCCACAATCGTTTCGCCTTCGGCCACCAGACCCGCCAGAATGAGGGAGACGGATGCACGGAGATCGGTCGCCATCACTTCGGCGCCTTTTAATTTCTTGACACCGCGCACCAACGCCGTGTTGCCATGAACTGTAATGTTGGCGCCCATGCGTTGCAATTCCGGCACGTGCATAAAGCGGTTTTCAAAGATTGTCTCGGTCACCATCCCTGCGCCTTCGCACATGGTGAGCATCGTCATAAACTGGGCCTGCAGATCGGTGGCAAAGCCAGGATATGGCTCGGTCATAATATCGGTACCGACCAAAGGTTTTCCGTTGCGGTGAACAATGACATCCTGTCCATCTTCTTCGATGGTCACGCCAGCGCGGTTGAGTGGCGCAATGAGGGACGTCAGGAAATCGGTGCGGGTTTTTTGCAAACGGACTGTTCCACCTGTCAGTGCTACCGCAATCATAAAGGTTCCGGTTTCGATGCGATCGGCAATCACGTCATGCGTCATGCCATGCAGGTAAGGTACGCCTTCGATCCGGATTTCGGATGTCCCAAGCCCCGAGATTTTGGCCCCCATTTTGATCAGAGCTTCGCCTTGATCCACGATTTCCGGTTCGCGGGCCGCATTGACCAGAACGGTTTCGCCCTTGGCCAGCGTGGCGGCCATCATCACATTTTCCGTGGCACCGACCGATACTTTCGGGAATAAAATCCGCGCCCCGCGTAGGCCTCCGGCCGGGGCTTTCGCCCTGACATAGCCTTCGTCCAAGGTGATGTCTGCGCCCATGGCACGGAAGCCGTCCAGATGCAGGTCAATCGGACGTGTGCCAATCGAACATCCCCCCGGCAGCGAGACAGTCGCTTCGCCCATGCGGCCCAGCAACGGGCCCATCACCAGAATGCTGGCGCGCATTTTGCGCACCAAATCATACGGAGCCTCGGTCGAGGTAATATTGTTGGCGTTGATAATGGCCACGCCATCGCTGCGCAACCCGATGGATACCCCCATTTCTTTCATCAGGGCGGCAAGGGTGCGAATATCTTGCAAGCTGCACGGCATGTTGGTGAATTGCACGGGATCCCCGGTGAGCATCGAGGCGCACAGGTGTTTGAGAGCCGCATTTTTCGCGCCACTGATGGGAATATTCCCGTTCAGAACCGTGCCGCCCTGAACACGGATTTTATCCAATTCCGATGCCTTAATCACGGCATGCGGATCAATGGAAAGAAAGTCCGGTTGATCGGGAAACAGCGGGTGTTGTTTGGCAGCGGCGTTGGTCATGGTGCACTTTCTTTGTTATTCCGTTTTAACCACGAAGAACACGAAATTCCCGAAGTTTTTTCTTTATTTCTTTTTTCTTTGGTCATCCTTCTCCCGCAAAGGGCGAGGGAAATTTCTCTATATCCTCGGTAAGGTCACGCCACGTTGAGACATATATTTGCCCGATCGATCGGCATAGGACACATCACAGGGGCTGGATCCTTTAAAGAACAGAAACTGGGCGATGCCTTCATTGGCATAAACTTTGGCAGGCAATGGCGTGGTGTTGGATAATTCCAGGGTGACATGGCCTTCCCATCCGGGTTCCAGCGGGGTCACATTCACAATTAATCCGCACCGCGCATAGGTGGATTTCCCCAAACAGACCACCAGAACATCTTTCGGGATGCGGAAATATTCGACTGTACGGGTCAACACAAAGGAATTCGGGGGGATGATACAGACATCGCCGGATCGTTCGACAAAACTTTGATCGGAAAAGTTTTTCGGATCGACAATCGCGTTATCCACATTGGTAAAGATCATAAATTCGTTCGAACACCGCGCATCATAGCCATAGGATGACAGGCCGTAGGAAATGATTTTCTGGCCATTGACTTCGCGGTTTTGTTTTTCGGCAAAGGGCTCGATCATGCCGTGGTTCAAAGCTTGTTCACGGATCCAGTGATCGGGCATAATGCCGGGAAGGGCCTGAAGAGCGGTGTCGGGTTTTAAAACGGTGGTGGTCATTTTGAGGACATCTCTTTATTTATTTTATAATTGGTTTTGATCGTTTGTTTTTCGTGCAGATGCCTGATCTTTACGTTTTTTCAAATTCTGTCGTAACGCCTCAGCCCGGGCATCGTTCAAGATATCCCTTTTACTTTTTGAAGTGCAGGAAAGCCCTGGCTGCTTTACGAGTTCATTTTGAACGGGCAGAGTCATTAAATCATCACTTTATCAATTTTATGGGTGTTTGCCAAAAGACATTACACAATTCATCTGCTGGATTCCAGATAATAATAAGGTTTTTCCACGGTGCTGTAACTCCTTTGGGTACATAAGAAAGTGTTATATTTCAATCGGGTAGATAGTAGGTAGAGCAAAAAATAATGCTAAGCGACTGTAATTTATGAATAATTTATATGGAAATCGAAATAATATTAACCTGCGCTTAATGGGGTGGGGGCTATTCTGAAGATGTAGGCATTTGACCTTACGGAAAAAATAGAATCTTGCTGGAAACAAATTGAAGGAGACATAATATGCTGAAACTGATTGCTTTTGTGCAAGCTTATACAAGTGATTTTGGAAAAAAAGAAGATGGAGCAACTGCCATTGAGTATGGTTTGATTGCGGCGGGGATTGCCCTTGCGATTTCTGGTGCCGTGTGGACATTCGGAGGTGAGTTGAAAGCCCTGTTTGATGGAATGGGATCTAAACTAGCGGCCCCAACACCATAATTGAGGGAATTCTTACGTGATTTAGAAACTCGGAGACCCGCCCCCATTTTATCAAGAGGGCGGGTTTTTAATGAAAATCTTTTTCCCTCTTCATGGGTATGACATCAGAATGATTGGTTTGTTGGTATTTTTATTTGGGGTCTTTGTGACTCTTGGTATGTGTGGTCTTGCGGCGAAATCCGATTACAAAGGATTTAAGATCCCCAACATCACATCAATTGTGATTATTCTTGCGTTTGCTGTGACCTATGCGGTCCTAAGTGTAACAGGCCAGAAAGATGTTTTCTTTAAACCAATCGGATTGCATTTAGGGGCCGCTTTCCTTGTTTTTATGATGACCAGCGTTTTATATGCAACACAAAAATTGGGTGCTGGTGATTCAAAATTCGCAACAGCAGTTTCTTTATGGGTTGGAACATCGGGCCTTATTCCTTTCCTTTTTTATATGTCTCTGGCGGGTGGTTTTATTGCGTTGATTTCTCTTTATCTACAAAAAAAGAAACCATTCTTATCTCCACCTGAAGGCGGGTGGATTGATTCCGCACAAAAAGGTGGGAGCAAGGTTCCTTATGGAATTGCGATCGCTATCGGGGCATTTTTCTCTTTTCTATATTCCGGTTTTTTTAGTCTGACAAAATGGGAATCTTTCTTCTGACAAAAGACTTTTAGTTATTCTTAATTCTTCTAGGGCACAGTGAGAACGTGAAAGTGAAAACATGAACAAGAATATCTTCATTGTACTGGCAGGTGGATTTTTGATTGCGATTGTTGTTGCATTAATCGTTCAATCCAGTTTTTCAAAAAAGAATACGACCCTTGTTGAAATTGTTGTTGCCAAGAACGCTGTCAAAGTTGGTGAAACAGTCAGTGATATGAATTTCAAATGGCAAGAATGGCCAAAGGAGTCTCTTTTTGCAGGGGCTATTATTCGTGAAGGTCAGAAATCGATTGCCGATACACTCCAGGGGAAATTGAGAAAAGATATGGTTGAGGGTGAACCACTTTTAAAATCATTGCTGACAGCATCCGGAAAGGGAAATGTTCTGGCCGCTGCCATGGAACCTGGAATGAGGGCTATGGCTATTAAGGTTTCGGCTGAATCAATGGTAGGCGGTTTCATTTCACCAGGAGATCGTGTTGATGTCATCTTATCGTACCAAATCAGGTTAAGTGGAGAAGACGCCCAAGATGCAGCAGGAAAAGTTGATCGTCACGCATCCCAGACCATTCTTGAAAATGTCAATGTATTGGCAATTGACCAAAATTCAAGCAAAGCCGATGACAAGGCAAAAGTTGGTCGCACCGTTACACTTGAGGTTGATGCAGGGGGGGCCGAAAAATTGGTGCTTGCAAGTGAAATGGGAGATCTATCACTGAGCCTTCGTGCCCTTGGGGATGATACCCACAAAGAAAGAGGAAAAAGAAATTTTACAACAGATGTTCAAGTCAGCAATCTTTTGCAGGAATTGGGAAAAATGAAAAAAACATCCGGAGGAAAGTCAGATATCGTCAGGGTCTATAATGGTCAAGACATTGAGAATGTAACAGTACGTCGTTAGTTAAGTCAGTTTTTAATCTTAATAAGTGTTTGGAAGAATGAAAGAAAGAAATGTAACAAGAATATTTTTAGAAAGAGTCCACGAAAAAATAAGTGGAGTCATCGCGATTTGTGTTTGTCTTTTTATAGCAGCTCTGTTTCTTCATATTGCTCCTTCATGGGCTGTTCCACAGACGCCAGAGCGATCTTCCCGTGAAATCTTAAAACTAACCCTAGGGAAAGCCGAGGTCTTTAAATTACCAGCCTCTGTTACAGACATCATGGTTGCAGATCCTAAAATTGCAGATGTTTCCGCCTTACAATTGGATCAATTGTATATTGTCGGAACCACATTGGGGAATACCAATATTATTATTCTAGATAGCACTGGAAACGTGATTCAGAATTTGAACGTTAATGTGAGCATTGATGTGAATATCATCGAAAATTTAATTCATACTGTCTTCCCACATGAAAAAGGTGTTAGTGTTCATGTCGTGGGGAGCCAGGTCGCGCTGATGGGAACCGTTTCGACACCTGTTGTCGCTCAGAAGATTTCGAAACTGGTGGCAGCGCATATGTCGGAAATCCGGAAAGTAGGACAAGTCGCAAACCCAGATGCATTGATTGAAAATCTTTTAGAAGTCCGTGGGCAACAACAGGTGACATTGCGTGTGCGTGTTCTTGAAGTTTCTAGAACAGTTTTAAAAGAATTGGGGATTAACACGTCGACAAGTGGCGGTTCATCCAGTACAGGTTTCCGCCCTGATATCAATTATACAAAAGGGACAGGATTAACAAAAGATCCAATGGCAGCAACATCTTTATTATTCAGTTCGGGGTTTAAAAGTATTGGCGATATAGGCCTTTTTATTGATGCGCTTGAATCTGATGGCCTTGCCAATATTCTGGCTGAGCCGAATCTGACAGCCGTATCCGGTGAAGAGGCAGGTTTTCTGGCAGGAGGAGAATTTCCAATTCCTGCAGGGCGTGACCAAAATGGAAACATTATTATTGATTACAAAAAATTTGGGGTTTCCTTGAATTTTAAACCGATTGTGATGTCCGATGACCGGATTAGTTTGCAACTGAGCACAGAGGTTTCGTCTCTTGATCAAGCTCAAGGTATTACTCTTTCTGATATCCAAATTCCGGGGCTTGATGTTCGTCGTGCCTCGACAACTGTTGAAATTAATAGCGGTGGATCCTTGATGATGGCTGGTCTTTTAAAGGCTGCGAATACAAAAGGACTTTCTGGATTGCCGGGGATTAAAAATACGCCTGTCCTTGGAGATCTTATATCTTCAAAAAGTTTCCAACGTGAAGAAACGGAATTGGTTGTTATTGTAACACCTTATCTTGTATCACCCTATGGAGATCCTGCAACGGCATCACCCCAACCAATTGATGAAAATGAGCTAGGGGAGTTGGTTCTTCCACCCCCCCCTCCAACCGCCGCTATGACTCCACCCGATAAAGGACGTGCCAAAGCATTATATTCACAAAAGGATGCTAAAAAAATAGCCCAGGAAGCATCTATCCCGAAAGGGAGTGTCCAAAATAATCCATCAATGTCAAAAGTTTTTACCAAAAATATGCAAAGAATTTATGGCGAAAGATTGAAAAATGTTCCGTCAGATTCCAATCAGGCCTTTGGATATATGCTTGATTAAGAGGAGAGAGAAAGAATGCAGAAAATCTTTTTGGCTTTGACAGCGGTTGTTTTATTATCTGGTTGTTCTGTGCAGTCTGAAACTTGGGTTAATCAGGCTGGCCGTGCACAAGTCACTGAGGATCAGTTCGCGGATTATCTTGAGACATCTAAATTGAATCCTTCAACACTTCAGTCCATCAGCAGTTATTACCAGCGTTTTGGTAATGGTCCGATGAATGTTGTTGTTGCGTATGATCCTTTGTCCAAAACCAATACAGTTTCAAAGGCAGAAAAGGCGCTTGATATCATTCGTAAAGGACTCTTTCAAAATGGTGTCCGAGATATCAATGCCATTTCAAGCCCGGTAAAGGGGAGTGGTGATATATCAACAACCCTTGTATCGTTCCCTGCATTGACAGCATCTGCCCCTGCATCGTGTGGAACAATGCCCGGATATAAGGATCCAAGTCAGGATATTCCTAATGATACGAATATAAAGCCTCCCTACGGGTATGGGTGTACGATTGAAACATTACTTGCAAAACAAGTGGCCAGACCATCTGATTTAATGGGGGCGCAAGGTGGATCAATCACCAGCGATGGGCGTCGTGCAGAAAGGGTTTTATCGACCCGTGGATATTACGGCGATTCAGAGAATCAAAAATTAGAAGGTGAATCGGTATCCCAGGCTGAATAAATCAAAATATAGCTAAACCAAATAGGAATGATCTGCTTTCTGAGTCAATCTCTTTGCTTCACAAAGATTCGCTCATTTTATTTCGCCTAAGCTATACAGTCACGTATTCGATTTATTTGAAAGAAATCTTTCCTCTATTGTCACCCTTTTGTTGCCGCTTTCTTGGCCGGAGCTTTTTTCGCGGCTGTTTTTTTTGCGGCTGTTTTTTTTGCAGGCGATTTTTTGACCGGAGTTTTCTTTGCGGCGGGCTCTTTCTTCTCCGCCGTTTTCTTTGCGGTTGCTTTTTTTGCGGGAGCAGCTTTGGCCTTACGGGTAAAGGCTTTTTTCTCGCCCATCAACGCGCATAATTCGACCGCGCGGTTCATGCCGATGGTCAAGACGTCTTCGTCTTTGGGAATCGATTTGAACTTGCTTTGATATTTCACATACGGCCCGAAACGTCCAATGCCGGCTTCGATTTTGTCGCCGGTTTCTGGATGCATCCCGATCAGGCGTGGCAATTCCAGAAGTTTCAGCGCGGATTCGAGTGTAACCGAGTCCACCGGAGTTCCACGCGGAATTCCCTGACGTTTCGGTTTTTCTTTTTTGTCTTCGCTTCCTTCGGGCACATCAATCTGGACATAAGGGCCATAAGGGCCTTTGCGGACGGTGACGGTGCGGCCTGTCGCCGGATCTGTCCCCAGAACTTTCGGTTGGTTGTCGATTCCGGCTCCGGCATTGGCATCGTCCAAGGCTTCGCCACTTTGGACAACCAAGGGACGGGTATGGCGGCATTCCGGATAATTCGAGCAGCCGATAAAGGCCCCGAATTTGCCGACCTTTAAGGACAGGCGGCCATCGGCGCAGGATGGACATTTGCGAGGATCCGGATTTTCCGGAGTGACCGGAAAGAAGTGGGGGCCCAGTTCTTCGTCCAGCGCATCCAAAACCAAGGTAATGGTCAGGTCTTTGGTGCCATCGATTGCGGCTTTGAACCCTGTCCAGAACTGGCGCAATGCTTCTTTCCAAAAAACCTGACCCGAGGAAATCGCATCAAGTTCATCTTCCAGATTCGCCGTAAAGGCATAGTCCACATATTTTTCGAAAAAGCGTTTGAGGAAGGTGGTCACCAAACGGCCCCGATCTTCGGGCACAAAACGGCGTTTATCCAGAATGACGTAGTCCCGATCCTGAAGCACTTGCATAATCGACGCATAGGTGGATGGGCGGCCAATCCCCATTTCTTCCAGTTTTTTCACCAGCGAGGCTTCGGAATAACGGGGGGGAGGTTGCGTGAAATGTTGTTCCGGTGTGACGTCGTTGGTCCGCAAGGACATGCCTTGTTCCAAAGGTGGCAGGCGACGGTTTTCGTCATTATCGTCTGCGGCAGTGCCATCTTCGGGTTCGTCCGTATCTTCTTTATATAAGGTCAGGAAGCCGTCAAAGGCAATGGTGGATCCGGTGGCGCGCAAGACAACATCGTCCGTGCCATCCGAAATATCTGCCGATACCTGATCCAGAATGGCGTTTTCCATCTGGCAGGCAATGGTGCGTTTCCAGATCAGTTCATACAGTGCGGCCTGTTTTTCATCCAGATATTTCCGCATGTCTTGCGGACGGCGGCTTAAATCGGTCGGGCGAATGGCTTCGTGCGCTTCCTGAGCGTTTTTGGCTTTGCTTTTATACATGCGCGGCGAGTCCGGCAGATATTTTTTGCCAAACTCTTTTTCGATCTGGGCGCGGGATTGGAAAATGGCGTCATCCGACAAGGTGATCCCATCGGTACGCATATAGGTAATCAAACCCACGGTTTCCCCGCCAATATCGACGCCTTCGTAGAGTTGTTGGGCAAGGCGCATGGTCTGGCTCGCCGAAATGCGCAATTTGCGCGAGGCTTCCATTTGCAGGCTGGAGGTAATAAACGGAGGGTAAGGATTGCGCCGCACCTGTTTCTTTTCCACTTTTTGAATGGACAGGGCTTTGTTCAAAATCCGTTTTACGGCGGCGGTGGCAGCTTCTTCGTTCGGAATATCCAGCTTTTCCAGCTTGTTTCCTGCCAAGTGGGTCAGGCGCGCCATAAAGGTTGCGCCCTCTGGCGTTTGCAATTTGGCATGGATCGACCAGAATTCATCGGTTTTAAAGGCTTCGATTTCGGTTTCGCGGTCGCAGATCAGGCGCAAGGCCACGGATTGCACACGGCCAGCCGATTTCGACCCGGGAAGTTTCCGCCACAAAACGGGGGAGAGGGTGAAGCCCACCAAAAAGTCCAGAGCCCGCCGTGCCAGATATGCATCAACCAAGGGCATATCAAGGTCGCGTGGATGATCGAAGGCCGCTTTGATCGCGGTTTTGGTGATTTCGTTAAAGGTAACGCGTTTCAGATCTTTGTTTTTCAGCAGGTTCTTTTCATCCAGGACCTGTTTGATATGCCACGAAATGGCCTCTCCCTCACGGTCAGGGTCAGTGCAGAGATAAACGGTATCCGCCGATTTGACCGCCGCGGTAATATCTTTGATGGTTTTGCCCGCGCGGTCGGACAATTCCCATGTCATGTTGAAATCATCATCGGGTTTGACCGCACCATCTTTGGCCAGCAAGTCCCGCACATGTCCGAACGAGGCCAGAACGGTGTAATCTTTGCCTAAATACTTATTGATGGTCTTTGCCTTGGCCGGAGACTCAACGATAACAACATTCGGTGCAGACATAGGGTTACTTTCTATTTGTGTTTTGTTTTCTTTTTTGAACCACGAAGAATACGATGTTCTTGAAGTTTTTTTATGCTTTTATTTTATAGCATTCCCCCCTCACCCAACCCTCTCCCCGTTGGGGCGAGGGCTTTGTTGTCGTTCTTCACTCTTCTTATAATATAACTACCCCACCAAGCACACCCGATTGCCCGGGAGGCGTTGGACAAGGCCTTCCAATTCCATTTCCAGAAGCGTGCCTTGCACGTCTGCACTTCTCAAATTGCATACCCTGACGATTTCGTCAACCTCGATAGGGGTGGGCGATAGCTCCGGAAGAATTAACGTAATTAGGTTTTCCGAAGAATATCCGTCATTTGCGGCCGATTCCGAAAGGCCGTCTTCGGTAAATCCGACAATTTCGGAAAATGAAATTTGGGAGCCTCGCGGGGCAGGTTTCAGGAAAGAGTTGGTTTGTTCCAGAATATCGGCCGCATCCCGCACCAGAACCACGCCATCCCGTATCAAGGCGTTGGTCCCTTCGGAACGTGGATCAAGCGGAAATCCGGGAACGGCCATCACATCGCGGCCTTGTTCGGCGGCCATACGGGCGGTAATCAAGGATCCGGACCGCAAATTGGCTTCGATCACCACGGTTCCAGAGGAGAGTCCCGATACAATGCGGTTGCGTTTGGGAAAATGTTGGGCGATCGGTTGGGTGCCTAAGGCACATTCCGAAATGACTGCGCCGGTTTCACAGATTTTTTTATACAAATCCGTATTCTCGCGGGGGTAAATCACATCGACGCCACCGGCCACTACGGCAATCGTTCCTGTGGCCAACGCGCCTTCATGCGCGGCGGTATCAATGCCGCGCGCCAGACCGGATGTCACCACCAGTCCCGCTTGCCCCAAATCCATTGCCATTTTATGGGCCAGTTTCCGCCCGTTCAGGGATGCATTGCGTGACCCCACCAAGGCAATCGAGGTTTTCTGCAGCAAATCAATCCGCCCCAGAACACTGAGTACCGGTGGGGCATCTTCGAGCGAGGTCAACGCCAAAGGGTAGTCATCCTCCCCTGCGAACACCATGTGGCCCCCCAATTTATGCAAGTCGTTTAATTCTTTTTCGGCAAGATCGGGCGGGCAAATCCGGATGGGTTTGTTTTTGGTCAGGACGGGCAGGGCGTCGAGGGCGCGGGCGGCCGTTCCATATTTGGCAAGCAAACGATGAAAGGTGATCGGCCCGATCGTGTCCGTACGGAAAAGGCGTAGCCAGTCGATTTTTTCTTGCTCGGTCATTGTCTTCTCCTTTTCCCTCGCCCCTTGGGGGAGAGGGAGATTCCGGTTAGTCTTTTTTCTGACCGATTTTTGGCTCTTCCCCACGCAACAGGCGTTTGATGTTGCTGTGGTGCTTGGCGATAATCAGAACGGCCATTGCGCCACATAAATATGTCAGGTGACTATCTCCGAACAGATAGGCCCAGAGAGGCGAGGTTCCAACGGCGACTAACGCTGATAACGAGGATATGCGCGAGAGAAATGCTGTGACAAGCCAGACACCGGCGGCGGCCAATCCGGTCGGCCATGACAAGGTCAGCAAAATACCCAGTCCTGTGGCAACGCCTTTTCCGCCTTTGAACTTTAACCACACCGGAAAGATATGGCCAAGAAGGGCAAAAAACGCGGTGATAAGAGGCAGAATTTGGTAGTAGCTATATATTTCCGGTCCCACACAGCTACACTGGCCGGGGCCGGAGCAATTAATGGTCGCGCAATTCGGTATATTCACAACCCATTGAGAAATAAGGATCGTTGCAATAGCCCCTTTTGCGGCATCCAATAATAATGTCGCAATGGCCAGCTTTTTGTTTCCGGTGCGCAGGACGTTGGTGGCGCCGATATTGCCGGATCCAATGGTCCGGATATCGCCATATCCGAAAACCTTGGTCAGGATCAACCCGAACGGGATAGACCCAAAAAGATATCCGATCACAGCGGCTGTGGCGATGGTCGACAAACTGAGGGACGTAAATATATCAATCATTGACGATCTACTTTGTTGACCTTTGGATCTCTTGGCCAACTTTTTCAATATCCGTACCAACGCCTCGAACCGTGTTGGTACAGGAAGACAGTCCAATCGCAATTGTAACCAATACAAAAACAAGTCCTAGTGTACGAATCATTTTCTTTCTCCTTACAGAATGCCCTTACAGAATAGATTGGCCTGTTTTTTTCCAGTCTTCTACAAATGCAGCCAAACCTTTGTCGGTCAAGGGGTGGTTATACAATTGTTTGATCACGGACGCAGGGCAGGTGGCGACATGGGCGCCGATTTTGGCCGATTCGACAATGTGCATCGGGTTGCGGATGGAGGCGACCAGAACTTCGGTCTGGAAATCGGGGTAATTGTCGTAGATGCCAACAATTTCTTGAATCAGGGTTAATCCGTCTTGCCCGACATCATCCAGACGGCCAACGAACGGAGAGACAAATGCGGCTCCGGCTTTGGCAGCCAGAATAGCTTGGGCGGCCGAGAAACACAGGGTCACGTTGACCATGGTGCCTTCATCCGAAAGGCGTTTGCAAACTTTGAGGCCCGCAGGGGTGAGCGGTACTTTTACCGCGACGTTATCCGCGATCTGGCGCAGTTTATCGGCTTCTTTCCACATCGTATCATAATCGGTCGAGGCGACTTCGGCGCTGACAGGGCCAGACACTACGGCGCAGATTTCTTCGATCAGAGGGATAAAGGACTTTCCGGATTTCAGGATCAGCGATGGGTTGGTGGTGACACCATCAATCAGACCGGTGGCAGCCAGATCTTTAATTTCGTTAATGTCGCCGGTATCAACAAAGAATTTCATGGTATTACGTCCTTTTATTGTCAAAGATGAAGAATAAGGGCATCATGCCTTTCTCGTTACAGGAATGCAAGATGTCCGTTTGCAGTATTTTGGTCACGTCTCCGGTTGAAAAAGCCTATGATTACCTGATTCCCGAAGGTATGGAATTGGCGCTGGGCGATTATGTCAGCGTTCCTTTGGGGCCGCGCGTGGCGCATGGGGTTGTCTGGGCTGTGGCAGAGGGCGGGGAGTCTGGCGGGGATGTTATTCCATCCTCTAAGTTGAAATCTGTTCTGGTGAGGCATGATCTCCCGCCGATGGAGGCCGTCCAGCGGCAATTTATCGACTGGGTTGCGACATATAATATGGAACGGCGGGGATCTGTGCTGAAAATGGCGGTATCCGTGCCGCAGGCGTTGGAGCCAGCCCAGCCAATGACGGGGTATATATTGGGGGAAAGGGCTTCCTATTCACAAGATTCCCCCTCACAAGATTCCCCCTCACAAGATTCCCCCTCACCCAACCCTCTCCCCGTGGGGGCGAGGGCTATTCCTTCTTTAACTCCCTCTCCCCGTGGGGGAGAGGGCAGGGGTGAGGGGGGCGATTCTCATCCTCTCAAAGAATTTCATGCAAAACCTCCGGCATATTGCATCCAGAACGCCATTCATTTGCGGCAAAATCAGACAGATGTCGAAAAGAAACTGTGGCATGTGTTAAAAGATAGACGTTTGGCAGGGTACAAGTTTCGTAGGCAGCATCCGATCCCGCCGTATATTGCTGATTTTGTCTGTATCGAAAAAAAATTGATTGTGGAACTGGATGGTGGGCAGCACGCAGAAAATGCGGCCTATGATGCCCAGCGTGATGCGGCATTGGAGGCACAGGGGTTTTTCGTTCTTCGTTTCTGGAATAATGAGATTTTAGAAAATCAAGAGGGTGTTTTAAGTCGTATTGTTGAGTATTTGGAAAAGTCTTCCTTAGAAGATTCCCCCTCACCCCAACCCTCTCCCCCACGGGGAGAGGGAGTTAAAGAAGGAATAGCCCTCGCCCCAACGGGGAGAGGGTTGGGTGAGGGGGCTTTTTGTGAGAATGCAGAGAAGCTTATCTCCCTTTTGGAAGACGGTCTTCCGCGGCGATTATCCGAGATTACACAGGCGACGGGCCTGAGTGCGTCCCGAATAAAAACGTTTGTCAAGCATGGTGTGTTGCAAGCGATTGATATTTTCGCCAACGCGCCGTGTGCGCATCCGGATCCGCATTTTGCTCCGAAATCGCTGACGTCGGAGCAAGTAACCGCGACCGATAAAATCAATGCACGGATTGATTCCGGTGGATTTGAAGCCTTTTTGTTGGATGGGGTGACGGGATCGGGAAAAACCGAAGTTTATTTTGAATCGATCGCCAAAATTATCGCCGAAAAACGGGGGCAGGTTTTAATCCTGATGCCGGAAATTGCGTTGTCCAATGCATTTATTCAACGTTTTGCGGCGCGCTTCGGGGGCAAGCCTGCGCTGTGGCATTCATCTTTGACGCCGGCACAACGCCGTCTGACATGGCGGAGCATTGTGACGGGTCAAACCAAAGTTGTTGTCGGGGCGCGATCCGCGTTGTTTTTGCCCTATGCCGATTTGCACATGATCGTGGTGGATGAAGAGCATGATCCGGCGTTCAAACAAGAAGAGGGCACGATTTACAACGCGCGCGATATGGCGGTGGTGCGGGCGCATCTGGGTAAAATTCCGGTGGTGTTGGCATCGGCCACCCCGTCGCTCGAGACCATGCAGAATGTATGGGAAGGGCGGTATACCCTTCTGTCATTGCCGGATCGTTACGGAGGCGCCAGCAAGCCCGATATTCGCATTGTGGATTTACGGGTGGATAAACCGGAACGGCAACATTTCTTATCTCCTGTTGTGATTGAGGAAGTGCGGAAAACATTGGCGGCCAAGCAGCAAGCTTTATTGTTTTTGAACCGGCGGGGTTTTGCGCCGCTGACGCTCTGCCGCAGTTGCGGGCATCGCATGGAATGCCCCAAATGTACGGCATGGTTGGTCGAGCATCGGCGCACCCATTATGCGCCGCCGCATTTACAATGCCATCATTGTGGATTTTCCATGCCCATTCCGGTTGCGTGCCCCGAATGCCACGAGCCGGAGTCGTTGGTCGCCTGTGGCCCGGGGGTCGAGCGCATTGCCGAAGAGGTTAAAGAATATTTCCCCGAAGCCCGTTCCCTGATTTTGGCGAGTGATATCACAGATACGCATGACAAATTAATTGCGGCGTTGGATGCCATCAAGAATGGCGAGGTAGATATTATTATCGGCACACAAATTATTGCCAAGGGGCATCACTTTCCCCAGATTACGTGTGTCGGTATTATAGATGCCGATTTGGGGTTGAGCGGGGGAGATTTACGCGCCACAGAGCGGAGTTATCAATTGTTGCATCAGGTGGCGGGGCGCGCGGGGCGTGAACATTTAAAGGGGCGCGTTTTCCTGCAAACCTATAATGCCGAACAACGTGTGATGCAGATGATTGCGGCGGATGATCGGGATGCGTTTCTGGAAGCCGAAGCCGCCGAACGTCATATCGCCAGGATGCCACCTTTTTCGCGTTTGGCGGCGCTGGTTATTACGGGAAAAGATGAAACGCACACCAAAGAGATTGCGGTGATGATCGGGCGGGCGGCTCCCCGTGTGGAAGGGGTTCAGGTCTTGGGGCCTGCGCCTGCGCAAATGTACCGGATACGGGGACAATATCGTCAACGGATTTTGATCCGCGCCGAAAAGAATTTGAATATCCAGAAAATGATTGCCGCATGGTTGGGCGGATTGAAAATTCCATCTGCCGTCAGGGTTATTGTGGATATTGATCCGCAGAATTTTTTATAGGGATCGGCTAGGATGTTTTTTAAACGCAACGATCATTTGCCCGCTGTGATTACCAGTTACGATCTGGTGAAAGCGGCGACACTTGTCTTTATGCTGATCGACCATGTGGGCGCGTATTTCCTGCCGGACGAGCCGTGGTGGCGCGTGTTTGGCCGTTTTGGATTTCCGGTCTGGTTCATTCTGGCCGGATATGCCCGCAACTACTCTATCGAACCAAAATTATGGGCCGGTGCGGGGTTACTGATCGTTGGAAATATGATTTTGGGGCAATATACCTTGCCGTTGAATGCGTTGGTGTCGTTTATTGTGATCCGCTTGGCGATGCCGCGCTTTGGCGAGATGACCTTCAAAGGGGCCGAGCCAGTGATTTATGCCGTGGTGGCGTTGGTGATTTTATCTATCCCCACCAACGCCTTGTTTGAATATGGCAGTCTGGCGATTTTATTGGGATTGATTGGTTACGGGATGCGTCAGCGCGAGAGAATACCCATCCCCGCATGGGGATTGTCGTTATATGCGGTGGTAGCATCTTTTGCTGTGGCAGGAATAGAAGTCTTTCTTTTCGGATTTAATAGGCCACAATCTTTGGTAACTGGCATCGGGATTGTGGTTATTTGTTGCGCCATGTTTTTTACGTTCCGGCCTGCAGAATTCCCGAAGCTGACAGAATTTTTCCCGCGCCCTGTGAGCGGGATCATTCGTTTTTGCGGGCGGTATACTTTGGAAATCTATGTGTTTCATTTGTTGGCGATCAAAGCCTATCTGCTTTATGCCGATGCAGGAGTGCACGCCTTCGCCCCGACATTATTTCCGGCGGGAAAAGGGTAGTTGAGGGTGTGTCGTCCCCCGATGTGCGAGAGGGAAAATTCTTTGCGACCTTCGCGTGACCTATTCTTTTTTTCACCACAAAGCGCACGAAGAAAACTGTTATAGCCTACGTCAAATAAAATGCGCTTATTTTTATGAACTCGCCCCCCTCACCCGACTTCGGCTAAAGGCTTACAGCCTTAAGCCTGCGTTGCCCTCTCCCCCACGGGGAGAGGGAGGGGTGAGGGGGCTCTTTTTTCGGGTCATTAACCGAACGAAGTATATAAAAAATCATGAACAGGTTTTCTTATTTGGCTTAAGTGATGACGTGGCTTAGGCGTGACCTGTGCGCAGGTGAAGGGCGGCATCCATCAAAGCGCGGGTGTAGGGCTCTGCCGGTGTATCAAAAACTTGTGCCGCAGGGCCGTGCTCGACAACATGGCCATGCTTCATGACAATAATATCATGCGCCATGGCGCGCACCACGCGCAAATCGTGGCTGATAAACATATAGGACAGGTTCAGGCGGTCTTGTAAATCCTGCAATAACTCGACGACTTGCGCCTGTACCGAGACATCCAGTGCCGATGTGGGTTCGTCCAGAATGATCAATTTTGGTTCGAGGATCAGGGCGCGGGCGATAGAGATTCTCTGGCGCTGGCCTCCCGAAAATTCATGCGGGTAACGGTGACGTGTAGCCGGATCCAGACGCACACGATCCAACGCCTGTACCACGCGGTCATCCCGCTCGCTGGCGGTGAGGTGGGGCGCATGAACGGTTAATCCTTCGCCGATAATCTGGGCAATGCTCATGCGTGGAGAGAGGGATCCAAACGGATCTTGAAACACGACTTGCATACGGGCACGCAGAGCGCGGAGATCTGCGCCTTTTATCGCGGTAATATCGTGTCCTTCGAAGGTGAGTGACCCCGTCGCGGCAATCAATTTTAAAACGGCCAGAGCAAGAGTTGTTTTCCCCGATCCGGATTCCCCCACCACGCCCAAGGTTTGCTTTTCGCGCAGTTGGAACGAGATATGATCGACGGCGGTGACACGTTCGATAACTTTTCCGAAGAATGTTTTCTTTGTCGGAAATGACACGCAGATATCGTGGGCATCGAGAAGAACCGGCGCGTTCTGGTTGGATGGAATGGGCGACGGACGCGGGGCAGAGGCCAATAATTGTCGGGTGTAGCTGTGCTGGGGATTCCGGAACAGATCGGCCGTGCTGCGACTTTCGACAATCTCTCCGTGTTTCATGACGCAGATATGGTCACACATTTTTTCAACCACATTCAAATCATGGCTGATCAGAATCAGAGCCATGCCCAATGTGTCCCGCAGAGATTGCAACAGTTCCAGAATCTGGGCTTGGACGGTGACATCCAGTGCTGTGGTGGGTTCATCGGCAATCAGGATATCCGGTGTGTTGGCCAACGCCATGGCAATCATCACACGTTGGCGTTGCCCTCCGGATAATTCATGCGGATAGGCTGTCCGGCGGGATTTTAAAGACGACAGCCCGACCATATCCATTAATTCCAGAACGCGTTGGTCGATCTGGTCTTTGCTCAGTGCGGGATTGTGCAGGGTAATGACTTCGCCGATCTGTTTGCCAATCGTATGCAACGGATTGAGGGACGACAAAGGTTCCTGAAAAATCATGCCGATTTTATCGCCACGCAGTGATTGCAGCGTGGCGGGGGAGGCTCCGACCAGTTCCTGCCCGTTGAACAGGATGGATCCGGTGGGGTGCGAGGCCAAAGGGTAGGGCAATAATTGCAACAAAGACAGGGCCGTAACCGATTTTCCCGATCCCGACTCCCCGACCAAGGCCAGTGTTTGGCCTTTTTCCAAGGTGAAATTAACGCCCTTGACTGCATCAAACACCCCATCCGGTGTTTGAAACCGCACGGTCAAATTCTGAACAGAAAGGAGAGGGGCCTGCGCCATGGGATGTGTCATGGCAGCAGTTTAGTCTGAGTATTTAGAAAAAGAAACCCGATATTTTATGTCCGAACGGCTTGGCTAAGCCATTTTAAGGTCGTATGTAGAAGGAGGGTTTATGGTTTCGGGGGCTGAATTTTTTTCTAAAATATCAGCTACAACAGTCTGCAGTGGAGTGAAGCCCCATGTTAAATCGCGCACTTTTCCTTCGGTTGTCTCCGGTTTATATCCCGTGAGGGCATGGATACCTTTTATGGACTCATCGCGGGCGTTGATTTCTTTCCTATACTTGGCCATAGCCTCTTTTTGGGCTGCGACTTCCATAAATTCATTCAACAGACTAGCCGCTTCTGGGGAATTTCCTGCAACCTGATCAAAGGCAGCTTGTAGTAAATTTTCTTGCTTTTGGAGTGTGCGCAGATCGCCCCAAGCTCTCGTTCCCTCGCTCTCGTTTTGTTGCGAGGCTTTAAGGTAGATTTTGTGTTCCAAAACGTGGAATGTCCGTGTGCCATCCGCAAGGGAAATGGGAATGGCAAGCTTGAGGTTTATGCGTTTTAATTTTGGTTTATGAGCGACTTCTTCCACAAAGCCGTTTTCAACGTCCAGAATAAAAATATCAACTGGTTGGCCGCCATTTTTGGATAGTCTCAATACGCCGGGGCCTTGGAACAAGTCGCTGGCTCTTCTAATAAAGTTCATTCCTCCAACAAGTTGTGAATCGCGGATATAATCGCAATTGAGGCCATAGTGAATATCACCGGAGGCTTTGTATTCTTGAATGTGATCAATATCTAAATCCAGTTTTCCGGCAACTTTATCTGCAACTCGTTCCGGATTTTTTTTCGGGCCATCTTTAATGATGTGGGAGGCTAAAATATCTTTCAAAACAGGAAGGATGGTTGACCGGAATACAGCTTTTGCGATTTGGGATTCTGATCCTAAACCGTCAATAAAATCATGAGGCTGGCGTGGTTCGGTTTTTCCTTCTTGGAGGGATATAAGGACTTCTTCTAATGTAAGGCGATTTGTAGGGCAAATAATTTCGGGAAGTTGGCGTGCGTCTTGAGATGCTTTTTGTAAAAATGAAATACCCGCCATTCTGACAATCCTCCTTTGCTTCTATAATGTCGTCTTTATCTCTTAATTTGCAATTTCCTTACATCAGCATAAGTGAATTGCTGTATCGAAATCAAGTAAAAAACAAACTAACGGTTATATATTTCCTGATTTTTTTGCAGAGTGCAAGCAAAATTATGCGATTATTGCATTTTTGTTATGCGATTTGCGCATGACTAATGAAAAATACAGGGTTGGGTCGCCGTTTTTCGTGGGGGTGGGGCTTGTCTTTTGGGGGTGAAGTCCGTATAAGCTCTGCATCAAAACCCACATTATATATTACTTTAACACAGAGGATCTACATTATGGCTGTTCAACGTACTTTTTCGATTATCAAGCCGGATGCAACCCGCCGCAACCTGACCGGTGCTATTAACGCCCGTTTTGAAGAAAATGGCCTGCGCATTGTCGCCCAGAAACGTATCTGGATGTCCGAAGCCCAAGCCGGAAAATTCTATGAAGTTCACAAAGAGCGTCCCTTTTACAAAGATTTGGTCACATTCATGACCTCTGGCCCAGTGGTTGTTCAGGTTCTGGAAGGTGAAGACGCTGTCGCGAAAAACCGCCAAATCATGGGGGCTACCAATCCTGCAAACGCCGATGCCGGTACCATCCGCAAAGATTTCGCGGAAAGCATCGAGGCAAATTCGGTTCATGGATCGGATAGCCCGGAAAACGCAGCGATTGAAATTGCCTATTTCTTCAGCGGCACCGAAATCGTCGGCTAATTTCCTATCTATATGAAAATTAAATTGACAGAGGTTGGAAAATATCCTAACCTCTGTTTTCATTAAATATAACTTTGTAAAAATGAGGGTTGTGAATGAGTAAGGCTATAACTGGACAAACAGATCTTGATCGTCGCCGTAATCATATTCTAAGAGAGTATGTGCCCTATGTAAAATTGACTCTGGGGGCAGTATTTGCAGCAGCGGCGTGTGTTGCCGATGGGGGAGTGCAGATTACATCTGCGGTGTTATCTTTGGTGTCTTTTGGGGCTGCAGCACGCAGTGTGCGCGAGGATCTTCCCTATACTCTGCCTGCGATTAGGGACTATCGCGATGAAAGACGAAAGCTGGATTTGCAATAACTGCCTTGTAGAAGACCTTACCGGATGGGCGTGCGGCGCAGAAGATGGATGGCAAGCGGAATGGCTATTCCTCCAAAGATCGTAAAGAATGGCAAATAATGAAAGAAGCATCTCATGAGACCCAGCGCGACCGAGCCGTTTTAAATTAAATATATATAGCTAAACCAAATAAGAATGATTGATCCGAGCGGTGATCTTTGCCCCCTCACCCCTCCCTCTCCCAAGCCTCTTTCACTGGGGGGAGAGGGCAACACAGGCTTAGGGCTTTACGCCCTTCGCCGGAGTCGGGTGAGGGGGGCGACTACAAAAAGAACCATCTAAAATGCTCATTCTTATTTGGTCAGGCTATATGTGGTTCGGTTAATAACCCGAAAAAATCCCCCGATTCAATCGGGGGATTTAAAAACAGATCGCATCGATTTCAGTGATTTTAGGTGATGCTTATTCAGTCTTTGCAGCTTGTTTTTCATCAGCCGCCACAGTCATTTTAATAATTTTATCAGGATTCGCAGGTGGCTCGCCACGTTTGATTTGATCCACAAACTGCATACCTTCTACGACTTGACCCCAAACAGTGTATTGCTTGTTCAAGAAACTGCAATCAGTAAAGCAAATAAAGAATTGAGAGTTCGCAGAGTCTGGATTCTGTGAGCGTGCCATACCTACAGCCCCGCGTCCAAAATTTGTAGAGTTGAATTCCGCCTTGATGTTAGGAAGGTCTGATCCTCCCATGCCTGTTCCTGTCGGGTCACCTGTTTGGGCCATAAACCCATCAATGACACGATGAAAGATAATTCCGTCATAGAATCCTTTGCGGGTTAAGGTTTTAATTTGCTGAACGTGGTTTGGGGCAACTTCTGGCATTAATTTGATAACAACACGGCCATACGTCGTATCAAGAAAAAGAGTATTTTCCGGATCCAGTTTTAGATCTTCGGCATTTGCAGAGGGTGTTGCAGTCATAATCAATAAGCTCCCGAGTAAAAGTAATAAAACGCGCATGGGGGTTCCTTTCAAAATGATAGTAAATGTCATGCAGTTGGCTTAAATTAAAGTCTTCGTTGCCCTGTGGCAAGAGAAAATTCCACTATGGCATTTCTTTAAGCGCTGAAAGTGCTGCTGCCCGGGCTTTTCCATGGTCGAGGATAGGGTGGATCTTGTGCGAATCTGGGGCCCACCTCTGGATATAATCGCCTTGTGGGTCAAATTTTTCTCCTTGGGTTGTTGGGTTGAAAATCCGGAAATATGGTGCGGCATCAGCACCGCACCCTGCAACCCATTGCCATGACGCTGCATTATTCGCAAGGCTTGCATCGACCAATGTATCCCAGAACCAGTTCTCACCATGTCGCCAGTGATAACGTAAATCCTTAACCAGAAATGATGCGACAATCATTCTGACCCGGTTGTGCATATATCCTGTTTCCCAAAGTTCCCTTAATCCTGCATCTACAATCGGATAACCGGTTTTGCCGTTTTGCCAGGCATCAAGAAATGTTTGGTCGACATCAGCCCACCCAAAATTATTATAACGGCGGTTCAAGGGGCTTTCCGGTAAAGTTGGGTGGTAGTATAAAAGGGAGTGTGAAAATTCACGCCACCCCAATTCAGACAGAAAACAATCCATATCATTTTCAGCTTTGTGATAGAGCCCCGCAGATTCTGCAGCGTACCAAATCTGGTTTGGGGATATTTCACCGAATTGCAAATGTGGTGAGAGACGCGATGTGTGTTGACGTGATGGAATGTTACGGCCCTCTTTATACCCTTTTAAACCTGTATCAAGGAACTGATTGAGACGTTCATAGGCTGCATTTTCCCCTACTGTCCAATAAGACATCATTTTTTGATCCCATTTTGGGGATTCAGGGAGAAGGGCTAGGTCCGCGATTTTTTTTGCAAATGAAATCTGTAGAGAGAAAAAATTTATTCTTCCTGGTTTAGCCAACGGCACGCGTGGAGGCGTTGCCGCTAAACACCCTTTTCTAAAATAAGGTGTAAAAACCCGATAGGGAGTCCCATCGCTTTTTTTGATTGTCCAAGGTTCCCAGAGGAGGGAGCCATTCTCGCTTTGGCAGGGAATAGATAAATTTTCTTTGATCTTTTTATCACGTGAAATCCGCCAAGGTTCATAACATCTGTTCCAGAAGATTTTAGAGGCTGATGCTTCTTGGGCCAACGATGGAAGGATCTTTTCTGGATCCCCTGAGAAAACTTGCAAATGGCCATTTAAACTTTTGTTCAGGTCATTTAAAGAGTGATAGAGCCAAACACGGCTTGCACCACCAAGCTTCCAGCTCCGTGAATGGATATCATCCAGAATATAAACAGGAATGATTGGCTTGCCTGTTTCAATCGCGGCGGTAAGAGCAGGGTTATCGGCGAGACGTAAATCTTGCCGAAACCACATGATAACAGGATCAACCATCTTTGTTGATCGTTGCGATGATTTCGTTTAGTTTTTGTTCGGCGTCTTCATTCGCAACCTGGCATGTTCCTGCGGCTTGATGCCCACCACCACCATACGACAAACAAAGTTCGCCCACGTTTGTTTTGCTGGATTTATTTAGAATAGATTTACCAATTGCAAAGACTGTGTTTTGTTGATTCTTACCCCACATGACATGGCAAGAAATATTACATTGTTGGAAGAGGGCATAAATCATAAAGCGGTTACTTGCATAAATTGTATCTTCGTTTCGAAGGTCAAGAACAACCAAGTTTTTATTCACCCGGGCACAGCGTTCAATTTGTTCACGGGCCTTTGCGGCATGGGATTTAAAGAGGTCGACACGCTCTTTGACATCTGGAAGAGCAAGGATCGAATCAATATTGTTATTCAAACGGCAATAATCAATTAATTGCATCATCAGTTGATAGTTAGAGATATTGAAATCACGAAATCGTCCAAGCCCTGTGCGTGCATCCATTAGGAAGGATAAAAGCTCCCAGCCCTTTGGATCCAGAATATCTTCCCGCGAGAAGGCAGCAGAGTCAGCTTTGTCAACGGCAACCATCATGTCCTCTGAAATATTTGGAAATCGCTCTTTGCCCCCAAAATAATCATAAACAACGCGTGCCGCAGATGGGGCCGTAGAATCGATCACATGATTGCTATACCGGCCACCAACACGGGTGACTTCGCTCGCATGGTGGTCAAAAGCAAGATAAACGCCCTCAACATAGGGAAGGTTTGTTGTAATATCGTCTTCTGTGACCTCAATCAGGCCGTCTTGCATATCTTTGGGGTGCGCAAAAGTAATGTCATCAATAATATCCAACTCTTTCAACAGAATTCCACAAACCAGGCCATCCATGTCGCTTCTGGTGATCAGGCGGTAACGTTTATTGGTTTGTGGCATGAGTTTGGCGGTTTGTTTCATCATAAAATCCCCAGGAAATGTAAAAAATAATAAAGATACGGTCTCAGGTTACAATCCAAATGATAATAGAGTCTTAATCTGTTGCAAAGGGGATCTGATCAAGAGGGAAGTCGTATTTGGGTCTATCCTGATAAATAGGTGTAATATCGAAATAATAAATGTTGATAAGTTTATTGGAAATATTGTATTTATCTTTCATGTGGATTATCTAATAAAATAATAGTTGCCTAAAAAATAATTTAATTGATATATAATTTCAAAAAATAGGATTTCAAGATGGGTTCTCGTTTCCCTTTTCTCGATTTGATGGACTCTCTGCGAAAACCTTTCTGGCATGCCGCAAGGCAAGGATTATTTTATCCCCCGCTGAACAGGGCTGGGGAACCTGTCTTCCACACGTATCTTGTGCAACCTTTTCTGCCTTTCTGCAAAATTCATAAAGTCTCGGGTATTTTGATTGTCAATGGAGAACTTGTCCTGTTGAAACGGACGTCTCAATCGGCGGATGGTCAAAAAAAGGTCTGGTACGAACCACCAGGGGGCAAGCCTGATTATGTTGGTGAAAGTCCTTATCAGATCGTTGATCGTGAATTGGAGGAGGAAGTCGGCGCCCATGTTTCCGTTGGTCAATGTTTGACTGTTATGGCTCATCCCGGACATGCAGCCCGGATGATTGCGTATTTCGAATGCACGCCGTTGCGTGCGGATATAGATATAGAAAATAAAGCGACAAATGAACATCTTTCGGTTATAAAAGTGCGCCCTGAGGCTCTTGATAAATTGATGAGCTCCAGTCGTGTTGAACTTCCGCCTCAAATCGCGCGTGAGTTTATAGAAACGGGTTCTGTCAGAACGCTATTCGAAAAATGCCAATCAGCTTTATGGCCGGGGTTCTCTGTGCGGCAATCTTCCCTTCACCTGTCTTGATCGTTTCTTTTAATCTACTGATCCAGCGTAATTCTGCCTTGATATTCCCCTAAACTATCTATAAAAATAGGGGGCAATAAGGGATTTTGACCATGAAAAAACACGTTGATTTGACAGCGGCCTATCAGCCAAAAGACTTTTCTTTTCGGGATATGTCGCAGGTCGCCGAGATTTTATCACGTTACCCGAAGGGGAAACAGCGTTCTGCGACCATGCCATTACTGGATCTGGCCCAGCGTCAAGTCGCCCAGGATGGGGCGCTTGCCAATCCGCCTTATGGTGGATGGATTCCTCGTGCTGCAATGGACAAAATTGCGGAAATCGTTGATGTTCCACCGATTAAGGTCTATGAAGTTGCAACATTCTATTCTATGTATAATCTTGAGCCGGTTGGTAAATATTTGGTCCAAATGTGTACAACGACCCCATGTATGTTATGTGGATCTGGTGACATTGTAAAAACCTGTGAGGATCACTTGGGGATTCACATGGGCGAAAGCACGAAAGATGGATTGTTTACGATTGTGGAGGTTGAGTGCCTAGGGGCTTGTGTGAATGCTCCTATGGTGCAGGTAAATGATGATTATTTCGAAGACCTAACGCCTGAGAGCATGAAGCAATTATTGGTTGATTTAAAGGACGGCAAGGATGTTACCATTGGGTCCCAGAAAGGGCGCAGGACGTCCATGGCCCTTTCTGGCACGACAACCTTGCTGGATCAGGCTGATAAATTGGGTGTTAAAAAAGCTATTTAAAGCTATTAACGCATAATCTTTATTCTTTTCTGAATGATATATGCTTGTGCGTTGGAGAAACAGCAAACTTTGCTCTTTCTCCAACGTACAAGGCCCCAGAGAACGCAGAAGAAAACCCTGTGGTGAAAAAAGCACGAGTCTCGTCACAAAATCTGTCAATTGATGATGCGTTCTGATGTTGAGTGAAATTTTTTATATTTATCAATAGGTTAATGATCGATCTTCTTTCGATATCTTTGGTTTTGATATCAGAAAGTGATCATGTTTCGTTGAAATGTTGTGGGGGGTAAGTTTAACAAAAGAGCAAGGTGGCAATTGATCTTTATCTTGAAAGATGCCTATTTAACTAACTGTTTATAAAGGGAAATTTTTATGATTTTAATTGCTCTTGGTGCCAATCTTCGCAGTCGGTTCGGGTTGCCCAGCGATACGTTGCGTTTTGCTGTTTCTGAAATGATGCGCGAGGGAATTCAGGTGTTATATCAATCGCCGGTATATTTGACGGCTCCGGTTCCCATATCCGATCAGCCTTGGTATCATAATGCCGTTATTCGTGTGGTTACAAAACATACCCCCGCAGAACTTTTGCAGGTTTTACAATCAATTGAAAATCGTTTTGGAAGAATTAGATCAGAACGCAATGCTCCCCGTATCATTGATCTGGATATTCTCGCCTATCATGATGTCGTGATGGAAAGCAAAGATTTAATTCTGCCGCATCCACGCTTGCACGAGAGGGCATTTGTAACTTATCCCTTGCGCGATGTTGCGGCGGATTGGGTTCATCCGGTTCATCATCTTTCTGTATCAGAGATGATAGAAAAATTACCAGAAGGCCAGGAAATTATCAAAACCTATCGCCCTTTGATCATGGGAATCGTGAATGTTACACCTGATAGTTTTTCCGATGGAGGGCAGTATACTGATCCATCGCGCGCAATTGCGCATGGGTTGAAATTAATTGCTGAAGGGGCTGATATTTTAGACATCGGCGGCGAATCGACTCGCCCCATGGCGGGTCCTGTTGCGCCAGAAGATGAGCAGCAACGGATCTTGCCAGTGATCGAAGGCCTTCGGAATGCCGGAGCATTGATTTCTGTCGATACACGGAATGCGAGTACGATGCGCGCCGCCTTAAGGGCCGGGGCAGGGATGATCAATGATGTTTCTGCTCTGACCCATGATCCCCAATCAGTCGATGTTTTAAAAGAATCTGATTGTCGTATTTGTTTGATGCACATGCAGGGGACCCCCGAAACAATGCAGATTAATCCACAATATGGGGATGTTGTCCGGGATATATATGATTATTTAAAACACCAAATCGATATTTGTGTCTCGAATGGGATCGCAAAAGAAAGAATGATGGTTGATGTCGGGATAGGGTTCGGGAAAACGGTTGATCATAATATAGCGTTAATTGAAAATCTTGGCGCGTTTAGGACATTCGGGATGGATGTTCTCTTTGGGGGATCCCGCAAGAGTTTTATTGAAAAAATATGTGATCGCACTATTCCCCCCGAAGATCGTCTCCCTGGATCCCTTGCTCTTTTGGCGAAGGCCTATCAAGAGAATGTAAACGTTATTCGTGTTCATGATGTGGCGCAAACACGACAATTTCTGGATGTTTACCAAAAATTTGCGGATAAATAACGATGAATCAAGAATCCGCTTGCTGATTATCGAATATCAAGTAGCATTTTTTATACAAATTATCGTCAGGGGACAAAAGCTATGCTTCTTTGGTTCGTTATCGCCTATTGGGTTATTTCTGTTGTGATTGGGTTGATTGCATCGCTCAAGGTTCATAATACAAAAGACTTTGCGATTGCTGGGCGGCATCTTCCCTTCTATATGGTTGTCGCGACTGTTTTCGCGACATGGTTTGGATCTGAAACAGTTTTAGGGATACCTGCAACCTTTTTGGGTGAGAATATGCGGGGAATCGTTGCGGATCCGTTCGGTGCATCCCTTTGTCTGATTTTTGTGGGGCTTTTCTTTGCGGCCCCGCTTTATAAGATGAAACTTCTGACCATTGGTGACTTTTATAAAAAACGCTATGGCCGTACAGCAGAGGTGATGACAACGCTTGCTATTGTTGTTTCCTATCTGGGGTGGGTGGGGGCCCAGATCACAGCGCTTGGTCTTGTATTCAATATTGTATCGGATGGTGCTATTAGCCAGACAGAAGGGATGTGGATCGGATCAATGACCATTCTGATCTATACTTTTTTTGGCGGGATGTGGGCTGTTGCTGTCACGGATCTGATTCAGATGATTATTATTGTCATCGGAATGTTATATATCGGTGGAGAAGTTTCTGAATTGGCGGGTGGGGTTGGAACGGTTGTTCAACATGCCAGGGATTCTGGCAAGTTTGAGTTCTGGCCATCTGCAGACATTAAAGATATCATTGCATTTGCGGCAGCGGCAATGACCATGATGTTAGGGTCCATCCCGCAACAGGATGTATTCCAACGTGTGCAATCGGCAAAGAAAATTCAATACGCAGTATGGGGGTCTGTTCTGGGAGGATCTCTTTATTTCCTTTTTGCTTTTGTTCCGATGTTTCTTGCCTATTCTGCGACCTTGATTGATCCTGACATGGTCAATAAACACATGGCAGATGGCGGGGACCCGCAAATGATATTGCCGCAATTGGTTCTTGACCATGCCCCCTTATTTGCCCAGGTTATGTTTTTTGGTGCATTGCTATCCGCCATCAAGTCATGTGCATCTGCAACATTGTTGGCACCCTCTGTTTCCTTTTCTGAAAATATTCTGAAACCTTTAATCCCACATATTTCCGACAAACAATTGTTAAAACTGATGCGGTTTGTGACTTTGGGCTTTACGATTGTCGTGACCCTTTATGCCGTCAATTCAGAGCTGAGTATCTTTGCGATGGTTGAAAATGCGTATCAGGTGACTTTGGTGTCCGCCTTTATCCCCTTGGCTTTTGGGGTTTATTGGAAACGTGCGACCAATCAGGGAGCTTTATGTGCGATTTTTGCGGGGCTGACTGTTTGGATTGTGTTGCTTCTCTTTGGGGGCGAGGCCCCCTTCTTGCCGCCTCAATTCGCGGGATTATTGGCAAGCCTTAGCGGTATGATTATTGGATCTTTGGCTCCTCAATACGTCGCCCATCGTGCTGAAATTCATGATGAACTTCATGCGGGGCTGCATGGGCATGAAAGTTTTGAAAAAACATAAGCGGTAGTTGTTTTCTTGTCTTTGTGACAGCTTTTGTGTTATACTTAATAGAAATAAAGGAGGGTGTCTATGCTGGGTGTTGTTGTATCTGTCGGTGCGCGCGCGTTGCCTGTTCTGGCGCGAGCCGGTGCCATAACCGGTGGCATAATAGAGAATAGAATTAATCCTATCGGCCTTGCTCTTGCCGGAGCTCTGGGGATTGCTGTGAATGAACGAAATCAGAGAGCAGCAAACGGGCGACATGAAGAGCAGCTCGCTCAAGAAGAGCGTCACCATAAAGAAAACATGGCCCAGCAAGCGGTGCATTATCAAAGAATTGAACAGGAAATTCGGGATGGACAATATTCTGTTGCTGCGCAAATTGATGGAATTCGTGGAGATGTCAGACATTTGAATGGTAACGTTGTGGATATGAACACGCATTTTGGTGAAGCCAATAGAGTGCTTGAAGGGATTAAAGCGGGCGTTGATAAGACATCTCAGGCAATTAATATGTGCACCCGTCCGCAGAAAACTGTGCCAGTTCACGCACCGGAACCTGCCCATCGTTAATTAAAAAAAGAGCTGCCAGACCTATTCTAACAACGCTTTTAATTCATAGATCAAATCGAGCGATTCGCGTGGCGTCAGTGAGTCGGGAGAGACACTGGCAAGCCGCACCTCTAGAGCCGATGGTTTCGGTTTGGGCGTTGGCATCGGTGCGGTGAAGAGTGGCAGAGAGGTTACAGCACCAGCCCCCCCACGTGATTTAGTATCTTCCAGCAAGCGCAAAACATCTGTTGCACGTTCAATCACTGATTGGGGGATACCTGCAAGCTTTGCAACATGAATCCCGTAGGATCTATCCGCTGTTCCTGCTTTAACCGTGTGCAAGAAAATAATATCGCCTTTCCAGTCTTTGACATCCATCGTATAGCAGGACAAATGCGAAAGTTGAGATTTTAGTTGGGTCAGTTCATGGTAATGCGTGGCAAATAATCCGCGACATCCGATGGTGTTATGCAGATGTTCCAACGTTGCCCACGCAATTGACAAGCCGTCAAAGGTCGCCGTACCGCGCCCAATTTCATCCAGAATGACCAAAGATTTCGAGGTTGCGTTTTGCAAAATCGATGCGGTTTCAACCATTTCGATCATAAAGGTGGAATGGCCGCGGGCCAGATCATCCGATGCACCGACACGGCTATAGATCTTGTCGACAACCCCGATATGGGCCGATGTTGCAGGCACATAAAATCCTGCCTGCGCCATAATCGCGATCAAGGCGTTTTGGCGCAGAAAAGTTGATTTTCCAGCCATATTTGGCCCGGTGAGAAGCCATAATTTTTCTGTATCAGATAGGTTGCAGTGATTGGGTGTAAAACGTTCATGTTTTTTGATTAAGGCTTGCTCAACAACAGGATGGCGTCCTCCCTGAATGTTAAACACATCGCTGTCATCAATTGTCGGGCGGGTATAAGATTTATCAATAGCAAGAGTCGCCATTGAGGTTGCAACATCAATTGACGCAAGGCCCCGTGCTACACGAGATATGTCATCGGCCATTGACAGGGCTTGGTCCCGGAATTCATTGAAATAGGAGTCTTCAATTGCCTGTGCTTTCTCTGCTGAAACAGCAATATCACGTTCCAAATTTGATAAGTCAGGAGTGGTAAACCTCACGGCATTTGACATTGTTTGCCGGTGAATAAAAGGATTATCTGTATCCCCTGACTTGACCATTAGGCTGTCTGCACGCTTTGAAGGGACTTCGATAAAAAATCCCAGAATATTGTTGTGCGTAATTTTAAGTGAGTCTATCCCTGTGCTCTGAATATACTTGGCCTGTAACGCGGCAATATGATTTTGTGTTTCTGATTTCAAGCTACGTGTTTTATCAAGTTGCGGACAGAATCCAGACGCAATAAAGCCGCCATCACGTACAAGCAGAGGAAGGGACTCCGCAAGTCCTGTATCCAGCCTGTCTTTATAATCATTTTGATCGTTCGAAAGTTGCAGAAGGGTTGCACATTGACAAAGTGCAGTCGATATCAGTCCCTTTTCAATCAACGCTGCACGGATTAAACCGGCATAGTGCAATCCATTACGCAAGGCCGCAAGATCTCTTGGTCCACCACGATTAAGGCTTAATCGTGCCAGTGCCCGCTCCATATCAGGTACAGATTTTAAAGTTGATCGGATCAAACGAGTCGTCTCAAAATTAGCAATCAGAATTTCAATTTCATCATGCCGTCGTCTGATTTCAACCACATCTCGAAGCGGAGAGAGAAGTCGTGCGGAAATCATTCGGGAGCCTGGACCTGTTTGTGCGGTATCCAGAAGATCAATCAAACTTCCTTGACGTTCCCCTGATTGTGTTTTGATCAGTTCTAATGATCGGAAGGTTGATGGGTCAAAATCAACTGTCTTAAATCCTTCAATGCGCCGTGGGGATGATAAATAAGGGATCCGTCCTTTTTGTGTTTCATCCACGTAATTGAGCAAAGCTCCGGCCGCAGCAATTTCAGCACGCGAAAATTGTTTGGACAGATCATCCTCTGATATACCCAGAAGAGATTCCAGTTTTGCAAGACCAGAAGAGCTGTCAAAAAAGCCAGATTGTGGAATTGTCGAAATCGCATTTAGATCGTCAGAAAAATCATATTTTTTTTGACAAATAATTTCGCTGGGGTTCAGGCGTTGTAAGGCTGATTTTGCATCTGATTGGTTCAGTGTTTGAAGAAGAAATTCACCTGTCGAGACATCAGCGAAAGCCAAACCTGCTTGGCCATTTATTTCAACCAAAGCTGCTAAATAATTATTTGTTTTTGAATCGAGTAAATTATCCTCAATCAATGTGCCCGCCGTAATAATGCGGATCACCTCACGACGAACAAGTGCCTTATATCCTCCGCGTTGTTTGGCTTGTTCGGGGGTTTCAATCTGTTCGCAAATGGCGACTTTATGCCCTGCGCGGATCAGGCGGGCGATATAGCCTTCGGAGGCATGAAACGGCACGCCGCACATCGGAATATCATCGCCTTGTGTCTTCCCACGGCGAGTGAGCGTGAGGTCAAGAATTTTGGCTCCCAGAAGCGCATCGTCAAAAAACATTTCGTAAAAATCGCCCATGCGATAAAACAACAAACAATCGGGATGCGCCGCTTTCACCGCGTGATATTGCGCCATCATGGGGGTGTGCCCCATGGCGATAAAATCCTCGGCACTTGATAAGGCCCTCTCCCCCTCTGGGAGAGAAGTGGGTGAGGGGGAGGATTTTGGGGATGTGTTGATCATTCTTTTGCTCGCATTTTTTGCTGCTATACATCGCTTTGTTAATAAGCTGAAAGTCTTGGTGGAGTGTTTCCTCCTCACCCCTCCCTCTCCCAAGTCTTTTTCACTGGGGGGAGAGGGCAAAGCAGGCTTAAAGCCAAAAGCTTTTAGCCGAAGTCGGGTGAGTGGGTGTTTTTCTCTATTTTTTATATGTCCCTTATTAAATAGTCCAATTATGCTCTCTGCGGTCTGTTCACTTACCGAGCTGTGCAGTCTTCTGGCGCACACACAAACGACAATAAAACTTATAGCCCCGATAGGTTGGTGTCTTTAGGCCAAGTTACTTTCCATCCGAGTTCTAAATCTTTGTTAGCCTTTGCATCCAGATTGAATTCCCATTTTAATAGGCCTTTTATGTTCGCGTAATCTTCTTCAAAACCCTGTGTTGTTTTATCCGTTAGAATCTCAGTTGAGATCTTATTGTTCCGGCTGACAGGAGTTGATTCTTTTACAACTATCTTGACAGGTTTTTTGTGTAAGTTCTGAATCTCTGTTACAAAATGACGCTCTTGGATATTATCTCGTAAAAGCATACCTGCTTCTGTTCGTTCATCTTTTAAGGTTTTCCGCTTAACACTCACTTGGTCATCAGCACCGAAAAAGAGGGCATGTTCTTCATCCGGACGAAGAAGAGGTAGATTTGATTTTCCAACAAATGCGCCGTCGCGGAAGAGACTAACAGAGCCCGGGAGAATAGGATTATCGCCTTTCAACTTTGTGTTAGCAACCAAGAAGGCATCAGTCGAGAGTTGGGGCTTGATATGAATTTCTAAGGCGCTATCTGTTGCAAATGTACCAACCATAACTTTTGTTTCTGTTCCATCCGGGCTAATGGATGCTACGCTGGGAATTTTATATTCACTCACAAAGCCCCCTGTTTCAACTGTTGCTTCTACAAATTCGGCCTCTCTTTGAGGCTCTTTAGATTTTAATACCTCAGTTTGAGGGGCAGCAGGGTTGATACTTTTCTGTACTCCTGAAATCATGCTGGGGACAACATTACTGTTGCTTGATAGAGTGGAATCCATGCTCATCTCATAAACTTTTGAATCATAGAGATCCACCCAGAGAGGTTGAAGGTTTGGAAGACTTGTCCCACGTTGTGGCTGGGCAGTTGAAAGTGTTAGTTTTATACCTTCCCATTTTTCACCACTATTTTGGCGGACTGCGCCATACTGGATAAGTTCAAGTTTTGATGATTCAGTATTTACACGGGCATCATAAATAGGATTCCAGCTGGCGGCGGTAACCTGATAGCTTAAATCAAGAGTGAGCTGTGTAGCCGTTGGCGTTTCAAGAGGAACCGTGACTGTGTAGGTGCTATATTGATTGATCCCAATCAGAGCGATTTCTGATTCAACCTTGTTAATTTGTTTATTCAGCTCACGTAATTTTGCATCAATCGCTACGCCTGCTGTCATGACATCATTAATACTGGTGTACAACATTTGTGCTGCTGATGTCCATTGTTCTGGCTTTAAATTAATCTCGGCAATATTTTCATTTGTACGAAGGGCAGCCTGAGACCCAATCGTTGTCAGGAATAATTTCTTTGCATCAAGAGCTGTTTTTTCACCATTCAGAATATTTTTCTGATCGTTTAAAGATTCCAGCTGCCCATTGAGTTCATTCGTACGCGGTTCTACGATTTCTGATGCCATTACTTGTTTAAAGACAACTGCACCAAATTTAACAGATGCTAATGCTCTCCCTTCTGCGCGTAGGGAGTCTGGTAAGAGTGTAAGGGGAAGATTCGAAAATGTAACGCTATGAGATCCAGCAGGAATCGATAAAGTTGCCTGACGAGTTACAGTTGCACGGTCCATATAAACTGTGGCAGCTATGATCTTACTGTTATCTGCTGGGATAATATCTGCATAAGCAAATGTTGGTGATAAAAGGGCAGTAGATATAAGCAAAGTAATATTTAATTTCATGATATCCTCGATTTTAATTTTTATTAAGAACTATTTCACCCCTGTCGATCCAAAGCCACCCGTGCCGCGCGAGGTTTCGTCCAGTTCGGTACAGACGGTCCAGGCGGCGTGTTCGTAACGGGCGATGACCAATTGCGCAACGCGCATGCCGCGTTCAATTGTAAAGGGCGCTTTGCCATGATTGATCAGAATGACTTTGATTTCGCCGCGGTAATCGGCATCGACGGTACCCGGGGCGTTGAGGACGGTGACGCCGTTTTTGGCGGCTAACCCTGAGCGTGGGCGTACCTGACATTCATATCCTGTCGGGAGGGCGATGGATAATCCGGTTGGAACTATCGCAATATCGCCCGCATTTATGATGATGGGATCGTCAATGGCGGCCACCACATCCATCCCTGCTGCCTGTGCTGTTGCATAGGCAGGAAGGGGCAGGTCTCTGGCGTGATCCCAGATTTTAAGAGGAATATGAACTTGTCCATTTATGGGGGGATTATGCGCTGCGGTTGTGGCAAGATGGCTGTTCATGATTTCTCAATTCCTCAATTATTTTTTGGACCAGCATTTTTGCAACAGTGGTTTTGGATGCAACAGGCCAGTCTTCAGTTAGTGTGTGTGTTACAAGTGTAACCTGATTACGATCTGATCCAAAGACCGGATTTTCATCTGTCCCCACCTGATTGGCAATAATCCAGTCACATCCTTTTTTAAGCAGTTTCGCGCGGGCAAAATTTAATACATCATGTGTTTCAGCCGCAAAGCCGATAACAAGCTGTGGGCGATTTGGCAGGTTGCTGATGATTTGTAAAATATCCGGATTTTCAGTCAATTTTAGATCTAGTGTAGGGGACCCTGTTCTCTTTTTTATCTTCTGCGCAGTCTGGTTTTCAATTCGCCAGTCTGCAACGGCAGCGGCCCCAACAAAAATATCAGCAGGCAGATTTTCAAGAACAGCATTTTTCATGCACTCTGCCGTTTCGACACGGATTGTTTTAATATGGGCTGGGTCAGGCAGTGATACGGGCCCAGATATCAGGGTGACACTTGCACCTTGTCTTTCTAATTCGGCTGCGATCGCGTGGCCTTGTTTTCCTGATGACCTATTACCGATATAACGAACAGGGTCTATCGGTTCGAAAGTTGGGCCTGATGTCACAAGGGCCTTTTTTCCAGAGAGCGGCTTTTCTTTTATTAGAAAATTTTGAATAACGTTAAAGATTTCCAAGGCTTCTGGCATGCGGCCTGGACCTGTTTCCCCACAGGCCATTTCACCAATAGTGGGCGAAATAATATGGACCCCATCCTCTTTCAATAGGGCTATATTTCTTTGTGTCGATGATTTAGTCCACATTTCTGGATTCATCGCAGGTGAAACAATAATTGGTTTATTACTGGCAAGAAGTGTCGTCGAGGCAAGATCATCAGCTATTCCATGGACCATTTTCGCAATAAGATTTGCACTTGCGGGGGCAACAACAATCAGATCTGCTTCACGAGAGAGTCTGATATGCCCCATTTCTGATTCATCTTTTAAAGACCATAAATCTGTATACACAGCATGTTCAGAAAGTGCAGAAACGGATAAGGGGGTTACAAATTGCGCACCGCCTTTTGTTAAAATAACGCGTACGGTTGTACCTGTTTTTTTTAAAAGACGTATAAGCTCCAGTGATTTGTACGCGGCGATACCACCCGAAATAATCAGAAGAATAGAGGGGGGGCTGGACGGAGATGACTCTGTCATAATGGCTCCTGGAACGATAAAAAAAGAAGTCCTGCACCATAGCACAGGACTTCTTTGAAAATCAAAATATTCGAAAAACTATTCAGCAGCTTTTTCAGTTGCTTCTTTAGCAGCATCAGTTGCTTCTTTAGCGGCATCAGTTGCCTCAGCAGCAGCATCTTTAGCAGCATCAGTTGCTTCAGTAGCTGCTTCAGTAGCAGCTTCAGCAGCAGCGTCAGTTGCTTCAGTAGCCGCTTCAGTTGCTTTTTCAGCAGCAGCTTTTACTTCTTCAGAAGCATTTGTAACAGCAGAAGCAGCAGAGTCAGCGGCTTCGCTCATTGCGTTAGCAGCTTCACCAGCAGCAGGAGCGATTGCTTCTACAGAGGAAGTGCCTTCAGCAGGGGATTGGGATTTCACGATACCGAAAGCAGCCAAAGCAACAACAACAGCAGCAGCAACGATAGTCAAAGTTGTTTTATTCATAATTAGTTTCCTTTTCCTAGAAAGACGAGTTTTACGAAAATTTTTTTTCAGGGTTCATTCTGAATTCTTCTTTTCCAACCAAATTGGCTAGAGCCCCGTTTTAAAACAGATTCTTTGCACTTTTCAAGTGTTTTTTGAAAATTTTTTCTTTTTTATGCATAATTTCTACAAAGGACCGAAATTAAGCCCTAAAACTTAGTATTTCCAAGCTTCGTGAATATTCACAATCCCCATACTGAGTGGTGTTGCTGTTGCAATATCAAATTTCACGGCCTTCAATCTTTTGCATAATTCTGATCTTTCGGGAAATGCACGGATGCTTTCAACCAGATATTGGTAACTATCCCTATCTCCTGTAACAAGTTCTCCCATTTTTGGAATCATTGTAAACGAGTACAGGTCGTACGCTTTTTGGAGTACGTCGTGATCAAGATGACCAAATTCCAAACAGTAAAAGCGTCCCCCCGGTTTTAAAACACGGTAGGCTTCGGCAAGAGCGACATCTATGTGGGTTACATTACGCAATCCGAATGAAATCGTATACACATCAAAACTATTATCCTGAAACGGCAGTTTTTCTGCATTTGATTCGACCCATTTAAAGCCAGAGACAAAACCGTGGTCAATCGCACGCGATTTCCCGACCTCAAGCATCTGGGCATTGATATCAGCAATGGTGATATTCGAGGCGGTCCCAATGGATTTTGCGATACGAAACGCAATGTCTCCTGTTCCTCCCGCAACATCCAGAAACCGAAGATGGGGCTTAGGTCGAATTTTACGGATAAGTCTATCTTTCCACAGCCGATGAATACCAAGAGACATAAGGTCATTCATAAGGTCGTACCGACTTGCAACACTGTCAAAAACATCAAGAACCAATTTCGTCTTCTCTTGCGGGGAGACGGATTTTCTGCCAAACCATTTGCTTTCGGGATTTTGCATCTTAAAGAGATCCTTACATTATAAAACACATGTCATAGGACATAGCATATGAAACTTTTAAAAGCCATGGCTACGATTGCAAGTTTTACGATGATTAGTCGGATTGCAGGCATGGTTCGTGATATGCTCAGCGCATCTATTCTTGGGGCAGGGCCCTTGGCAGATGCTTTTTTTATGGCATTAAAATTTCCCAATTTCTTTAGGCGGATTGCAGGAGAGGGGGCGTTAAGTGTTTCTTTCATCCCGCTTTATTCGAGAACAATTGAGGAGGAGGGGAAAGAAGAAGGAGCAAAATTTGCAGGACAGGTTTTCTCGATCATCGGATTAATCCTTTCTGTTTTTTGTGTCCTGGTTATGATTTTAATGCCGTGGGTTATTCAAATGATTGCGCCTGGTTTCGAATACGGAACGGAGCGGTATAATTTAGCCGTAACCTTGACGACAATGACATTCCCCTATTTATTTTTTATGTCTTTGACGGCTTTGTTAGGGGCCATTCTTAATGCACATGGTCAATTTGCTCCTTTTGCGGGCGCTCCTATTATCTTCAATTTAATACTTATCTTTTGTGTTCTTGTTCTTGCGGATATTTTTCCGACGGCAGCGCATGCAATGGCTTTCGGTGTAACAATATCGGGAATTCTACAATTGATAATGATGATTTATTTTATACGGCGGACTCGCATTCTCTTTCATTTTCAAAGACCAATATGGCCAATATGGGATGAAAAATCAAAAAAACTGTTTAAATTGATGGGGCCAGGAATCTTATCCGCAGGCGTATTTCAAATTAACTTATTTGTGGATATGATTTTGGCGTCTTTATTGCCTGCAGGTGCGATTTCATATTTATATTATGCGGATCGTTTAAACCAGTTGCCTTTGGGAATTGTGGGGGTTGCAGTTGGAACGGCTTTGCTTCCTATGTTATCCAGATCAATCACATCGCAGAATTTAGAAGAGGGTGCGAATTTATTTAATCGGTCTCTTGAGTTTTCTTTTTTTGCTGCGGTCCCTGCCAGTGTGGCTCTGTTCATGATTCCCTATGAAATGGTGACAACATTATTTGGTCACGGGAAATTTTCAATGCAGGATGTGTTGCAAACATCCTATGTTTTAATGGGGTATGGGATTGGTCTTCCTGCATATATCGGGTCAAAGGTTTTCATGACTGTATTCTGGGCGCATCAGGATACAATGACTCCTGTTAAGGTTGTGATTATAACGGCATTGAGCAATGTTATGCTGTCCCTGTTGTTGATTGGATTATTCGGGGTTGTTGGAATCGCATTTTCAACAGGAATTGTTGGCTGGATTCAATTCTGCCTTCTTCGCCATAGATTAAAACTTAAAAAAAATATCGAATTCGATGCCCGACTGCAAAGAGTTATTCCTAAAATTATACTTTGCTCTTGCTTTATGGGGATTGTTCTGTCAATTTTGTCCTATGAACTCACATCGTATTTTCAACAGGCTCTCCCTGTCAAAATATTGGCGCTTCTGGCCCTGCTAGGGGGCGGCGCGATCACTTATGCCGTGGCGGTACAGCTCACGGGTGTTTTAAAAATCTCTGATATTCAAACTTATATGACACGATCAACAAAAGGATGATCTTATGAAACGTATACTTTCTGGCATGCAGCCAACCTATCAATTGCATTTGGGAAATTATCTGGGGGCGTTGCAAAACTGGGTCAATTTGCAGGGCACGGGCAATCAATGCCTGTATTGCGTCGTGGATATGCATGCGATTACCATGCCTTATGAACGCGATGGACTTTCCAAAGCGTCGCGCGAGATTGCGGCAGCCTATATCGCGGCGGGGGTTGATCCGGCACAATCGTCGATTTTCGTGCAATCGGCTGTGGGAGATTTGCATGCGGAATTGATGTGGTATCTGGCCACCATGACCCAGTTGGGCAAGTTGGACCGGATGACCCAGTTCAAGGACAAAGCCGGCAAAAATGCGGAAAAAGCGGGGCTTGGCCTGTATGCTTATCCGGTCTTGATGGCGGCGGATATTCTGATTTATCAGGCAACGCATGTTCCGGTGGGCGAAGACCAGAAACAACATCTGGAATTAACCCGTGATGTGGCATCCACCTTTAACCATCGCTATGGACGGGATTTCTTTACCCTGCCGGATCCGATGATTATGGGAGAGGCCACCCGTGTGATGTCGTTGCGTGATGGTACCCAAAAGATGAGCAAATCAGCCGAATCCGATTTGTCGCGCATTAATCTGACCGATACGCCGGACATGATTGCCGACAAAATCAAACGTGCCAAAACCGATCCGCTGGCTCTGCCGGACACGGTGGACGGATTGGAGGGACGTCCCGAAGCTGCCAATTTGATCACGATCTATGCGGCGTTATCCGGATTGACCAAGGCGCAGGTGGTGGCGGAATTTGCCGGAAAGCCATTCTCGGACTTCAAACCCAAACTGGCTGAACTGACAGTGGCCAAGATTGCCCCGATTACCGAGAAAATGCGCCATTTATTGGCCGAGCCTCAGGAAATTGATGCTATTTTGGTCAAAGGAGCAGAAACGGCGCGTTCCATTGCCGCTCCGGTGGTGGCCGAAGTGAAAGACATTATGGGCTTCTGGAAGGTATAGAATCGGAATCCTATTGATACATCACCATCAGAATTTCATAGTGACGGCGACCTTTGGGGGTTTGAACCTCAACAGTATCCCCCACAGATTTTCCGATTAATGCACGTGCAATAGGGGCTGTGATTGAAATCTTTCCGCCATCTGCATTGGACTCATATTGTCCAACAATTTGGAATTTCATCTCTTCATCATCTTCTTCGTCGACAATGATAACGGTGGCTCCGAATTTTACTATGTCTCCGGACAGTGATTTCGGGTCGATGATTTGCGCGATGGAGAGAGCGGCCTCTAGTTCTTTGATACGGCCTTCAATAAAACTTTGGCGTTCCCGCGCAGCAGAGTATTCTGCGTTTTCAGATAAATCACCATGACCACGTGCTTCGGCAATCGCAGCGATAACAGCCGGCCGTTCAACCGATTTCAGGTTCTTTAATTCGGATTCAAGATTATTGAATCCTTCGATCGTCATTGGTATTTTTTCCATTAAATTAACCTCTATGAATGAATTTTCCCGCCAATCAGGGGCGGGAAACTTCGGGAGTTTAGTCGCTTTTTAATGTGGCGTCAATTCCTGCCGCTAAATATCAAGAATCAGGCGTTGTGGATCTTCCAGAGCTTCTTTAATCCGTACAAGGAAGGTCACAGCCTCACGCCCGTCAATAATCCGGTGGTCGTAAGACAGAGCCAGATACATCATTGGACGTGCCTTAATTTCGCCATTCGGCATAACCATCGCGCGTTGTTGAATCTTATGCATGCCTAAAATTGCGACCTGGGGTGGGTTAATGATAGGGGTCGACATCAGCGATCCAAATGTCCCGCCGTTCGTAATTGTAAAGGTCCCGCCCATCATTTCCTCTACGGTTAATTTACCGTCTTTTGCCCGTACCCCAAGGCTACCGATATTTTTTTCAATCTCTGCCATGGATTTGATATCACAATCTTTAACAACAGGGACAACCAAGCCTTGTGGTGTGCTAACCGCAACAGAAATATCATAGTAGTTTTTGTAGATAATTTCATCGCCCGAGATTTCAGCGTTCACAGCCGGAAGTTCACGAAGGGCATTAACAGCCGCCTTTACAAAAAACGACATAAACCCAAGTTTTACACCGTGTTTTTTTTCAAATACATCTTTATACAGATTTCGCATGTCCATGACGGCGGTCATATCAACTTCGTTAAATGTGGTCAGCATCGCGGCTGTATTTTGAGCCTCTTTCAGTCGTTGGGCAATTTTTTGACGAAGACGTGACATTTTGACTTTTTCTTCACGGGGACCGGCTGCACGTGCAGGGCCAGCAACAGCTACTGGCGTTGATGCTGGGGCTGTTGGTTTCGGAGAGTCAAGGTGTTGGATAACATCGCCTTTGGTTATGCGACCATCCTTTCCTGTTCCGGTGATATCCGCAGGGTCGATGTGATGATCCGCTGTCATTTTTTGGACGGAAGGAGCCAGTTTTTCAATAGATGGAGCGGAT
>JAEUKP010000023.1 GCA_016794145.1 Alphaproteobacteria bacterium | reverse complement strand
CTACCTTGTTACGACTTAGTCCCAGTCACCAGCCCTACCGTGGTTAGTTGCCTCCTTGCGGTTAGCGCACTACCTTCAGGCAGAACCGACTCCCATGACTTGACGGGCGGTGTGTACAAGACCCGGGAACGTATTCACCGTGGCGTGCTGATCCACGATTACTAGCAATTCCAACTTCATGTACTCGAGTTGCAGAGTACAATCCGAACTGAGATGGCTTTTAGGGATTGGCTTGGCCTCGCGACCTCGCAACCCACTGTCACCACCATTGTAACACGTCTCTAGCCCTACCCGTAAGGGCCATGATGACTTGACGTCATCCCCACCTTCCTCCGGCTTATCACCGGCAGTCTCATCTGAGTGCCCAACTAAATGATGGCAACAGACGACGAGGGTTGCGCTCGTTGCGGGACTTAACCCAACATCTCACGACACGAGCTGACGACAGCCATGCAGCACCTGTATCCAGTCCAACTAAATGAAGAAAACCATCTCTGGTAATCCCAACTGGTATGTCAAGGGTAGGTAAGGTTCTTCGCGTTGCTACGAATTAAAGGACATGTTCCACTGCTTGTGCGGGTCCCCGTCAATTCCTTTGAGTTTTAACCTTGCGGCCGTACTTCCCAGGCGGTGTGCTTAAAACGTTAGCTCCGTCACCGAACAGCAAAGCTGCCCGACAACTAGCACACATCGTTTACGGTGTGGACTACCAGGGTATCTAATCCTGTTTGATCCCCACACTTTCATGCCTCAGCGTCAGTTCCCGTCCAGTTAGCCGCCTTCGCCACTGGTGTTCCTCCGAATATCTGCGAATTTCACCTCTACACTCGGAATTCCGCTAACCCCTCCGGGACTCTAGCAAGACAGTTTCAAGAGCAGTTCCAGGGTTGAGCCCTGGGATTTCACTCCTGACTTGTCTAGCCGCCTACGCATTCTTTACGCCCAGTGATTCCGAACAACGCTTGCACCCTTCGTATTACCGCGGCTGCTGGCACGAAGTTAGCCGGTGCTTCTTCTTTGGGTACGGTCATTATCATCCCCAACGAAAGTGCTTTACAACCCTAGGGCCTTCATCACACACGCGGCATGGCTGGATCAGGCTTTCGCCCATTGTCCAATATTCCTAACTGCTGCCTCCCGTAGGAGTCTGGGCCGTGTCTCAGTCCCAGTGTGGCAGATCATCCTCTCAGACCTGCTACTGATCGTCGCCTTGGTGAGCCATTACCTCACCAACTAGCTAATCAGACGCGGGCTGCTCCCTCAGCGATAAATCTTTGATCCTGAGATATTATACGGTATTAGCGTCAGTTTCCCGACGTTGTCCCGTACTAAGGGGCACATTCCCACGCGTTACTCACCCGTGCGCCACTCCCCTTGCGGGGCGTTCGACTTGCATGTTTTAGGCCTGCCGCCAGCGTTCGTTCTGAGCCAGGATCAAACTCTCAAGTTTGTATCCATGATATCAAAAACATCATCTGTATTTGTTCTCAAGTAAATATTTTGAGACCTAATTATTATGGTACGTATTTTCTGCATGAGCAGATTTCGCATAACAACAGGTCATTAAAACGTGACGATAATCACGCTACTGCTGCCTGCGAATCTTCTCTTTTCATTTCACGATGTTCAATAACCAGAGAGCAAAAAGGACTTTCCGGTTTTGACACCGGGCTGTCATTGCCCTCGTTTTCATTTGGTTTGCGGACTATAGCGATTTGCTATTTGCTCGTCAACCCCCTTTTTTAAAAAATTTAATTTTTTTTAATCAGGGTCTACAGCGTTGTTTTTCTTCGTTATTTTGAAGCAGCGCGCTGCAGAGGTCGGCTTTATACGCATACAGTTTGGGAATGTCAAACACCTTTTTCACTTTTTCTTTATTTTTTTTAAAGAATCTTTAAAAAATGAGGTTTTCTGCGGGTTCTAAAAAGAGGTTTTTTGAAGGAAACACTCCCCTCGTTTCTCCAAACACTTAAAAAACCTCTCTAATCTATCTGTATATAACCCCCTAGGGCGGTATTTTTTATCTTGTGGTTGCCAACGTATGTTGTAGCCTGACGTCCCTACACACATTGCAAGCAGTGAACATGACAGACTCCAGGCGGTACTTACTACCCTTTTGTTTCATTCTGGCCCTGAGCGTTGCGCCTCAAGCCCTTATGGCTGCCAGCACAGATCAGAATTCTGTAGATATTTCGGATTATCTCCCTCGTGAAAAAATTGCCATGGACCCTGTTCTCTTACAAATTCAGGATTTAGAGAAGATAAAACAATCCTCAGATGCCCCCTCTACGCTTCATTCTCAACCACCCTCAGAACTTGAAAAAATTTACTCGGATCGCCTGCGTGAACGTATAGATCAATTCGGATATGATCTTTTTCCAGCAACACCCCAAGAACCATCAAGCGCATCTGTTCAAGATAGTTATATATTGGGACCGGGCGATGAAATCAGCATCCTGTTAAGAGGATCGAAAAGCGCAAATACAACAATCACCATAGAAGATGATGGTTTGCTGGTAATCGACACCCTTCCACCGATCCATGCGTCTGGAAAATCTTTAAGAGCCGTAAAAGACGAATTAAGAACTCTTACAAAAGATATTTATAACACTGATCTTTTCGTATCTGTTTCTAAAACACGACGAATGACAATCACTGTATCGGGTGATGTCACACAACCCGGCCAAATCACACTATCAACATACAACACCGTTCTAGATGCATTGGGAGCAGTGGGCGGGGTCAAGAAAACAGGGACACTCCGGCAAATTAAACTGATCAGAAATAATCAAACACATGTCATCGATCTATATGGCATTTTGATTTATGGATCATCTACAACCGATATATCACTTCGTGATGGAGACAGAATTGTTGTTAGCCCGATCGGCCCAACACTTGCTGTCTCTGGCGCATCAAAACGCCCGGCAATTTATGAAATTCTTCCAGCGAATCGCTCTGCTCGAAAAGAAACGGGTGCAATCAGTCAAAAACTGACCCTAGGTGATATGTTGGATTTATCAGGAGGGCCTCTCCTGCCATCAAAAACAAGATATTTGCGATTAAACCTTGAGAATAGATCCGTTGACTCTGTAAGTGATGTGACACATTCAGATGCACGGATTTTTGGAGATGGTGATATTCTTCTGATCAACCAATCAGGCCTCGCCAATCAAGATTTAAAATCCGGAAGTGTTCAGCTGTCAGGCGAAACACCACAGGCCGGTTTATATGCCCTTGCTGAGGCCCCTTCTCTTTCTCGGTTATTAAAAGATGAGAAAGCGTTGGGATCAGATATTTATCCTCTGATTGCGGTTATCGAGAGGTGGAATCCAGGCAGACTTTCAAAAGAATTGATTGCGTTTTCACCTCTTCAAATTATTTCTCGCCAACGTGATGTCCCACTTCATGAGTCAGATGTTGTTATTCTCTTTTCGCGAAATGATATCCTGAATTTTGAAACACCAGAAGAAATTGACTCTCCGCACGAGAAAGAAGATGAAAAAGAAATTGAACAGCAACATCAGAATAATGACAAGAAGAGAAACAAAAGGAAACGAACATCAGGGCTTTCGAATGATATTCAAAAATTCCTGATCGAGCATGCGGTCTTCCTTCGCGGGTCTATTCGTGCTGCAGGCTCTTATCCAGTTGCAAAGGAAACAACATTGGATGACCTCTTGTCTGTCTCTGGTGGCGCATCATTAGAAGCCGATATGCGGAATGTTGAAATCACACAACCCCGCGCTGATAAAACATCGCAACGAATTCAAATAGATCTGGCCTTAACATCACCATCAAGCATTTCACTTCATCCCGGTGACACTGTGCGTGTGGGTCAGACTTTCCGGAGAATTGAAGACCGTCATGTTCTTTTAACGGGTGAGGTCCGAAATCCTGGAACATATGATCTTATTCCAGGAGACACCCTATCAACCCTTATAAAACGTGCGGGTGGAATAACAAATGAGGCCTATCCAAAAGGCACAATTTTCTCACGCAAATCAGAACGTCTGCGCGAGGAACAAAGATATAAAGCACAAGCAAGAACTTTAGAACTTAGCCTTGCCTCTGCTCTTCAACACAGTCAAACGGACAAACGACCAAACGATCAGGAAATAACGCTTGCGCGGAACCTCATTGATGAGTTGAAAGGAGCCGAAGTTTTAGGGCGCATTACAGTTGAAGCTGATCCAGCTTTGTTAGATTCTCAACCAGATTTAGATATCCTTCTCGAATCGGGAGACAAGATTTTTATCCCCAAACGACCATTAACAGTCAGAGTGGCAGGTGAGGTTCTTTCCCCTGCTTCCTTACAATTCCGAAGCGGTAAATCCCCACGTGACTATATTGATGAGGCAGGTGGTTTTGCGTATAACGCGGATCAAGATCGTGCGTTTGTTGTTTATCCGGATGGGAGTGCCCAACCTTTATCTGTATCCGCATGGAATTATAAAGCCACACTCATTCCACCGGGATCAACCATCATTGTTCCGCAAGATCCAAAACCATTGACCTTCATGGATGGGGCAAAAGATCTTTCTCAGATTTTGGCTAATCTAGCAACAACAGCCATCTTTGCTGAAGATATGACGGATGGAAATTAGACGAATGCCATTCTTCTCTATCATCACCATTAACCGGAATCATCGTTTCGGGCTTAAATCAACAGCAAATAGCATTCTATCCCAGACACACCAGGATTATGAATGGCTTATTATCGATGGTGCCTCAACAGATGGAACGACAGAAGATCTGGAAAATTATCCAGAAGCCCGTATTATCAGTGAACCTGATGCCGGGATCTATGACGCAATGAACAAAGGTATTCATCACGCAATCGGTGATTATATAATCTTTATGAATGCAGGTGATCAATTTGCAGATTCTCGTGTTTTAGAAACGATTTTTGATCGCTTGCAATCCTTTTGTTCATCCCCACCTGATTTAATCTATGGCGATTCGTGGGAGAGCGGACACTATAAGCCTGCAAGGTCCGCAAAAACTATCCTCTGGGGAATGTTTACGCATCACCAATCAATACTCTACCGACGTTCAGCCTTGGCCATCTTGCGTTACTCTTTGGAATATAAAATCGCAGCCGATTATGATCTTACCTTTCGATTCCTTAAGATACATCCTACAACACTCTATATTCCTCGCCCTATCTGTATTTTTGAAACGGGGGGAGTTTCACAGCAACACGTTAAACGCGGTCGGATGGAACAATATCTTTCACGATCAAACAATAAGGCTTGTTCGCGGATAATCAATGGCCTGATTCTATTTTTGCAAACTCTTATGTGGAATTTAAGATCGAGAATCCCGCGATTTTACTGGATTATACGGCAATTATTGAGATCCGGAACGAAGCGCTAACCCCTCTAAAGGGTAAATCCTTCACCCAGATAAACTTTTCGAACATCTGGATTATTCACGATTTCATCAGGTTTTCCTTCCGTAAGGACCATTCCATCATGAAGAATATATGCACGGTCAACAATCCCCAATGTATCGCGAACATTATGGTCTGTAATCAACACACCAATATGCTTGTTCCGTAATTGTGCGATCAGATCACGAATATCATTAACGGCAATGGGGTCTATCCCTGCCAAGGGCTCATCAAGTAAAATAAAATGCGGGCGTGATGCAAGAGCACGCGCAATCTCAACCCGCCGACGTTCTCCCCCAGATAGGGCTATTGATGGGGTTCGACGAAGATGCGAAATCGAAAACTCAACCAGCAAATCTTCCAACAATGACTCCTGCTCTTCAAGATTCAGGTCTGTCTGTGTCTGAATAATACCTTTGATATTATCTTCAACACTCAATCCCCTGAAAATAGAAGCCTCCTGTGGCAAATAACCGATCCCCATTCGGGCACGGCGATACATCGGTAATGTTGTGATTTCCTCACCATCCAGAGTAATCTGACCACCATCTGGCTGAACCAATCCTGTAATAATGTAAAAGCTGGTTGTTTTTCCGGCCCCATTTGGGCCAAGCAAAGCAACAGCTTCACCACGCTGCACATGTAGAGATACATCCCTTAAAACAGGGCGTTTTTTATAGGATTTGGATAAGTGGACCGCATGCAACCCATTTCGTAAAGCCTGCAAAGAGGAGAATCGGGCCGAGGATTTCGGATGTCCGAATGGTGTATGTGTCATTAATGACCTGCCTTGGTAAGAGCCAACCGGATCCCCAGCGCGATCAAAACCCCGCCACAAACACGATCAATCCATTTGGAACATTTTAAAAACCGGCCCCGAATAACCGGAGTTGTCAAAATCATTGCCACAATAGAAAACCATCCCGCCGTCATAGTGACACAGGTAATCCCATAGACCACACTTGTCCACACTGGGATCTGGGGGCTGAGAATTTGTGTAAATAACGCCATAAAAAACAATGTGGCTTTAGGATTAAACAGATTGGTAATAAAACCGCTGCGAAAGGCTTGAAAAGAGGTCATACGAGGAGCTGTTTTTACAACATCCGACGACTCGTCCATGGCGAACCCCTTGGAGCGCAAAGCCGATATTCCGACATAAAACAAATATCCTGCCCCGATAAATTTCAGAATGTTAAACAAAATAATGGATTGCGCAATCACCGTCGCCAACCCCATCAAACAATAGGTGACATGAATCGCAACACCCGCCGCAAATCCAAAGGCCGTGATAATGCCGATCCGGCGGCTCTGTTGGATCGAATTGCGCACCGCAATCACAAAATCCGGCCCGGGCGATGCCAACGCAATCGCAAAAACCCCAACCAAAATGGCCCAATTCACAATAAAATCATGCATATTTCCCTCTAATCTTTCGCCTGTTTGTCTTGGAAAAAAACAGCTTTTACGCGTTTGGATTTCTCTGAACTGATCATCCTACTGGTCCGTGTGGCAAGGTTGATTTCGGCTTTGTCCCCCTCAATAATATTCGGCCCTTGAATGACTTTAACCTGACCGATTAATTCGGCTGTATTGTTTCTTGCGTGATAGATTGCTTTTTGACCGGTTGCCTTCTGATCTCCACTCGTTATTACAACGTTTCCATCTGCCTCAGCACGATCAAGCAAACTATCCTTTATCCAAACAGTCACACGATCAGCTTCCAATGTATTCTTACCATCCTGAATCACTTTGGGACGTATCTTTGTTCCTGACAAAACCCCCTGCCCTGTTGTTAGATTATAGACAACCTTGTCACCTGTCGCGACATCAGCGCCGGATCTCAATGTCACATGACCATCGGCCGTCAACAGGTGAATATCACTTGTGTTTCCATTCAGACCGGCATAGGTCGCTGTCAATGTATCTGCGTTGACAGACAATTTTCCTTGTGTTGCGATAGCCTTTCCACGGGCAAGATATGTTTTATCAGCCTGGTTCCATTCCAATGCTGTATCGGCGGTAATTTCAAGCGGAGATCCCTTAGAGGATTCATTTTCCAATCTTTTTTCATTTTCCGCAAAAGCAGGGAATGAAAGAAATAATAAAGAAATAGCAAAAATCTGGATCTTCATGATCATTCATCCTTGGGTAAAGAATCTGGTTTCAAAGAAGCCGGGTGGAGCGTTAACTTTGCCGGGCCATTAAATATCAAAACTTTCGATTGTCCATTTACATTCAAGCCAGATGCAGAAATATCTGCCTCCGGGCCATGGCCGGTCACCGGTGTTTGCGATTCAATCGTTTGGTTGGTCACATCAATATTCATTTTTTCGGTGGTGATCACATACCCGCTATCATGCTCGACCTCAACGTTGCCATTTAAGATCAAGCCTTTTTCTTGTTGCTTGTATTCACCGTTAGATGCTTTAAGTGATACGGTCCCCCCTGATGTTAGGGTCATATCGGCGACAGGTTTTTCTAACATCAAAGTATTCATATCATCTGCGTTCTGGGTTGCTTTATCAGCTGTGATTGAATATTGCTGACCACGAGAATCCTCGGACCCAAACTTAGGATGAATAAGCTCATTCTGACTGACTGTCTCTGGCGAAACCTCCTCTCGCGGAACAGGGGTAACAGGATTAATATCGCTTTTCCACGACATGATCATAACAACAACGCCCAGAGCAGCAATTGGCAAAATAAGACGCATGCTCCGTACAATCGCGCTATGCCGTTTTGATTTTTGATTATTGAGTTGAATATTTTGATCGCTACGAATAAGTAAATCAAGCGATTCATCATGATGCACCGGCGAATCAGGTAAATCTTGTGGCGAAGGTGCAGCCGTCATCTTTTATGCGATCCCTGCTTTCAAGAGTTCTTGAATACGGATCAATCCTAAAACTTTTCTACTTTCATCAGCAATGATCAAAGACGTAATAGGAGCACTTGCAGAATTCAACATAATTTCTAATGCTTCTGCCGCAAGGAGATGAGGTAAAATCGTCCGTGGCTGAGGACTCATGATATCTTCGACATGGCGTGACAACAAATCTGATGCCATATGACGTTTCAAATCACCATCTGTGATAATTCCCAACAATATATGGTTTTCATCAACAATGATAACCGAGCCCAGGTTTTTTTCTGACAAAGTGATAATCGCTTTGTCCATTGTTGTGCCAGGCATAACAAATGGAAGATCATCCCCTTTCACCATCAGGTCAGATACTTTACGAAGTTTTGCACCCAATTTCCCGCCAGGGTGCCAGACACGAAATTCTTCGGCAGTCAGACCTGTCCTCTCTAACAATGCGATTGCAATTGCATCGCCCAACCCCAACATCATTGTTGTAGACGTTGTAGGTGCCAGTCCATTCGGACATGCCTCAGGAATTTTTGGAAGAATCAGCGAAATATCAGCATATTGTGCCAATTGGCTTTCTGGATTTCCTGTAATGGCAATCAAAGGAATACCAAACCTCTTTGCGTAAAGAGTCATGTCTGTTAGTTCTGCATTGCTTCCAGAATAAGATAACATGATGATCACATCATCCTCAGTAATCATTCCCAGGTCGCCGTGACTGGCCTCCCCTGGATGGATATGATAGGCAGGCGTGGCTGTTGAGGCAAGAGTCGCTGCAATTTTGCGGGCGATATGACCGCTTTTACCAATACCCGCAACAATCAAGCGCCCCCGACCTTTATCTTTCATTTCCTGAATGGTCTCGATCGCATTGATAAAATTCTGATCCAATGACTTCCCGAGCGCAATCAACCCATCAACCTCCGCCCCCAATGTACGGCGCGCAGATAGAAGATCATCAGGAACGGAAGAGAGTTTTGCAACAGCATCAGCCATTTTTATATCCTTATGAATTATGTGCGAAAATATCAATCTCTGGCCAGCCAATCAAATCAAGCTTTGCGCGTGTTGGCAAGAAGTCGAAACAGGCGCGCGCAAGATCGGATCGACCCTCGCGTTCTAAAATAACATCCAGTTTTTCTTTGAGCCGATGAAGATATAAAACATCACTTGCTGCATATGTTTTCTGATCATCGTTGAGTGTCAATGATCCCCAATCAGAAGACTGTTGTTGCTTGTTTAGTTCAACACCCAACAAATCACGGCACAATTCTTTAAGTGAGTGTTTATCGGTAAAAGTCCGGACAAGACGCGAGGCAATTTTTGTACAATATACAGGTGTACAAGTTACCCCCAAATAAGCCTCGATCGATGCAAGATCAAACCGTGCAAAATGAAAAAGTTTTTCAATCTTGGGATCACCAAGAAGCCGTTTCAGATGGGGGGCCGCATAATCGCTTTTGGGGCCAAACTGCACAAGATGCGCGTGACCATCACCAAAGGAAAGTTGAACAAGACATAAACGATCCCGAACGAGATTAAGTCCCATGGTTTCGGTATCAACAGCCACAGACGTACCAAAGGGTAGATCAGCAGGCAAATCATTCTGATGTAAAAATATAGTCATGTCTTTGGGATTAAAGTGTTTTTCAGGAATTTTCAAGGAAAATGGCAGAGCGTTTACAATATGACAATGTTTATTTGATCTGCTCCAGATCCAAAATGATTCTCCATTCGTCATCGGTTATCGGCATAACAGAAAGCCGCGATTGGCGTATGAGTCCTATGCCTTGCAAACGAGGATCAGCCTTAATCATGGCCAATGTCACAGGCGTTTTGAATAATCTGTGGCATTTCACATCTACCAAAACAAAACGTGGGTCGGCCGGATCAGGATAATGTTCTCTCACAACCTCCATAACTCCTACAATTTCACGACCAATATTCGAATGATAGAAAAAGACAAGATCACCTTTTTTCATGGCTTTCATATGATTACGGGCCTGATAATTCCGAACATCTGTCCAGGGCGCGACGCCATCAGACTTTAAATGATCCCAGCTATAAACATTGGGTTCTGATTTCATTAACCAATAAGCCATTTTTATCTCCCTAATCAGCCTCCAAAAGCATACGCATCCATGGCTAGGATGGCGTGGTTATAACTGTGGTGCAACGATTCAACGATTGTCTCATCGCGCAAATCTCCGTCCATACCCACACCGGCCCCTAACGCCGCAAACAAAGGCAATATATGCTCTTCGGTGGGGTGGTTTTCCCGTGCGAAAGGCGCCAATCTCCGGTAATCCAGCAAGGACTCGATATCCCCTGCCGCCAGTTTTTCGTGCATCCAGTCGGCAAAGGCCACAACCCATGGCTCTGGCACGGCGGCCACATCCTGCCCCGTAAATTCATACAAATTATGGGTGAAGGATCCTGATCCGATGATAAGAATATTTTCTTCCCGCAATCGGGCCAAAGCCCGCCCCAGATCAAACATCATGCGGGGTGTTGCCACTTTTGGCACTGAAATCTGCAACACCGGAATATCGGCCTGCGGAAAGGCCAATAACAATGGAATCCAGGCCCCATGATCCAACCCCCGCGTGGTGTTCAGGCTGGCCGCAATTTGATGACCGGATAAGCACGCAACAATCCGTTCCGCCAAGGCCGGATCTCCTGCTGCCGGATAGGTGAGGTGATACAAACGCGGATCAAACCCGCCGAAATCGTATATGGTTTTGGGATGTTCCGTGCCCATAACCTGAAAACCTTGTGTTTCCCAATGCGCAGAGATCACAACAATTGCTTTGGGGCGTCCTGTGATCTCCGATAAATGTACCAAAAAATCATGGGCTGGCGTTTGATCCAGAAAGATCATCGGCGACCCATGCGATAAAAACAAAGCGGGAATCATTCTGCTGCAACTATCCTTTTATCAACGATATCGTGTAACTCGGTTAAATCATCGATGATAAAATGGGTTGGGCTGGCCGAAAGTCGAGTCCGTGAAAAACATCCCCATGTGACAGAGATGGATGTCATCCCCAAATGATGCGCGATGTCAGGCTCTTCCAGCGAATCTCCGATAATAAAGGCTTCCTCGGCCTGATATCCGAATTCCTCCATGACCTGCTGCAACCGCCCCATTTTGTTCGTCCGGGTCAGTTCGCGGCTGGTGAAATTCTGGTTGCCGCAAATATGTTTGAATTTCGCGTGCACATGGCGTTCGGCCAATTGGTATTCCAGATGTTCCTGAATATGGTTGCTGAGGATCATCAAGGTAACATTTTTATCCAGCAGCGCGTCCAGCACCTCCATTGCATGACGGCGTAAGGGCGCTTTCTTTTGTTCTTCGTGATACACATCCATAAAGGCTGCGTTCAATTCATCCGTTTTTTGCAAAAACGTATCCGTATCCAGACCATTGCGGGCATAAAAATGCACCAAGGGAAAATCCATGGTGTCCCGATACCGTTCCAACGTAATTTCCGGCACCCCTGCGGCACGGAATGTGGCATTCGACCCCGCCAGATGGGCGAAACTGTCATCAATTAACGTTCCGTTCCAATCAAAAATCGCCAGTTTATAGGTCATCTATAAAATATCTTTCAAAGCAACATTATGTTTGATCGGGTTAAATTCGATCACATTATATTCGGCAATCCCTTCGGTATAAAACGGATCCTGATGCAACAGGGCGATTAAATCATCCTTGCTGCGATTCCCGCGAGCAATCAGAACGCCACCTGTGCGGGGCACCTGCGGGCCAGATGCAATCAACACATCTTGCGCATATAACGTATCCAAAAAAGCCCGATGCGGCACGGTCACACGTTCGACATCTTCGATGGGTTTTAGGTAGTGAACAAGAACGATATACATGAGAATCTCCAGTTTAATCTGAATCTATTATACCCTACTAGAAACAAGACTGTCTCTATCGGAGCATCTTCTTACACAGTTTCCATACGGGCGGGACGATTGAGAATGGCGGTGACCGCATCCTGCACCGACAGACCTTCGTACAGGCAGGCATACACATTGCGCACAATCGGCATGTCCACCTTGTACTGATCCATCAGATAAATCGCAGCCTTGGCCGTAGAAATTCCTTCGGTCACCGAATTGCGGGAGGCGACAATCTGATCCATTGTCTGCCCCTGTGCCAACGCCACCCCACAGGAAAAATTGCGCGATTTCATGCTGGAGCACGTCAACATCATATCCCCGACGCCACATTGTCCCATCAAGGTTGTGCGGTCGCCGCCCAGCGCGACGGTCAACCGCGACATCTCGGCAAGCCCACGTGTGACCAAGGCGGCCCGCGCACTTTCGCCAAGCCCCAACCCCGATGCAATGCCACAGGCAATGGCAATCACGTTTTTAATGGCACCCGCCACCTGTGCGCCGATGATATCCGACGTCAGATACAGGCGTAAATTTTTTGCGGTCAACGCCTCCTGCAGATATCCTCCGACCTCTGCATCCGCACAGGCCAACGTCGATGCACTGGGCAGGCCAGAGGCAATCTCACCGGCAAAATTCGGTCCGGTCAAAAAGGCCAGCTTGGCTTTCGGGCATTCCTCTGCAAAGACATCAGACAGCAGAGAATGGCTGGCAATTTCAATCCCCTTGGCACAGATAACAACCGGCTGCTTATCGCGCAACAAAGGGGCCAATAATTGCAAATTCTGGCGGATATATTGCGCCGGAACCACATTCAAGATCACATCGGCCTGCACGGCGACTGTAATATCTGTGGTCATTGCCAGACGCGGATCCAAATCAATATCCGGCAAATACGATGCATTGCGGTTGGACTCGATCATCGTCTGCGCCAAAGATTCTTCGCGCACCCACAACGTGACCTGATGCCCCGCTTTGGCATAGGTTTGCGCCAATGCCGTTCCCCATGCCCCTGCTCCGATGACCGAAATTTTTGTCATGACGTCGTATATCCTTCTGAATTGGGAATATACACAATTTTGGTTGAGTTGTTAGATTTAATTTGGTTTCGCCAATGGCTCATTCTGGGCTTGTGTATTATGATGAGCAAAGGTCCCATCAAAATTAGGGGTCCAAATTATACTCTCGGCACATATGCCCCTTGATGTGTATTTTGTATATATTTCGCCTATATATGCGTGATATCCATTTTTCTGTTCATGAACTGCTGCTGCTATAGATTTCAAAAAAATAGTTCGGAAAAATGGCTCTCCCATTTTAGAAAAACCAAAGAATCCATTTTCGAACCCCACAAAATTTGTGATTTTGAGCCCACAAAAGACAACCCCATGATCCGTAATACTATTCTGGATTGTATTACTCCTTATATCTAAGCCGACTATATCTGTATCAGAGTAGTATTGCTGATCAAATCCATTTTCTAAGCAGACCAATATCCTTGCGCAATCTACTTGTCTCCAAATCAAAGAGTCCTTATCATCTCTCCAGTCTGGTGAGGTATCTTCTAAGTTAAATAAATTACCATTATGATAATCATAAGCCTCAATAGATCTTAAATCACAAATTTCTATATTCTGCGCTGCCTTATTTTTTACAGCTTCTCGTAAATGTTCTACCTGCAAACCACTAAGGCGTTTTGAATCTATCCATATTCTTACATGCACAGAGGGATTTGAATGTGCAGTATTAATCATATTCTCTACTGTTTCGGGGGGGATCGGGGGAGCGGATTCATCTGAAGATGGAGAAAATTTTAACCCAATCCATACATAATTAAGGCAGGCACTAGGCGCACTATTTTCTAGTACCACATTTGCATTAAATTGTTCCGTTTTAGAAGTCATAGGCTAATAATACTATTATTCATAATAAATTTCAAGGCATTTGTCCTGGAAATGTTAAATGTGTTACGGGGCCATATTTATGGCCTTCCTAACATTTTCGTTTATATGAGGAGCTAAGATTATTCTTTCAACTCTTCCAACGGCCAGCGGGGACGGGCTTTGACTGTCAGGGGAGCAATGCGTCCGGCCTGTAAGAGTTCAACCCCTGCCCACGCAATCATGGCTCCGTTATCCGTGCAATACTCCATCGGCGGAGCCGACAGATGAAACCCGTTTTTTTGCGCAGCAGCGTGCAGCGCGGCCCGAATGGATTGGTTGGCCGATACCCCGCCGCACACAATAAGGGCAGGGGTTTGTTTTTGTGGGTAAAGCTGTTTGAATTTGGCCATGGCCTGTCCCGCACGAAACGCCAATGTGTCGGCGAGAACCGCCTGTAACGAGGCCGCCAGCATGGCGCGTGTTGCATCGGTATGCTCTTCCCCCATGATCATATTGCGCACGGCGGTTTTCAATCCGGAAAAAGAAAATGCGATCTCTTTGCTGTGCTGCATCGGGATCGCCAGCGGATAGCGGGCTTTGGCCGCCGCCAGATCCGGACATTGTGCCGCCAATTGCTCCAAATGCGGCCCTCCGGGATAGGGCAAACCCATCATTTTGGCACATTTATCAAAACATTCGCCGACCGCGTCATCACGGGTGGAAGCCCATAAATGATACACACCGATATCTTCGGCCACCAGAATTTGTGTATGCCCGCCAGAAACCAGCAAAACCAGATAGGGAAACGGAATATCTGTGATAAGACGCGGAGTCAGGGCATGGGCTTCCAGATGGTTGACCGCCAGAAAGGGTTTGTTATGGGCCAAGGCAATGGCTTTGCCCGCCATCATGCCGACCATAACGCCACCAATTAATCCCGGACCACAGGTTGCGGCCACCCCATCCAATTGATCAAAATCAATTTTTGCTTCTCTCATCGCTGCCTGAACCAAGGCATCTATATGATCCAAATGAGCACGTGCTGCAATTTCAGGAACCACCCCACCAAAGATCTGATGGTCCTTAATCTGGCTTAAAACAAGGTGAGACAGAACCTCGCGACGATCATTAATCACCGCAACGCCTGTTTCATCACAACTGGTTTCAATTCCCAATATATTCATAAACCATCTTTACCCTTTGAAGAGAAAGAGAACAAGAGGGGATAAAAAATTGGCTTTTGGTTGCCAAAGATCTGGCTTTCAGCTATCCATAGCCTCAGAAACACCTAAAAACAATCTTTTAAACATAATAATTGATACATGTCTCATAAACTCCGCATCGGGACCCGAGGGTCACAACTGGCCTTAAAACAAACCAATATGGTTGCTCAATCTTTAAAGCAATCACACCCATTCCTTGATATTGAAATTGTTGAAATTTTAACATCAGGTGACTGGAAACCATCCCAGGGAGAAACCCGTCTGATGGAAGCCAAAGGAGGGAAAGGTCAATTTGCACATGAAATCGAACAACGAATTCTAAGCGGCGAAATTGATTGCGGTGTCCATTCATTGAAAGACATGCCCTCTTTTTTACCAGATGGCCTAGAAATCAATCATTTTATGAAACGTGAAGATCCGCGGGATGTTTTTTTGTCGCCGAAGTATAAGGATTTCACGGACATGCCCGCAGGCGCCGTCATCGGCACGTCCAGTTTGCGCCGTCAGGCCTTTATTCTGAATAAATTTCCACATTTAAAAATTGTTCCTTTGCGTGGAAATGTTGCAACCCGGATTGAGAAATTACAACAAGGGCAGGTTGATGCAACTTTTCTTGCAATGGCCGGATTGGTCCGATTAGATCTGACCTCATATGCGAAGAAGATTTTAGAAGTGGATTCCTTTCTTCCCGCTTGTGGTCAGGGAATTATTGGTATCGAGATTCGTACAGGTGATACCAAAACATCTGAATATCTTGATGCAATTTCATGCCCCGCAACAACTTTGGCGGCGGTTGCCGAACGTTCGGTTTTACAAGTCTTGGATGGCTCCTGTCATACTCCTGTGGGAGCTTACGCAACCCTTCAAGATGGTCGTATGACTCTGAGATGTGCCGTGGCCCAACCTGATGGATCTTATTACCTTGAGGATCAGATCGAAGGCCCCGTAACAACAACCAAGGATGCTATTACAACTGGTCAGGTTCTGGGACACCGTATGCGCCCCAAATTACCCGAAGGAATCTTATAAAATGTCACAGCTTGTTCTGGTAACACGTCCGATAGAACAGGCCCTTCAATTAGCCGAACAAATCAAATCTCTTGGATTTGATTCAATCCTTCAGCCCGTTCTAAAAATTGAATATACCCCGTTTTCTTTTGACACGTTTGAAGATTACAACGGCCTGATTCTATCAAGTGCGCAATCCATTCAGAATCAGCTTATCCCGACAGCATGGGAAACGACCCCGGTATTCTGCGTAGGAGAAATGACAGCCCACGCCGCCATTCAATCTGGATTCAAAAAAGTTTTTACCGGACAAGGAGGCCTACTTGATCTCGTTCCATTGATAGAACGGCAAGTACCGGCCAGTGGGAAACTCCTCTATCTTCGCGGAGAAAACGTGCGTCATGATTTAAACAAGGTTCTTACGGGTCACGCCATATATGAACAAATCACTTATCAAGCAAAACCTATCTTACAAATATCTCCTGATGTTCTGGACAGATTTGGGCAAATTGATGTGATCACAGTTTTCTCGGCTCGCAGCGGTGCCGTTCTGAAGCAATTAATTAAAGAAAATGGCCTAACTTCATATACTCCACGGATAAAACTCTTGTGTCTCTCGCCTTCAGTGGTAGAGTCCATGGTAGAAATGAATTGGAAGTCTTGCGCCATCCCTGACTTTCCCAATCAACGTTCTGTGATTGAAAAACTAAAGTCTCTTTAGACCCATAATCAAAGGAATAACAGTCATGAGTATAGAGTCAAACGGTTCAACGTCTAACATTATTGGCAATGCATCTGAAATTATTGATTGCTTTGGTGGAATTCGCCCGATGTCTGCAAAAACAGGCATACCTGTGACAACTATTCAAGGATGGAAACAACGGAACGCAATCCCTGCCAATCGTCGAAATGAATTGATTGAGGCCGCCAATCACCATGGAATCAATTTATCGTCTTTGTTAATTGACATTGCAGGAGTCAAAGACACGCCAGAGTCCGAGGAAGAAGAAAAACGAATTCAAAAGAAAAAAATAGAAATGGCAAAGAATCACCCCGACCTAAAACCCGGAAATAGTCATACAACATTATTAGCAGCCGGCGCCCTGATTATTGTGGCGGCTGTTTGCGGTGTAATGATTGCAGTCGCACCCCGTATTCATGAGATGAATGCGCAAGATTTACGCATTAAAGAACTTGAAAATCAAATTCTTGCAATGCAGGAAGCCCAAAAAACCACGCAAACACCTTCTGCCACAGGAATCGGAGAAAAACTTTCTGATCTTGAGGGAAAAATTGGAGAATTATCAGCCCAGGCAAAATCCTATGCCAGTATTGCAGAGGATTTGAAGACAGGAACAATTGCTCAACGTTTATCAAAAATAGAAAGCCATATGGGCTATCTGCTTAAACAATCAAATGCAATAGAATTGCAAAGTGTTGTCCAGAAAATCGAGAAACTACAAACGTCCGCAGCAGGAGAAGCGCAGATTAGAGATTTAATCAGTGCTTTTATTGGATCAACACAAAATATAGATACAAAGGATATTGGATCTGCTTTTTCATCTTTGAAAGAAACAAATCCACAAATTGCCGAAACATTTAAGGATGTTGCACCAAACGATATGGAAGCGGCTGTGATGTTGGTTGGAATGACGCAACTTAGAGAGTCTCTTGCGCGTGACAACCAATCATTCGATCAGGATTTAGAACTTCTAAAAATGACATTGGCCAAAGATAATCCAGACTTAAAATCTGCAATCGATCGTTTGGCACCGAAAGCCAAAACAGGTGTTTTAACCCCAGCAGGATTATCAAAGGAACTACGCGGTTTAACAGGTGAGATTGTATCTGCTTCTTTGGCCGGAGAAACTGTATCCATTGAAGATAAAGCACGTGCACGATTAAACAATGTGATGAAAATCGAAAAAAATGGCCATCAAATATCAGGCACACAAACACAAATCATGATTTCCGAAGCACAGAAAAAATTGGATGCAGGAGATATAGAGGGGGCCGTTTCTTTACTTCAACAAATCCAGGGGCCCGCCGCAGAAAAAACACAACCTATCATTAATGCTGCACAAGCAACAATGATGGCATCACAGGTTCAACAATTAATTGGAAATCAACTGATCCAGACATTAAAAGGAATGGGCCACAAATCTGTTCCCTATACAACAGGTAGATCGGGAAGTGTATCGACTGGAATTGATGGCGTCATGAACCAAATCAAATCAATTGGTGACCAAGTTGGATCTCACGTCGGAGGAAACCCATAATGTTTCGGGCTCTTTGGTATATTTTAAAAATTATTTTTGTGGTTGGTGCGGCTGTCTTTCTGATTGTCCAGCCCGGTCAGATTATGATTGGATGGAAAGACTATAAAATTACCATTCAATTGGGATATGCTGCAGTTACCCTCTTGATATCTTTTATGGTTGTTGCCGGACTTTCCGGGATTTTAACACGCCTTTCCTTATGGCCCGAAAACTTCGTACGTGCCCGCAGCGAACGCCGCCGTACCAAAGGATATCGTACTTTGATGCAGAGTCTGAGTGCGGCTGCAACAGGGGATCAAAAAAGCGCGTATTACCTTGCAAAACAGGCACAGAAATTCTTGCCGGAATCGGAATCAGGACTTCCTCTTCTCCTTCAGGCACAAGCAATATCGCAAACAGACCATATTCCTGTTCAAAGTGATCCATATGAGATTCTGCTTAAAAATGCAGATACCGCTCTTCTGGGGATTCAAGGCCTTACCCAGAACGCCATCCTCGCGGGTCATTTTGAAAAAGCTCTTTTCCTTGCCCGCAAAGCATTCTCGGACAATCCTAAAAATCTAACCTTGGTCAAAACCATTTATGATCTCGAAATCAAAAACAGATTGTGGAATGATGCTTTGGTCACGCTTAAGAAATATCCAAAGATTCTCTCAGATCGCGATGAGCAAGATCGTAAAGTAATTTATATTATTCTTGGCGATATGGCGAAAGATCAAGGTCGGCCCGACGAATCGGTCGCATTTTATAAAAAAGCCTATAAAGCCGATCAACGATTTGTACCCGCAACTGTCAGATATATTCAATCTTTTATTGATTCGGCTTCAAGACGCAAAGCCCTTTCAGTGCTTGAAAAAGCATGGAAAGCAGAGGCCCATCCGGACTATATTCCTCTCTGGGATGCATTGGCTCCACATCAATCCGCAGGAAAACAAGACGTCAAATTCCGTTGGTTTCAAAGGATTGCAGACCTTCAACCAAAATCAGAAATCGCACAATTGGCATTGGCTCGCGTTGCTATTGAACAACACTTATGGGGGGAGGCAAGACTGGCGCTCGTTCAGGCTGAAAAACTTGGAAAAAGTGCAGAAATCTACAAACTCTGGGTTTTGCTTGAAGAAAAGACAACACAGAAACCAGAGGTTATTCGCCAATGGCTTGATCGTGCCTACCATGCTGGCCCTTCGGGGGCTTGGGTCTGCCTGAAAACAGGCCGTCATTTCCCAACATGGCATCCCATTATTGAGCCAGAGAATCTCTTCAATACACTTGTCTGGACCATGGATGTAGATCCAAAACCGGTTGTATCAAATTATTATCCACCTATTTCCGGCGTTTTAACAGCAACATCATAAAGCCAACACCTGATAAAAAGCCTCCGATATGAGCCACCCATGCAACGGATGCCCCATCTGGGGCCCCCACAAGACCAATCAAGACACTAATCCCGATATAGGCAAGGATCATCGGGGTTAATCTGCTTTTATCAACAGATGATCTGGCCTGATTCATCATAACAATCATGGCCCCAAAAATCCCACTAATCCCACCTGAGGCGCCGATAATAGGGATAGTAGATGAAGAATATAATAGAAAATGAGCCAGAACTGCAAAACACGTTGTTCCAACGTAAATCATCAAATATTGCTTGGGACCAATTGTTTTTTCAAGCCCGCTTCCAACCGCGACAAGCATGACACTATTAAAGCCTAGATGCATCCACCCGCTGTGTAGAAAAGAGAAAGTTAGAATAGAAAAAGGGGTCCACCAGTAAAAAGGGATTTCTCCGGACCACGCAGCCGGCGTAAAGCCTCCAAAATAAGAGGCGATTGATGCTGCATTCGGCTCAAAAGTGTTGCTAAACATAAAAACAATGAAATGGATGGATATCAGGATTCCTGTCAATCTTTTTGTAACAGGTGGAATATTAAACATAGGCGGAGGTACGGACGGCCGACCGTAGTCTTTTCCAAAACCGTCTTGCTTTGGCCGGGGTTGAAAAGAAATCACATTATCATCTAAATCATTTGGCATTTTTTAAATTCCTGAAAAGAAAGCTCTGTTTTCTACGATCATAGCGATCGGCACCCATCTTTCCCATATTTTAAGGAATAAATGAACCTATATATCTGGATTTGACCAAAGATTTCCGCTACAAATCCGTCATGAGCACAAAAAATCAAAACACCCCCTCCGATTCCCCCGCTGTTTCTACTGCGACAGGCGCAGAGAAACCACAAGAAAAAGAAACACTTGGTGAAGTTGCACGAAGTGGTATGATCGCTATTCTGTTGGCCTTGATTGTACGAACATTTTTGTTTGAACCCTTTAACATTCCATCCAGCTCAATGGTTCCCAATCTTTTGGTTGGTGATTATCTTTTTATCTCTAAATATTCGTACGGATATAGTCGTTATTCTTTTCCGTTTGGAATTGCAGGCTTTGAAGGCCGGATTGATGCGAAAATCCCCAATCGTGGTGATGTGATTGTCTTTAAACTGCCGACCAACACACAAATTGACTACATCAAACGCCTGGTTGGAATGCCTGGGGATACGATTCAAATGATCAATGGTCGTTTGTATATCAACGATGAAATCGTACCCCGTGACGCAAAAGGAATGGTGGAGTACAAAAAAGAAGGTGGAATAACAGCGAAAGTTATGTCCTATGTCGAAACCTTGCCAGGAGGAACACAGCATCTGATCTATGAGGAGTCGGATCAGGGCCCATTGGACAACACTGAAAAGTTCAGAATTCCTGAAGGTCATTATTTTATGATGGGTGATAATCGTGATAACTCTCAAGATAGCCGGGTGCAGTCCCTCGTAGGATATGTCCCTTATGATAATCTAGAAGGCCGTGCAGAATTTTTATTTTTCTCGACGGACGGAACCGCTGAAATCTTTGAATTCTGGAAATGGCCATCTGCTACACGATGGTCTCGTGTTTTCAGCAGCATTGGAAATGGTAAGGTTGTAGAAAGCCCATAAATGGAAGACATTTCAAACACTACAGACTCCCAGAAAGAACGAGAAATTTCTCTTGCCGTTTTTCAGGATCGATTAGGATACCACTTTAAAAACTCTGAATATTTGGAAAGAGCCTTAACGCACTCAAGCCGTGGAGTCGAAAATTATGAACGGCTTGAGTTCCTCGGTGACCGTGTTCTGGGGCTTGTGATCGCTGAAATTCTTTACCGTTCTTTTCCATTTGAAAAAGAAGGTGCCCTGGCCCGACGTCACTCGGCGCTTGCCTGCACAGAAACCCTGGCAAAAACAGCAAGAGAGCTTGATATCCCAGGTGTTGTGATTGCGTCTTCAGCAGAACTGGCATCAGGGGGAAACAAACAAGATAATCTGCTGGCCGACTGTATGGAGGCTATCATTGGAGCCATCTTTATCGATAACGGATATATTCCGTGCCAAGAAGTCATTACCTCTCTCTGGGGGGATAAGATTTATACGCTCTCACAACCCCCTGTTGATTCGAAAACAGCCCTACAAGAATGGGCACAGGCCAGAGGGCTTCCGATACCCATCTATGAAATTACAGAAAGATCTGGGCCAGACCACGCCCCGCAGTTTAAAGTGAGAGTAACAATCGAGGGCCAAACACAAATTGATGCTGTAGGATCATCCCGCCGCGCTGCTGAAAAACTCGCCGCCCAAATGATGCTTGATTATCTGCGATCCTAGAAAGCGAGAAAATCAGGAAATAATCACAGGAATAAACATGATCAATACCTTTAGAGAAATAACAAAAGTATTTGCAACGGTATGGTCCGTGAATGCGAGTGAACAAAAACTTGTTAATTGGCTCAATAACGGGGTCAATCAAATGTTACTCAACGGAACGGTATCCCCCGTTGTTGAGAAATATCACGCAGGAAGTTTTCTTCCGGCAACATCCCCCTATCAAATAGAAAAGAAAGAATAAATGACTCTTAAAATATGCGGCTCAGTTGCTATTATTGGCGCCCCCAACGCCGGCAAATCCACCTTGGTAAATCAGATGGTAGGATCAAAGGTTTCAATTGTATCACCAAAAGTACAAACAACACGAAATCGTATCCTGGGGATTGCCCTGTATGAGAATGCTCAAGTTATTTTGATTGATACGCCTGGCTTATTTTCACCACAAACACGACTTGACCGAGCGATGGTTTCCGCGGCATGGACAGGTGCATCAGAAGGTGACGTCATTGCGTATCTTTTTGATAGCAAAAAGAAATCAATCAATGCAAATGATCGTCAAACTCTCTCTCGCCTGTCAGAGATTGCAAATGATATTCCTATCGTTCTGATTTTGAACAAAATTGACTTGATTGATAAACCAAGACTTCTGGATTTAGCAACAGAGATGAATAAGCTTTGCCCCTTCCGAGATACATTTATGATTTCCGCTGAAAAAGGAGATGGGGTTCAGGATGTCCTTAAATATTTTTCCAGTATTCTTCCTCAATCAGAATGGATGTTTGATGAAGATCAGATTACTGATATGCCTATGCGCCTTCTGGCCGCAGAGATTACCCGCGAACAGGTTTTTAACCAGTTGTATCAGGAAATCCCCTATGCGATTACAGTTGAGACAGAGCAATGGGAAGAATTTGATAATGGTGATCTCCGTCTTCAACAAATTATCCATGTTGAAAAAGATCAACAAAAAGCAATTGTGCTTGGTCGCGGTGGAGACAGACTCCGTGAGATCGGTGCCCGCGCCCGTGCAGAGCTGGGTGTGATCTTCGATCGAAAAGTACATCTTAAATTATTCGTACGCGTGACGGATAAGTGGAAAGATGATCCTCTCTATTATGCACAATGGGGACTAACAGATGGGAAATGAGTCACCTCGGACTCGTTTTACTCTCGTTTGACTCTTAATAACAATGTTCTCTGTGGATAAAACACACAAAACGAATCAGTGATTCTTGTGGCACGAATCAACTCTTTGATACAGTCATTATAGATCATAAAATTCTGGAGGAGATATTCATGAGCTGGACCGACGAACGGGTAACGTTGCTTAAACGACTATGGGTCGAAGGCAAAACTGCCGCTGAGATTGCAAAGCTGATCGGGGGCGGCGTTACAAGAAATGCTGTCATTGGAAAAGCCCATCGCTTGAAATTATCAGGGCGTATTTCTCCTATACAAGAGAATTCGAGAGTCGAAACAGGAACATCCCGCGTTGTCTCTACGCCGCGTAAATCCCAAAAATCAACCCTTGCAAAGGTCTCAAATCGTGAAATTATTGCCACGATCCAATTGCCTGTCATCCAAGAGGATTATTGCTTTGGGGATGGTGTTTCTCTTGTAGACTTAAAAGAGCGTATGTGCCGTTGGCCGATTGGCGACCCCAAAGAAGATGGTTTCAAATTCTGTGGCGGCCCATCTGAGGAAGGAATTCCCTATTGTCATCACCACGCACGCGTAGCCTATCAAACCAATACAAAAAGCAAGTTGCGTATCGACGAGCTTTCTAAAATTGATGCTGATGTGATCCGGAAGAAGATAACAGCGTAATGAAAAGGATCTAAAAAAGGCGGAACCAACCGCCTTTTTTTATTTACTGCTTTCTTATTTATCGCCTAAGGGAACTACAGCGGGAATCCATCTGCGGCCAAGACCTTTCCAAGCCCATATATGATAGACAGCACCCGTTATAAAATTGACAGCCGAAATGGCTATAAAAATTCCTGTTACTCCACCTATCGAATGCCCAATAACAACAGCCGGGATAGATAAAAGAATCATTTTAATAAAAATCATGATTGCTGATATTTGAGGCTTCCCGATAGCATTGAATGTTGATCCCCAACCATGGGAGATATTTCCAAGAAAATAACTCATCGGAACAATAACCAGATAAAGAACAAGATTTTCACGAACATCAGGATCATTTGAGAAAGTTCGTGCAATCGGATGCGCAAAAAATGAAATCAATAAGGCAGTCGTAACAGACCAGATAACAGAAAAGCTGATTGCATATTTGACCGTTTCGCGCACACGATCAATTTTCTGAGCCCCCCAGTTTTGACCAATAATAGGCCCCATGCCAATCGAAAGCGCCATCAGAATAATAAGGAGAAAGGCCTCCATACGACCTGCGGCTCCATAGGCAGCAACCGCCGAGGCCCCCCCTCCTGTCTGGGCCAATAAATGGTTGATAACAGATCCCAATATAGCCGGCAAAAGACCAGTTATTCCAACCGGAAGTGCAATCATCACAATTCGTTTTGTAGAGTCGCTGAAATCTGAGAGATTCCAGATATACCGGAAATCAATCACTCCGCGCTTATACATCAGCCGAAGGCATGCAATCATTGCAATGATATTAGCAAAGATTGTTCCAATTGCGGCGCCCATCAATTCCATACGAGGGACACCAAATAAGCCAAAAATCAGAACAGGATTAACCAAGGCATTGATAACCGCTGCAACAGTCATAATCATTGCAGGAGCAAAAGCATCACCCGACGCCCTCAAAGTTGCATTCCCGACAACCGGCATGCTTACAAAAAATGTTGCACATAGGTAAGGAATCATAAATGATCTGATCAACTCTAATTCTTCTGGTTTTGCTCCAATTGCCTTAAAGACAGGATCAATCAAAACAAGCCCAACCAATCCAATCACAATACTCACGATCAAAACGATCAATAAACTATGTGAGGCGACGCGCTTCATGTCCTCGGTCCGCCTTTCACCAATCATCCGCGAAATAACAGATGAGGCAGCAACACCGAAACCGATAAAAATGCTGAAAATGCCATAGGTAATCGGAAAGGTATAACTAATAGAGGCAAGCTGAAGCGTCCCCAATCGGGAAATATAATACGCGTCAACCAACTGAAAACTGACCAGTGCCATAATCCCCCAGATCATCGGGATCGTCATACGAACCAGATGGCGTGGAATGGGTCCTTCGGTCAAATCATATTTTACAACAGAACTCATGAATTGATTTATAAGCAAATAAAGGGGAAGAGCAAGGGGGGATTGGTGTATCCAATCCGTTTTGGGTGTGGCACTTGATAGGTTTATTTATTATAACTATCTTGGATTTAGATTAACACCCAAAGGATAAATAATGCCCAGAAAAACTCACCTAATACCCTGTTTTTTGATAATACCACTATTGGCGACTCCGTCTTTGGCCGCTGAACAGCGTATCAATATTGATAATAATTCAGTGCATATCCAGAATGGGGCTCAAGAGCTTCATATTGATCTCGGAGAAAATGGCAGCCCTGATGGGGGTGAACCATCTATCAGCTCATATGACTCTTCGGCAGAGAATTTTAGCAATGCCGAAATCTCGAACCAAAATTTTAATGGAAGGGATTTAAGCGGCGTCAGTTTTACCAACGCCACTTTGAAAAACATCTCATTCCGCAATGCCAATCTCCGCAATGCTAACTTCACCAACGCCCAATTGATCGGAACCGATTTGCGGGGTGCAAATGTGACGGGTGCCAACTTCACCAATGCAACCTTTGATGGTAGTTTTATAAAAGGTGTTGATTTCTCACGCTCTGATCTGACCAATGCTGATATGAGCGGAGCGGATCAAACCAGTTTTATTCCAACCTCTTCTGAGTCCATTGCAAGATCACTGACCCAACCGACTGAAAAGGCCAAACCGGCTTTTGTCAATCTATCCATCACGTTCGATTTTGATAAAGCGGATATCAGCCGTGAAGGGCTCGCCCAAATCGAAGAATTGGCAAAGGCTATGAAATCAACCCCATTATCATCCTCACGATTGATGATTGAAGGTCATACCGATTCAATGGGGTCAGATCATTATAATGATAATTTGTCGGATAAACGTGCTGCTGCAATTGTTGCGGTATTGACCCGTACCTATGGCATTGACCCAAGCCGTCTGGAGTCTCATGGCTATGGTGAAATGCGCCCTGTTGCGGGAAATGATACGGACTTTGGTCGTGCCCAGAACCGCCGCGTTACGATTGTTAATCTAGGCCGTGTCATCAATTGACAGATTTTGTGACGAGACTCGCGCTTTTTGACCACAGAGTTTTCTTCTTCGCTATCGTTATCCCCCAAGGGGATTAAGGGATCCATTCTTTTTTTAACCACGAAGTGCACGAAGGTCTCGAAGTTTTTTGTACGAAGACGTTTCTTTCGTGGTTCAATCTTATACGCCACCTCTGAAAGCCCTTATCGTCATACCAGCGGAAGCTGGTATCTCTTTGATTTCAACAGATTCAAGATTCCTTAAATTCACAAACGAAGTGCAACACTATGCTAAAGTGTTGTCGTTATGGAGAAAAGGTACAAACATCTCACCTTGGAAGACAGGTGTACGATTGCGCGTCTGCATGCCGACGAGCAATCTTGGGCAAGACGGTGGCGTGGTTGCCGTCTGATGCGCCAGCCAGACCTACAAAATCATGTTCTGAGCCACCTTGCTATGGGGTGGTCGCCTGAACAGATCTCTGGCCGACTGACGCAAGAAAACAATACCATGCGTATCAGTCACGAATCCATCTATCGTTTTATTTACGCCCAGATTACCCGGACCGGAGACTATAGCTGGCGTCACTATTTGCCCCGCGCCAAAAGCAAACGCGGACATGTGCGGAGGCCTTACAAATCTATGAAGCACATAAAAAACCGCGTCTCCATTGCAGATAGACCTCTTTACATCAATAAACGCTGCCAGATTGGCCATTGGGAAACGGACTTGCTCATCTTATCGGATAAGAAGCATAATCTTCTGGTCGCTCAGGAACGCCACACCCGTTTTACACTCATTGCCAAGCAAGATGGCAAGTTTGCCCAACCTACTGTTGACCGCCTTAAAGAGTGGCTTTCCCCGTTGCCTGCGGGATTACGGCGCTCTTTGACGCAAGATAACGGACCCGAGTTCTTTGAACACCACCAGCTAAACCAGCTTGGTATCAAAACCTACTTTTGTGATCCACGTAGCCCGTGGCAAAAGGGAGGAATCAAAAATATGAACGGGCGTATCCGTCGTTACATCCCCTTAAAAACAAAGCCAGACAGCTTCTCCGACAACGATCTGCGGCTACTTGCCTCTCACCTAAACAACACTCCAAGAAAATGTCTTGGCTACAAAACCCCTAATGAGCTATTTTTACCCCAACTCAACCCGTTGCACTTCAAATGTGAATTTAAGCTTTCCATTTGTAAAACGTCGCAGAACTGATCCCGTGACGACGGCATAAATCTCCCGTCCCAGCCCCAGCCTCCGCTTCCTTTAAGACCTTGATAATCTGTTCTTCGCTCAATCTCTTCTTCATCGTCTGCTCTTTCTTCCCCTCGGGGATGTTTATGTCTAGCAGACTCTACCAACTTTTGGACTATAGTAATTTAAAATATTGATTGGACGTATTATATTTGTGTGATAGGATGCGGGATGCATTATCCGATTACATTTCGTCGCAAAGTTTTAGCGCAGATAAAAGAAGGAATGAGCAAGCGTGAGGCTGCTCGTTTATTC
>JAEUKP010000022.1 GCA_016794145.1 Alphaproteobacteria bacterium | reverse complement strand
GGTAAAGGTTAGTGAGGATAGGTTATTACCTTTGGTGTCTGTGATTGTTCCGCCATTTAAGTCAATGGGGGAGGAGACTGTAACACCATCCAGATCCACGTCTCCGGCCTGTGGCGCAAGAGTGAAGGTCAGGGCATTGGTGCCTGTGCCAGAGGAATAAGTCGCATAACGGGTTGTCCCGCCCACATCCACGGCAATCCGTGGGGTGCCTGTGACATTCACCGTTTCCGACAGGTTGACCGTAAGCGGAATATTCACGGCGGCATAGGCATCCATAGACAGAGTAAGCATTAATAAGCATGCAGACAGACAAAACCGAACATTTTTCATGCCCTTGAGGCTACAGTGTGTGCTCTATAGTGGCAAGCCATTTTACTTTGATAATTTTGCTAATCCACTGAACTTTTTGGATTAAAAAAGTTAAATAATCACAGAAAATACCCAATTTTAGTATTCTTTAGTATTCTAATGTATTTTTCCCCTTGAAGAGGACAAAAAATAAGCTTTATTACAGTTGGTCTTTCCCAAAAAAATTATATTCTTTCTGGGAAGCTGGTAAACGTTTTTGAACAGTTAAAAATACAGAAAACAAGATAGGACGATCATTTATGAATGCTCTTAATAGGAATAGGCTTTTACTTGGATTTTCAATGGTCGTTTTGGGCTTGGGATTAAGCTTCGTTTATAAGATGCAAGATGCAGATGCCGCTGTTGCTGGGGAGTCAGAGGCTCCGGCACCTCTTGAGGTGTCAACAATCGCTATGGAAAAAAAGAAAATTCAACAGTGGAAAGAATTTTCCGGGCGTCTTCAGGCTGTTGATTATGTTGAGATCCGGCCTGAGGTCAGTGGAAGACTTCAAGACGTTCGGTTTAAAGACGGCGAGAGAGTTGAAAAAGAAGATATTTTATTTGTGATAGATCCGGCCCCTTATGCCGCCGCAGTCGAGAAAGCCGAAGCGGATTTCCAAGTGGCCAAAAGCCAGCATGAACTGGCACGAAAAAACCTGGAACGAGCCAATGATCTTGTTAAAACAGAGGCTATTTCTAAAAAGATTTTTGATGAACGTAAAAGTGAGTCCCTTGTCTCTAAAAGCGTTATGGATTCTGCGCAAGCGCAATTGACGAATGCAAAGATCAATCTTGATCGGGCCTATGTTAAAGCACCGATCTCTGGCCGGATCAGCCGCGCAGAAATAACGGTCGGAAATCTGGTTCAATCATCGAATCCGCCTGTTTTGACAACAATCGTTTCAGATCAAGGGATTTACGCGGATTTTGATGTTGATGAGCAAACTTATCTTTCCAAGATTTATCGAGGTGCTCGTGATAGTGAAAGTCAGGCTAAAATTCCTGTTGAGATGATATTGAAATCGGAGGCAGGCAGGTCGTATTCAGGCGTGATTGAAAGCTTTGATAATCAGATAGATCCTAAATCTGGTACAATTCGTGTTCGCGCTATGTTTGATAATCACGATCAATCCCTTCTTCCCGGTATGTTTGTGAGTGTTCGCTTAGGCGGATCTATGGATGATGATGTGATGATGATTCCAGAGAGGGTCATTGGAACCGACCAGGATCGCAAATTTGTATATGTTGTTGGTGAAGGTCATAAGGTTGTATATCGTGAAATCAAGACAGGAAGTTCCATGAATGGGCAACGTGTTGTTCTGGATGGATTAAAAGTTGGTGATGTGGTTATTACAGAAGGGATCATGAAGGTCCGGCCTGATATGATTGTGACACCTAAACCTGAAAAAGATACGAAAGTAGACAGTACGGCGCGTTAAAATCTATCGACTCTTATCAGGAGCATATTATGAACTTTTCAGCTTTCTTTATTGACCGGCCAATTTTTGCCGGTGTTCTTTCTGTTTTGGTCTTTCTGGGCGGATTGATCTCAATGTTCCAACTCCCGATTTCTGAATATCCGGAGGTGGTTCCCCCAACCGTTATGGTTAGCGCCCAATTTCCGGGCGCCAGTCCTGCAACAATTGCAGAAACAGTTGCAACACCACTTGAAGAGCAGATTAATGGTGTTGAAAATATGCTATATATGTCTTCTTTGGCATCTACTGATGGAACCCTTTCCTTAAATGTTGTCTTTAAAATTGGAACCGACCCTGATCTGGCACAACAGTTGGTTCAAAATCGAGTTAGTCAGGCGCTCACGCGTCTTCCCGATATAACGCGCCAATTGGGGATCACAACAACAAAAAGTTCGCCAGACTTGACCATGGTTGTTCACCTGAAGTCACCTGGTGGCCGCTATGACATGCTCTATCTTCGCAATTACGCGAATTTGAATGTGAAAGATTCACTCAATCGTATCCAGGGTGTTGGGCAAGTTGGATTGTTTGGTTCCGGTGATTACGCCATGCGTATATGGCTTAATCCTGATAAGATTGGAGAGCTTCATATGAATCCAGCAGAAGTTATTTCTGCTATTCGTTCCCAGAATATTCAAGTTGCGGCAGGAGTCATAGGAGGCCCCCCTTACGACAAGGGGGTCGAGTTGCAAATGCCGATTAATGCACATGGTCGTTTGCAATCCGTTGAAGAATTTGAACAGGTTATTATCAAACGTGACACATCTGGTGCGATTACACGTTTAAAAGATGTTGCACGTATCGAACTCGCCGCACAGCAATACGGATTGAGATCTTTTCTGGATAATCAGGATGCTGTTGCGATTCCTATTTTTGCGGCCCCTGGATCGAATGCTCTTCAGATTTCCAAGGATGTACGTCAAACTATGGAGACTTTAAAAGAAACGTTCCCAGATGATGTCGATTATTCAATCGTATATGATCCAACCGTTTTTGTTCGTGATTCTATCAAATCTGTTGTCTATACCTTGTTTGAGGCAATTCTTCTTGTTGTTCTTGTTGTGATTGTTTTCCTGCAAACATGGCGTGCATCGATTATTCCATTATTGGCCGTTCCTGTATCCGTTGTTGGAACATTTGCATTTATGCATATGTTTGGATTTTCAATTAATGTTTTGTCTCTTTTCGGGCTGATTTTAGCGATCGGGATTGTGGTTGATGATGCAATTGTTGTTGTTGAAAATGTAGAGCGTAATATCGAGGAGGGGTTAAGTCCGCGCGACGCAACTATCCGTGCAATGAAAGAGGTCACAGGGCCGATTGTTGCAACCGGGCTTGTTTTAGCTGGTGTTTTTATCCCTATTGCTTTTATCACTGGATTAACTGGGCAGTTTTATAAGCAATTCGCAGTGACAATCGCGATTGCGACTTTGATTTCAATGGTGAATTCTTTGACCCTTAGTCCTGCTATGGCTGCGTTGCTGTTGAAAGGGCATGATTCCCCCAAAGACAGACTCACAAAGTCAATGAATTTTGTCTTTGGATGGTTTTTCCGTGGATTTAATAAATTTTTCTATAAAGGATCAAGAGTTTATGAGCGAGGGGTCCAGAAATCACTCGCACGGAAAACAATTATGATGCTGATATATGCTGGATTCCTTGTGGTCACGGCTTATGGGTTTCAGATTGTGCCACCAGGTTTTGTCCCTGCACAGGACAAACAATATTTGGTTAGTTTTGCGCAATTACCACAAGGGGCGACCTTAGAAAGGACAGAAAAAGTTATTCGCGAAATGTCCGATATTGCATCAAAAGAACCAGGCGTTTCAAATGCCGTTGCTTTTCCTGGGCTTTCAATCAATGGATTTGTCAGTAGTGCAAGTGCAGGAATTGTTTTTGTAACCTTAAAACCATTCGCCGAACGTAGAACACCTGATTTGTCAGGATTTGCCATCGCCGGAAGTTTACAGCAAAAATTTGCAGCCCTTCCTGATGCGTTTATCGCGATTTTTCCTCCACCACCGGTCCAAGGTTTAGGAACGATTGGTGGGTTTAAATTACAGGTCGAAGATCGAACAGATCAAGGATATCAGGCTTTGGATAACGTTATGAAAGAAATTCAGGCAAAAGCATGGCAGGAGCCAGCTTTAGCGGGTGTTTTCTCGAGCTATAACATCAATGTCCCACAGCTTTTTGTTGATTTAGATCGTACAAAGGTCCAACAAATGGGTGTTCAAGTCAGTGATGTTTTCGGGACAATGCAAGCGTATCTTGGTTCTATGTATGTCAATGATTTTAATCAGTTTGGCCGAACCTATCAAGTGATTGCGCAGGCTGATAAAGAATTTCGTGCAAAACCTGAAGATATTACAAGACTCCAGGTCCGGAATACTGAGGGCCAGATGATTCCTCTTGGTAGTGTTATTACTGTTCATGAAACATTTGGTCCAGAGACCGCATCGCGTTACAATGCCTATCGCAGTGCAGATTTAAATGGAAACGCTGCGCCCGGCTATTCAAGCGGGGAGGCCCAGATGGCAATTACAAAAATCTTGCAAGACACATTGCCTCCTGGCATGGATTTTGAGTGGACAGAATTAACCTATCAACAAATCCTTGCTGGCAATACAACGATGTTTGTTTTCCCGATTTGTATTTTGTTGGTGTTTATGGTGTTGGCTGCCCAGTATGAAAGCTTGACCTTGCCACTTGCCGTTATTTTGATTGTACCAATGTCGATTATGTCAGCCTTGATTGGTGTATATATAACGGGTGGTGATAATAATATCTTTACACAAATCAGTTTATTTGTTTTGGCGGGACTTGCTTGTAAGAATGCTATTCTTATTGTTGAATTTGCCCGTGAGTTGGAGCATCAGGGAAGAACGGTCGTTGAGGCCGCCATTGAAGCAAGCCGTTTGCGGTTGCGTCCGATTTTGATGACATCCTTTGCTTTTATCATGGGTGTCGTTCCCTTGGTTCTTTCATACGGTGCAGGGGCAGAAATGCGGCATGCAATCGGGATTGCTGTATTTTCAGGAATGGTCGGGGTTACCTTTTTTGGTATTTTCCTGACACCTGTTTTCTATGTTCTTTTACGCAAGTTTGCTCTCTTTTTGTCAGCCAAGCGATTAGAAAAGGTTCCATCATGATAACAAGATTGCTGCTTTTAACCACATCTTCTTTGCTTTTGTCCGGATGTTTTCTAATATCGCCGGATCGTGCTTCTGTTCCGGCACCTGCTGATTGGTCGTCATCTGTAAGCGTTGGGAAGGTTGATCCTGAAACTTTGCATGGGTGGTGGAAGAATTTTAATGATGATGCCCTGAATCAACTTGTTGACCATGCATTGCGTGGGAGCCCTGATCGTCAAATTGCAAAAGCCAGAGTCTTAGAGGCCAGAGCTCTTCGGCAATCGGTTAGATCGTCGTTGTTTCCGCAATTAGGTGTTTCAGGGACCGGTGGTCGCCAGAACAATATGGCATCGAATTTCCAGACAGGTCATTTTTATGAGGCGGGATTTGATGCATCTTATGAACTTGATATTTTTGGAGGTAACCAGAACGCCTCATCAGCCTCTGATTCTGGCTTAAAAGCAAGAAATGCTGAATACCAGAATGTTAGTTTGACTCTGGTTGCAGAGGTTGCACGGAATTATGTTGAATTTCGGGCGGCCCAAAAACAAGCACTGATTGCAGAAAAGAATCTTGATTCCCAACAAAAAACCCTTGAGCTTGTGCGTCAGCAAAAAGAATTGGGCGAATCTCCTCAGTTGGATTTGGAGCGGGCAGAAGGATTGGTCAATACAACAAAATCCGCGATACCAGAGTTCCAGCGGCAGGCGGATAATGCAAGGTTGAGATTAAGTGTTCTAACGGGTGAGATGCCCGAGGTAATGGCACCTCTTCTTTTATCATCAGATTCTGGGGTTATTGGAGATATTAAGCCTGTCTTACTCACACCTGCAGAGGTGATCATACGTCGCCCTGATGTGCAGGCGGCAGAGTATGAGCTTGAGTCCCGAACGTCTTTGACCAAGGCAGAAATTGCAAATATTTTTCCAAAGGTAACTGTGGGCGGATTTTTTGGGGTTGCAGACACGATATTGATCGATCCTACTAAAATTTGGTCGGCAACAGCTAATTTTGGTCTATCTTTGCTGGATTTTGGCAGGATACAGGGCAGCATTAATGCTGCCAGAGCCCGGGAAATCCAAGGTTTTGAATTTTGGCGTAAAACACTCTTACAAGCAGTTACTGATGTCGAAACGGCCTTAACAGATACATCTCATCTGAATGAACAATTGATCACCTTGCGCCAAGCCGCTGCCAATGCAGAGCATTCGCTGACATTGTCCCAGCAATTGTATAAAGAGGGGGAGATTTCTTTTCTGGATGTTCTCGATGCTCAACGGACTTTGAACAATGCGCATTCTGCGGTGGTGAGTGCAGAGGAAAACCATGTCAAGAGTTTGATTGCGCTTTATAAAGCTTTGGGTGTTTACTAGGAATGACGCATTTTTAAGATTTGGGGTTTGTCAGGTCAAGGATTTCCATCTTTTATGAAGCCAGAGCCAGTTCGCAGGGTCCTTTCGAATCCAGTTCTCAAGCATCGCATGCGATTCCATAATCAATAAATCATCATCTTTAGATAGGTCAAGAGGTTTATGGATCGTCACGCGAAATCGCGGGCTGTTTTTAATCCGTTCAACTTGAACAGGGATGAGCGGGCATCCGAATTTTTTAGCCAGTTGAATAAAGGCAAGGGATGTCATTGCTGGATGACCGAAAAAGGGAACCTCAATTCCTTGATTATATTTTTGGTCAATCAAAATCCCGATCCGTCGACCTGCTTTTAAAGCTGTTATGACTTGTCGCATGCCTTGGGGAGATTTCGGGTAGGTACGTAACGTCCCGTCCATAGACCGGCACCGATCGAGTATTTTTTTAACATAAGGATTATTGGGGGGGCGATAAATCAGATCAACATCAATATGTTGTTGGCGGAGGGAGGGTGCCGCGATTTCCCAATTGGCCAAATGACCAGAAAAGAAGATTGCAGGACTATCTGGCGTATTCGGAAGATTCCCAAGATTTTCAATTCCTATCAGTTCGGTTTTAGTCATATAAAGTTCGGGGAGGTGAGGGTATTCGGCAAATAATCGTCCAAGATTGTCCCACATATCAAATGCAATACGTGACGTGTCGCCCTTTTTTGTGTGCAGGCAACTCTCTATATGCCGCATAACTTTTCGGGTGACAGAAAAATGATACGCAACGTTTCTTCCTATCCAACCACCGAATGCGGAAGCCTGTTCGACGGGAAGAAGTTTAAAAATTCCCATCAGGAAATAGACAATGACAGCTTCACATAGATATCTGATTTTCTTCATGACATGTTCTTTTCATGGCATGGCGGAGGTTGTTAAACGGGTACGAATAAAATCAAGAATTGATTCAGGATCATCAAAGATAATTTCAATTGGTAAAACATCAATCAAAGATTTTTTGGCAAACTCTGGAAGGCGAACAAAATCTTTTTCTGTTGTTAAAAGACGTGCTTTTTTATCTAGGGCTTCGTTCACCAATTTTGAAAGGTCATGCATGGTATAGGCATGATGGTCAGCAAAGGCATGAAAACCGACACAATTTATTTTGAGATCGTGAAGTGTTGATTTAAATTTATCAGGAAACCCGATCCCACAAAAGCCTATATAGGGTGTATGGGGAAGGTCGATATTCTTTTGAACGATCATTTGGGCCCTGAAAATGGGCGTGCCCGTTGGTACTTTGGACATAAAATTCTGCTGATCATCCCCGATCATAATAAATCCATCAACAGATTCGATTCCATCCTCTAGATTTTGTCGTAAGGGTCCGAGGGGGATAACATGCTGATTCCCGAATCCCATCCGACCATCTACGACTCCAAAACTGATCGTTTTCTGAAGGTCGTAATTTTGAAGCCCATCATCGAGGATGATCGCATCAGCGCCGCTCGAGATCGCTGCTTCTGCGCCTTCATAACGGTTTGCAGAAACATAGGTCGGGGCTGTCTTTGCAAGGAGAAGGGCCTCATCTCCCCAAAAGACTGCATTATTGCTGTCATCTACGCGTTCAGGGCCTATGACTTTTCCTTTATATCCCCGTGTGACAAAGGTTGGTGAGAGAAAGATCATATGCTCACGGAGTAATTTTATCAAAGAAATGGCTGTGGGTGTTTTTCCACTTCCACCGGCCACAAGATTTCCAAGGCAAATCACAGGTACCGAGACAGGTTGTGGTTTTGCATATTCCCGGTGAAGCCGTGCCATGGAATTATACAGCTTGGCAAAAGGGATTAGAAGAGTGGTCCAGACTGGCGGTTTTTGACCGCTATACCAGAATTGAGGTGTTTTCATCTTAAAACTTATACTTTCAATAGAGGCAGTTCAGCCAAAAGGAAGAGGGGTTCCAGTTCTTCAATGACATTTTGCAGAATTTCTTTTTGACTTGCTGCAAAACTATACCCTTTTTCCGATAGATTTTTAAGAGATTCTTTATCAGATAATAATTGCCGTAATGCTGGCGCAAGTTTCTCTGGCCGGTCAAGGCATAAAGCGGCTCCGTATCTATCCATTGGTTCATAAATATCCCTTAAGTTTTGAACATGCGGACCATGTAGAACGGCAGAGCGGAGTTGTGCTGCCTCTAATGGATTATGTCCGCCGCCACCGTCATCACTAAAACTTCTTCCAATACATGAAATCGGGCAGAGGCGGTAGAACAGGCCAAGTTCTCCCAATGTATCAACAAGGTAAATCTCTGTCCCTGCATGTGGGGGAATTCTGTTTTTTGTTCGATTTGAAAGGGTTAATCCATATTTTTCAAGACTTTCATTAATAGATACGACCCGTTCCGGATGCCTTGGAATCACAATTGTTAACAAATTCGGATAAGTTTCTTGCAAGGCAATATGTGTTTCTGCTGCCAATTCTTCTTCGCCTGCATGGGTGCTTGCATACACCCATACCGGGCGATCTCCGACAGCGTTGCGGAGTAATTCTAAATCAGACTCGAGGTAGGGAAGGGGGAGAGAGGCGAATTTAATATTTCCGATTGTTCGGACACTTCGTGCGCCAAGTTTTTTATAATATTCTTGATCCTGCTCTGTTTGCGTCAAAATAATGCTAAATGCAGAAAGGATCTTTTGGGCTGTCCCCTTTGCGCGTGACCAGTTCTTAAAAGACCCGGGAGACATTCGTGCATTGATAAGAGCCACGGGAATATGACGTCTTCCAATTTCAGATATCATGACTGGCCATAATTCGGACTCTGCCCACAGAATCATATCTGGATGCCAGTAATTTAAAAAGCGTTTGGCCCATTTGGGTCGGTCAACAGGCAAATATTGATGAAAGGCCCGCGCAGGGAGACGGTTTTCCAATAATTCTGCACTTGTCCGTGTGATAGAGGTGACCAAAACAGATCCCGTAGGATTTTGATCAAGAAAAAGAGAAATCAACTGGATCATGGATTGTGCTTCGCCAACACTCGCGACGTGAACCCATATCAATGGGCCATGCTCCGGGCGTACACGACTTGGGGTTCCAAAGCGTTCTGGAAGACGGTTAGGATCTTCTTTCCCATTTTTCAGCCGTTTTTGTAATAACCGCATAATGACAGGTTTGCCAAAAGTCATTGTACGTTTATATAACCAGAGCAAGGGCATAATATATCTCTTTTTAAAATAGTCAGCTTGTGGTTATAGGGCCTGATTACCTTAATTCCAAGGTTTACTTTTTCATTTATCGCTGATCATGGATTCTATTTCTCTTGGTGTCTTGTAATTCTTGATGGTAAAAAAGAGTATGAGTCAACGCCCATTTATTCTAGACCCTTTGTTTCGTTCAATCACCACAATCAAAGGTGTTGGTCCTCGTACGTTAAAATTTTATGAGAAATTAACGGGCGGAACGAAGCTTTTGGACATTATTTTTCATAAACCATCAGGGGTTCTGGAACGTAAATTTGTGCCGCAGATCAAGTCCGCAAAAGTTGGCGAGACAGTGTGTATAAAAGTGATTATTGAAAAACACACCCCGAATGAACGAAAATCTCAACCCTATCGTATCCGGGCTCGTGATCCTTCTGGGTTTATCGAGCTTGCCTTTTTTCATGCCCAGGGCGATTGGATTACAAAATTATTTCCTGTTGGGGCAGAGTTAATGGTGTCGGGACAGGTTGATGATTATAAAGGTGGTCTTCAGATGACCCATCCTGAAATACTGGATACCGAGACACCAGAGACAACTGAAGTGGTTTATCCTCTGACCGCTGGATTAAGCCAGAAAATGCTTCGGAAAACGGTTTTATCCTGTTTGGATCAAGTACCTGATCTTCCGGAATGGATCACAGACAGCCACCAATCACATATGAAATGGCCGGATTGGAAGACATCGATTTTCACTTTGCATCACCCGTCATCAGAAAAAGACCTGGATCCTTCTTCCCCTTCGTTGATGCGCCTTGCTTATGATGAATTTCTCGCCAATCAACTGACTCTTGCGATCCTAAGGTCAAAGCAGCGGAAGTTGAAAGGCCAAAGTTTTCAAACAAATGGTCCATTGCGCCAGAAATTGATCGATCATTTGCCATGGCAACTGACGTCTTTCCAGAAAGAAGCTTTGTCGGAAATTGATGCAGATATGGCACAACCACATCGCATGTTGCGGTTGTTACAAGGAGATGTTGGGTCAGGCAAGACAATTGTTGCGGCACTTGCAATGATGAATGCGGTTGATAGCGGGACGCAGGCAGCATTAATGGCCCCAACAGAAACTCTGGCGCGTCAACATGCCGAAACCCTGCGTCCTTACTTTGATGCTGCGGGCATTCCTTTTGCGATTCTAACAGGACGTGATAAAGGAAAGACGCGTGAGAGTATATTAAATGATATTGTATCAGGTGGGGCCCGTATTGTCATAGGAACACATGCATTGTTTCAAGATGATGTGAAATTTGCCAATTTGGGATTGGCCGTCATTGATGAGCAGCACCGTTTCGGTGTCCACCAACGGCTTCAGCTTTCAGCCAAAGGTTTGGGGACGGATGTCTTGGTCATGACCGCAACCCCCATCCCACGGACATTGGCATTGACGGCATATGGAGATATGGAGGTTTCACGTATTGTCGGAAAACCAGCGGGACGTAAACCCATTGATACACGCCTTATTCCCCAAGATTCATTGGAAGACATGGTCTACCGTCTAGAGGATCAGATTAAGAAGGGTGTCCAGATTTATTGGGTTTGTCCATTGGTTGAGGAATCTGAGGTGTTGGATCTTGCGGCTGCCGAAGAACGATATGCGATGCTCCGGCAATATCTGGGGAATAAGGTCGGTTTAATACATGGTCGGCTTAAACCAAAAGAAAAAGATGCTGTAATGGATCAATTTGTAAACGGAGATGTGTCTATCTTGGTCGCAACAACTGTGATTGAAGTGGGGGTTAATGTTCCAAATGCGACAATCATGGTTGTTGAACATGCGGAACGGTTTGGTCTTGCGCAACTTCATCAGTTGCGGGGGCGTGTAGGGCGCGGTGACCAACAATCTTATTGTTTTTTGGTCTATGCCCGGAACCTGACAGAAACAGCCCGAGAAAGACTAAAAACCTTACGGCAGACAGAGGATGGTTTTTTGATTGCAGAGAAAGATCTGGAGTTGCGTGGAAGCGGAGAAGTCTTGGGGACGAAACAGAGCGGACTGGTTGATTTTCGGTTGGCAAATCTTGCGATGCATTCTGATCTTCTTATTTCTGCGCGTCAGGATGCGGCTCTTTTCCTGGAAAAGGACCCGGATTTTAAAACCCCGCGAGGACAAGCTCTTAGGGCTCTTCTCTATCTTTTCGAACGGGATCAGGCGATTGGGTATCTCAGGTCGGGATAAAACAGATTATATCGGCATACCCTGGATTTTATTATAAGCATCAACGGCGGCATCACGAACAGCAGAAACTGTATCAAGTGTCAGACGCGCAGCAGTTACAGCCTGTGTCACTGCGAGCGGGTCGATTGTGCCGGTGATTGCACCGGCAGAGGCTTTTTCACCTGCTTTTAACGTTCCGATGGCTGAACGCGTAGCATCTTCAAGAAAATCTCCGAAGGAGGATTGACCCGCGCCAGAAGAGGGGGGCGCGATTTTTGCTGTCGAGCTGTAAGCATTTGCTGCTGCGGCTGGGTTTGATGTAATGTTGACCATAATTATTCCTACCTTTTTAAGTATACCACAAAAAGTCTATCGTAACAAATCAACTGTTTTGCTCATCATGTCGCGTGTTTGTGTAAATATTCCCATATTTGCTTGGTATGATTTCGAGGCTTCTTTCATATCCATTGCCTCTACCAATGATGAAACATTTGGCATTTGAACATAGCCATCAACATCTGCCGCAGGGTGGCCTGGCATATATTTTTTGATATAGTCTGATTTTTTATCTTCGGTGATTTTATCAACAGCAACGATTTTTTGCCCAGTCGTTTTATCCAGAACGTTTTTGAATGAAATTTGTTTGCGGGTATAAGGCAATTCACCAGGTTTGGATGGAGCTGTATCGGCGTTGGCGGTGTTCTGGGCAATCACATTGATGCGTTCACTCTGGACACGCATTCCGGATGTAGAGATTTTCATGGTTGAAAAAAAATCAGTCATTTATGTGTTCCCCTTCTATGTTTTCTTACCAAGCGATGTTTTTATCATATCGGCGGCATCCCGGTATAAATTCAGCATAAGAGTATAATTCATTTGAACATCACTTGCTTTGACCATTTGCTCTTCAAGAACGACAGAGTTCCCGTCAGGTTTAACTTCATAAGGGGTTTTGCTTTTGGCCATTTTGGGGTTCGGGGATTGATCCGGAGCCATCATATGCTGTGGGTTGTTTGTGTCCATTGTGACATGCATTTTGTTTTTGCTAATATTTTCGACCATTTTCGAAAAATCAACTTTTCTTAAATCCTGTGACATATAACCGGGCGTATCCGCATTTGCGACATTCTGGGAAATAATTTTCTGACGTTCCGCTAAATAACCCATTTTTGCGTTCATAGCCTGAAAAAGACTGATATTTTCGATTGTCATGTTCCTACCCCTTATGCTCTTCTATATTGGATCATATGACACGGAAAAGATTCGCAAAAATCATGCCAGATAAACCAAGTTTCCCGACAGAGTCTGTTCAGAGCAATCATTCATCCGAGAATGCGCCCGAGAATGATCTAACCCATTCAAATATAAAGAAAAAACAAAAAGTTCAAACGGCTGTTGCCATTACAACAGGTCTATCAAAAGACGATGCGCCTCGTATCACTGCCGCTGGACGGGGAAAAATTGCCGAGCAAATTCTTCAGCTTGCGTTTGATAATGGCATAAAAGTTCGTGAAGATTCAGATCTTGCCGAGATGTTAACAAAGATCGAATTGGAAAGCCCTATTCCATCTGAAGCCTTTCTGGCAGTTGCCGAGGTGTTGTCATACGTCTATAAAGCAAATGGTGAACCAAATCCGTTTGATGCACTTTTAGCCCTTGAAAAAGAGAAAGAAAAAGAAAAGACGTAATGGATAGCAATGAGATTTTAAGATTTATAAGTGCCTTGGTTCTGGTTGTTTCTTTAATGGGTGGGCTGTGGTTTGTCCTTAAGAAAATTGGCGTTAACGGTGGGTTTAGTTTACAACAAGGAACAAAACGTCGATTAAAAATCGTCGAAATCCTTCCCATGGATGTCAAACATAAGGCTGTTATTTTGCGGTGTGATGACCAAGACCACCTTGTTATTCTGGGGCCGAATGGTGAAACTGTCATTGAAAAATCTTTAAAGGTTCAGGAAGAAAAAAACGATGTTTAGACGATTCTCTTTAAAATTCATTTTTGTTCTTACAGTTTTTCTATTTTGTACGTACGGTCATGATGCCTTTGCCCAGGTTCTATCATTAGACATGGGAAACAAGGAACAAAATGGAACCGTTACGGGGCGTGTTGTTCAGATGATGGCTCTTCTGACAATCTTGTCACTTGCGCCATCCATTTTGATGATGATGACATCCTTTACACGGATCATTGTTGTTTTATCGTTTCTGCGGTCTGCGATTGGGTTACAGCAAACCCCCCCGAATTCAGTGATGATCTCACTGGCTTTGTTCATGACTTTTTTTATTATGGCCCCAACATTTCAAAAGTCATATGACATGGGGGTTAAACCATTGATGAATGAAGAGATTGATGAGGTCGAGGCCTTTAAAAGGGCGACAGAACCCTTTAAGATGTTTATGTTGAAACATACGCGTGAAAAAGATCTCATGCTCTTTATGGATGCATCTAAAACCGAGAAAGTTGAAAAAGCAGTTGATGTTCCTTTGCAGGTGGTTATTCCATCCTTCATGATTTCAGAGTTACGGCGTGCTTTTGAAATTGGATTTATGTTATTCCTTCCATTTCTTGTTATTGATATTGTGACATCATCCATCCTGATGTCGATGGGAATGATGATGTTACCGCCAATTGTGATATCTATGCCATTCAAGATTATTTTCTTTGTTTTGGTTGATGGGTGGAATCTTGTGTGTGGATCATTGATTAAAAGTTTCGATATGGGGCCCATTGATATTCCATCTGGGCTACCTACACCAGTAGTCAATACACCCTAATATCGAATTGTAGTTTAAACGATGTCCGTATGTTGTAACATCGCGATGTGTCGGCTTCGTTCGATTTCACATTCAATATCGTGGTTATTCATTCCTATGGTTTCTAGGATCTCTGTCGCAATTTTCATACTCGCTTCCAAAATTTCAGGTATGGCACTCGTTGCTCCGAGGGCGTAGAGATGCTCCATATGCTCTGTATCATGGGTACGGGCAATAATTGGGATCAATGGCCATTCACTTCGCAACGCCTTTAGAATCATTTCTGATGCGTCGGGATTGTCGATTGCAATCACAATCACCTTGACTGATTCTAAATGCAAATGTTTCCAGATATCGATTTTGCGGCTGTCTGCATAAATAACCCTATGGCCTTGTTCGCGTAGTTTTTTAACTTTCTCGAAATTATTTTCAATCGCTATATAAGGGATCATTTTTCCTTCGAGCGTTGCCCCCAGGAGCCGACCAACACGTCCATATCCTGCTATTAGAACTTGAGGAGAATCAGAGGGGGTGTGGTGTTCAATATTTTCAATAGGGATATCTGTTGTGTTCAAATTCGAAAATATCTTTACGATAAACGGAGACAACTTTGTCAGAAACGGGGCAAAGAACATAGATAACGATGCCACCAGTAAGAAGAATTGTTGATCGCCTTTAGAAATGAGGTTTCCTGCGCCCGCAAGCCCCAGAATCAGGAACGCGAATTCTCCTGCTTGCGCAAGTCGTACAGAGGTTTCAATCGCAATGCTTTTTTTAATCCGAAAAGGTAGGGTTGAAATGTACGTACACGCAATTTTGAGAATAAACAACCCAATGACAGAGAGTGGAATCCAAAACGGGTGGAGACCAATCGTTCTAAGATCCATCATCATTCCAACAGAAAGAAAGAAGACACCCAGTAAAAGGCTTTTGACTGGATTAATCATTACCTCGATCTCGTGACGAAAGTCTGTTTCTGCAATCAGAAGACCCGCAAGAAAAGCTCCCAGAGCTGCTGATAAACCGACACTATGTGTTATCGTTGCGATCCCGATTGCAAAGAAAATGGATAAAGATAAAAGCCATTCAGGGTTTTTGCTGATGCTGAGAATACTTAGAAACGGGCGGAGCAGTTTTGTTCCAGATATGTAGATTACGCCTACTACAACCAAAGCAATCAGCAAAGATTTTGCAAGGATAAAAATAACAGATGTATCATTATCGGCCAACGACATTGCCCCGATGACAACAAGTAAGGGAACAACCGCAAGGTCTTGCATCAATAAAATAGAGAAAGAAACCTTCCCGACAGGCCTATTATTTTGGTGTTGTTCCCCCAGTAATTGCATCACAATTGCGGTTGAGGATAACGAAAAAGAAATCCCTACAAGAACAGAAACAATAGGGCTGTTTTCAAACAACAATACAATCATCGCAATAGAGAACGCATTGATAATGATTTGGAGAGATCCTAGCCCAAGAACAAGATTTCTCATTTCCATTAATCGGCGAAAAGATAGTTCGAGTCCAATCATAAACATCAAAAAAATAATTCCGATCTCGCCGATCAAAGAGACTGTTGAAATGTCGGAAATTAAAAATTTTGAAAGCAGGGGGATTTTATCTGCAAATAAGGCCAGACCGAATGGGCCAACAATAATTCCACAAATTAAATACCCAAGAACAGGCGATAATTTCAACCGCTGGAAGAGCGGGACGAATATCCCGGAAATCGCAAAAATAATCAGTAGAGGAATAAGGCTGGCAAACGAATGTGGGTTGTGTGATATTTCTTCCATAATTTTCCTAGTTTATCAAATACTATGATAGAAACAGTGTATCATATATTTTGTGGACACTTCTGTTGTAAATTGTTTAAAAGAATCATCTTCAATAATAGTGTTATAGAAATAAAGGTGTCATCAAGCATGGGGTCTTATCAATCAGAAAAATATGTTTCATGGGATGAAGTCCAGAGTCTTTGCCGTAAGCTTGCTGTCCGCATTCATGCAGAAAGACCTGATCTAACCCGCATTTTGGCCATTACTCGTGGCGGGTTGTTTCCTGCAGGTATTTTGGCACGCGAACTGAATATTAAGCTGATTGAAACGGTGGGGATAGAATCTTATAACGGAATGGATCGACAAAATGATGTCGTGATCTTAAAAGAGTTTAATCAGCACTTTGCAGAGAATGTATTGGTTGTTGATGATTTGGCTGATACCGGGCGGACACTGAAAGAGCTGAAAAGAACTCTCGTGAAGCCGGTTGTGGTCACACTGTTTACAAAACCGCAAGGTTCTGTGGATGTTGATTATTATGGGGAAGAGGTTCCTCAAGATACCTGGGTTAGGTTTCCATGGGATACAGCAAGAACCTTTGTTCCTCCTTTGGTTTCTTGATTTTGATTGGTTCAATAAGAAATATTTGACATTTTTGTAAGAATCCTTATATTGCGCGGATTCCTGAGAAGTTTCTGTGGTGGAAACGTTGAATGATTTTCTTTAGAAAAGCATCACAACCTGCAAAGTAATCGGGACAACAACAAAAAAAATGGAGTATGAAAGATGGCTGGTAAGCGTCTTGAAAGTAAGCATAAAATTGACCGTCGTTTGGGTTGTAATCTTTGGGGGCGCGCAAAGTCTCCTTATAACACCCGCCAGACTGGCCCAGGTCAGCACGGAGCTAATCGTGGCAAGCCGACAGACTACGGTCTGCAGTTGCGCGCAAAACAAAAATTAAAAGGCTATTACGGTGGTATTGGTGAAAAACAATTCCGTAAATATTATTTCGAAGCTATTCGTATGTCTGGTGATTCCTCCCAAAACTTGGTTGGTTTGCTGGAAAGCCGTTTGGATGCGGTTGTGTATCGCGCAAAATTTGCGCCAACTGTTTTTGCAACCCGTCAGTTGGTTTCTCATGGTCACTTTAAAGTGAATGGTAAACGCGTGAATATTCCTTCCTATCAAGTAAAAGAGGGGGATGTTATTGAGGTTCGTGAAAAATCTCGTACGATTGCCATTATTATGGGGGCTCGCGAATCGGCAGAGCGTGATACACCTGAGTTTCTGGCGATGGATGATACAGGATTTAAAGCAACTTTTGTACGGACTCCTAAGCTTGAAGATATTCCATATCCGGTTGCCATGGAACCAAATCTGGTTGTCGAGTTTTACAGCCGTTAGAATTTTTTTAAAGGCTCCCAGGGCATGTTTTCATGTTCCTGGGAGCTTTTTTCTTTTTTTCTTGATTTTTATTTGATCAAGAAAATTATGATGGACTGTTAAGAAAAAGCTATACTTTTTCTAAAAAATGCTTATATTCCATCCTATTCCCATCAACACAGGTTTTAACCAGTGATCATCCGTAGGGACGGATTGACGAGGAGGATCTATGGGGGAAATTTTTCAGAGCTTAAAGGAGCACCTAAAATGGCTGAACTTGATACATCCAAACCGCTCAAACCAAAAGCAAGCGCTGTTTGGTTGATTGATAATACAACTCTTACATTCGAACAGATTGCTGATTACACTGGTCTTCATGTTGTTGAGGTCCAGGCTTTGGCTGATGAAGAGGTCGGGCGTGGCATCATAGGTGAGAGTGTTATCCTTGCAGGTGAATTAACTGCTGCCGAGATCGAGCGTTGTGAGAGCGATAGCAGCACAAGCCTTAAAATTATTAGGCGTGAGGGGCCTGCCCTCAAGGTTCGGGCGAAAGGCCCCCGCTATACACCCGTTGCTCGCCGTAATGATAAGCCTGATGCGATTGCTTTCTTGGTTAAAAACCATCCCGAGGTGTCGGATGCCCAGATTTGTAAATTGGTTGGAACAACGAAGCCAACAATTCAATCGATTCGTGATCGCACACACCCGAATTCTTCTGCATTGAATCCCCGTAATCCTGCAGAAATTGGTCTTTGTTCTTATCAGGAATTGGATAAAGCGATTTCAAAAGGCTTGAAAGCTTTGGGGCGTGACCCAGTTGCAGAGGCTTTGGCGGCAAAAGAAAAACGTGAGGCTGAGAATGCAGCTTCTGAGGATGCAAGATCAGAAAACAGTTTTGACTTTTCTAACTTTTTGAAATCAACGGGGCGGTCTTCTTCTTAATCGGCAAGTTGGATTGCCGGTTCTTGTCGGATATGTTTGTAATCCCCCGCTTATGGGGGATTATATTTTCATAATACAAAAGAGTCTGTTTTAAGTGAATAAAGTGAGTTATCCACAGAAAAATAGCAAAAAATAGTTGACACTGGCGCGTTAATATTTATATTGCGGCTTAATTCCAGCACAAGAGGCTTTTGGGTAACTGATTGTCTTTGGAATTTTTGGTATACGACCCGGCGTTGCTGTTCTTTAGAAAAAATTTTGAGAGCAGGCAATTTTACGGGTCGGTTTAAAATCAACAGATGACTTATAAGGAGTCCACAATATGGCCCGTATTTCCGGCGTCAACATTCCTGACAACAAAAGAGCTATTATCTCGCTCACCTATATTCATGGTATTGGTCGTTTCACGGCTGAGCAAATCTGTACAGAAGTGGGAATTGATTTTTCCCGTCGTATGAAAGATTTGACCGAAGATGAACTGAACCAAATTCGTAAAATCATTGAATCTGGACGTTTCCAGATTGAGGGTGATTTACGCCGTGAAGTCTCGCTTAACATTAAACGTCTGATGGATATGCAATGCTACCGTGGTTTGCGTCACCGCCGTGGGTTGCCTGTTCGTGGTCAACGTACTCGCACCAACGCCCGCACCCGTAAGGGGCCTGCAAAACCGGTTGCTGGTAAAAAGATCGTTAAAAAATAATCAGTCAAACGTTTTGAAAAAAGAGATAAAGGTAGAAAAATTATGGCCGTTAAAAAAGAAGCCGGTAAGTCCGGAGCAAAAGGTGGAGCCCGTAAAAAAATTGTTCGTAAGAACATTGTTTCCGGGTATGCGCATATCAATGCATCATTCAACAATATTTTTATCAACATCACCGATGCAATGGGAAACACGATTGCGTGGTCTTCCGCAGGTATTATGGGGTTCAAAGGGTCTCGTAAATCAACCCCTTATGCAGCACAATTAACTGCTGAGGATGCGGCTCGCAAAGCTGCTGAACACGGTATGCGCGATGTTGATGTTGTGATCAAAGGGCCGGGTGCAGGGCGTGAGTCCGCGCTTCGTGGTTTGATCTCAGCGGGATATAATATTAAGTCGATTAAGGATGTGACTCCTGTTCCTCATAATGGGTGTCGTCCTCCGAAACGTCGTCGTATTTAGTTTTTAAACTACTTAATATGTGTCGCTATTCGGCGACACTCCACGCATGGTGAAAGGGAACAAGCATGCTGATACAGAAAAACTGGCTCGAATTGATTAAACCTAACAAAGTTGAAGTTGAACGCAAGGCAGATGTCCGGAACCTTGGGAAGGTTGTTGTTGAGCCTTTGGAACGTGGCTTTGGGTTAACACTGGGGAATGCATTGCGCCGTATTCTGCTTTCCTCTTTGCAAGGGGCGGCGGTCACTGCCGTTAAAATTGCTGGTGTTCAGCACGAGTTTTCAACGATCGAAGGTGTTCGTGAAGATGTAACAGACATTGTTCTTAATATCAAAGCGATTGCAGTTCGGATGCATGCAGAAGGTCCAAAACGGATGCGTATTTTGGCTGAAGGCCCTTGTGAAGTCACAGCCGGAATGATCGAGGCCGGTGCCGATATTGAAATTATGAACCCAGATTTGATTCTGTGTACATTGGATAAAGGTGCCAAACTTGATATGGAGATGATTGTTGGCACAGGCAAAGGATACCGCCCTGCATCGATGAATCGTCCTGAAGAGGCGCCTGTTGGTCTTATCCCTGTTGACAGTATTTTTTCACCTGTTCGCAAAGTATCTTATGAAGTGGAAGATACTCGTGTGGGGCAGATCACCGACTATGATAAACTGACGCTTGTTGTTGAAACAAATGGTGTTATTTCTCCTGATGATGCGGTTGCTTATGCAGCGCGTATTCTGCAAGATCAATTGCAGGTTTTCATCAACTTCGAAGAGCCAAAAGAATCTCAGGCTTCCGAAGTGGAGGAATCTTTGCCATTCAACCGCAACTTGCTCAAAAAAGTCGAAGAGCTGGAATTGTCCGTACGTTCGGCCAACTGCCTCAAAAACGACAACATTATCTATATCGGGGATCTGGTTCAGAAATCCGAAAGCGAAATGTTGCGCACTCCAAACTTTGGCCGGAAATCTTTGAACGAAATCAAAGAAGTTCTGACCATGATGGGGCTGCATTTGGGCATGCAGGTCGAAGGATGGCCGCCAGAAAATATTGAAGATCTGGCAAAGCGTCTGGATGATCCGTTTGCACATTAGGTCATTTATGGCCTTTTGGCCTGCGAATGAGGCATTTCTGCGCTTCCGCTTCTCACGTACATTGAGTACGCTCGAAGACGGTTCTCGAAAAGCACTCGTTCTCGGCGCAAAATGCTTCAAATGACTGTGCTTTAAATCAAGTTTTGGAAGGGGATTTCCCCTTTCTTTTTGGGAATGTTCCCGCCCCGTTGATTGACATCTAAAGTGGTCGGCGGTTATCCAATGGTTTTCCCCGTGAAGGCCGCAACGCCAAAAAAGGCAGAAAGAACTAAAACATGAAACATGGTTTGAAACAACGTAAACTGAACCGTACCAGCTCGCACCGTCGTGCGCTCTTTGCCAACATGGCGAATGCGCTGATCAAGCACGAGCAAATTATCACCACCTTGCCAAAAGCCAAAGACCTCCGCCCGATCGTAGAGAAATTGGTGACCTTGGGTAAAAAAGGTGGTTTGGCCAACCGTCGCGCCGCGATTGCGATGCTGCGGGATGAAACCATGGTGGCGAAACTCTTCTCGGTTCTCGCAGAACGTTATGCAGGTCGTCCAGGTGGATATACGCGCGTTCTGAAAGCCGGGTTCCGTTATGGGGATGCGGCTCCGATTGCTGTGATTGAATTTGTTGATCGTGATGTATCTGCAAAAGGAAAAGATTCTGGTCAGGATTACACAGCAGATGATGCTGCTCCGGCTGGACCTGCGGATGAAACGACTGTTCCAACCAAGGCTGTGAAACGTGCCAACACCAAGAAAGCTTCTGCAGAGTAAGGATTTCTTTATTTTGAATCTATTCAAAAACCCGTCGGTGAAAGACGGGTTTTTCTTTTGAGTGAATACAAAGTTATTGGCTAGGATTTTGCTGTACCACCCAACCGTTTTTCAACTCTCTTCCATTTGGAGGAGAGGGCAGGGGAGAGAGCAACACCGGCTTCAATTTGTCGATCTTGAATGGAATGACTCTATTTCTTTGTATCCCATAATTTGAGTAAATCATCCCCAAGAGAAAGGGGCGAAAAGGGTTTTTGTAATATTCCTATAATAGGATCCAGTTTTTCTCTGTTTTTAAGATCAGGATTTTCGTGCCCCGTCATAAAAATGGCAGGAGTTGTATTTCCGGTCTCGCGTGCTTTTTCAAGAAGTGTAGGGCCATCTACGACAGGCATCGCAATATCAATGATTAGCAAATCCGGGGTGAAGATCGATAAATTTTCCAGAAATTCAGAGGCGGTTGTACAGCTTATAATTTCAAACCCTTTTTGGCTACGTTCAATTGATTTTTGAACCATCATTCGCATCATTGAGTCATCATCAATATGCAGAATTTTTTTGAGTTGTGTCATTTTGTAATTCTTTCAATGCTTGAATTGTTTGTTCGGATAAATCAGTTATTTGAGTAATCAGACTTTCAATTTCTGTATCAGGATCAAGTTTTATTGCCGCCATTTCAATACGCGCGGAGAGTTTTTGCATTTCGATTGCTCCGAATGACCCACTTGAGGACTTAAGAGGGTGAGCGGCATCTGCGATCTCTTGATAATTTTTTATTTCTAGCCCGAATCTCATTTTTTCGATGTAGGTTGAAATAGATTGAATGTAATGATCAACAAGCTGAGGTGTATCTTCTCCCATCATCATAGAAATTTCATTATAAATATCCATATCGATGATAGCGATTTTCGGATGAGATTCTTTTTTATGTTCACAATCATTATGATTGTCACTTATGGTATCTTCTTGTTCCCTAGGCTTTTCACAACTTGATTTATTTTTGCCATCTGATGGAACAAGCCAGTTATAGATTGTTGTCTCAAGCGTTCTACGATGAATCGGTTTTGTTAAATAATCATCCATTCCGCAGGCCATACATTTTTCAATATCGCCTTTAATAGCATTGGCTGTGAGTGCGATAATAGGAATCCTTTGTGAGGTATCCTTGGAGTTTTCCATCTCTCTAATTAATTGGGTGGCTTCGTATCCGTCCATTTCTGGCATACGGCAATCCATCAAGATAAGGTCAATTTCTGCAGCATGTGTACGGAAATATTGAACTGCAGAAATTCCTGTTTCTGCGAGTGTTGTGTTCAACTTCATATCATGTAAGATTTTTAGAGCATATTGCTGATTAACAATATTGTCCTCAACCAATAAAATCTTCTTCCCTTCTATGCTTTGAACATCAACTGGCATTAATATATTTTGAGTGATGATAGATTCCTGTGATGCTTTTAAAAGGGGTAATGAAAACCAGAAAGTTGTTCCTTCGAACTGATTGGATTTAAAATCGATACGTCCTCCCATTAGCATTACAAGATTTTTTGTAATGACAAGGCCTAGCCCTGTACCTCCATATTTCCGTGTTGTTGAAGTGTCGGCTTGAGAAAATTTTTGGAAAATATATTGTCTTTTGTTTTCAGGAATGCCAATTCCTGTATCTTCTACTTCGAAGTAAATTTCGCCGGGGGTTTGTGGATTTTCTGACACTAATATTTTGATATGCCCTGTCTCGGTAAATTTCAGTGCATTTCCAATTAAATTTGTCAGAACTTGTCGTAGACGTGTCGGATCTCCCATATATGTCATATGTAGGTCAGGATGTATTTCTTTTAAAATCCGTAATCTTTTCGTTTTAGCGCGGAGTTCAAAAGAAGCAATTAATGAATCTAATATATCGTTCAGATCAAAGGGAAGAATTTCTAGCTCTATGTGCCCAGCTTCAATTTTTGTAATATCAAGTATATCATTAATCAACTCATTTAAATTTTCGGCAGATGAAACCAATGCTTTAAAATACTTATTTTGTTCATCTGTTAAAGGAGATGATCGGATCAGGTCAGACATTCCGATGATCCCATTCAGAGGTGTTCTGATTTCATGGCTCATATTTGCGAGGAAATCAGTTTTTGCATTATTTGATAAAATAGCATGCGATCTTTCTTTCGAATAATGCCTGATAAAAATATAACTGTTGTAAATAATTAGCAGAAAGATAGTGATGTAGGTTGCTGTGCGATAGTTATTGGTCAAATAAATATATGATTTATGCTTTTCACGAATAAGGGTGTAAAGCGTAGAAAGGCTATCTTGAAAATTGAAGTCAGAGATCTCTTTATATGATTTTATATCAAGTATGTATTGATGTTCCGCAAGAATCCGATGAATTTCAAAATCGTAAGGAGATATAAATCTTGCATACAGAGCATGGGTAATAAATGTCTGGTCATCTAGGCTTGGGAGGCGTTTTATTTTCTCTGATAGATTCTGATAGTCAGAGATGAGTTTTTTAAGCTCAATCGAAGGCAGCTGGACACGCGCTGTATTTTGATAAGACTGCGTAATATATTCTTGGTTCAGATGATTATGGGTTTGGGAAAGATTAAATATGTTATCAAGGACATCATCAAAAGAATCCGCGTAGGATCGAAATGATTGGACAAAGAAAAATGCACCGATTGTTAATAATAGGGACAAAATAATCATTTCCCGTACGGTGAAGGACGGGGTTAGTTCGGCGATACGCGGGATCTTTGATAAAATAGTTTTCACCTGTAGATTCAATAAGAAACTAGTAAAATTTTTCTTAAGAAAGATACTAAAACAGGCCTCATCTTAACAGAGACAAGAGAATACAGGTAAATTTTTATCTTTTCTTTTCATAGATGAAGAGGGGAGGAACCCTAAAGTTCCTCTATGTCTCCAATTCCGGGAAGCAATAATGTTTTTCCTGTCTCATCAAACAATTGGCGTGTTTTGGCGATGTCGATTTTAATTGGCGGAAAGGTATCGTAATGCAAACCAATGATAGTATGAGTCTTGATCATATCAGCACATCTTAGAGCATCCTTTGCACCCATCGTAAAATTATCCCCGATAGGGAGTAATGCAAAGTCAATATCTTCTGTCTCGCCGATCAGTTTCATATCATAGGTGAGGGCTGTGTCGCCGGAATAGTAGAAGCTTGAATTGCGGCTTTTGGGTGTAATGATAAAACCACCGGGGTTTCCACCATACCGACCATCTGGCATTGACGAAGAATGAACGGCGTTTACGTACTTAACTTTGCCGAATTCGAAATCATAAGATCCGCCTAGATTCATACCATGACCGTTTTCTATTCCTTTTTCTGCGAACCATGAAATGATCTCATAATTCGAAATCAACTTTGCATTTGTACGTTTAGCAATTGATTCGACATCCAGAACATGGTCTTGGTGGCCATGAGATATGAGAATAAAATCGGCTTGAATCGTAGTAATATCAATATGCGCAGCGGCAGGATTTCCTGTAATAAACGGGTCAAACAACAAGTGGATTCCATCAATCTCAACAGAAAAACAGGAATGTCCGTAATAGGTTATTTTCATTTTGTAGGGTCTTTCGCTAGAATGGTAAATTCAGAATATGAAACCCTACAACTAGTTTTATGTTTTATGTTGTCAACCCTGTATATGCGCGATTTTATGTGACCCAAGCTATGGGGGGAATTACCCTAAGACGCTCGACTAAAATCGCGCCGTATATCGTACTGGGTAGGATTTTCCTTCATCATCATGCCGGCCCATAGCATAAAAGTCATCATTTCGTTTAAAGAGGGTGATTGTTTGCGAACGGGTCTGATAGGTGATCGTGGTGCAAATTTTGTTGCTTTTATCGCCGCAACCCGTGCCGAAATAATCCTATCTTCTTTCAGTTCTAAAAGACGGGTCTCAATTGCAGAGCGTAGGCTATCGTGCATATCCCATGCAATCTCTGTCATAGGGTCCTGAACATCCTTGGTTAGAAGTAATTTCCCAAGATTTTCTTTAGCTTCGCAGTATTGTTTATAGAGTGTTGCTAAAACAGGGTCGACAGATACGTATATATGGATCATGTCCCATTGTTTTGATACAGGAACAGATAACATCTCTTCTGGGTGTGAGTACTCCAGGCGAGAAATCATCGCATTCATCAAATCAGACAGTGAAGCGCCCTGTAAGACGTTGTGTAAGACGTTCTGTGACATTTTTTGTTATACCTAGTTTCTATACAATACATACTGTAAATATATGAAAAACTGGTTAACTCCGGAGGGTAAGGGACTTTAGTCGAGAAATTTACTCAAGCCCGATTGCAGCCTTATACAACTCAAGAAGTTCTTCTTCTTCGCGTCGTTTTTCAACTTCCATTTTACGCAACTTCAGAATTTTACGCATAGTCTTGACATCAAAACCAACACCTTTGGCTTCTGCATAAATATCTTTAATATCGTCAGCGATGCCTTTTTTTTCTTCCTCAAGACGCTCAACACGATCCAGAAAACTTTTGAGACGTTTTCCAGCAACACCACCAACATCAATGGTTTCATCATCTTTTTCTACAGCAGAAGGCATCATTTACTCCGGATCCTTAAAAAAATAATGGCACACCCTAACGAATGGAAAAGGGGTGTGCAAGAGATTAATTTTTCCTATCTCTTTGGATAAGACGAAACAAGCCAACGTTCAACAACAAGCCCAATATCTTCGCTTTGTTTTGGCCTAATGCGGCCAACCTGAACTTGCACAATTAGATTCTGGCTTTGAGGGGCGCTCGATTTATCAACTTTTTCCAGATCATCTTTATAGAAGGAGGACATGACCGGAATCTGGAGCAGCCAATGATACGTGTCTCCGATTGGGCCGGCCTTGATAACACTTCCCTCTTCATCCGATATGGATTGGAGTTTGAATGAATTAGAAGAGAGAACATTCATCATGTCCATTTTTTTCAAATATTCTTGATATTCCTGTAGAGCATAAGGTGTAAAAAAGTCAGATATTTTTTGGAAATCACTATTATATGTCCGGGGATTAATGGTCATCGCTTGTGAAACGATGTCTGTCGCCCATTGAATGACTTGTTTTTCGTTGCGGTGTGGTTTTGATAAATCATTGGGGTCTGCAGATACCGAATCCGATTCCCCGTAAATATCCATCAACTTGCTTTGACCCTCTGTTGATTGTTGGGGTTGGGTTGTTGGAAACGGAGCTTGCAAAGTAACTTCTGGAGGAGGCGGTGTGGCGGGATCTTCGTTTTGACCAAAAAATCGATCAAAAAAACTTCCAGAGTAAGCCGGGAACGGGGGCAGAAAAACAGTGACTGCAAGGGCTGCAATAACTGATAGTCTTGTTCTTCTTTTCATTTTCTTTGGGTTGCCTGTCTAAAGAGATTCGGTACTATTTTTTTGATTGTACCAATTGTATGCCCAAATTCCATTACATTTTCCAGCCGTCTATCCAAAAAGGCTTGTGTTATCAGATTCTCTTCAGATTCATCGCCAATCCAGACCATATATGTTCCCATCAGAATCGAAGACAAGAGCGCGCGCTTTGTTTGACGATTGTAATCAGTTGAAGTATCGCCAGCCCATGTCCAGATGCGGTCTGATGTGCGCCATAAAACTCTTTGCCCTTGAATTAAGTGTGAAGGCATCGCCCAGAAAGCCATAGAAGTTTTGACCAGGTTTTTTTGATTTTCCAGAACCTTGTTGCGGGTGAGAACCGCCAGCCGGATTTTATCTTTGCTTCGAAGAGTCTTGGTCGACAGTTTTGATAATTTCTCAATCATCTTGCGATCGGTGTAATCTGAAAAATGAGCAACAACATCAACAAGCCCGTTTGGAAAAAGCCCATCTTTTACCTCGTCTTGGGCTTTACACTCTGCCGCCGCTTTTTGAACAAGGTCCCATGTCCATCCTCTTTCCTCAACGAGAGGAAGTGTTGCCAACAAAATTTGGTCACGCAGCGTTGAAACAGGGTCTTTCATCGAATCTCCTTCAAGTTAAAGAAAAACAGTATCAAAAAAGCTTAGGTTTTGAAAAGAAATCGTTATACTGCACTGCACGGGAGCAAAAATGGTCAAAGATACAAAAGAAAATAAAACAGCTAATAAAGGAAAACTGACGCAACGTGTTAAGCGCTATGGGCAGGTTTCGACGGCTATGGCAGGTCTTGCAACGAAACTGGCTGGTGAAAAAGTTTTTGGCGCCAAAATTGATCGTGAGAAACATGCTGCTGATTTGCTGATGCGACTGGGCCAGTTAAAAGGGCCTTTAATGAAAGTTGGACAGATTCTTGCAACAATTCCGGAAGCCTTGCCTACCGAATATGCAGAAGCTTTCCAACAATTACAATCGAATGCTCCACCAATGGGATGGTCCTTTGTTCGGCGTCGTATGCGCGCAGAACTGGGGGCAGATTGGGAAAGCCGATTTCAATCATTCAGCCATGAAGCTGCGGCTGCCGCGAGTCTTGGGCAAGTCCATCGGGCAACCTTAAAAGATGGCAGAGAGGTTGCTTGTAAATTGCAATATCCTGATATGGTGTCTGCAATATCTGCAGATCTGGCACAGCTTAAAATGATGTTTTCTTTGTATGAATCATTTGATTCATCAATTGTCACCAAAAATATTCATGACGAATTAAAAGACAGGTTGTACGAAGAATTGGATTATGGGTTAGAAGCCAAACGAACTTCGTTATATGAAGAAATTTTAAGAAATGAACCAGGAGTCAGTGTTCCATCAGTCGTCCCAGATCTTTCGACACCGCGTCTTTTGACATCGACATGGATGAATGGTCAGAAAATAATGCTTTTTAAAGATGCAAAAGTCACAGATCGAAATACGATAGCGATGAACATGTTCCGCGCGTGGTATGTTCCGCTTTACTTTTATGGGATTATTCATGGGGATCCCCATATGGGGAATTATTCTGTTCGTAAAGATCTGGGGATCAATCTGCTTGATTTTGGGTGTGTTCGTATTTTTCAAGGAGAATTCGTCGAAGGTGTCATTAATCTTTACAGGGCGATCCGTGATGATGATGGGAAGCTTGCTGTGCATGCATTTGAAACATGGGGATTTAAAAATCTAAATAAAGATCAAATCGAAACTTTGTTGATCTGGGCTCGTTTTTTATATGACCCATTGCTGGATGATAAGAAACGAGTGATCGGTCAGACGAATCAGGGAGTGTATGGTCGTGAAACGGCAAAAAAAGTTCATGATCGATTAAAGCAAGTTGGCGGTGGTATTATCGTTCCACGTGAATTTGTCTTTATGGACAGGGCTGCATTGGGCCTGGGATCTGTTTTTATCCATTTACAGGCTGAAATTAATTGGCATCGTTTGTTTGAAGACATGATTTCTGATTTTGATTTACAGCAGCTAAAAGAAAGACAGAAGAAGGCTTTGTCTTTTGTTGCTGAGACTTAATTTTTTGTAAAAAGTCAGGTTTATTATATCTTTTTCTTCACATATCGACCTGGTGCAGGTTCGATGATTTTAAGTTTTCCTGATCCAATTTTGCGCGCAGGGATTCTGGGGCCACTTGTCCCTTCTACCCATTTTGCCCAATGGACCCACCATGATCCATCGCATTGTTTTGCCTGCGCGAGCCAATCTTCAGCATGTTGCCTGTCATCTGTATCCGGATTAACCCAATAATGGTATTTGTGTGCGGCAGGTGGGTTTACGACCCCTGCTACATGGCCCGATGCAGATAAAACAAATGTTTTATCTCCGCCCAACAAGTGCATGCCTTCGTAGGTAGATGCCCATGGTGCAATATGATCTTCTTTGGTCGATATAAAGTAGCTTGGGACCTTTATTTTTCTGACATCAATCGGTGTTTCATTGATGGTAATTCCATTGGGACGACAGAGCTTATTATCACGATACATATTGCGCAGATAAAAACTATGCATTTCTGCCGGCATATTTGTTGAGTCATCATTCCAGTAAAGAAGGTCGAATGGGAATGGCTCTTTTCCCAGCATGTAGTTATTGACAACGAAAGACCAGATTAAATCATTTGCACGAAGGAGAGAAAATGTATGACGGAGGTCACTCCCTTCTAGCACTCCTGTTTTCTCCATTTTTTCATCAATCAATTGAAGTTGTTCATCATCGACAAAGATTGACAAATCACCCGCTTGCCGGAAATCGATAAGGGTTGTTAAAAAAGTCGCAGAAGAAATCTTTTTATCAAGTTTCTTGGCGGTCATATAAGCAAGGGCAGTCGCAAGAAGTGTGCCCCCGATGCAATATCCTACAACATTTGTAGATTTTTCACCCGTTGCGAGTTCAATCGCAGAAAGCGCGGCAAGAAGACCTTCCTCGACATAACTGCCGAATCCTTTCTTGGCAAGTTTCCTGTCAGGATTGACCCAGGAAATACAAAAAACGGTATGACCCTGGTCAACTGCCCATTTGATATAGGAGTTATCAGGCCGCATATCCAGGATATAATATTTATTAATCCATGGAGGCACGATCAGTAGAGGTGTTTTATAGACTTGTTTCGTAGAGGGCGTATACTGGATCAGTTGCATCAGTTCGTTTTCAAAAACGACTGATCCGGGGGTGACCGCAAGGTTTTTTCCAACTTCAAATAATTGATATTGTGTCTTGCTGATCTCTAGATCCCCACCACCGCGTTCCAAATCATCGACGAGGTTTGTTAATCCTTTGATCAGATTCTGCCCCTGTGAATCCATCGTGGCCCGAATTACTTCAGGATTTGTGATTGCAAAATTAGAGGGGGCCAGAGCATCGACGAATTGGCGTGTATAGAAGTCCATTTTATCTTTTTCTTTTTGACTTAGCCCATCAACATTCCGTACAGATTTCTGAAGCCAACCAGACGTTAAAAGATAAGACTGGCGGATAAAGTCGAATGCAAAACTGTCTTGCCAGAGTGGATCGCGAAAACGGCGATCACTTTTTTCAGCATTCACGATTGTATGGCTTTCTTCCCCAAGAAATTTCCGTGTTGTTTCTTGCCAAAGGAGGGTCATATTTTGCAAATATTCAAGGTTTACATCAATTAATTTTTGCGGATTTTGAAGGGCTGCGTTCCAGTAATCAAAAATCATATTCTGGAATTGGCTTGTTGAAAAACTGTGGGGAGTTATTTCATCTCCATCATGTTTTTGCGTGTATCGCGCAAGAATTGGTTTCGCCCTTTCAAGAATATCTGCAATTTGACGGCTATAGGAAACAGGGTCAAATGATTTGTTTATTACAGGATCTTGATTCTGGTCTGGGTTTTTAGGGCGAGTGGGTTTGGACATAAAAAAACCATTATTTTTGAGTTGTGTTCCTGAATTTGCCTTAATGCAGATCGAAAATCAAAGGAAAATTATGATTGTTCTTATGTTTAAGGCTTGTTCTTGTCGTCTATTTGATCCACCATAGGCAAAATAACTTTGGAACCAGACACATGAAAAAATCTGTATTTGTATTCATTCTATCATCATCCCTAATTCTAGGGTCTTGCGCGCAATTCCAACCTGGGAAACAACCAAGTGGTGAGGTCGTTACCTATTACCCCGCACCTGTTGTTGCGCATAAGGAATATAGCCTGTTTGAGCTTGGGCGCAGTTTGTCGAACAATTCTGTTGATGTTTTTGATCCGGCATTGACGATGTTCGCCCCCCAGGCAGATTCGTCGCCGCTTCCTAAAGAGACAGATGTATCATCGTCTTTCCCAATTCATCCGTCTTTACTGGTTCAGGATTCGAATGTAACGGTTTTTTCTCTCTACAGTACGGCTCAGCCAGAGGCTAAAGAAATTGCAGATCCACCTCTGCCATCGGCTGCCCACGACGATCAGTTGCCGCCATGAGTGTAATGCGTATTGGAATTGCAGGGTTGGGGACTGTTGGATCCGCAGTGTTCGAGATCCTTGCAGATCATCCCCAGTTCAAAATAATAGCTGTATCAGCAAGAGATCAAGAAAAAGACCGTGGTCTTAATCTGGAGGGGGTGAGATGGGTTAATGATCCGGTTCAACTTGCTCTATCTCCCGATGTTGATGTTGTTATTGAATTAATGGGCGGCGATGGAAATCCTGCGCTCTCTCTGATCAGGGAGGCGCTTCAACGCAGAAAACCTGTTATCACTGCAAATAAAGCATTGCTTGCTTACCATGGGTTCGATCTTGCTTGTCTTGCAGAAGATAATCAGGTTCCTCTCATGTACGAAGCGGCTGTTGCAGGGGGTATCCCGATTATTAAAATAATCCGTGAAGGTCTTGCAGCCAATGGAATTAGTGCTGTTTATGGTATTATGAATGGAACGTGTAATTATATCCTCACAGAGATGGGGCGAACCGGTGAGAATTTTGAAACTGTCCTCACGAATGCCCAGAAATTAGGGTACGCTGAATCTGACCCATCGCTTGATATTGATGGGGGGGACACAGGGCATAAATTATCAATTTTATCCGGGCTTGCTTTTGGATGTGTCCCGGATTTCAAGTCTTTGTTCGTTGAGGGGATACGGTCCATATCTATTGAAGATATAAGACTTGCTGATGAATTAGGGTATCATATTAAATTAATTGGTCAGGCTCGGAAAAACGCTTCTGGTGCTATCCTTCAGTTCGTTTCGCCAAGCTTATTGCCAAAATCATCCCCCATAGCAAATACACATGGTGTGCTGAACGGTATATTGATTGAAGGGAGCTATGTCGGGCCAAGCTTTGTTGCTGGTCGTGGTGCCGGAGGTTTTGCAACGGCATCTGCTGTTGTTGCAGATCTGATAGATTTACAACATGGAAAAAACATCTTGCCTTTCGGGATGCCTGCAAGGTTATTGTCGTCAACGCAAAAGGCAAGCCTGGAAGATTGGGACGGCGCATTCTATATCCGGTTGGTTGTAAAAGATCGTCCTGGTGTTATTGCCGAGATTTCGCCTATTTTACGTGATTCAAATATTTCGATTGAAAGCTTTATTCAGCGTGGACGTTCTATGGATCAGCCTGTTAGCATGATTATGATGACGCATGAGACAAAGGGACATAATATACTAAAGGCGATTACACAGATTAAAGAGCTTGATTGTATTATGGATGATCCTTTGGTTATGCCTGTTTTAAAAATATAGAAAAGAAAATTTATGTCGAGTGTTCTAAAAGTTGATCGGTCTGTTCTTGGCGCACGCTGGGTTTTCCCGCCAGTTGATAACATGATCATTCAACGGATGATGTCTGATTTTTCTGTGCCAGAAATTGTTGCCAGATTGCTTGTTGCAAGAAAGGTAGCACCAGAACAAATTGATAGTTTCTTATATCCCCGGATGGGGCGCGATTTTCCCGATCCTTTTACATTAAAGGATATGCGTGGATTCGCAGAGTGGATTGCAGATCAAATTCTGGTTGGGAAAAAGATAGGGGCTTTTTGTGATTTTGATGTGGATGGGTCAACCTCTGCTGCAATTTTTAAAAAGTTTTTTCGTCATTTGGGTATTGATATTCCGCTCTATATTCCCGACCGTATGACAGAGGGGTATGGCCCGAATGCAAGAGCAATGCATAAACTGAAAGCCGAAGGTGTAGATATTATCCTTATGTCGGATTGCGGAACAACTGCATTCGATGTTTTAACGGAAGCACGAAACATAGGATTGGATGTCTGTGTTTTTGATCATCATGAACAAGGTGAAAATCTTCCCGATGCAGTATGGATCATTAATCCCAAACGCAAGGATGATACCAGTGGTTATGGGATGCTGGCAGCGGTTGGTGTTACGTTCCTTGCTTGCGTTGCAATGAATGCTGTTCTACGTGAACGTGGATATTATAAAAATAAAAATATATCTGAGGCTCCGCTTAAAAATTGGTTGGATCTCGTGGGGCTCGGGACTGTATGTGATATGGTTCCTTTGACTGGCCCAAATCGCCTTTTGGTGCGTGCGGGATTCCAACAAATGGCTCAAAAGAAAAATGTAGGATTAAAAGCCCTATGTGATGTTGGGGGACTCAAAAAGGATCCAACGCCGGATGATGCGGGCTTTGTTCTCGGTCCACGGATTAATGCGGGCTCGCGTGTTCATCAGGCCGATTTGGGCGCAAGGCTATTATCGTCTGAGGATCCGGAAGAAGCCCAGAATCTTGCATGGTTATTAAATGATTGTAATGCAAAACGCCGAACCATACAGGCTGATATGATGCGTGAGGCGGATCATATGATTGAACAAGGAGGCTTGGCCGACAGACCATTGATTATGGTCGCCGATGAAAGCTGGCATGTTGGTTTGAATGGTCTTGTCGCGGGACAAATTAAAGAAAAATACGGAAAACCAGCATGTTGCATTGCATTTGCACCTGGAATTTCGGGGGAAATGGAGGGGAGAGGGTCAGGTCGATCTGTCCCTGGGTTTAATATGGCCGCTTTATTTATGGCCGCGAAAGAAGCTGGTCTTGTGATAAAAGGTGGGGGACATGCGATGGCCGCAGGATTCACAGTGAGACCAGATCAGATTCCTGCACTAGATCAATTCTTCCAAGCAGAAGCCGCAAAAATTGCAGGAGGAGCAGATTTGGTCAGCGAAGAACAGGTGGATGGTGTTGCATCTATCCGCGGTATAAAGCCCGATTTTATAAAACTTTTGCAAGATAACGTAGGCCCTTTTGGACAAGAAAATCCAGAGCCACGTTTTGTTTTGCCATCTATCCGGATTACAATGGCAGATATCGTGGGGGATAACCATGTCCGCTTACAGATTACCGATGCAGATGGGGGGGCGCGCATGAAGGCTGTTGCCTTCCGATCAGTAGGAACCCCGTTGGGAGATATTCTATTATCATCAAAGGGGGGGCGATTGCTTCATCTGCTTGGACAGTTTAAAATTAATCATTGGAACGGAATCGATTCTGTCGAATTCTTGGTCGATGATGTCTGTGAATCCTAAAAAGACAGTTCAACCCCGAAACATCTTTGGTAGTATTCTGCAATAATTGGCCGCTCCAATTCATCACATTTATTGACAAAACTTAACCGGAAAGCCATTTCACGGTCTCTGAATATTTTGTAATTCTCAGCCCAGCTAATCACTGTGCGTGGCGACATTAAGGTTGATAAATCACCATTTTTAAATCCTTCACGGGTCATATTCGCAATCTTGACCATGTTTTCAATATCATGTTGCTCTATGCCTTCAATTTTTGCTCTTACAATCCTAACTTCATCGTCAGGATGAAGATAATTCAAAATGGTTACAATATTCCATCTGTCCAATTGACCTTGATTTAGCTGATGGGTACCGTGATAAAGGCCTGTTGTATCACCTAGACCAATTGTATTGGCCGTTGCAAAGAGACGGAAAGCGGGGTGGGGACGAATAACCTGATTCTGGTCTAGAAGAGTCAAACGGCCATCGGATTCAAGAACGCGTTGAATCACAAACATAACATCAGGTCGCCCTGCGTCATATTCATCAAATACAAGAGCCACTGGATGTTGAAGGGCCCATGGAAGAAGACCTTCTTTCCATTCTGTAATTTGTTTTCCTTCTTTTAGAACAATCATATCTTTTCCAAGGAGATCAATCCTGCTCACATGGCTATCAAGATTGATCCGGATACAAGGCCAGTGAAGCCGGGCGGCGACCTGTTCAATATGGGATGATTTCCCTGTGCCGTGGAATCCTTGAATCATCACGCGACGGTTGAATGCAAATCCAGCCAGTAATGCCATGGTGGTATCATGATCAAATTGGTAAGATGTATCGATCTCTGGGACGTTGCCCATTTCATAACTAAATCCTGGAACTTCCCAGTCGGTGTCAAGCCCGAACGTTGTACGAACATTAAACATTTTATCAGGGATTGATGTATATCGAGCAACATCTGAAGACAGATGTGTGACATCAAAGGCCATGCCTAAGTGATTTTTGGGATCTTGCTCTTTGTTTTTTGACATTCTCCGGATTCCTGGACAGTTGGTTTATGAGTGTTCTTATACCTAGCATGAAGAGATGGGAGGCTCAAAGAGTTTTGATTTTTTACAATTGGCCTATCGGATAAGATCTCTGAGTGATTCCCAAAAACGAGGTTTTTCAGTCCTTAGAGGGACGGATGAAGCTTTTTCTACAAGATCTCTAAACCCACGATCATTTTGGGCTGCAACTGAGATAGGATTCTGACCATTAATTTTGGAAAAGGTTGCAACGGCAAGATCCCCATGATCTGACAGAATTTTTGATGAATGTGTTACTGTAAATATATTCCTTTCTGAGTTTGATATAACAACAGAGAAAGGCAGTCTTTGATCATCAGAGGTACCTGCACAGCATTCGTAGTGAAAGAGAAGAATAAATGATTGACTGGAGGATCCAAGAATAAAATCTCTTAAAATGAGAGTAGGACTTTGAGTGGTTAAGGTTGCTCTTATTATGATTGTATCCGATGGGTCGGGAGACTGGCCGTCAAGATCCTTTGATGTAAAAGCCCAATAGGCGTTTATATCCATTTCTGAAGCGGTTTTTTCTGGAACCATGTGTATACTACGATCTGGGCGTTCAACCTGTCTAAAAACACACGGATAAGAGCTATTCGGGCCAAAACGATCCATAAGGAATAAAATTGCGTCTGACGAAGTAAGTCGCCCATATTCTCCAGATGCCAAGGTATTCAAATGACTTATTAACTCCTCTTTTTCGGGATGATTTCCTGCATGCTGGATGATTTTAGCAAGGTCAAACATGACGGGGAAAACAGGCATTATGTTGCTCATATAATGATTCCTTATTCAAACAATTCGTAAATATGGTTAATGGATTGTATATGGCATAATGTTTTCTCAAAAGTCAAATGGCTTTGGATCTCCTTGTGGGAGAGTGGATGTCTGAATTTTTATTCTTTGATCTAACCCTTTCTCGCCTTTAGCAGACCTATTAAAAGGGTCTCGCAATTTTTCGAATACTCCTCTTAAGCCCCCATTTTCTAAGCCCCCATTTTGTTTGGGGGATTCTTCTCTTTTGTTCAGGAGGGCCTGGATTTGCGCGTTTATCTGTTGGGTATCTATTGTGGGGTGTGCTTGCCGCAGAGCCTCTGACACAGCTTTTTCTGCCTTGATTGTAGAGATGACAGTCTCTTGTAGATTTTGCTGGGAAGAGGCTTTGTTTTTTTCTAAAATAAGGAGTGTTTTCGCTGCCTCTGCCGCTGTAATGCCTGCTTTACTTAATGAATTTTGATCCCATTCATTTTGGATTTTCTCTATCGTTCCAGCGAGAGCCTTTTGATTTTCAGGACTTTTCGGAGCGCAGCCACAGTTTTCAAGCCCTGTTTTTCCGCAGACTTTTTTAAATTGCGCAGTGAGGGGTGGGGTTTGACTTAAAACGGGGCTTGGAGTGATTCTGCCCGTTATTTCTGTTCTGGGTTCTGTCTGTTCTTTTGTTTTGGGGGCACTTTTTTCCGCGTGTTCTCTTTTTTTAATCTCTCTCGGTTGGTTATCATTCTGGGGGAGTGAGGGACGCAGAAGAAAAGATGAAGAGCGGGGGCTGATTTTACTTGTAGGATCTATAGCCTGTGCAATAGGCATAGATGCTGGAAGGGAAAATAATGCTTTTAGGGCGGGATTAATAACAGGTGAACCTAAGATAGGCCGGATTGGCTGCAGGGCTAACTGTGGGCGGCTCTGTACAGATTGGTGTGGTGCATTAGGTGTGCTATTCCCCCCACCAGTATCATTTGATTTTACGCTTCGGCGTATCTCTGTTTCTCTTCGTGCTTTTGGTCCTTCGTTATTTTTTATATTTTCGTGGGTAGGGTTTATTTTTTCGGCGGTTATTCGTCTTTCGTTTAGATTCAGGTCGCCGATTCGGTCGCCTTTGATGACAGTCGTTACAACAATTTCTTCAAAAATATTTCTATCTATCTCATTGGGGGCGTGATTTGATACATTGGGCACTATGGTGTTTTGAGGCTTAATTGCAATGATTTGAGGAGAGGGTTCTGTTTCTATTTCTCTAGAAAGAGAAGAAATGGATGCTTTTACAGACTGACGAATCAAAGGATTCAGAAGAAGACCATTTTCTTGTTCAGCAGGTGGATTTATAAATTCTATAGGCTGATCTGGTAATCCACCTATTTCTAAAAGATTGTCATTCTCTTCCCGAAGCCCTATCGGTTTTGGAGGGATGTCTTTTTTTGTTTCTGCTTCCGGATCATTCCCCAATTGTCGCAATAGAGTTTTTATTTCCATCGCTGTTTTTTTTAAAGTCTGAATGCCGGGAGGGGTAATGTCCGTGGGAGAGGTAAAATTACCTGAAGATATATTATAGTGCTCAATGATCTCTTGAATCATGCTGTCCGTGAGAAAACTCTCTGCCTGTTCAACAAGTGGATTTATAAGTTCTACAGGCGCACCTGTTTGCAGGAGAGACTCAATCTTTTGGGGGAGCTCTATCAGTCGTTCAACAATCTCTTGCGCTGTCTTTGGGGTAAGATCATTTCGAAATTCAGTTAAAAGAAGTTGAAGGTCTGCGAGTTCAGTTTGTAGCAAGGAAAGATCATCATGAAGCAGAATGTCGTGTACTTTTTCCTGTAATAGATCTGGATTTTCATTATCTTCAAGGCCTGTTAGAACCAGATTCAGTGCCATGCTGTGTGCAGGATCAAGATATTGAATATCATCGTTTTTTTGTGTGCCGAGATATAGAATGACATATTTTCTAAATCCACGTTCTAGAAAAATCCCTAAATCTGCATTGTTCATAACACTTGATGTCGAGCCATGAATCGTCAACCGGCGTGTTATTTGCAGATAATCTGTGCCATAAGATCGGTCTGCATCATAGGCGCAAATATGTGCCGGATTGAATTCTGCTATTTTTTGTTTCTGCTCTGTCACATCAAGTCGGATGAAAACCTGTTCTGCTGGAACAGATTTGATAAAACGGACCGCTTGTGCCAGAAGCTCGGGAATAAGGCCCGTTCTATCTGATGTTCCTAAAGTTCGTTGTAGATACGCTGCTAAATCCAACACCGCTTTATATGATATATCGGTTGTTTCAAAATATTGAAATCTTCCTTCATCATGCAGTGTAATCAGATGCCTGACATCTTGGGATACCACTGGGTTGAGAATATGATTGGAAGTCTGATCCTTCAGGTCTTCAGGCAAGACAGAATGATCGGCGGAAGCCGCAAAAATAGCAGAGTTCATAAGAAAAAATTTCCCTCATCATGACAAGCAAAATAAAAATGGCAATATCAAGCTGTCAGAGAAGGGGGCGCACGGGAAGGGGGCGAAAGGTGAAAACGGTGCGTATCCAGAACCTGTATCACGAAAGATCGATCAACAGGTTTTAGAATAGGAATTTGGAAAGAAAAAGAGTAAGGCTCGGAGGGACTGAATGAAGTTGATAAGAAAGAATAGGAACAAGGACTTTGATCTTTTTGGGGATGAGGAGAGGTTTCCTCGTCATCGATAGAAATCGTTTTAATCTCTGTTCCTGAACAAATCTGTATGGTCTGGTGGCCTGAAAAATCAGGCATAAACCCCGCAGGCATCATTGATCTGATCAAAAAGATCAGCGCAACAATGAACAAGAAAGAGGGGGACTTTATCATTCTTCCTGATTACTCTTTTTTCTTCCGCATTTCAATGAAAATGACAGCTTTTAAGAGGAAACGGACTGGTGAGATAAAAGAGCCTCCCAAAAGCTTTTGACAACGCTAATCGTGCTTACAAAATCATCAGGGGAAATAGGCTTCATAAAATATTTATTTGCCCCATGGGATAGACAATATTCAACATCGTTGTCGTTATTGGATGTAGAGAGAATAATAACGGGAATAAAAGAGGTCCCAGGATCTGATTTAATCACCTTTAAAACTTCTCTTCCATCTGTTCCGGGAAGGTTTAAATCAAGTAAAACAACTGTCGGTAAAGCGGAATTTGGGCCCCCATTTTTCTGCGCCATTAAGAAACCAAGGGCATCATCTCCATTTTGGCATCTGTGAATAGGGACATTAAAGCTTGCCTTCTTAAAAGACCGCATGATGATCTCAAAATCAATCGGGCTGTCTTCGACAACCAGAATATAGGGGGCTGGTTTTTCGATGGGTGAGTACTCAGCATTCATATTCTTTTTCTTTCGCTTATTATCTCAACGTGAAGTAGAAAGTTGTGCCTACATCTTCCTGCGAATCGATCCATATTTTTCCACCGTGTCGTAAGATGATTTTCTTGACGATTGTCAGGCCTGATCCAGTGCCCCCTCCATACTCATCACGTCCATGAAGACGCTTGAACATTTTAAAAATTGACTCATAGTGTTTTTCAGGAATACCGATGCCATTATCCTTGATGTAGAAGACCGGTATGTCCTCATAAGAGGGATAATCTGTTCTCATACCAAGATGAATGAGCTTTTTCTCTTTCTTGTTATATTTGATTGCATTTGTAATAAGATTTCTAAAAATCTCTCCTACACGTGCTTGGTCACAAACAATAGTGGGAAGTTTTGTTTCAATTTTTATTTCAATATTTTCTGCTTTTATAACCGGGTCAAGCATCTCAAGGACACCGGCTAGAATGGCGTTTAGGTCTGTTGACATAAATGCAAGGTCTGTCCGTCCAAGCCGAGAGTAATATAGAAGCGTATCAATCAGATCTTCCATTCGTTTCGATAGCTTCATAAGACTTTGTAGTTTATTAACGCCGTCTTTGTCGATTTCCTTCTCGTAATCTTCAAGAAGAAATTGTGAATAGCTGTAAATTCCACGGACAGGTTCTTTTAAATCATGTGAGACAATATATACAAAATCATCCAGTTCTGAATTGCTGCGTTCTAGGGCGTTTGTATGGCGTCGCAATTCAATTTCGTAATTCTTATGTTCTGTGATATCTCTTACAATACCAACAAAAAAATGACCTTCTTCCTCGATCACTTCACCAATACTCAATAGCATCGGGAATGTTGTTCCATCTTTCCGGGCTCCAACAACCTCACGCCCGATACCGATAATTTTGGCTTCACGCGTGCGTATATAATTTCCCACATAGCTATCATGTTGAGCTTTATATGGTTCGGGCATTAGAATATTTACATTCTTACCAAGAACATCTTTTGGTGGATATCCGAATAATTTCTCACATGCAAGATTATAAGACATGATGTGCCCACGACTATCAATCACAATAATACCATCGACTGTATTATCTAAAATTGCACGGAGCTGTTTTTCATTAAAAGATTGGGAGTCTTGTGGTGCATCTGACATAATAAAAGATCCATTCTTAGGTGATCATAAAAGAAAAAAATTTTCTAAAAAATTTCATAAAATTTTAAATACTATTTTATACCCTGATTAAATGTAGAATATTCAGAGACATATCCTCTCTCTACAAAAAGTCTATAATTTTTACTGTGTAGAAATTTCATAATTTCCCTGTTCTGTGTTATACTATACATATGGTGGTAGCTATACTTATGATTGTATACAATATTATGCAGTCTAACGATAGTGGAAAGAATCCCACCCCATTTGGGGGGGGAGCTATTATAGATGCGTATTACTTTTGTTCATCTGTGTAATTGTGTAATTAAAAATCTGATCGGTACAAATTTAGGCTGAAGAATGATGATATTATCATTCAGGTAGAGCAAGCAATATAGGAGGTTATTATGCTGAATAACAAGGTTTTAGAAACAGAAAAATTCGATCATATTCATGATGAGTTGCATATTTTGTTGGTTGAAGACAGTGAAACCGATGCTTATGCCGTCAAACGCTTTTTAGAGGCGTATATGTCGCGACCACATACTGTTGTATGCGTCCAAACGTTGGAGCAAGCAGAGAAATCATTATCTTCGAAAGATAATCACTTTGACATTGTTCTCCTGGATTTGGGGTTGCCTGATTCCACAGGGAATTTTGAAACCTATTCAAGGATCAGCGTTTATAAAGAACAATTGCCCATTATCGTTCTTACAAGTGTGGATGATGATGATTTGGCTATTAAAATGTTAGGCCTTGGGGCTCAGGACTATGTTAAAAAAGGCTCTGTTCATCGTGACCCCAGCAACTTATGCCGTAATATCCATTTCTCAATTGAGCGGCACCGTAGTACAAGCAAATCGAAAAAAGAGATGTCTTTGCTGATTTCTGAACAAACGGATTTATTGCAATTGGTGACAGGTTCTTATTCTGTGATTCACGACAACTATCATTCATAATATGATATGATATGAAGCTGTGATGTCTCCTCGCTGGGTGATGGCTGTAGAGAATATGGTAGAGATTATCATTGTGTTGCGGAGTTTATTCGTTCCAGGACCTCGCTTCGGCCCAATATTTCAATGGCATGGAAGAGGGATGGCGAAGATGTTGTCCCTGTGAGGGCTGCGCGTAGCGGCATCATCACTTTCCCGAGCTTGAGCCCCTCTGATTCAGCAATAGATTTACAAAGTGATTCAACAGATTCTGCGCTGATAGAGTCCACGTCTTTTAAAGCATTTGAAATTTTCTGCAGAATAGATCTTCCGTCATGATCTAAATGTACTGCGGCCTTCTCATCCGGGGTAATTATCCCCGTTATCCAATAGATACGTGCATCTTCGGCAAGCCCAAGGAGAGTTTTGGCCCGGGATTTCAATTCATCCATGGCAGATAGAAGATGCTGTCCTGTGTTCGGTGATAAGGAGTGCCCGTTTTTCCTCAATATGTTGATCGTTAGATCAACCAGGCGCTGATTTTCAGCCAGTTTTAGATAATGTGCGTTGATAAAGTTGAGTTTGTCAAAATCAAATCGCGCGGGGCTTTTACCGATCCCCTCTAAAGAAAACCATTCGATTGCTTGCTCCGTCGAAATAATTTCGTCATCTCCATGTGACCAGCATAATCGTAGGAGATAATTTCGCATGGCTTCGGGTAAATATCCCATATCGCGATATTCTTCAACACCTGTTGCCCCATGGCGTTTTGAAAGCTTCGCGCCATCCGGCCCAAGAATGAGAGGGAGATGCGCATAGACAGGAATGTCCCACCCCATTGATTCATAAATGATATTCTGGCGGAAGGTATTATTTAGGTGGTCATCCCCCCGTATGACATGCGTAACCCCCATATCATGATCATCGACCACAACTGCCAACATATAAGTTGCAACGCCATCTGAACGAAGAATAATAAAATCATCCAGTTGTTCAGCCGCTACTTTTACATCCCCTTGCACCTGGTCATGAACAAGTCTTTCTCCTGTGAGGGGGGCCTTGATACGGATGACAGGTTTAACCCCCGCTGGCGGAGTTTCCTTGCTGTCGCGCCAGCGACGATCGTAAAATGTAATTCGCCCGGCGGATTTTGCATCCTCACGCATTTTATCCAGCTCTTCAGGGGTGCAGTAACAATAATAGGCATGCCCTCGTTTCACCAGTTCATGCGCGATCTCTGCATGTCTTGCCCCACATGCATATTGTGAGATGATATCACCGTCCCAATCAATCCCAAGCCATTTCAGACCGTTTATAATGGCTTCGACGGCTTCTTCTGAATGGCGAGAGCGGTCCGTATCTTCGATACGGAAACGCATCTTCCCTTTGTGGTGTTTTGCAAACAGCCAGTTAAAAAGACCGGTTCGTGCTGTACCAATATGCATGAAACCAGTGGGTGAAGGTGGAAAACGGGTTACAATTGTCATGTCTTATTGGTATTAAATCATATCAAGTCTGACAAGTGATTTTTATGAAATTTGATATATTTTCAGCATTCGAAGAATTTTTAGCCGGTCAACGGGATAATCTGTTGGTCTGGATTTCTGTTTTTTTGGGGGCAGGATCTGCTTTTTATTTCGGGTTATTGTATGAACCCTCCGTTCCTATGATATGTGGACTGTTATCAGGGATAATTGTTTTATTTGTTATTCTGTTCCGCCTCTATCATCGTGAGTCTGATTCGGCTTTGATACTTGTTTCTTTTATTTGTGGGGCGTGCTTGTTATGTGCAAATATCGGGTTTGCAGCTGCAAAATTTAAGACAAATAGCCTCCATACTGTCATGATCAATCACGAAACACGTCCTGTTATGGTGACAGGTATTGTAGATCATCGTGAAGAGCAAGAAGGGCGAAAGGGGAGTCTGTTTTTCTTGTCGGATGTAAAGATTAAAGGGTGGGATCTTTCTGAAACACCCCAAAAGATTCGGGTAACTGTTAAACAAAAAAATAATGCGGCAGCAGGAGACCGGATTGAGGTTCTTGCAAAATTGACCCCTTTATCTGGCCCTGTGGCACCACACACATATGATTTTGCGCGGCATTATTATTTCGAAGGGATTGGGGCTCTTGGGTATGCTCTTTCGAAAGTGAGTGTGATTGATCATGCCGAGACAGGGCTTATCAATCTTGAGACTATACGGACATCCATATCCAATCATATTAAAACAGTTGTGCCAGAGCGGGAAGCTGGAATAGCGGCTGCCTTGATGACAGGTGAACGCGCGGCCATTTCAGATGAGGATTGGGATGCGTTGAGGGCCTCTGGTCTTGCTCATATTATTTCTATTTCTGGGCTCCATGTGGCAATGGTGGCAGCACCTGTTTTCTTTCTTGTGCGGTTATTTCTTGCGATGATTCCTGTCATTGCGTTGCGGTTTCCGATCAAAAAAATTGCTGCTGGCGTTGCTTTGTTGGTTTGTTGTTTATATGTTGGATTGGTTGTCCCGTCTGTCCCCACAACACGATCACTTTTGATGACAGGTGTTGCCTTGATTGCGATCATGCTTGATCGTTCGCCATTTTCTCTTCGTCTGGTTGGGGCCTCTGCCATTCTCCTTTTATTGGTTTCTCCCGAAAGTATATGGAGTGTGAGTTTCCAAATGTCTTTTGCCGCCGTGGCAGCTCTGGTTGCAATGGCTGAGGTTATACGGCCCTATATGTCCAGTTTATATGCGGATGCAGGGTTAATCAAAAAAATCATGTTATTTATCGCAGGAACATTATTGACCTCTCTTGTTGCCAGTCTTGCAACGGCGCCATATTCTCTTTATCATTTTCAACAAGTCCCGAGTTACAGTGTTCTGGCCAATGCTTTATCAGTTCCAATATCCGGATTGATGATTATGCCTATGGTTATCATTTCCTTTGCATTATTACCTTTTGGGCTTGCTGACTGGTCACTGAAAATTTTGGGGGTTGGAGTCGACTGGCTTCTTGATATTGCACGCTGGACAGAGTCATTGCCAGGCGCTGTGATAACAACGACAGCTATGCCTGATTTATTTTTGGTTATGATGACCTGTGCAGGATTGGTTTTGGTTTTGTATCAAGGAATTCAAAGGGTATGGGCATTGGTTCCCTTTATTTTGGCTTTTTTTTCCATCTGGTGGATGGCGCAGCCTGACATTATTGTTTCGAATGATGGGGGCGTGATGGCTGTGAAAGACCAGCAACATGTTTTTGTATCATCGATCCGTAAAGATAAATTTGCAACAGAAACATGGCTTAAAAGATGGGGGAAGAAAAGTGATGATGTTTTGCCTTTTCCAAGGCAGGGCCAGGTGATTTTGGAAAGAGGGGGGGCTATTTCTTGCGACCCATCTGCTTGTCGTATCGAGACAGGAGGATTGAAAATATCTTTTGGCTCACGTCTTTATGAACTAAAGCAGGATTGTGAATGGGCAAACAAGATCATTACAGATATAAGATTACCAAAAGATTTTTGTAAGGATGGCGGTATCCAACAATTTGGATATTATGATTTTAAAGAAAACGGGGCGATGTCGATTTTTATCAAAGACGGAGTGGTTATAGATCGTGTTGGTTATGACAGGGGATTCAGACCGTGGGTTAATGATTATCGATAATGGGTAAGAATCTTGGCCATTTCTGATCTGAATATCGCATGACAGTTATTAGATCACGATTTTTCTAGCTTTTTTCGGCTTTTCCCGCTATGAGAGCGGCGCAGAAAGATTTTAAAAAAGAAAAGAGATTTATCGTGACAACATCAACCTTACGGAATATTGCCATTATTGCCCACGTTGACCATGGGAAAACAACACTGATTGACCAGATTTTGCGCCAGAGCGGGACCTTTCGTGCGAATCAGGATGTCGAAGAGCGCGTCATGGATAGCAACGATCTTGAAAAAGAGCGTGGTATTACCATTCTTGCAAAATGTACGTCTATCCAGTGGGAAAATGCAAAAATCAATATTGTTGATACGCCGGGCCACGCTGATTTTGGTGGTGAGGTTGAACGTATTCTGAACATGGTTGATGGTGTTATTCTGTTGGTTGATGCTGCTGAAGGCCCTTTGCCACAGACAAAGTTTGTTCTTGGGAAAGCCTTGAAACAAGGGATTCGTCCGATTGTTGTTTTAAATAAAATTGACCGTCCTGATGCACGGCCTGTTGAAGTCTTGAATGAGGCTTTCGATCTTTTTGCGTCTCTTGATGCAACAGATGAACAACTTGACTTCCCGGTTCTTTATGCATCTGGTCGTGATGGATGGTGTTCTGAAACCCTTGATGGCCCACGTGAAAACCTTCATCCTATGCTCGACTTGATTCAACGCCATGTTCCGGCGCCGACCGTTGATAAAGATGGTCCATTTAAAATGTTGGCTACGATCTTGAATGCTGACCCTTATCTTGGCCGTATTCTTGTCGGTCGTGTTGTTTCCGGGACTGCGAAAGTCAACATGCCTGTCAAGGCAATTAATCTGGATGGAAAGACAGTTGAAACTTTCAGGTTGTCTAAATTATTGACTTTTTCAGGGATTCAGAAAGTTCCTGCACAGACAGTGGAAGCCGGAGATATTATCTGTATTGCAGGTATGTCGACCGCATCGGTGGCCGATACCATTTGTGATACATCGGTGACAGAAGCTGTCCCGGCAACGCCGATTGATCCACCAACCATGGCTGTGTCAATCACGGTGAATGATTCTCCTCTCTGTGGTAAAGAGGGCAAAAAACTGACGTCCACCATGATCCGTGATCGTTTGATGGCAGAGGCGGAAACAAACGTTGCTATTCGTGTAACGGAATCCGCAAATCGCGATTCTTTTGAGTTGGCAGGTCGTGGAGAGCTTCAAATCGGGGTGCTTCTTGAAACAATGCGTCGTGAAGGTTTTGAACTTTCTGTGTCTCGCCCACGTGTTTTGTTCAAAACTTCTGAAGATGGGCAATTGATGGAGCCATATGAGGAGATCATTGTTGATATTGATGATGAATACACAGGTGCGATTGTTGAAAAACTGACAGCACGTAAAGCAGATTTGATAGATATGCGTCCTGCAGGTCATGGCAAAAATCGTATCATTTTTGCATGTCCATCACGAGGCATGATCGGATATCAAAGCCAGTTCCTGACAGACACCCGTGGAACAGGTGTTCTAAACCGCCAGTTCAAAGAATATGGTCCGTACAAAGGCGATATCTCTGGTCGTCGGAATGGGGCTTTGATTTCTACGGAGGGAGGAAAGGCAGTTGCTTATGCTATCTGGAAGCTTCAGGACCGTGGAACTATGTTTATCACACATAATGACGATGTTTATGAAGGTATGATTGTCGGAGAAAATTCCCGTGACAATGATCTTGATATCAACGTAACACGTGCAAAACAATTGACGAACGTCCGTGCTTCTGGAACTGATGAGGCCTGCACACTTGTTACGCCACGTAAACTGACTCTCGAAGATATGATGTCTTATATTAATGATGATGAATTGGTTGAAATTACGCCCAAAACAATTCGTCTCCGGAAACGCTATCTCAATCCGACAGAGCGGGAACTTGCCAAAAAAGCCTCCAAGAAAGCGGCTGCAAATTAAAATTTTTAATCCAGCTTCGTAATTGATTGATTATGAAGCTGGATTGCTCTTTAAGTGCTGTTTTTCTTTTTCTTTCTGTAATTCCCAAAGGGCATCCCATTCCTCAGGAGTGAGGGAAGAAAGATCTTTTCCAAGTGCAGAAGAATCTGCTTCAATACCACTGAATCGTCTGTAAAATTTATGATTGCCGTGACGCAAGGTCTCTTCACAATCAAGGTCAAGATGCCTTGCAAGCTGGACAATGGTAAATAAAACATCACCGAGCTCTTCTTCTTGTCTTTGACGATTATCGGGGCCTAACTCTGCTCGGAATTCCTCTAACTCTTCAATGATTTTATCAATAACCTGACTTGTGTCAGGCCATTCGAATCCAACTTTTGCAGCTTTTTTGGAAAGTTTTTGTGCACGTAATAAAGATGGAAATCCAATCGGTATATCATCAAGGATGGATGTTTTAGGGCGAATTGATTTCTCCTCTGTATCTTTGACCGATTGCCAGATATCAATAACTTCTTTGGCTGATTTGGCATTCGCTTTGTCAAAGATATGTGGATGGCGCGAGACGAGTTTTTCTATCAATCCCTGAACGACGTCGTTAAAATCAAAGATATGTAATTCTTGTGCCATCTGGGAATGAAAAACAACTTGTAACAATAAGTCTCCCAGTTCCTCTTTTAGGTCTTTCATATGACCACGGTCAATGGCATCCACTACCTCGTAGGCCTCTTCGATTGTACAAGGGGCAATCGATTTGAAATCTTGTTCAATATCCCATGGGCATCCATTTTGTTTATCTCTTAATCTGGACATGATGGACAGGAGGGTTTGCATTTTATGGTCTGTTGGGGAGGGGGGGGAGTCCATGATCCTGATCTTGTCTTTCTTTTAAATTATCACGTTTTTTATTTACCTTTTTAGTGGTAAAATAACAAGCTTACGTTTTTTCATAAGAGGTTTATGTTGAATATCTGGTTTGTCCTGTGGGTTTTTGTTGCCACATTTATTTTTGCAACGTCTGTTTGGTCATATTTTATTTTATTCAAGCAGCGCCGTTCTTGGGAGATCGTTTCAGAAAAATGTCATTTGAAATACAGCTCGACAGCAATCTTGAAATCGCCCGCATTAACCGGTGTTTTCAACGGAATCGATATAGATATTTTTGCAGATAAACCAATTTCAGGCAAATTTCGTGATGGCGGATCTCGAACAATCTTTCAATTGACACTTAAGGGTATAGTTCCAACACAGGGGATGATTGGATCAATGGCTTTTAAGAATTTTATTGATGGGGTTAGTCTGACCGAGAAATATGTTGCGGAGGATGGGAAAACAACTCTTGCTCCTGATATATACAATAAAGTCAGAAGCAAGGACCTTATCTCGTCCTATTTAACAAAAGAGAGGATTGTTGCACTGAATGCAGTTATGACGATTAAAAATAGCCCTGCGATTCTTATTTTTAGTCAGGATGAAACTTTATTAAGAATCGAAAGTGCAGATCCGTTTGATGACCCTGTTCGGCTTGAGAAGTTCCTGACGAAAGCAACCGAGGCAGCAAAATTGATTTCACCGTAATCCTTAACATAAAATTCATTCAAGAATAATAGCTTGCAAAGCTTGATTTTTCAGATTATCAAACCTATCTGTTTCCAGAATTTAACCCTTTTCAAAATTCAGAAAAGACTGCGTAATGTATCTTGACGTTGATTACCTTTCCGAGCTCCCCCCAAACAATAAAAACACAGGGTTAAGAGCCGGATTACAGGATAGGTTCCCCTATTCCGTTGCCTCTTTAAAGGCCCCCTCAGGGATGACAGCAACAGAAATATTTTCTTTTCTGCATCAGATCGCAGAATTTGAGACAGGGCATAATGATCTGGATCAGGACATTCAACAAACCGCCTATATGGTTCTTTTCACCCATGTCCTGCGCGCAGGATTGGCCAAACATATAGGGATAGAAAAACATGGCGATGCTTGTTCATTTACACAAGCGGTGAAGGAAGCGCAGCGTGTATCCGGATTGAATCGCCGTGGGGATTTTGTTGGAAAATCTGGCAAACGTGAAGAAACGGACAAGATACAGGCAGGACAAATTCTGTGGGATGAGCTGATGTCTGCGCGCCCATTTGCAGAAACAGGCCATTTTCTTCCCAAAGATGTTGTTTTAAGAATTTTAAAAATAAGTGACCCTCTTTTTTGGACCCCTTGGCCCGCACGCGCACGCGCCATCACATATGCTCTTGATACATACCCCCAGAACGTTGCTGAATTGGAAAAACTATCCCGCATATTCGGACCGGATTACACAGAGCAACAAAGAAAAGATGCGGAAGAGAGAGATATCCTTGCCCGCATTGAAAGATTACGCGGGCCGGAGTTAGCAATTTTTCACCGCCCTCATGAGACATGGGATGAAAAACTGGCGCAATTAAAAGCCGAGTTTAAATCAGTTCAAACCTCGAGGGCCGCAGGGGATTATCGTAACGCCATCGTGGCGCATTTACTGTCCCGTGCAACCTCTGCCTTTCATCTGGATCGGTTGCGCGAAGAGTTTGGCTATTGTGCAAGCTTGGCAGATGTCATCACCGTCGCCCGGCGTGTTGAAGAGCGGGTGGAGGGATTTGAACCCCCGACCAAAGGATTATGATTCTGCCGCAGATCTATTTGGAATCTCAATGACTTAACAGGTTTAATCGTCTGGGATATTGGTGCAATTAACTCTACGGTCTTCTAACCCATTCAGACTCGATAGATGCAATTTTGCCTGAACAACAGGCTTTTGTTACCCCGCTGTAAAAGCCAATTTGACAATATGTTAAATATTTGCTATTTTTCGTATCTCTAAGAATAAGGGTATGTGAATGGGTGGTATATTAATCGAAGAAGATTTGCTGGTTAAGTACAGCATTATTGATAGCAAAACTCTTGAAGGACAGAAAATTCATGAGTTTTTACTGGATAGAGCAAAAGCTCTCGCTGGTCGTTTTATCGACTTCGATAAAAACCCTATCACGTTCCTTTTGTCTGATACGGAAGAGCCGAATGCATTCTTTGCACCAGCCTTTGATCCAAAAAACAAGCCACGCCGTGATGATTATAAAACAGTCCGCTATATAAGAAATCCTATTCCTACCCCTGTGATTTGTATTACACGCGGGTTGCTGGATATGGTTGATAATCTCGACCAACTTGATTTTATTTTGGGTCATGAATTAACTCATTGGTTGATGCGGTCATTCGGTATTAGGCATAACTCGAAAGGTGAGGAAGGGATCGCTGATCTTCACTCGGTAGACTTGATGTATGATGCAGGGGCAGACCCAAAGCAAGCACTTGTCATGCATGATAAGATTTCTGCTTACGCAAAAGCAAAAAAAGATGAAGAAAGTAAATATGAGCGCAGGTCGAGAAGAGATGAGGAGGAAGAAGGTGTTGATTGGTCGTCTATTCTTGATGTTCATGCAAGTGATAGTAATCGGAAAACAGGAATTGAAGCGTCTCTAACTCGCTTATCCCATCTGATTGATGATCGGAGACCAACAGCAATTGATAAAGAACGGGTGACAGCAAAATATAGCGATCCCATTGATGCCTTTTTGGTGAAACATAACTATAAAGCCCGTAAAGCTATAGGAAAGCTAAAAATTCTTGTAGATTGCATCGAGCATATTTCAACAACAATTACACCCGAAGAATTCTTTGCGGCAAGATTTAAAGCAGAGAATGAAGAAGATCCTGAAGAATGGGGGTATCTTAAAAGAGAGCGTGAACAAAAACTTCAAAAAACTATAGAGGCTGGATATCCAGATTACTACAAAGGACCAACGATACTAAAAAAATACCAACAAAAGATTGCTAACTTAGCAGAAGGTATAATAGAGGAAGTTCGTATTGAGAGAAAAAAAGTCGGCAAACAAAAGCCAGCAGAGGTTAATACACTTGATCTAAATATTTATCTCCAAAATAGAGCGTACCAACATATAGTAAAATATGATTATCCCGCTGCAGGGGACTCGAACTATTCTCTGGCGAGTGGCATTCTTTATAGCTATTTCTTTGCATTATTCAGTGAATATAGTCGTCGATGGGATAAAAGACGTGATGAGGAAGAAGTTCCCACATCCCAACCAAGCATCGAAGATGATATAGACACTACGAAGAGAAGGATTAAGGCCGTCAGAACGAGCGCAGGATTTCGGGCTGGCGTAGCGGAATATCAACGTCTCATTCAAATTCGTCAAGAAATCATAAGTGTTGGGTCAGATAGTGGTCGTTATGCACGAAAGCTAGACAACCTCTCTGGGTTTAGTTCTTATGGTCATCGCGGTCGGTCAGAGTGGGATGCACGTATCTATGGTGAACCTAAGCTTGGAAAAGCTGTTGGATGGAATAATCTTGTTGATATTGCGTTAGCGGAGCCAAGTGCCAAAGACGAAATCGTCAAGTTCTTAGGCGAACACCATATTCAAGATTACCGAATTACACATGGTTTACCTTATGTTCGTATGGGGTACGGTAGCGGATATGAAATCGGCCAAGACGGAAAAATTATCAGGAAAGATGTGCCGGACTATGAATTAGATTTTGCCGCCAATCGTGATGTAGTTCTAACGGCATATGATTACATTAGGAAGTATTTTGAAGCCGAGGGAGCTCTAATTGAGGAAACTTGTCTTCAAGCGTCATCGGTCGGTGATAGTGATTACAGGCCAGATAGAAGTCTAAAAGATGAATTTAATGATCGAACAGTAGCCGAGAAAAAAGTTTATGACTTTATGTCGATATTTAATGCCTTACCAGAGGAGGAGAAGGAAGGGCGTTCCAGATGGCGTGATCGAGATGTACTTGCCTTAATTCCAGAAAGATACCGTATGGCTCATCCTATGCCAGGAGGAAGTGAAAAAGGCCGATTTACATTAAGTAACAAGCTTCTTGATTTTGATAACCCTATCTTTATCGCTCATTTTGAAGAAGACTTTAAAGATAGACTGGTTGAGCGTAAAAAAGCGCACCAACAAAAAATGTTTGATACAGCATTTGCATTACTTCAGCAGTCTGTTGATAGATGGTTGGATGCGCATCCAAAGAAAGAAGCATTAAAAGAGAAAGTTGATGCACTTCAAAGAGAAATTTGGGATATTCCACGTGAAGAACAAGCCACCAGAGCGTCTAAAAAAGAGAAGGAATTGCGGCCGTGGCAGAAAAAGCTCAATTTTTACTCAAAGAAAGCCGAACTGGCGGAACAATTTATATACAATATTCTTTTCAGCATTTTTGAAAAGGATGACTATTTTTATCACTTGCACCGTTTGACAGATGATCAAAAGCGAATATTCGCAAGATATGTCGTGCAAGATGAAAAAGGCTGCATGCTGCAGATATTCAATCCCGAACAATACGAGAGATTTTGTGATTATCTTGGGATTTTGGAGGCACAAACAGAACAAGCTATCTCTGGCAACTATGTACTGACAGAGGATATGCAGGTTGTTGTCCAAAACTACGGATATAAACAAGCTAATGATTCTGAGAGTTTAAGTGCCTTCGTTCAAGAAAATTCCGCACATAAATATCGGGGTTGTAAAGATTATGCATGGTATCTCCATGCTTTTGATACAATGCGATATTTAGAAAATAATACGGCGATTAATATAAATGATCTTCTAACAACAATGTCCTTTATTGCAGAAGAAGAAAGGGGCAGTAACGGACAATATGTTGAAGGGCTAATACGGGCACGACGCGCAAATTATATAAAACTTATTGAGAAAAGTAGGCTTTTGCCCCTTGTTTCAAAGGCTATTGATGCCCAAGAAAATTATAAGGATTTGTCCTTCGAGAAAATCGTGGCTACTGCAGATAGGATGATCTCTGTGCGCACGCAGATTGCTCGCGTTGTTGTAAAAAAAGAATATAGCGATTATAGCAGTGACAAAAAAGTAACAGTCGAACCACAACATCAGGCAGTTTTAGACACCTTTGAAAAAAATATTTATGCGCTTTTAAGGCAAGCAGAACAGATGGCTCTTGAAGAGACTAATCCGCTAGAGAAGATGGTCAGGCTCTATGCACTATACTCTTACAAATCAGAATCTTTTTCCTCAGATCCTGATTTTCGCAAATATCTTGATAAATTAAATGAAGATGAAGGGCGGACAAAAAATATAGCCGTATTAGCTCAAGAATCTTCATTCTGGCCTGATGATGTTCTGGATCATGTAAAAGCCTTTGTTTTTGCAAAGAAGGTCTTCCTGGATGATAAGGAATTAGAGGATAAACTTCTTAATGTTATCCTTGATAAACTCGATAAAACACCATCTGGGCGTAAGAAAAATGAATGCCTCTATATCCTTTTAGACAAGAGTTTGCGGGCGGCATTCCCTGAAACACGGGATAGATTGTTTGATATCTATGCACAGGGCGTAGCAGAGAGATTGGGGAAAGATGACGATTCACCACAATATCAACGTAAATTAGCTGTTTATTTAAAAGCTCTCGATAATAATTCCAAAAAAGAATGGGATATTGCTGATAAATATGGGCATAGAGATGGGCTTTTAGATAATTCTATGGCAGGTGCAGATAGATACATCCTATTGCGACGTGTTTCAGACCTAATTGTATCGCAAGAGCAAACATCAGAGATGTTAAAAAAGGCATGTCAAGTCTCTTTGAATTCAGAAGATATGATGTGGAGTTATCTATACGGCATCGGTGTTGATTATCTAACTGGACTAATGGATAGAGATGCTGATTTTGCTATGCGTTTCATTAAATTCACAAATTCTAAAGGTGAGGAATCTGCTTGCAAAGATATAAGTGAGCGGACGGAAAGGATTATACGTGATGATTTTGAAAAAGATTCTCATCTTAGGGGACATACCGATCTTCTTTTAAAGAGGTTGTCTCAAACTGACCAAGAAAAATTTCAAATTTTATATGAAAATTTCTGGTCAGCTCCATTAGAGGCACGCGCTGTCATCATATCGCGTGTTCTGAAATCTGCTGTAAATAGTAAAGAAAAGGCAGAAGACGAGGCACAGCATGATTGGGAAAAAGCCTTTGATGTTGTGATGGATAATCTTATCCGTCCTGATGATATATCAATAGAGGCTAAATATGCTCGTGATATTATGCACTCCTATATCAAATCACGAAGTGATTATGAGCGGGTTATCATTATTTCAGCTATGATGGTTTCCAATCGAAATATTGGTGCGGATGCAGGGAACGTTGGTAAAGCGCTTAGGCTGTTCCTTGAAAATATGGGTCCTGCTGAAATTAAGCTAGGGCAAGCGATAGCATCACACCCTGATACCCCTGAATCCATTCGGAAAGAGCTGCAACACCTAAAAAGTGCGGCTAATATGCCTGCACGCTGGACAGTTTATGATTGGATTAAGGCTGAAAATATCCCTGAAGAACTCTGGAAGGGCAAGTATTTAGGCGAGATCATGGGTTCTGCCTCATACTACACTTCCATTGCACTTGGTGAAGAGAAAGTTTTGCGAATTCTTCGACCTGAAGCCCGTGAGAAAGCCACAAAAGGGTTCAGAGTTATTGGTTCAACTGTTGACGATCTAAGAGTAAAAGAAGGGACAAGCGATCTCAGCTATCGGGAACTGACTCATTCCGTTCAAGAAATGGTTACGCAGGCAGGACGGATGTCTGAAATTGAAACCGATCATGATTTAGGGCAACAACAATATGAAACAGCAAAGAGCCTATGTGATGATGTAATCCTAACAAGCGGTGATAAGGCATTCACATTAAAGGTCATGGATTGGCGCGCCAGAGGCAAAAACTGGATTATAATGGATAGAGCAAAGGGGGTCACTTATAATGCTTTGCCTGAAGAGACATCAGGTCAAATTGCCTATAAAAAGAATTTTGCAAAAGGCTATATTCTGTTCGAAATCACCAATATCCTCTCGGGTGGACGATTTGACCATGATAAACACGGAGATCAGTTATCTGTTGATACAGAAACAGATATAGCGGGTCTTTATGATACAGGGGCTATGGCGTTAGAAGATCCATCATCAGAAGAACAAAAATCACTCGGGTCTGTTATATACAAAGTTCTTAAGGCAGGGATGGGTGGCGAAGACATTGTCTCTGCATTTGGACGTGTGACAAGTGAGAAGATTGAGGAGTTGCACCGAAGCGGACTGGATACACAATATCTTGTTGAAGTGAAGAAGGGCATTCTGGCGTTAGGTGATTTCTTTAAAATTCTTAATGAGGAAGATATTAAAGAAATTTTTTCTTCAATAAATTTCGTTTCAGATCTGTCCACAAATGTTCAGGAAGGAATGACTGAATCCATGTCATTCTTTGAAATGGCCCAATGGAAAGCATTTTTGGCTATACAATCTGCCAAAGAAAGTTCCACTCTTTCTATTAAAAGGCGGGCGCAGGGCGAAGCTCTGCAGGATAATGTCATTAAATTTGCTGTTGAGCCAACAATACCTGATAAATCGGCGTGGCTAAGGGCAACGTTTAATGGAGGAGATAAGAAGATAGCTGAGGCTGAAGATGGTGCCTCATTATCCCCTCGTTTAGCACATTCACACGCTGGCATGCACGTAAGAGTAGCTTGAGTCTGTAAATTTTTATCGTTCGAACCTAACAAGTCCGCGAAGTTTATGGCGAGACTTCCTCGGATGTTTAAGACAGAATTCTTTGAGATTTCAGAAAACTCATCTTATGTTTTTGGCAAAGGAGTTGCTGAAAATCATGCGTTGTGTTCTGAACGATAAGAAAATCCAATCGATGAAAGCAAGCCATAAGAGGCAAGAACTCTGGGATTTGTCATTGCCAAGTTTTGGTATGCGGGTTTCTAAAAGCGGTCAGAAATCCTTCTTTGTCATGTGTCGTGAGAATGGCAAACAAAAACGAGTTTCTTTGGGAAAATACCCACTTGTTAGCTTGTCTGAAGCACGTGATCTGGCGCGTGACAAGCTAAGACTTATCTCCCAAGGTTTGCCTTTGGAAGAGAAAAAGCCAGAGCTTATAACCGTTGAAACGGTATTCAATTCTTTCATCGAAATATATGCCAAAAAGAAAAACAAAGATTGGAAGCGTACAGAGCAGAGGCTGAAGTTATCGCTCATCAAAGACTGCGGCTCTATCGATATTCGTTCAGTAACCCGTGAGAATATTAACGCCATGCTGGATAGAATTGAGGCGCGTGGCGCATCAATACAGGCGAATAGGGCTCATGCTGGAGCCAGCAAGTTTTTTAAATGGTGTGCTGAGCGGGGATATATCGAAGACAGCCCCATGAGGCATATTTCAAAGCCATCAAAAGAAAATCCCCGTGACCGTGTTTTGTCAGATGATGAAATCTGTACGATTTGGCAGGAGGCAGTGAAAATGCGCTATCCTTATGGTCCACTTATTCAAATTCTGATGCTGACTGGGCAGCGGAAAAGCGAGGTTTCAGAGATGTGTTGGAGCGAGATTAATTTAAAGGATAAGGTCTGGATGATACCCAAAGAGAGAGCCAAGAACGGGCATTCTCATGCCGTCCCTTTGTCGGATCAGGCTCTAAGAATTCTTGATAATTTGCCCCGTTTCTTGCATTCTGACTATGTCTTTACCACGACTGGGAAGAAACCGATTTCTGGGCTTGGAAAAGTTAAATCAAGGCTGGATAACGCAACTGGAGTGAAAGGTTGGATTATTCATGATATACGTAGAACAGTCGCTTCGGGTATGGCACGTTTGAAAGTTCCTCCGCATGTGGTGGAGAAGATTTTGAACCACACCTCTGGAACATTTTCTGGCGTTGCTGGGGTGTACAACAGATACGGTTATGATGATGAGAAGCGTTTGGCTTTATGTGCTTGGGAAGGGCATGTTTTGAATATTGTTTCATTAGGCCTTGACAAAGCAAGAAAACTAATCTAAGTTTAGGTGCTATTGTGGAGAATTAGTTGATGTCCGAACAACATGAAAATTTAACGCCTGTAGAAAAAATGGTTAAAGAATTTCTTTATCCTAGGGGAGGCGTTAATCCTATTTTTGTTATTTGTAGCATTCTACAGATTCCGGCTTTTGCAATTGCTGAAGAGCTGAAAGTAACGAGGCCGCGAATGTCTCATTACAGAAGTGGTGAGGCTCCAGTGCCGGAAATTCGTATACAGCAAGCTCTAGAATTCTTGAAAAAGAAAATTTCTGAAATAGAGAAAGAAATTGCTCGTGAAAAGAAAAAGTCCCCAGATAAAACAACCTTACTGCTCATAGCTGATTTAGAAAGGCGAGTAGAGCTCGCAAAAAAAATAGCTAAGCTATAATTTTTTTTCGATTAAAGCACCTTAATTTAGATTAGAAAAGGAGAAAACTGATGGATAAAGACGATAAAATATTTATGACTAGACTGGATCTGGCGAGGATGGGAGTGGCCTATTCCAATACGCACCTACTGTACTTAGAGAAGATAGGCGCTTTCCCTAAGAGGATAAGGTTAAGCCCACAGAAGGTGGTTTGGAATCATGCTGAGGTCATGAGCTGGGCGAATGGTCTTTTTGCAAGCAGGGAGGCCATATGATGGAAAGGAAGAATATAATCCATGTCTATTTCCCGTCGCGTGAAGAAGAACGGTTAAGTGCAATTAATTCCTTGTCTAGAGATGGAGTTAAGATGCTTTTGTGTCACGGCATTTCCAACCATAAAAATGCATTTGTTTGCGATTGTAGAAAAAAGGACTGCAAGAGTACGGGGAAGCATCCTATTCAGGAGTTCTTCCCTAACGGTGAACATAGTGCGACTTTGGAAGAAGCCTACATCAAAAAAGCATTAAAGAAATATCCCAATGCAAACCTTGCCGTAGTTGTCGATGGATTCTTCGTAATAGACGTTGATGGTCCTGAGGGGATGAAGTTCGTGAAGGGCCTGAGTCTCCCGCCTACGTTTCGTGTGAAGACGGGAAGGGGCTGCCATTATTATTTTAAGGGAAAACTTCCAGACAATCTTAAGAAACTTGAGCAGATAGATCTCAAGACAAAAGGTTACGTTATGTTTGCAGGGAGTCGTCACAAAAGCGGTGTTTATTATAGGAGAGCAGTATGATTTTTTCACAAATGGCAAAATTTCCCGAAGATAAAATCCCATTTTTATTAAAGGGTAAGAAAGAAAAAAATAATCAGAAAGACCTGATTATTCGAGAAGGGGGGCGACATACGCATATGGTTAGCCTTGCGGGGTTCTATCGCCATAAGGGATATAGTTCGGGGCAAATATTTGCACTTCTAGATACTGCGAATTCTATATCTTTTGATGGCAAAATACTCCCCGATGATGAAGTGGAAGATATTGCAGACGGTTGTAGCAAATATCAAACCCTTTATGAGGAGTATACGGTAAACCTAGATGATGTTGAAGAGAAGCCTATGGAGTGCGTTATCGCTCCGTATATATCTCGATATGATACAAATATGCTTGAAGGGGAGCCGGGGGCAGGTAAATCGACCTTACTTGCTGAGTTGGCGGCTTGCATCACAACAGGAAAAGAGTTTTGTGGCATAAAACCAAGTGTCGTTGGTGATGTTCTATTTTTTGCAATCGAGGATAATCTTGGCACGGTCTTTAAAGCTCGCGCCAGATTGCAGGGTGCTGATTTCAAAAGAATTGATGTCGTGGATGGTTTTTAGGGCTTGATGAGGAGGGTTTTAATTACCTTGAACAGGCGCTTTCCAAAAAGCAATACGCTCTCGTCATTATCGATACGCTGACATCATCTCTTGTTGATCAAAATATGAATAGCGGAGGTGATATGGCGAGGTTGATTAGAAAGCTTACGCAATTGGCGCGTGACTATCAAACCACTTTTCTTGCTGTGAGGCACTTTAGGAAAGCGGGAGCAGAACAATCGGGGCATATCGGCATGGGCTCAATTGCCATCACTGGCGGGGTTCGTAGTTCGATGATGCTGAAAGTTTGCCCAGAGGATGATAGTAAGAGGTATCTTGCGCACAACAAAAGTAACGGATTAAAAAAGGGGCCGACTTTAACGTTTGTTATTCAGGATGCTCCGAACGAGAGTTCTGGTATTGGGCAACTGGTCTGGACTGGTACGAGTGAGCTGACATCAGAAGATCTTGTTTTGATGGTGAGAAAGACTGTTAAGAAAAAAGATGAGGCCACCGCGTTTTTGGAAGAAATCTTGTCTCAGGGGCCAGTTGATAAAAAGACTGTTCAACGCAAGGCTTTGGCGCAGGGGCATAGTGATGCGACCCTAAGAAGAGCAAAGAAGGAACTGGGTATTAAAAGCTGCAAACAAGGAACGGTTTGGGCTTGGCATCTGAAGTAAATATTTTCAAGATGCTCAAATTTCCTATATAGGATAAATGAGCATCTTGATTTTTTATTCCCGTTTATCGGGACAGCTATTTCATGTGGGTCTGGTTAACGGTTTGAATTTTGTAGGAAAACTGATCTAAAATACGTGTTTCCCAACCCTTAAATTATTTCGCCACTTTCTCCGTTGGGCTCTTTTGAGGCTGTGTGGCGTTCAGGGCGGCGAGTGCCTCTTCCAGACCTTTTGATCCTTTTGCCCACACCCACGGTGCTCTGGCGGCTCTGTCTTTCGACAGATTCGGATATTTCTTGGCATCCTTTACTGCCTCCCTTAAAAGCATGCGCGATAAGCGGGGATCGAGTTTCCTTTCTTTGCAGATTTGTTTAAGGGTGACCTCTTCGGGAATTGCTTTATCCATAATGTATTTCCTCCTTATGGGTGGTTTCTGACCATGGCAAAATAAGATGATGTCGGCAGCGCGTCAGTGGAAACACTCGCCAAGGGCAGAGATTTTTCGACCAAGTGATTGATGGTCAGTCTGTCGAGAGGCCGCTGTACAAGCGTTTATTGGCGTTTGGCGGCCATATCCATGTCGTCGGGTAACCAGCGGGTATCAAATCAGTCAATTTATCCCTTGAAAATCACCTATGGAATTGCGAGAGCGTGGCCTCTTCCATTTTTTGTCAAATCAAACTATCCTCCAACCTGAAGTCGTTACGCATCGACTTTCGGGCTTTACAACCCGTCAGAATGGTTGTGCTGACCAAAACAGCACGTCCTTGACTTATGGTCGGGGAGCTTGGGCTATGTCCAAGCCTCTGGCTAAAATCCCAAGGATCGTTTCTGACGATTTGTAAACTCCCTGATCACCAAGTTCAAGATCAAGCGGGGGCGCACCGCGCGGGAGTTTTTTTTGATAGAGCCAGATATCATCTTTTCTGAGTGGTATTCATGGGATGATATAAAAAACATTCCCAACGGTCACCGAACAGGCTTGTATATTATTGCGCGCTTCGATGAAAAACCAATTGGTCCAGCACGACCAGATGCCAAAGAAATAATCTATATCGGTGAAACCCACGGAAAAGAACAGAACATTCACAAACGATTGACAACCTTTTTTAAGGCGGCGCGAGTTGGGGGAGGAATGCATAAGCATAGTGGCGGTAATAGGTTTAATCGCACAATTGGCAAAGACCTATCAAATATGTACGCCGCAGGCTTTGCGCCTATCCTTGAAAATGTCGAGGCTATAAACCCATTCATATTTTACGCCGAACGGAAATTGATTTGGGCGTACGTCCAAAAATTCGGTCATATTCCAGAATGTAATGGATATTAGAAAATATTTTCTTATAACTTATCAATCATTGAGAGGCAGGTTTTTAAAATGAATTAAGCTGCCTGAGCTATCGCTTCATCTTCCTCTGGGTCTTTATTTTGATTTAGAGTCACGATATTTACTAGGATTTTATCTAACGTAGGCGATCTTTTCCCGCTAGTGAAAGCTTCGTTTAAAACTAAACTCATTACTAAGGGATTCTTCCAAGCATTTTTTGCCTTTACTATATTGTTATGTTTTTCAACTAGCTGGGTAAGATAGTCCTCTCCAAGCTCTAAACACAATGTAGTCTCTAAATCGTATTTATGAGCTGCAGATGCAAGGCCAACATGATCTGGCCAATCGCAAAGCTCTTCTTTGTGCAAAGCTAGTAAATCTCGGTTCTTAAGAAATTCAGAATCAGCGGCTGTTTTTCTATTGGCGGCTCTTTTTTTCAATTCTTCCTTTTCGGCTCCTTCGGCAGCATTTTCTGCAGTGTTTACTTCTACCCATTTTTCATGAAGTCCATAATCGGAGTCCCATATGCAGTAAGTTTTAATGCCTAGAGCTGAAAATACAATCTGCGGTTTTTCTAAATTAGTTTTGCCCCCACATTCAATAATAGCTATATCTAACTGATCTAAGTTAATAGCGCCATCAGGATGAGTTTCAGATGCGGTTCTTAAAGCTACTATATCAGATGCGCCTTCAACGAGGACAACAGTGCTAGAAAAGAATCCCTCATTGATACGGGCATCTATAGTATTTATAAGACCTGAAAGTGTTTTTAAGGCTGTAAACTGTTGTCCTCGAGAAGGAAGGTAAGCTTCTCTTTTTGCTATTTCGTCCAAATCTGATTTGTAAATTTTTGTCGCGCATAATTCCCCTATGTGGCACGGTTCTTTTGCAACACGAACAACATTGTTAAACTCTTCTATGTTTAGCATAAGAGATGAGTGCGTGGTGTAGAAACATTGCACGTTTCCTGCAACGGTGGTACCTGTTGTTGTAAGCTCTTTTAGGACTTTATAAAATAATTTTTGTTTGCTCGGATGCTGATAGAGTTCTGGCTCATCTATGCCCAAAATCAAATTAAGATCTTCAGTTCTTTCTACATTGTTTGGCCTATGTTCTGCAAAAAATTGAAGTAGAGAAAGCACAAATGCGCGCTGTAAACCTTGACCAGCAGAATTTACAGGATTTTGGTATCCGCCCTCATTTACAGAAACGATGGCCTTGGGGGTGGGTAAGTTTATATTAGATACGTTTTCGTCTAATTGTATCGTTATTCCTACATCTCGATAATAAGCATGCATTTTATCAGTTATTCCCTGAGATAGTGTGGTCATCTGTCCTGCGTTTAAAGGGCGCAAACGTTCAGAGAAGCGTTGTCGTATTTCTTCTTCTAGTCTTTTGATTTCTGCATCTTCTTTTAATTGGTGACGAGCAAGAATGTCAGTCAGCTCACCTATGGGGCCAGCTTTATCGTCTGCTAAATGGGATTCCATCATCACTGCTGGAATATAGACAAATTTTGTAAATTTTTCCAATGATGCCGCTGAGTTATTTTCGAAGCCAAAGAATTGTGTTTCAGATTCCATAAGAGCTAAATGCTCAGGATGATTTTCTTCCCATGCGAGTATGGCTTCTTCAATGGCTGGTCCTGTTTTGGCATCTGGCAGATCAGAAAATTTTGTAGTACCTCTTAATTCTTTATATTTCTCTTTTAAGTCATCAGCTGGCTTGCGGGGTAGGGCTGAAAGTTCAGGTGATTTTTTAAGTTTACCAAAATATTTCCCAAAAGAATCTATTCCATTAAACCTTTTGATTACAATTAAACGTCGTTCTGCTGTTAGATATTTTTCAAATTGGGTAATCTCGCTAGTAGAAAGTTGATCGTATGCAACCTCTATTTCAATTGGTTGGGTTAAGTCTCTATTAAAAAAATCTTCCTTTGTAGCTTTTATCTTTGGTTCATAAAAAAAATTTAAGGCCTTAAGAAAGTTTGATTTGCCGCATCCATTAGGTCCTACAAACATCGTCAACTTTTCTAATTCAATCTTTTCATTTACTATTGAATGGAAATTTTTAATTGAAAGGGATGCGATTTTCATTCGAAACACTCTGTTGCCAAAAATTTTATCTATACAACTTATAATATACCAGTCATATTGATATTTGAATTGTGATTAAGAAATTCTGCACAATTAAATAGTCAACTTTACTTTATGTCATCTGCAAGTGGATGGGCTCAATGAATTCAATTATCGAAGTAGCAGATGCTCAAGACATTTTCCCTTTACATCGAATAGGGTGGCTAGCTTTTCAAGATCTATCTGCGGCAATTGCTGAGGAATGCTTGAAAAGACCTGTACAAACATTTTTACCAACAAATGATGGAGGAAGAGATGGTGCTTTTCTAGGCACTTGGGATGGCGGAGATTCTCGAAAAACATCTACCATCCAATGCAAATTTACATCCAAAGAAGATTTGAATCTTTCTCTTTCCATGCTGAAAGATGAACTTGAGAAAGCAAAAAAGCTGGTAGCTAAAGGGTTGGCTGAAGACTATATAATTATAACAAATCATGGGGTGACCGGGACATCTGAAGCGCTAATAAAAAAAGCATTCGAAGATGTGGGGGTTGGATCATGTCAAGTTTTTGGAAAAACTTGGATTATTCGACAGATTAAAAACTCTGCTAAACTTCGTATGCTTGTGCCTCGCCTGTATGGCTTAGGTGATTTTTCTGATCTTTTAGATGCCCGTTCTTATGAGCAGACACAAATCATTTTAAGTGAAATGAGTGATAATCTAGAAAAATTGGTTGTAACTAAAGCATATAAGGATAGTGTTAAAGCGATAAGTGAACATGGTGTTGTGCTTTTGTTGGGTTCAGCAGCGGCTGGAAAATCAACGATTGCAGCAAGTTTATCTTTGGGGGCAGCCGATCTTTGGAGTTGTCATACCATTAAAGCAACATCACCCGAACATTTATATTCTAGTATTAATCCTAAAGGCGGACAATTTTTCTGGATAGATGACGCGTGGGGTAGTACGCAGTTCCAAGCTAGTCGTACGGAAAGCTGGAATCAAGTATTCCCTCTAATGCAATCAGTCTTAAAATTAAATACAAAATTTCTTATAACTTCTCGTGATTACATTTGGGTTCATGCGCAGAAGAATATAAAAATTCATGCTTTACCAGCACTTACAAAAAATCAGGTTGTTATTAAAGTCCAAGATTTGAAGATCGAAGAAAAAGCGCGTATTCTTTATAACCATTTGAAATTCGGTTCTCAGCCTTTGTATTTTATACAAGCAATTAAACCATTTCTTTCTAAAATTTCATCGTTACGTAGCTTTCTGCCTGAGTCAGCTCGGCGGTTAGGAAATCCTTTCTTTACATCTAAATTGAAATTAAATGAAAAAGAAGTAATACGGTTTTTTGAAGAGCCTAAAGATTTTTTAATGGATACATTGCAGAGCCTAGAGCAAGAATCATTGGCTGCTATTGCATTAGTTTTTTTAAATGGTGGTAAAATAAGATCGCCTATTCCTATGGAGCAAATAGCACCTGTGTCCTCAGTATTTGGTGTGGAGTCCGGCAAGTTAAAAATTCATCTTGAATCACTTAAGGATAGTATACTTTTGCTTGCAAACGATAACCAAGGTCCATATTGGACTTATAAGCATCCTACTGTTGGAGATGCATTTGCTTCTTATATAGCGCAAAGTTCAGAAATGGTTGATGTGTATCTGAAAGGGGCGAATCCAGATTCTATTCTTGATGAGGTCGTTTGTATTGGGGCGTACATTGAAGGGGCTCCAGTAGTTGTCCCAGAAGCCTCTCATCATATTTTAATTGAGCGAATAGCTAATTTACCTTCATCGCGTCTTAAAATATTTGTTTCATACCGAGCAAATTCTGAATTTACTAAACAGTTGGTTTCTTTACGATCAGATATAATTCCGCAATCATGGAGCTTTTTCCGTCCTCTTTCTGATGATCTTGATACCCTTTTATTTTCGCGTCTTCATGCTTTTGGAATGATCGACGAAATAACAAGAAAAGAGTTTGTTGAAGAAGTTTATAAATCCCTAAGAGATTATGCTGATAAAAGTGGCCTTGATGATTCAAGTATACAATCCGTTCTAACACCATCAGAAAAATCCCAACTTAGGCAACTTGCTTTCGATGCAATGAAAGATTTTAGAAAATATGTAAGAGAAGCTGAATCAAATTGGGAATCCGAATATGATCCTGATGACCATTTTAGTGTTTTGCGAGAAACGCTAGATGTTTTTGTGAGTTCTTTGAATGAAGATGGTAGCGTTAATAGGGAAGAGGTTCATAAATTAGAAAGGCAAGCTTCTTCTTTTATTGATGATGCTGTTTCTGATTTAAGCAATTCATATTCTCCACCTGCACCTCATGATACAACGACTCCCCAAGAGCTTAGTGTTGCAGATTCAATTGATGATCTTTTTAGAGACATAGATGAATAATAATTAGCAATGAGTTTTTATTTTGTAGGAGGGGAGGGAAAATATCCATTCATGGATTGATGTTTCTAGGATCAGTGTTTTCTTCCCAATTTTTACTGCCTTTATTTCTCCAGCATTAAGCAATTGATAAAACTTGGTTCTGCCGACACGGATCATGGCGCAGGCTTCGGGGATGGTGAGTAGCATGGTGTTCTCCTTCTTGAGTTGTTGATGGCGGAGAACATAACTGAAATGAGACTGTTACCCCAGTGTTACCCCAGCGAAAAACGGGGCGATTTTACAAGACCCTTAAAATTAGATAACACTTTGATATGATTGGAAAATTTATGGTGGCGGTGGAGGGATTTGAACCCCCGACCAAAGGATTATGATTCCTCTGCTCTACCACTGAGCTACACCGCCACAGAAAAGGGTTATTTAGATGCAGTCTTATGCCGTATCACCAGTCTATTGTCAAGGTGGAATTATGGTTTTAATAAAAAGCCTGTTTTAAATGCTTTTTATGCAGGCTCCCATCCAGAGGCAAGAAAGTTTCCTGGGGGCTTGGTTAGACAATTTTGGTAAGATGCCCAAATTCTGCGTCCATCTTGGGTCAGGTGATGCTTTATCCTTACCAATCTGGTAGGGTTATTGTTCTCCGGTGGAACTTCTTCTTCGGAAACGTAGCCGTTCTGAATAAGGCTTTCAAGGGCGGGATAAACGCCCAACATGGTAAGCTTGCCTCCAGACTGCTCCACAAGTTCTGGCGCATACCATCCGCAACCCGGTTTAGTGTTCAGCAGTTCAAGAATGGTCATTTCGGTTCTGGAGAAGGTAACGGTCATTTTATAATTTCCATTAAGCAGCTTTTTCTGGGGTTTTTGTGGTTAGGGTGGATGAGAGTGATGTTCCCGTAATCCAGCCGCCACCAATGACTCGACCATCTATGTAACATACAGCAGCCTGACCCGGAGAGATGCCATATTGCGGGGTATCAACGATAACTTCAGCCGATCCATCCGGGTACCCGATTACACGACCAGGGACAGAACGGGTCATAGAACGTAACTTAACCTCAACCTTTTGTGGTTCGGTCGAGATGGGCATCAGCCAATTAAAGTTTTTCAATATTACTGTATCACGGGCAAGAGATTCTTTCGGACCAACAATCACTTTTGCTTCATCGGCATCCAATCCAACAACATAGAGAGGTTCGTTATTGTCAGTAAAACCACCCCCCACACCAATACCGCGTCGTTGTCCAACGGTATAATGGATGATGCCTTCATGTGTGCCAAGAACACGACCGTCGAGATGAACAATCTGGCCTTGCCGCTTTGCTTGGGGAGCAATTTTTGTAACGACAGAAGCATAATCGCCGTTTGGTACAAAACAGATATCTTGAGAGTCCGCTTTTTGTGCGTTTAATAAACCCAAACGGTCTGCATGATCTCGCGTTATAGATTTGGACCATCCACCCAACGGGAATCTTAAAAAATCAAGCTGTTCCTGCGTTGTTGCGAATAGGAAGTAACTCTGGTCTTTTGATAGGTCGGTTGCACGGTGAAGTTCTGCTTTCCCGTCCGAATTGACAATCCGTTGAACATAGTGCCCAGTCACCATACAATCAGCATTTAAATCACGTGCCACTTTTAACAAGTCATTAAATTTAACGGTTTGATTACATGTTACGCACGGGATTGGTGTTTCACCCTTTAAATAAGACGATACAAAACCTTCGATGACGGATTCCTTAAAATTGGTTTCGTAGTTCAAGACGTAATGGGGAAAGCCGCATTTTTCTGCAACACGTTTGGCGTCATAAATATCTTTGCCGGCACAACAAGCGCCTTTTTTAGCGATTGCGTCCCCATAATCGTAGAGTTGTAATGTGATCCCGATAACATCATACCCTTGCTCATGAAGCAGTGCGGCAGCGACTGATGAGTCGACCCCCCCTGACATGGCAACCACCACGCGGGTTTGCGAAGGAGCTTTGGGAAAGCCCAAAGAGTTAATCGGATAAGGTACATAAGTCATAAGGGGAATATAAATGGAAAATGCTGTAAAAGCAAACTTTTAACATCGGTAATCGCCGTATAAGTTAAAGGGGTTTGCGGGTAGAAAGTTCGGTTAAGTTTCTTCGATTGGCTGTCTGAGCGAATAGGGTTTAGCCGAGCGCAAGGCAGAGACACGCATTTATGATGGCAGTGAAATTACTGCTTACTTACTTATTTTGCCTGTTTTACTTGGACTTAAGAATTGATTGATAGGATACAAAAATGTCCTGGTCGTATAAATATCAGTTGAGTCTCTTTAATCTGGTTTTAAACTTTTTTAACAGACACAAGCTTCTTATTAAAGGCTGCCTTATTATTGGATTTTTTACAACAGCGCATGTTTCCCAAATAGCGGCAGCTTTTTGGCTGGCATTCATCTGTATATTTATTTTTATCATCCCATTCTATGACTATTGTAAGAATGGCGAACGCCTACGTTTTAAAGTATTTGCTGGATTATCTTGTTTTTTCTTTGCGATAGTGTCTCTTGTGTCAATAGAATCCGGCATATTGATGCTTCTTGATGTCTTAGCGGACTGAAACTGAATGGAAGAATGTCTATATTGGTATTGGTGCTCTAAGACTGACCTGATTTATAAACCTGTCCATCCTAATCCCGTTGATCTTTATCGTATATTCATTATCCGCATTCTCTAGAAATGCCTTGAAAACAGACTCTCACACACTCTTTTTGCTCGATTGCATGTGGCGCGGTAGCGGTTTCCAAGAACATTTAACCTGTCTTTAACAAAAAATAGGTAAACTGGTTTTCCTGTTGGTGGCATTCGTCACTCTTTACAAGAAAGCATCGCTATGAAACACATCCTTATTTTGATCTTCTCTCTTTTTTCTTTATCTGTTTTTGAAGGAAAGGCCGCGTTTGCCGAACCAGAAACCAACTTAAGCCCCGAGTTGGTTGAATTCGGTCGCCAGTTCTCTGGTTGGACATCACAGTTTGGTTTGTCGCACTACGGTTCCGCCCTTCAAGCATCAGGCGGTGGTGTGATGTTTGAATATATCCCAGAGGGGCAGACGTTTGATAACTGGATGGGAATGTCCACAATTACTTTATTTACTCCCGAAAGTGCGGATCCCAGGATTGTGAAGTCGTATGCGGATAGCTTTCGTTCTGGTAGTGGGCAATATGCCCCTCGCATTCTGGAACAGGCCAATTGGGTTATTCGGAAGAAAACCATGTATTATACGGAGTATCTTATTGGTGAGGGAGCAGAGCAAGAGCATAACGTCAGTATTGTCACCACCGCGAATAATGGCAATATCATTGTCTTTCAGGTCCAAGGGCGGAAAGGCACGTTGTCGGATGCGATGATTACAAAATTTAAAGAAATAATGCCCAAAGAGCTCGCAAATTTTTAGTTGATTACGCTCTGACGGAGGATTTGAGATGATTTGGCACTATATTTTTTTTATCGGTTTCTTATCCTTCGTCATATTTTTTGGAGCGGTAATACAGTCGGCACAAGCTGAAGATCATTTGTATCCCCCCAGTGAAATCAAACTGTTGTTCAATGTGGCAGACGAGATGAGCCTTGGGCATGCTCGAGTTTGGGTTCTTATCAGGGGGAATGGATACCAGCTGAAATACCCTGGGTCAAAATTGGTAGTTAATGGTTACGAGCTATCTGAAAAGTCCTTAAGCAGCAGAGGTGTTCAGTATGGAGGTGAAATTCCGCAGGCTGAAAAGTATGATTTTGTATTTACCTTGGTTGATGGTCAGATTGTAGCGCGTAGTAGCCTGCTTGCGCAATCCTCAGATGTTGAAATTCCTCATGTTGTGTCGCGTGGGCAAGGTTTTACACTAAATTGCAGGGTGTCTCCCACAGAGCAAAAAAATCAAAGATATGTGGTTTTTATAGAACCACAAGAAAAGGCCACAGGCACACGATTTGTACAAGTGGTACCACAGAAAAAAAATCAGCACTTGATTGGTTCATCAGACAAACTCAGAAAACTCCCCATAGGAAAGGCTGATTTTTCATTGCAGATGCATGTTGGTAGTAAAATACAAGACATAGTCACTTCCTCTTATACAATGATCTATCGTACCAGCGTGGTGATAACAGAATAGACTGGCATTATAACTTGAGCTTATTTTTATTAGCATGAAAAGGAGAGCCCAAAATGAGCATACAAAATGATATGGCACAAAAAATTCTTGTTCACCCCAATGAAAAAATTCTTGGTCGAATTCTTCTGACCTTTGGGGCATTTGACCTTTGGGGCATTGATTTGGATAGGGGTCATTTTGGGAACAGGAGGGGGTGAGCTTATTTTTCTTGGAATTGGATTTTTCTTTTATGTTGTCACTCTTTCCGGTTTTATCAGCCGCCTGAAAGGGAATGGTGCCGTTATTACCGAAGATCAATTTCCGGATCTTCATAGAGCGCTAAAGGAATCTGCTGAGGCTCTGAATATCACAACAATTCCGACCATGGTGCTGATGCACGCGGATGGTCTGTTCAATGCCTTGGCGGTCCGGTTTCTTCGTCGTCATTACATTGTCTTATTCTCTGATCTAGTTGATGCTGTGCAGGATGATCCCGAAGCGATAAAATTCTATATCGGACACGAATTGGGTCACATTAAAAGAAATCATCTTTTCTGGCAACCGATCATGGCTCCTGTCTCGTGGTTACCGTTGATCGGCGCCGCCTATTCACGAGCGCGCGAAAAAACCTGTGATCGGCATGGTCTTGCGTGTTGTTCTTCCAAAGAATCTGCCGCACGAGGAATGGCAGCATTAGTGGTCGGGGGGCATCTGTATAAAACAATGAATCTGAAAGCTTATATGAAGCAACTTCAAGATATATCAGGTTTCTGGATGTCGTATCATGAGATTATTTCGGATTACCCGTACCTTTCGAAACGCCTGTTCTTACTGGGAACGGATGAAGAAAAGCTGCCACGGCGCAATCCTTTTGCTTGGGTTTTGGCTCTTTTTACCCCTCGTTTGAATCTAATGTCCCTTGTCATGATTTATGTTATCGTGGTGGTTGCAGCAGGGGCGTATGTGGGAAGGCCGTTTCTCCATGGAGATGAGACAAATATTCTTTCCAAAAGCACAGATATTAGGGATGATGTTGAAGATAATGCAAGAAGTACTCTGCCAACAAATTAAAAGAAAAAGAGGACGTATATGTTGATTGTATCATTTTTGAAATGGGTGTTTGTTGTTGCTGTAACGCTGGGGGCTATAGGTTTACTGTCAGTCTTCCTTTCCTCATCGGCCAAGGCAAAAGAGATGTTGCCGACAAAAGAAAATACAATTTTCGAAAGCCGGAACAATACGCATGGCAAGCTCAGCATTATTCGGGGGAAGGAAAGACGGGCTGTGGGAGGAACGGTTTTGGTAATCCCTCTTATCCCCATTCCTCTCGTCGGAGAGTATCACGATGTGGATGCAAATTATCTTTTTTATACAGATCCGGACGGAAGAAATATTCTCCTAACGACAGGAGATATAATGTTAAAGGATATTCAGGATGCTTATTATTTCAGGAAAGATCCATTCTCTCGTCGAGCGAATGATATGTCTTTGATTGTTCCATTAGAGGAGGCAAGATCTCTTAAGTCTATTGCGCTGTGTTTAATGGATAATCGCCATGATCTTGAGGCAGGAATGCAAAAAAATCTAACTTCTGTTTTTATCAAGAAAATAAATGCAAACACTGTCTCTGTAAATAAAGATCCGATTTTTTATCCAATCAATAAAGAATCCGCGGGGGGATTAACGGGGCAGGATTTTCTGATAGGGTTTGAATACAAAGGAACAGCAACATCAGGATTAGAATTAAATATCATATATCGTCGAAATAAGGATGGCCACTTTACTGATTTTGATATGACGTATGGAGATATTTTCCTGGAGAGCGGACTTGATCTCATTCAGGCAGTACAGCAACATGCTTTATCAGCAGAACAAGAGCGCTATTTACCGAATTCTAACCCCGTGAAAGGAATAGAATACCGTTTATATAAACACGAAAACAGGGCTGAGCCTACTTTTGAACAGGTTGCGGCTGCTTTACGAAATTTGCCGACGATGCGCTCTATTGGAAACGGGATGATGTTTCAGGATTATTATGCTCAACGGCGTGGTTTGGTCGATGATCCGCGTCGATATTTGATTGATACTTCAGAAGGGCAATAATCATGGTTGATGGAATAGGTAGTGTTATAATTGTTTTGGTATTGGTTGTTTTGATTTCTGTGGTTTCTGTGTCTGCGAAGACTGGATCGGGAATCTTTTCAAAGGGGGAGGTTTCTTCTGCCTCGATGGGAGAGACTATCCATCAGGCATCAGATGTGCAGGCCATAAGTTATGAGCAGGCCTTCTCGCTAGTTCAGGCTTACGCAAAAGAAAAGCGGCGGTTGTGGGCTCTGGAGACCTTACAAAAGCAGCCCAATGGGGATTTCCATGTCATTGTCGGGGGAGCAGGGTTCCGCTATTTGAAAGACCAGCAAACGTTACTTGTGTCCGGTTATGTTGCCAGCGGACAGGTGGATCTTGTCATCCCGACAGCTGGGAAGCGAATTTGGGATCGTCTTATTTCGATTGCATCACTGCAACCCGCGACATTAGGGGGCGGACAGTTGGAACTTTACACAGGGGATTATGATCCGAGATCAGAGAAACCCGCTGTGTATTTAACCAAGGCTTATTCTAAAATGCCAGAAAACATGGATCGTTTTGTGATTGAGGTGGGCTGGCTTGTGCAAAATGCAACCTATTGGAGGGATGAACGTTGGGATGAAGTTTTTTCTGGAAGAACGATGGAGCAACTAAGGGAAGAAGCTTTGGATGCGGAGAAATGGGCATCCGACAAAAACCCGTTGTAGAAATTCATAAGGAAAAAATATATGCAGCTAAAGATTATTTTGGGTATACGCCCAGCGCCAGACGCTTTTCAAGTTCTTGAAACCTGTATTTGAGCCGCCAGTATTTCGAGCCAGTCGGCATGACCTCTAAATACATACCCCCGCCGTTAGCCAATTTATAGGGCTTTTCCTTTGGTTTGGCGGTTTTACAGGTTATGTCAGTTAAGGGGATAATCTGGGGGCATCTCCTTTGGGGGCATTTGGCTTATGCCCCTAATTATGCCCCCTGAAAATTGCGGGTGTCAACGTTCTTACTTGAACGTCATAGGGCGCAAATAACAAAAACCCCTTGAATTATAAGGGGTTCAGCGTGTATAAATGAATGTTGGTGAACGTGAAAAATAAGGTAAATGGCTCCCTGAGCAGGATTCGAACCTGCGACCAATCGATTAACAGTCGATTGCTCTACCGCTGAGCTATCAGGGAATATATTTTATCTGGCCAATTTGGCTTCGTGTGTTCTTCTATTTTTTATCAAGCGATTTGTCAACTATGTTTTTGAATTTTTGGAAAGTTTTGTTGATTTATCTCTTTTTTAATTTGTAAAATGGTGATCCCGGCAGGAATCGAACCTGCAACCCCCTGCTTAGAAGGCAGGTGCTCTATCCAGTTGAGCTACGGGACCGTCTTGCGAATTAAGTATTTCCTGTCTCTTCTAACGGGATGTATTTGAAATTGTCAACATAATTACGGGGCCGAATAATCCGCTCTTGCTCTGGCTGGGTTGTGTAATTCCAGCCTTTTTTGTTTGCATAGGAAATCGCATCCTCTAGGCTTTTAAAGCTTAATTGAACCTGATTCAACGCATCGCCAGAGCTTGTCCATCTCATCACCCCTCCAGGGGCCCGGGATGTTCTTAACTCATACTGCAGAATCCAGTCTTGGGCTTTTGCCCGACCGGATTGCATCGCAGATTTAGATGGGCGATAAATTCTGACGTCCATGTTTATGTCCTTTAAAAATCAAGCATAACGTAACTGAATTACAAAAGAATTAAAAGAGGGGGAGGCCCAAAATTTGCCGATTTTTTTCAGATTTTTTGTCATTTCACCAACGAAACAGTTTTTTGGCGACGAACCCCAGAACGACACCGATCATGACATAAGGCAGGAAGTTCAATAAATAAGCTTCCCCTACATTGTCTTTCGGGCAGACCAATCTCATGCCGATCCAGCCGAATTCACTGACAGAAATAAGGGCAAAGGCCGCCATCCAACAGGGCATCACGCTGGCCCCACTTTTCTTAACCAATAAAATCACGGCAAGGGCCGGAATCGTTGTATGCAAAGCCGTATTCATCCAGCAGTGGGAAAGCCAATTCTCACGAATACTCCCCAAACCTTCGAAAAATAATCTTTCCAAAATCCATACACATTGAACGGCCAATAAAGTGAGTGGAACGGCTATAAACTTCTTCTGTTTTTCGCAATCTGGTATGCTCAGCCAGAAAGTCATAAGTGAGGCTGTCATTGCAATCGAAAAAGCGAGAATGATTTCGAAAAGATAGTTCGCGCGCCCCATGCTTTCAATAATATTTTCACGAAATCCAATCGTGAAAGCAACCGCAGACGTATAACAGATCACAAGCAAAATCCATAAAAGACTGTTACGTGTCGGGCAACAGGGTTTGACAGGTTTCAGTCCCGTACAGAGCGTGTTAATGGTCTTGTCAATATCGTCGCTTGTCATTCTTAATCTTACCTTATAGGCGATCCCTAATCTTTTGGATGGCTCTGTGCGCCGAAACCTTAACGGCGGAGACGGATAGCCCTGTTTTTTTGGAGACTTCTTCTGCGCTATATCCTTTAATCTTCATTAATGCGACGACTTGTTTTTGTTGGTCGGGTAGAGAGTCAAACGCATCTTCAATATCTTTCGTGCTTCCACCTTCTCCACTAATGATCAGATAGTCTGGTGTATCCGGGTCATCAAGGGATAATTTCATATTTTCGTGTTGGGCGTAATGATGACGTAGGTAATCTGTTTTCCTGAAATTAATGATTGATTGTACCCACGGCATAAATGGCCGTTTTGGGTCGTAGGTATGCAGGGCCTTGTGAACTGAAATTAAAACTTCTTGAACAATATCATCAACATGTTGGGGGTTTGGTAAAGATTTGAGAACACTTCGGCGGATCACGGGAACAAGGTCTGACAAAAGTGTTCGGTATGCGGCCGAATCGCCTTTTTGAGCTTTTGCAGCCATTTCACGCCAATATAGGTTGATCTGTGTTTCGCCTGTGTCTGTCATCTTTTTATCATTTCATACCCATATTAAGTAGTTTTATGAAACATGACAAGGGATAGCTTTTCTGATTGCTTGAAAGGCTCGGGGGATCAAATTGTTTGTTCAAACTATCTTAAATTTTACCTATTCTTAAGGAAGCCTTTGTGTCAGGGCCGTATCATTAATGATAGGCGATTTATGCCTTTTGGTATGGGTAGAGAAGTAAAAGAGAGCGGGTTGGAATGGCAAATCTGATCAAAAGATGGTCAATTGATAGTCGTGCATCAACAGCAGTTGAATTCGCCTTGCTTGCGTTCCCGTTTGTTTATCTTTTGGTTGGCATTATTGAATTGTCCGTGATGTTTGCTGCCATGAGTAGTTTGGATTCCGGAACGAATGATGCAGCGCGGCTTATTCGAACGGGGCAGGTCCAGCAAACAAACGGAGATCCACAAGACATGTTTGAGACTGTGCTTTGTTCAAGGGTCAGCAGCTTCCTTCCCTGTAGTCAGATTCGGTATGAGGTGATTACAATGTCTGGGTTTTCTGACTTTGCTAGTTATCCGGCAAGTTATGATGAAAACGGAAATCTTGAATCCTCGGGGTTCAATCCAGGATCTGTAGATGATGTTATTCTGATCAGGACAGCCTATCGATATCCATTGTTAACACCTTTGTTGGGGGCGGCTTTCGCCGACGGTCCCAATAATACAAAGTTGATGGTAACAACAGTTGTTTTAGAAACGGAACCATATGATGTCCGAGAAGTTGTGGATGAACTATGATCTATATTGATGTTTTTTTCATCGTACAAACCATCAGGAAGTGGATGAGTGATAATGATGGTGTTGCGATGGTTGAGTCCGTGATGTTATTTCCACCAATGCTGACATTGTTATTGGGTGTGTACGATTTGGGAAATGGAATTGTTTTAGCTCAGAAAACAATTACGGCATCACAGGTTGCGGCAGACCTTGTATCACGAAACAAAACAATGGATAGCCAGAATCTGGCGGATATTATTGAGGGATCAAAACTTGCATTCGAACCATATGGAGTCACAAATTATGGAGTCGACATTGTAAGTGTTCAGTTTGATGGCGGTAAGAATCCTGTTGTTTTATGGCGTGAAACACAAAACATGATGCCGAATGTAGACGCAATTAACAGCGTGAAAGGATTATCATCTGCGGGGGACGGGATGGTTATTGTAACCGTTGTTTATAAATACACTCCGCAATTCGCACAGGTTTTTACAGGAGATCTCAACTTTGCAGAGGTTGCATTTACACGTGGTCGTCGCAGCGCAACGGTAACATGGAATTAGATATTATTTGATGATTGTGAGGAGAAAATGCTGAGATATGCTGTTCAGTATCTGAAGAATCGAGTGGGAGCCTTGTCTGTTGCTTTTGCAATCGCAATGCCAGTTGTTATCGGCGCGGCGGGTGTTGCGATTGATATCTCTATGGCGCATATGGTTAAACAAAGACTATCAAACGCAATCGATTCTGCGGCTCTTGCCGCTGCGGCATCAGCAGGGGGGGCGAACGTAGATGCAATCAAGGCAAAGGTTGAGCAGTTCTTTTATCAAAACTATCCTATCGGAAAGATTGGACAAACATTTGATCTGGTTGTTACCGTTTCGGGTGACGATATTATGGTCAGTGCAAAGTCAAAATATGCGACATCATTTTCAAAATTCCTGGGTGTTGATGAATTGGTTGTATCTGCCAAAACAACTGTTGCAAGAGAAATGCTTGGCTTAGAAGTTGCGATGGTTCTAGATGTAACAGGATCTATGAATACCAATAATAATATTGGTACTTTGAAAACCGCGGCGACCAATTTTTTGAATGTTGTATGTTCAAATGCGGCATGTTCCAGTTTAATCAAAATTGGAATTGTCCCTTTTGCAAATACTGTTAACGTAGGGCCTTATGGATTGGGAAAGAATCCCAATTTGTCTATTTATGATACGGCATTTGTCAACAATCCGTCTGGTAAAACGTTTAATCAATCAATCTCAACCCAATGGTGGGGATGTATTCTGGAACGCAGTACTCCGCAGGATACACAGAATTATGGGATGAACTGGAAGTGGAATATGTATTCGAATCCCAATGGCATTAATTTCGGATGTAACAAATCTTATGTGCTTCCTTTAACAAATGTATATGGCACCATTAAATCAAAAATTAACAGTCTTTCTGCCTCTGGAAATACTTTGAGCAATATTGGTATGGTATGGGGATATAGATTACTATCGCCAGAAGCACCGTTCAGAGAGGGGGCCCCCTGGACGGATCTGACGGTTAAAAAAGTTGCTATTTTAATGACGGATGGTGATAATAATATTGGGGGATCTTATAGTGCTTATGGCGATTGGTCGACTTTAAAATTGACAGATCATGATCTGGATATGAAATTGGCGGCAACATGCCAGAACATGAAGAATGATGGGATTACGATTTATACGATTACATTTACATCCGGAATTGATGAGACAACCAAGGGGTATTTCAGGAATTGCGCAACCAGCATCGATAAATATTATGATGCGCCATCACAATCAAACCTTTTAGAGGCATTTGAACAGATTGCACGGGAGTTGTCGAATATTCATATTAAAAGTTAGTCGGGTTTGGTGATTTAATAGGATAAAAATCCTGATATTATACTTGACGTACCAAAATAGGTGTGTAATACTTGATTTATAAGAGGTTTAGACCATGAAATCAGTATTAAGCGATAAACACTTCCACAACGAAAAAGCGGCTTACGAGTTTGTTGAGAAAAAACTCTGGGCGGATGGTCGCGTTTGCCCTCACTGTGGCACGATTGATAACAGCAAGAAACTTGAAGGTAAAAGCACACGGATTGGCGTTTATAAATGCCGTGATTGCCGTAAGCCTTTTACTGTTAAAGTTGGAACGATTTTTGAATCCAGCCATATTAAATTGCATATTTGGTTACAGGCTATATTCCTTGTATCATCCAGTAAGAAAGGCATTTCCAGCAATCAGCTTTCTCGTGTTTTGGGTATCACTCTTAAATCCGCATGGTTCTTGTCGCACCGTATTCGTGAAGCCATGAAAGATAATGGTTTTAGCCCTCTTGGTGGCGAAGGAATGATTGTAGAAGCTGATGAAACATACTTTGGTAAGAAATCTGGTGGCATCCCTGAAACTCGTACTAGTGGGAAAGAATTTTCAAAGCGCAAAGGTGATGCCCGTATTCAGAAACGCGCAATCGTTTCCTTGGTAGAACGTGGCGGTAAAGTTAAATCATTCCATGTTGACCGTGCAGACAAGGCAACCGTTGCATCTATTGTGGTAAACAACGTGGCAAAAGAAAGCCACCTTCACACAGACGAAAGCCGTCTATACACAGGCGCAGACGCTCACGTTGCAGAACACCACAGCACTAATCATGGTTCAGGTGAATATGTCCGTGGAAATGTCCATAGCAACAGCGTAGAAGGATTTTTCGGTATATTCAAACGTGGGATGAAAGGTGTTTATCAACATTGCGGAGAAAATCATCTTCACCGCTATCTTTCTGAGTTTGATTTCCGCTATAATAACCGTGAAAAGTTGGGCTATAACGACCAAGACCGCGCAACAGCATTGTTGAAAGGTGTAGTCGGAAAACGCCTGACATATCAAAGAACTGCGGAAACGAATGTCTAAAAAAGAAACGCCTAATAAAACAGTCAAACCGTCCCTTAGTCAAAAGGAACGGTTTATTGAGTATGCCCGTGAAGTCGAAGCTGATGAAAGCGGTGAGAGATTTGATAAAGCAATAAATAAAATAACTAAACTCAAGAAAGATGAAAAAAATGTCTGAACTTGATACACAACTTGAAAAAGACGTTAAGCACATAAAGGAAAAATTGAACAATCTAATCAATAACTTAAACATAGTTTTGATGATTATAATTGTTCTTTTAGGTTATATAGCCTTCAAGTGATTCACATAATGATTCTGTTAAATAAATATATTGTAAAGATTTATCCACTATGCTAAAAAATAGGAACGGGAGGATTTCTCCCCCCGTTTTTTTGACTATCTTCTCATGTACCACCTACCTTTCTTGCCGATTGGTTTGAGTTGCAGAGAAATTAGACAACGTGCTGCAAACACGTTGAATTAGGTGGAGGTGACGGGACTTGCACCCGCTGGACTCTGGATAGGAAGCCTGAACCAGCACTATACCACCCCCTAAATTAAATCAGAGATGTCTGAATCATATTCGGACGTCTCTTTTTTTGTTTTAAACCATTTTCCATTTATACTTATTGCTAATTCATCACTTTTTAAACGATTAAGCGTTGATGAAACTGTTGTGTTGTTAGTTTGACGGCCATTTTCTGTTAATTTTTTTGATATTTCTATAGGTGTTGCTCCATCCCCATCTATAGGCAATTCCGCCAACACTAATTCCTTCAAACCAACCCCAGAAGTTGTTCGTGTACGTGTTACAGGTGGCTCATAGTTGCTGTCAATTCGAGAAATTCCATCATCTAATGATTGTAATTTCTCTTTATAGGTGCGCAGTTCAGCGTTCAATTCCGCTATCTTTTTAGATACCGTTTCCCGCTGCTCTTTCAGAACTTGTACAACGTAATTTGTCATGATGCTTATTGTATAGCACCTACTAATTCATAACGCAAGTGTTTTAATTTACTGTATTGTGGGCAAGTACATAGGTAATTCATAAATAATTAGAACATAAAAAGAACGTTATTTGGTACGCAAAGTATAATATCAGGATAAAAATCCCATCACTTTGAGGAGTCACTTTTTTTCTCTCTTTTTAAAATTCTTGTTTGAAAAAAGTTGAGTATCGTGGCAAGGTCCAAATAATTATGCAAGATCCGATGGATCGGCATCTAGGTTTCAGGTTCATAAATGGGGCAATATAGCCATAAAGATAGGACAAGGCAGGCGATGCGTGCCGCTACAATAGCGGTGCGTCTTGGTCGCTATTCTCCTTTTGCATTAACGGGATTTGCCGCTATTTTGCTGTTGTCGTCTTTAATAAATCCCTCGATATGGACGGGGCCTCGTATGGCGATGATTGATGCTCTCACCCCTGTTATTGATCTTGTTGGGGCGCCTTTCCGAAGCATGACGGCAGCCATGAGTGATGCATCTGGCCTTACAAAAATTAGGGCTGAGAATGCACGGTTAAAGGCTGAGAATAAACAGCTGCATGAATGGTACCAGACGGCAATGCTCCTGCGTTCTGAAAACCAATCCCTGAAAGATTTGTTGAACGTTATTCCAGAGCCAGACCAGAGTTATATCACAACACGAGTGATTGCTGATTCAGGAAGCAGTTTTGTTAAAACTGTTTTGATTGAGGCAGGATTTGACAATGCTGTTGAAGAAGGGCAGGCAGTTCTGGGGAGTCAAGGAATGATTGGTCGTGTTGTTGAGGTTGGTAAACGCGCTTCTCGTGTTTTGCTCTTGAACGATATTAACTCGCATGTTCCGGTTGTTATTGAGGGCGCAAACCAGAGGGCTGTTTTATCTGGGACGAATGATGATTTATTGGTTTTGATTCACTTGCCACCTGATCTCCTTATTGAAAAAGGTGCACGGATTATAACCTCTGGGACCGGGGGAATGTTCCCAACGGGATTGCCCATTGGTGAGGTTTCTGAAATTAAAAACGGTATTCCTATGGTTATGATGTATTCAGATCCGTATGGGGCAGGCTATGTCCAGATTGTTGAAAAACCACAGGACCCGAATGTACGTCAGAGCATCAAAGTTTTGACATCTGGGCCAGAATAGAATGTCACGTCATCATTTTTTTGAATTTTATACATTAAAGCTTTTTGGCCTTTACGTTCTTTTGTGTTTTCTGATTCTTTTGAATCTTGTTAAATTCCCTTTATTGGGGGAAGAAGGTGGAAAGCTTTCTTTTCTTCTAATGGGGCTTTATTTTTGGACAATTTACCGTCCTGAACTTTTACCATACCCTCTTGTTTTTGCGGCAGGTCTTTTTCTGGACTTTTTGTCTGGGGGACTGGTCGGCCTGAATGCCCTCTGTTTCATGGTCGTGGCGATGATTGTGCGTGCTCAAATACGATTCTTGATGGGACAATCATGGTCTGTTATCTGGGCTGGGTTCTGTGTGGCGGTCACACTTGTAATGATCATACAATATATGGTTTATAGTTTATCCTCAATGACGATGCTGTCCCCTGTTCCATTGATATTCAACCTTATTATTTCGTATTTATTGTACCCTTTGATTTTGCCGCCTATGATACTCTTGAACCGTTTCTTATCGGATTGATATAAAACACTATGGAACGTGATCAGGAAAAGATAGATTCATTTACACGACGCGCGTTTATAATTGGAGCGTTGCAAGGCTGCGCTTTAAGCGTTCTGGCCGCTCGTTTATCGTGGTTGCAGGTTGTGGAAGGTGAGAAATATAAAACCCTTGCTGAAAATAACCGTATCAATGTCAGGATCTTACCACCGTCCAGAGGCCAGATTGTTGATCGGTTTGGTGTTCCATTGGCAACAAATCTGCAGAATTTCCAGGCACTTGTTATTCCAGAACAAGTTGAAAGTCTTGAAAAAACACTGATGGATTTAAGAAAGTACATCTCGATTGATGATAGTAGTATCAGAAAGGCGTTGCGTCAGGCAAAGCAAAGACCGTCTTATGTTCCCGTTGAGGTAAGAAATAAATTGAATTGGGATGAGGTTTCAATCGTTGAATTGAACCTTGCAAAGCTTCCTGGCGTTTCAATCCAAAGCGGTGATTTAAGAAGTTATCCTTATAAAGAATCAACGGGACATATTGTTGGATATGTCGGTCGGGTGAGTGAGACAGAGATGACAAACGCACCACTTCTTTCTATGCCCGGATTCTTGATTGGAAAAAGTGCGTTAGAGAAAAAATATGAAACGTTGCTCCAAGGTATTCCAGGAAAGGCAGAGGTTGAGGTTAATGTTCATGGGCGCGCTGTTCGTGAGTTGAATAGGGTGGCAAGTCTTCAGGGGCAACGCCTTGTTCTTTCACTTGATGCAGAATATCAACGGTTTGTACAGCAACGGTTGACAACAGAGCGAAGTGCCGCTGCAATTGTTATGGATGCTAAAACCGGTGCTGTTTATGCTCTGGCGAACCACCCAAGTTTTGATCCGAACATATTTTCCGGTGGGATTTCCGCAATGGATTGGGAACAATTGCGGGATGACCCGGCGCATCCGTTGAATAATAAAGTTGTCGGGGGACTATACCCGCCTGGTTCCACATTTAAAGTTTGTACGGCTCTGGCAGGTTTAGAAGCAGGGGTTATTGACGAATATACAACAGCCGTCTGTCCTGGACATTATGATTTCGGAAGCAATCGCTTTCATTGCTGGAAAACAGAGGGGCATGGAACGGTCAATCTTGTTCAGGCCTTGGCCCATTCTTGTGATGTCTATTTCTACAAGATGTCTACGGCTGTTGGAATTGATCGTATCGCTGCAATGGCGAGGCGGCTTGGTTTGGGGAGTTCTCTTGATTTTGATCTTCCAGAGACAAAAGCCGGAGAAGTCCCCGATGTTGCATGGAAAAGAAAACAGCGAGGTGATAAAATTTGGCATCCAGGAGAAACAATTAACGCATCGATTGGTCAAGGTGCAATGCTTGCATCTCCCTTACAATTGGCAACTATGACAGCACGCATTGTAAACGGAGGAAAAGAGGTTAAGCCATGGCTCGCAGGATACGCCGGTGCACAAAGAATATCGAGGGGGGCAGGGAATGATATGGGGATTTCCCCTCATCATCTTGATCTTGTTTGTCGTGGAATGACACAGGTCATGCAACCTGGTGGGACTGCTGCTGCTGCGCAGATTAGGGAAGAAGGTATGGAGATGGCCGGGAAAACAGGAACATCCCAGGTCAAGCGTATTTCAAAGGCAGAGCGTGCATCAGGTGTGCGTCGACAGGAAGATTTGCCCTGGCATCTTCGTCACCACGGATTGTTTATTGGATATGCTCCTGTTCATCATCCACGTTATGTCTGTGCCGTGATTGTCGAACACGGCGGCAGCGGATCTGGTGCGGCTGCGCCTATTGCACGTGATATCTTGTTAGAAGTCCAGAAGCGTAATCCTGCGATCAAAGAAATGAAGACAACATAATGGCAATTTTTCAATCCAGTTTATTTTCAGATGAGATGAGCCTTCTTGGTAAAGTGCGCCAGATTGCATGGAGCCTTGTTTTCTTTCTTTTTATTTACGCAACGATTGGTTTTTTATCTTTGTATTCTGCAGCAGGAGGGCATATTGATCCATGGGCAGCTCCTCAGATGAGCCGTTTTGTTCTTGCTGTTGGTCTCTTGGTTATTATTGCTGTCGTTGACATTAAGTGGATCTTTCGGATTGCCTATCCTTTTCATATCCTGGTTATTATTCTTTTGTTACTTGTTGATATTTTTGGTCATATCGGTATGGGGGCGCAACGGTGGCTTGATTTAGGGATCATCAAAATTCAACCCTCTGAACTGGCTAAAATTTCAACTATTTTGTGTCTTGCGCGGTTTTATCACGGGAAAGAAGTTTATGAGGTTAAACAACTAAAAAATCTTGTGATGCCAGTATTGATGATCTTGCTACCGGTTGGATTAGTGGTCGCTCAGCCTGATTTAGGAACAGGGTTATCTATTGTCTTTGGCGGTGTCGCGATGCTTTTCGTTGGTGGAGTCTCTATATGGTTATTTGCTGCAGGAATCGGAACAGCTATCGCTGCGATACCGATTGCATGGCAATTTTTGCATGAATATCAACAAAAGCGTGTTCTGATTTTTATGAATCCTGAATCTGATCCTTTAGGGGCTGGATTTCATATTACACAATCAAAAATTGCTTTAGGGTCGGGCGGGATCACAGGTAAAGGATTTCTAGAGGGCACACAATCACATCTTAATTTTCTTCCTGAAAAACATACAGATTTTATTTTTACGCTTTGGGCTGAGGAATGGGGTTTGTTGGGGGGGTTGTTTTTGATGATGATATTGGGGATTATTATTCTCTATGGGTATTGGATTTCCTTTCGATGCCGGAGTCAGTTCGCACGATTGGTGGCGTTTGGTCTGACGATTAATTTTTCTGTTTATGTTTTGGTGAATATCGGGATGGTCATGGGATTGCTTCCTGTTGTGGGTATCCCATTGCCGATGATGTCTTATGGAGGAACAGCGATGCTATCTGTCATGGTGGCCTTTGGAATCATCCAATGTTGCCATGTTCATCGGGATGCCCGTCTTCCAAAAGGGTTCTAGCAAGCGGGATTTTAGAGGTGCCTATAGTAATTTAAAATACGCATTCGTCATTCCGGCGAAAGCCAGAATCTCCTCTTATACAAGTAAGATTGCGGCTTTTATCCCTTGGCGCCGCAATGATGCAAAATTGGAAATATCTAATTATTATTTTAAATTACTATAAAATTGAACCACGAAAGAAACTTCTTCGCACAAAAAACTTCGAGACCTTCGTGCACTTCGTGATTGAAAAAGAATGGATTTCTTAATCACAGGTTTAGAATTTAGTAACCAAAAAGCTACATGGTTCAAGAAAACTGTGATTTTTTAAGGTTTTTCTTGCTATTTTTGCTGCATTTACCAAAAAACAGGAGTATATGGACTGCAAAATGTTTTCTATAATAAATAAAAAGAGGTGGAAATGGAAAATTATGTGGCGAGTGCTGGGGGCATAATGGTCCCAACCGATGGGAATGCAAAGGTTCAAGCGCATAACAGTTGTAGTCCTGATAGTGATGATTCATTATCCCCTCGTCACACGGGGATAATTGCGCATGCAGATTTGTCTGGTCTGATGGCTAAGCTGGCGGAAAATCATACTCCCCCAAAAATTTTAGTTTTAACCTGTACGGATTATCGGATTTCCGCGAGTGATTTTTTTAATTTACCGCCCGGGAAAGCTTTTATTCAGAAACAAGTGGGAGGTTTTTTGACTAGAAATCTTTCGGCTGCCGCCGCATTCCATGCATCGCTTGCTGTTGCTGCTGGTATCAAGGAAGTTCAAGATATATTCATTATGACCCACTCGGATTGCGCGGCGGCCAAAATTGCTGTTCAATTTCCCAAGGAAGGGATGGTGCCGCAAGATATGGCTAAAAATGCAGATATAGAAACGATTCAAAGATATGTTCTGCAAGTTTCAGATAAAATTCCCTGGCTATCTCGAATTTTCTACCAAATGCAAAATGGTGGTCACCCACTTCCTGCGGAAGATTTGATGGCCGCACATTTGGGGATTGAGAGTTATAAAAACCTTATGGGAATCAAGTTGTTTCATAACCAGACACGGACTACGTCTGAAATGGTCGATATGGGCCAAGTGCGTGTAAGCCTGCTTCACTTGGATTTGGGGAAAAAAAGTAAGACAAATCCAGATTTATATGAAAGAATGCCTGCCTTATACGAGTATGATCCTATCACAGGGCAGTTTTTTATTAGCAGACGATGCAATGTTAGTGATTTTGACGGGGTTGGTTTAAATTGTGGATATCATGAGATCACACCTATGGATGGCGCAATTACAGATGCATCAGAACATTTACAAATAAAATACAGCGATATCCTTCTTGCACCGTAGTCGTTTTATTTCATTCATTTACCCCCGCCGGTATTGAGTGCGGGGGATTTTTTTGTCCAGCGGGTGACGATTCGGGAAAGGTCGGGACGTTCGCGGTCCTCGTTCGGGGTCGTGGCCGTGCCGATATAGATAAATCCGGCAAAGCGGTCCTGTGTCTCCAGCCCCATCAACTGACGAAAGGTCGGGGAATAGCTGTACCATTGGGTCAGCCAATTGCTGCCAAATCCCATCGCATTGGCGGCCAGACAGATATTGTAACAGGTAGCACCTGCCGAGAGGATTTGTTCCCATTCCGGTGTTTTTCCCTCGCGGATGCGCGAGACAACGGCAATTACCAGAGGGGCGCGTAAGAAATTTTCGGCCTCTAAATCCAGTTTTGCAGGGGCGGCATCGGGGTTTTCGGCCGCATAGGCCTGACGCAACAGGTCTCCGGCCTCGCGGCGCGCATTCCCTTCAAAGACAATGAAATACCACGGGTGATATTTGCCATGGTCGGGCACGCGGGCCCCAATCGTCAAGAGGTCCTGTAATTGTTCGGCATTCGGGCCGGGGGATGTAAGGGATGTGATTTTCGACGAACGACGGGTTTTCAAAAAGGGAATTATCATATTTATCCTGTTATATCTCTTATGGTTTTTTCGGGTTCTTGGTCCTTATTTTGGGTTGCAAGACTCTCTCCACAGCACCAGCCGGATGCCCATGCCCATTGGAAGTTAAACCCCCCTAAATGACCTGTGACATCAAGCACTTCACCGATAAAGTAAAGTCCAGAAACCAATTGTGATTCAAATGTTTTGGATGAAATCTGGGTGGTATCGACGCCGCCCAAAGTGACCTCTGCAGTGCGATACCCTTCGGTGCCTGCAGGAACGAGTGTCCATTTATTCATGAGGTCTGCAACGGCAGCCAATTTTTTATCAGGCAGATTGGCCATTTGTCCGTCATGCCCCGAAAGCGTTGCGAGTGCGTTTGCCAAACGGTTTGGTAAGACGTCTTCGATGACTGTACGAAGCATTTTTTTCGGGTCTGATTTTCGTTTTTCTTTCAGCCAGTCAAAAGCCGTTAGATCTGGAACAAGATTGACAGCGATCGATTCTGTTTCCCTCCAATACGAAGAAATTTGGAGAATAGAGGGTCCACTTAACCCCCGATGTGTAAACAGGAGGGCTTCTTCAAATTTTGTTTTTCCGGTTGATACAATTGCAGGATCAACAGATAGTCCTGTTAACTCAGCACAGAGTTTTGATGTCTCGTCCGTAAAGGTTAAAGGCACAAGCCCCGGGCGCGTTGGAACCACTTGATGCCCGAATTGATTGGCAATTTTATATCCAAAGCCAGTTGCTCCGATCTTGGGAATAGATAAGCCTCCTGTCGCAATTACAAGAGACCGGCATCCTACAGAGCCCCGTTTTGTATTGGTTTGAAAATGTCCGTCATCTGTCCGATCAATGCCGTCAACAGATGTGCCCGTCCAGAAAGTGACGTTTGAGTCTTTGCATTCATTAAGGAGCATATCAACAATTTGTGTGGCTTTATCATCACAAAATAATTGGCCCCGCCCTTTATCGTGATAGGCGATATGATGTTTTTCAATCAGTGTTAGAAAATCTTTTGGGGTGTAGCGAGAGAGGGCAGATTTGCAAAAATGTGGATTCGTCGAAATAAAATGTGCAGGGGATGTATGAAGATTCGTAAAGTTACACCGCCCGCCCCCTGAAATACGGATTTTTTCACCGATCTTTTCTGCATGATCAATCAGTAGAACAGAGTTTCCTTTCGATCCTGAACGCGCTGCCGCCATTAATCCTGCGGCCCCGCCCCCGATAATGATGACGTCAAAATAGATCACGGGTTACGCCGCATTATCAAGAGGAATTCCTTTGTCTTTCAAAAGTTTTTGCAGATCTCCATCTGAGAACATTTCCTTTACAATATCGCATCCACCTATAAATTCACCCTTGATATAAAGCTGGGGGATTGTAGGCCAATTTGCGTATTCTTTAATCGCTTGGCGGATCTCATCATCCTCTAAAACATTTACGGATTTGAAAGTGACGCCAAGATTTGTAAGAATGTTAACAACAACAGCAGAGAAACCACATTGTGGAAAGACATGTGTGCCTTTCATGTACAATACAACATCATTTTCGCTGAGATCGGAACGGATTTGGGTAAAGGCTGGATTTTCACTCATTTGTATGACTTTCTGGTTCTATAAGATGGGGTTACCGGGAAGAAAAAGTTTTAATGGATAAGGCATGAAGGTCACCACCCATTTTATCACCAAGGGCGGTATAGACCATTTTATGTTGTTCAATACGGGATTTCCCCGCGAAAGATTCTGAATAAATATGCGCTTGGAAATGATTGTCATCTCCCGCAAGATCAGTCAACTCAACCTGTGCATCGGGAAGCGCGGTTTTTATCATTGCAACAATATCATCAGCCTTCATTGGCATAGAAATATCCTATCGTTTTTCTTGTTTTCAATCACATATTATCCCAACGCCTTTTCAATGGCGGTGACGGCATCGTTGGCGGCGGCGACATTTGTGCCTCCGGCCTGTGCCATATCCGGACGACCACCGCCGCCTTTGCCGCCCATGGCTTCGGCGCCTACGCGTACCAGATCGACCGCGGATATTCTGGCGGTCAAATCATCGGTGACGGCGACGACCAAAGATGCTTTGCCATCGGCGGTCGCGATCAAGGCAATGACACCCGATCCGATTTTGGCTTTCAGATCATCGGCCATTGGCTTTAAATCCTTGGCCGGAACATCTTCCATCACGCGGGCAATAAATTGCATGCCGGCGATGGTCTTGGCAGCAGGTGCGGCATCATTCGCGCCCCCTGTGGCCAATTTCCGGCGCAGAGCGGTGAGTTCGGATTCCAGTTTCTTCTTATCATCCATCAGCGATTTAACGCGGTCGACCACATCCTGCGGCGTGGATTTCAACACTCCGGCGGCTTCTTTCAGGCGGTTTTCCTGATCCTCGAGATAGGCGAGGGCGGTGGCTCCTGCAACCGCTTCAATCCGGCGTACGCCAGATCCGACGGCTGATTCCGACACGATTTTAAACAGACCGATTTCGCCCGTCCGCTTGACGTGTGTTCCACCGCACAATTCGACCGAGAACGGCACTTTACCCGCGGCATTCGGGCGGCCCATGGCAACGACACGGACTTCATCATCATATTTTTCGCCGAACAGAGCGCGGGCACCGGATTCACGGGCAGCATCCAGATCCATCAAGCGGGTGCTGACCTCTGTATCGGCCCAGATTTCGTCATTGACCATGCGTTCGACCTGATGCAATTGTTCGGCGGTGATCCCTACCGGATGCGACACGTCGAAACGGGTGCGGTCTGCCGATTGGAGCGAGCCTTTCTGGGCGATATGATCCCCCAATGTCTGGCGCAAGGCTTCGTGCAGAAGGTGGGTCACGGAATGGTGCGCCTTGATTTTGGTGCGGCGTGCGGTGTCCACGCGAGCTTCGACGCCTTTCCCGACGTCAAATGTGCCGGAGTCCACATGGCCGACATGCACGTATAATTTGCCCAGTTTTTTCGCGGTATCGGTCACGGTAAAGACCGAATGGTCATGAACCAGAACGCCGGTATCTCCGACTTGTCCGCCGGATTCGGCATAGAATGGCGTTTGGTTTAACAGGATTTGCACGTTATCTCCGGCCGAGGCGGAGGAGACCAAGGCCCCGTCTTTGACAATCGCCACGATTTGCGCTTCGCTGTGATCTTTATCATAGCCCAGAAACTCGCTGGAGGCGGTTTTTTCGGCCAAATCAAACCAGATTTTTTCGGTGGCAACATCGCCCGATCCGGCCCAGGCTTTGCGGGCATCGGCGCGTTGTTTCTCCATACAGGCGTTAAACCCGTCCATATCAACGCCGATATTTTTGGCTTTCAGCGCGTCTTGTGTCAAATCCAGAGGGAAGCCATAGGTGTCGTAGAGCTTGAAGGCAATTTCGCCGTTCAAAGTCTGGCCATCGCCGAGCTTTGCGGCTTCGTCATCCAACAGTTTCAGACCACGATCCAGGGTTTGTTTGAATTTCGTTTCTTCCATCCGCAAGGTTTCGGAAATCAGGGCCTGCGCGGAATACAGTTCCGGATAGGCCTCGCCCATCATGGTTTGCAGGGTGGGGAAGAGTTTGACCAACAGAGGGTCTTTGGCGCCCAGCAAATGCGCATGACGCATCCCACGGCGCATAATCCGGCGCAGAACATACCCACGCCCTTCGTTCGATGGCATAACCCCATCGGCAATCAGGAAGGCAGCGGCGCGCAAGTGGTCGGCAATGACGCGGTGCGAGGCAACCTGCGCTCCGTCAGGCGCAACGCCGGTCAAATCGGCCGAATGTTTGATGATGGCCTGGAAAATATCAATGTCGAAATTGTTTTGTTTGCCTTGCAGAATAGATGCCACGCGTTCCAGACCCATCCCTGTGTCAATGGAGGGTTTTGGTAATGGCACGCGGCTACCATCGGCCAGTTGTTCGTATTGCATGAACACCAGATTCCAGATCTCAATAAAGCGGTCGCCATCCTGTTCCGCGGATCCGGGAGGGCCTCCCCAGATTTTATCGCCATGGTCATAAAAGATTTCCGAACACGGGCCGCAGGGGCCGGTGTCACCCATCATCCAGAAATTATCCATCGAATTGATGCGGATAATTTTGCTGTCGGAGAAGCCGGAGACTTTTTTCCAGATATTCGCGGCCTCGTCATCGTCGTGGTAGACGGTAACGCAGAGTTTTTCCGGTGGTAACCCCAAGACTTTGGTCACGACATCCCATGCAAAGGGAATGGCATCCGGTTTGAAATAATCGCCAAACGAGAAGTTTCCCAGCATTTCAAAAAACGTGTGGTGACGGGCGGTATATCCGACATTGTCCAGATCATTGTGTTTCCCGCCGGCGCGCACGGATTTTTGGGCTGTGGTGGCGCGGGTATAGGGGCGTTTTTCTTTGCCGGTAAAGACGTCTTTGAACTGCACCATGCCCGAATTGACAAACATCAGGGTCGGGTCATTGTTTGGAACCAAAGAGCTGGACGGCACAATGGTGTGGCCTTGTTTTTCAAAATAACCCAAATAATCGGTACGAATGTCTTTGACGGTCTTCATCATGGTAAAAATCTTTCTATCGTTGAGGCAAGTACACTAGACGAAAAATGGTTATTTTTCAAAGAAGTTTTAAGTGGGGGCGAGGTTATAACCGATTTTATAGTTCTTGACCGCTTCGCTCCAAATTAATGTAGCTTATTGATAGTTGAGGTTAGTTACATCTGGTGCAGATTTTGGTGGTAGGTTACCATGGCGCTAAGTGAGTAAGAGCCTCCAAGAAAGCTCTCTTTTGATGGGGGTTTGGAAGAATAAAGGCATTTTCCCCCATGCTTTCATTAGAAACGCCTTTTATTCTATTAAAAAATGCGATGGCTTGTTGATTGCGTGCTTCAACTAATTTTAGCTCCCGTTCAAGTATAATATCTAAATCTTCTTTGCTGAGAGGGGTCTGACGGATAAATGAGATTGCATGGTGTATGGCATCATGTTTATGAGCATCTTCTACCCCAGACTCACCTATATGGGCGGAAACCCATGCATTCACAAGCCTGAAACTTTCTTTCGAGAAAAGGCCAGCATAGGGGGTAACAAGACTCTCATAAATACCAACGACACCATCTTTACCTGCAGAGGAAGATTCTCGGATGGCAAGACGTATGAGTCCTGAGCATAGAGTTACAAATGGGTCTTCTTCTTTTAAATCCTTTGTACATTCATCAATCGAAACTCTTTTATAAATGTCAGCATCAGGGGGAAGCAAATGAAGAAAACCGATAATGATTTTTGTACGACCAAGAATAAATCTCTCTAATGTCGCATTGAGTAATGCTGGCCTCACTTTGAATATTAGATCGTCTGGATAGGATTCTTTTAGGGTAGTAAATAGGGTGGAAAAATTGTCATAAGTATTTGGAATTCGTTGATTTTTTCTTTGACGACGGTCCATAAGTAGCAATTCGACAAAACTCAGAGTAGCTGGTCCTAAGAAGGGAACATTTAGATGCTGAGCAAATGTAGAGACACCCTGATGAAGGAGCGTAGAGTGATCTTGTTTACCCAAAAGTTCATCGCTCAAATTACGAGCGACTGATATTATAGGGTCCTGATCAAGCGAAAGACGGATGATTTGGGCTAAAAGAGAAGCTATTTCTATGTTGGTAGGAGCGGAGCGAAACTGGACGTAAGCCAACACTAAAGCAATCTGAGTACGAGACAAGCCCTTAGAGCCAGGCTTACAATGGTCCTCTACATAATCTGAAATTGGGTTTTTAAATTGTGTCGCTGCTCTAAGTTTATCAAGTAAATCCAATGTGTTAGACGGTGCACCATGATCTTGATTGGCGTCAAGAAGACATGTAGATCGAGAATCAGGAACGCTTTTTAAGGCTAGAGTCTCAAACAAGTCAGCTATACTGAGTTCAGGGTTTCCAGTGGGTTCCTGTTTATTTGATAACCCAATTTTTTCTAAAAGTGTACTCATTTTATTCTGCCGTTTTTATCCATAATCAAAGATTGTTGGTGTGGGAACCTACAACTAAAATCAAATGCAGTCAAAAAAATTTAACTCCGTGGAAGCAGATATAGCAGAGTTCAAATAACAATAACTCAATTTATCTGGTGTAAGCTATGACTAATTTCTGGCGTTGATTCTTCCATCAAATTTGGTTAATTTCGGCCTATGAAACGACGTCTTCTCGAAAAATTCAAAAACAATCCAGCGGTTACGAGCAGTACAATCACCGTTATTCTTGTATTAACCCTTGTTGTTGTAAAATCCATAGCTCTGTATCTGAGTGGGTCTGCTGCCGTTTTATCGGCATTAATTGATTCGCTGAGTGATATAGGACTTTCCTTAATGACTTTAATCTCTGTTCAGTGGGCTATGAAGCCTGCTGATGATAATCATCGCCATGGTCATGGTAAGGTCGAAGGGATTGCAGCCTTGATTCAGGCAATGATGCTGGCCGGGGGTGGCATGTTCCTGGTTCTGGAATCTTTCGGGCGTTTCCTTCACCCAGTTGAGATGACGGGGCATGTTTGGACAATGATTTTTATGGCTGTTTCTGTTTTTCTTTCTGCTGTGATCGCAAAAGTACAAAAAGCAGGGGCGGATCATTCAGAATCTCTCGCTGTTGAGGCGGATTCCCTACATTACAGTTCTGATATTTTGATTAATGGATCTGTTCTGATTGTTGTATTTGCGGATTATATCGAGTTTTTTGGAAATTGGCTTGATCCCCTGAGTGCAATCGGTGTTGCCGCTATCATGGCGCGGACTTCTTATAAAATTGTCTTGAATGCCTTTGGAATGTTGCTTGATCAAGAATTGCCGGATGATCTCCGGCATCAGATTATTGCAAAAATCAAATCACATCCTTCTGTCTTGGGGATGCATGATTTACGGACCACCAGATCCGGGACAAAAACCTTTATTTCATTTGATATTGAATTAGAGTCTGAATTATCACTGTCTTCTGCCCATGATATTTCAAGGGAGATTGAGTGTGCAATCCTTCTTGATTTTCCGAATTCAGAAATTATGATTCATATTGACCCTGCAGGTGATCTTCAGGATAGTCGACATCGTGATCTTCTTGTCACATATAGCCAAACCAAATAAGAATGATTGATCCGAGCGGTGATCTTTGCCCCCTCACCCCCCCTCTCGCAAGCCTCGTGAGCGGGGCGACTACAAAAAGAACCATCTAAAATGCTCATTCTTATTTGGTGAGGCTATAAGGGTTTTCAAAGGTGGCCTATAAGATTGAACCACGAAAGAAACGTCTTCGTACAAAAAACTTCGAGACCTTCGTGTACTTCGTGGTTGAAAAAGGATGGATCCCCCGAATAAATCGGCGGATGACCATAGGGAAGAAGAAAACTCTGCGGTGAAAAAGCGCGAGTCTCGTCACAAAATCTGTCAATTGATGACATTCTGTAGGAAATCTTTTCTAATAAATTCAATATTTTGCTTGCCCGATCTTTCGTTTTTTCTCTGTTTGATGTATATATGTCCGTATGATTTGGCACAGACTCGACAGGGATAAGACAATTGAAATGATTGGCCGCGTAAGAAGCGCGGCGGAATCGGTTATGTTTACGCCTGTCACAAGCGAAGGGAAATGTACACGCCTTCCTTTCCTGCAGAATTTTCTTTTATATCGCCTGACAAATTTTTCTTCGCTTCCAACGTTTTCGATGGATTTCATCAGCAATGGGGAAGATTTCTTTTACATGGATGGGGCCGATACGGCGATTCAGGAAATGGTACGCCAGAATGAATTAAACATTACGTCTGAAACAGTTCTGGCGTATCTCCATTTCTATTATTGCTATGTCCGTCTTCCAGAGGGGGAGATTATCCTTCTGAAAAATGTAGCAGAGATTCCCTATATTGACCTTTATGACGAGGAACGGCGGGAGTCCCTTGATGTTGTCCCAGAGGGGCTGCAGATAGATCGTGATGAAACCACGGGTGAATTTTTGGTTAGTGCTCCCGCTTTGTATGATAGCTCCCCTATGGAGGTGTTAATCAGGGTTTCGCCAGATGGAAAAGTTTCGACGTTCCCCAAACGCATGTTGACACTTGAAAATATACAATAGGAAAATAGGTCATATACATGAATGATGTGTCAAAAGATTTTGGTTCATCCGGAACGCCACCAGTGGTTGATTCTTATGCGCATCCCTTGATGGATGCTATTCTGTCCGAATCGGCTTCTCTCCTGTCGACCATTCCAGAGGGGCGGCGGCTTCTTGCTCTTTCCAAGGAAAGGAACTACAAAATCAAGGTCATTTCCGGTCGTGAACCTGATTTCCGCTATGTTAGTGAGGATACCGCCTATTTGGTGTGCCCTTTAAACACCAAGGCTGTTGATCTTGATGTCATGGCGTTGATCTATGGATTGGCGATTTATGAGCTGGAACAGCCCTCGATAGGTATTTACCGTGCTGGATTTGATCCATCACAAAAACATATTTTATTTGCGCAATTGCTTGACATAACCATAAAAATGTGTCAAATTGTTGGGGAGTTCGAAGATGTGGATAACTCAACAAAATTAGTTGACTATCTTACAAAACTGGGACATAGTGAGTTATATAGAGGATTTAGGTTAGGTAAATCTAAAGAAGAACTAACCAAAATCTACAGTGTGATTGTAAACGCGGTATAAAATTGGAGGCATAAAATGAAACTAGGAAAAAGCTCAGCAGCAGCGGCAGTGAAAAGCTTAGACCCCAAAAATGGCACATATTTCGCGCCAGGCACAAGTATGGCGCTTTAGGAATGTTATTTTAGTCTCTCGCAAAGGCCGCTATAGCGGCCTTTTTCATTTTTGTGATTGTCTCGTCTGTATATAAAGACCCCCCGATTGTGGTGGGGACAACCGGGGGGAGATGAGGTGCACATTGTGGGGTAAGGGGGAGGAAAATGTGCGCCATCACAGGGGAAAAACGGAAGGCAAGATCCAAACTCTATTGAATATCCTCTTTCTTGTCCCTTTTTTTATCCTTGTACATACTTTGGTCAGCTTGGGCAAAGATAGTATCGGCTTTATCGCCTTTATGGTATGGCTTGATTCCAACGCTTGCGTTGATCGGGATTTGGTTGTCTCCCCAGGAAAGGCTAAGATGGTTGAGTTTCCACGCAATATTTTGAACGCGGGTTAATAATAATTCCTGCGTTGAATCTGTCATCAACAAGACAAATTCATCACCGCCCAGTCGTGAGGCTGTGTCCATTGTGCGGATTTCTCCTGACAAGATTTTAGCCACCAGTTGCAGGCAGGCATCCCCGGCTTGATGTCCATAAGTATCGTTGATGGCTTTAAAACTATCCAGATCGATGACGACCAGGACGCCCCCGATAGATTTTCCTCTCCGTGTCCTATCCAGCTCGCGTGCAAAATTATCTTCGAAACCACGTCTGTTTTTAAGTCCTGTCAAAAGGTCGGTCGTAGCAACTTTTTCCATTTCTGATAATTGATATTTTAACTGCTCGATCTGAATGCGGCTGGCCTCTAAGTCCGCTTCGGCACGGTTCAGCCTGGCGGTAGTTGTTGAAAGTGCATTCTCAACAGCTTTATACGATGGGGTTGAGTTTTCTCTTTCTATTAAGAGGATAGGTTCTGGAATTTTATGGGCCGTGTTTTGGTTAATCGAACTGTAAAGTGATGTCATTTTCGTACCTGTTATCGTGTGTTGTCCCTATGGAGGAGTCTCTGCGAAAGCCATGCCAAACCAAAATTTTAACTAATTTGTTGAAAAACAATGATTTTTAAGGTTGGGATTTTCAAAGAAATCAGGTAAAAAGAGCTGGAAAATAAATGATGTGGTTATTTTTGCCTTTAGAGGATTTTTGTCATCCGGCAAAATTTTCCAGATTATAATTCTGCCTTTGGTTAGGCTGCGTCTGTAGCTAAATAATACCGGATCATGTAAGATAGAAGGATGAGTTGGTTGAGGTTCAATATGTCTGGGAAATCATCCCTGAGGCGTGCGTCTCTTTGTCTGTTATATAATCTTTTAACTGCGGGCGTGGTTTTTTTTCCACAAGCCGCGCAGGCTGTTGACTTGGCTTCTCATAAAGCAATTTATAATATTCGCATGAAATCGTCACAAACAGGGTCACAGGTCCTGGATGTTCGCGGTAAGATGCTGTTTAGTTTAAAAAAATCTTGTGACGGATGGATTTCTGATCATCAATTTTCTCTCAACTACGAATATACAGGCAGCCCGCCTTTAGAGGTTAAATCTAAATTTACAAGTTTTGAGACATTTGATGCGAAATTGCTTAATTTCTCGTCTGCTCGTACGACGAATGGGGAGCAAGATCAGGAGTTGCGTGGACTGGCAACCCTGACAGAAAAAACACCAGGAGAGTCTTTTGGGATTGCTAAATTCTCGATTCCTGAGGGGCTGTCTTTTAAGTTGAAGCCAGAAACCCTATTCCCTGCGGCGCATACAATCAAACTTATTGAAGACGCACAAAAAGGAAAAAAATTTGTGAACGCGGATATTTTTGATGGTAGCGACGATAAAGGCCCTGTTGAAATGAATGCTGTGATTGGAAAGGAAATATGTGCTGACTCAACTGATCCGTTGCTTGGACAATGTGGGTGGCCGATGCGCCTTGCTATTTTCCCGAATTCACAAAGTGATAATCAGACAACATCAGATTATGAAATGACGATGAGATTGCTTGAGAATGGTGTTATTCAAGCCATGACAGTTGATTACCACAATTTTTCGGTAACACAGGAATTGGTTGCGATTGAACCCCTTAAAGAAGATAAATGCGGAGCAGAGTAGAATGATGAAACCAGATTTAGGCGTTGGTAAAAAAGTGATGATTGTTGAGGATAATGAACTTAACATGAAGCTTTTTCATGACTTATTAGAAGCACATGGCGTTGAAACGATTCAGGCTAGGGATGGCAAAAACGTTTTAGCATTGGCACGTGAACATAAGCCGGATTTGGTTTTGATGGATATCCAGTTACCAGAGGTTTCGGGCCTTGATATTACAAAATGGCTGAAAGACGATGATGAATTAAAATCGATCCCTGTCATTGCTGTTACCGCATTTGCAATGAAGGGGGATGAGCAAAAAATCCGAGAAGGAGGATGCGAGGATTATATTTCAAAACCGATCTCTGTGATCAAATTTATTGAAACAATTCAAAAATATCTGGTTCCATCTTCACCAGTTGACGCAGCTTAGGAATAAATAAAAATGACAGCACGTATCCTGATTGTTGATGACATTTTGCCGAATGTTAAATTGTTGGAAGCAAAGTTAAAGGCTGAGTATTACGATGTTGTAACAGCGTTAAATGGTGTTGAGGCTTTAAAAAAAGTTGTTGAAGAAAGCCCCGATGTTGTCTTGCTTGACGTTATGATGCCAGGGATGGATGGGTTCGAGGTGTGTCGCCAGATTAAAGCGAATCCACAAATTGCGCATATTCCTGTTGTGATGGTAACCGCTTTAACCGATACCGAAGATCGGGTGCGTGGATTGGAAAATGGGGCAGATGATTTCCTTTCCAAACCCGTCAATGATGTCGCGCTGATGGCGCGTGTAAGATCTCTGGTCCGGTTAAAGATGACAATTGATGAATGGCGCGCGCGTGAGACAACAGCCTCTCAATTGGCGGTCACAGAAGATACATCATCAGTCATGGAGCAGCCTGTCGATAAAGCAAATGTGCTTGTTCTTGAAGATATGGATTTTGAAAGTAATCGTATTCGCGATACTCTGGCAAAGGACGAAAGTACAGTCACTCTTGTTCAATCCGGGGTTGATGCCATCAGTGAAATTAATCAAAAAGATTTTGATTTAATTATCGTGTCTTTAAATTTGACAAGGGAAGATGGACTGCGTTTCTGTGCACATCTTCGCTCAAACGAAAAATCAAGAGCCGTTCCAATTATTATGTTGGCAGAAGAAGGGGATATGCCCCGTGTTGCCCATGGACTTGAAATCGGCGCACATGATTATTTGATGCGACCTATTGATAAAAACGAATTATTAACCCGTTGTCGTAGCCAGATTCGCCATAAACGATTCCAGGATAAACTCAGGACGAACTATGAAATGTCTTTGTCGCTTGCACTGACAGATCCATTAACTGGGGTCTATAACCGCCGTTATTTAGAGGCCCACTTACATAAAACGCTTATATCCGCGCGTGAAAACCGTAAACCTTTGGGGTTTTTATATATGGACATTGATTTTTTTAAGAAAGTCAATGACACCTATGGGCATCCAGTTGGCGATGAAATTTTAAAAGGTTTTGCAAAACGTATTAAAGATGGGCTTCGCTCATTCGACCTTGTGGCGCGTTTAGGCGGCGAGGAGTTCGTAGCCGTGTTGCCTGATACCACAGAGGATGTTGCAATGATTATTGCAGAGCGTCTTCGTAAATCTGTTGCTGATACACCATTTCCCTGTGAGGTTCCTGAAGGGGCGTTGGCTATAACCTCTTCCTTTGGGGCCTTGGTTGTGAGTGGAACAGAGGTCGGGAATGTCAGTGTTGCTGAATTGATTAAATCAGCGGATGATCAGTTGTACGAGGCGAAACATGGTGGGCGTAATTGCGTCTATTTCAAAGGGAAAGGGAAATTACCACAGACTTAAATACTCGATTCTCAAGTGTAACGGGGCCTGTTCTCGTCAATCACTGTCTGATCTTCGTCGTTTAAAAAATCTTTTTAAAGGTATCTGGTTTCTATATGGAAGCACTATATGTATCATTCAATTTACGATTTTAAAGATTTTTATAATTCACCGATGGGCGGGGTGGTTAAACATGTTGTGCGCAAGAAAGTCCGTTCTTATTGGTCGAATGTAGATCGTCTTCGTCTTGTGGGGATTGGCTATTGTCAACCTTACCTTGATTTGTTTACAACAGAGGCGGATAGATGTATTTGTATAAATCCGGCTGAACAAGGAAGTTACCCATGGCCTGCGAATGCCCAGAACCTGACAGCTCTTGCCGAAGAAACAGAATTGCCGATTGAAACAAATTCTGTTGATCGTGTTCTTCTTGTCCATTCGCTGGAGTTCGCCGAATTGCCGAAGTCCAATCTACAAGAAATTTTCCGGATTTTGAAAAGCAACGGACGATTGATTGTTCTGGTGCCTAATCGTCGTGGGCTATGGTCACGGGCCGAATGGTCCCCCTTTGGTCATGGGACACCGTATTCGGGGGAACAATTGCGTTTTTTATTGCGTGATAATTTATTTGTGTACGAACAATCCTGCACTGTTTTACATGTGCCTCCCTTCAGGTGGAATATGATTCAACGATCATTTGAATATTTTGAGGCGGCTATGCCTCATATTCTCCCACGTGTTGGAGGGCTCCATATGGTTGAGGTCAGCAAACAAGTCTATTCGGCCACACCAATGCCCGCAGAGTCAAAAGTTATTATCCGCGCAAAGCCAGCACGTGAGGCAATCACTTCCATTTAAGTTCAGGAATACCAGAGACGCGCATGGGGCCAAAATAAATGGCCCGATTCTGGATTTTAAGGCTTGTCTCGAAATATTTTTCTCCTGTTTTATCGTCAATCTGACTCATCATATTGAAAAGGTTCCTGACGATCGCAATGCTTCTTTCCCCTTGTTCTGCTGCCAAACTGTCCAGGAGTGTTTCTAACCCAATGACCCTGGTTGTTATATCTGCATTTAATTGCAGATTATCATCGAGTCCTATCGTGCCTGATCCACGGGCATAAATAGAACCTGTTTGAATAACAAAATGTTCAACCGTAATGGGTTGTTTTGTCTTTTGCCATGTATTGATATCTTCCCGTGTATCGCTTGCAGGCAGGTGAGGGATTTTGAATTGTATATAACCATAGTCTAGCTTTATAGGGCGCTCTAAATAGTTACTGGTGATCTGGATTCCTTGCGGGGCTTCTAACATCTGGGTTTGGAACGGAGCTGGAAATCCTGTCATAATCAGCTCTGGTGTTGTGATATCTATTCCAGAGATATGTTTAAATGTTCCTGAAAATTTTGCTTTTGGAATAAAGGGGTATCCGCTAAACCGTGGGATGTCACCTGTTACTGTAAAATGCGATTTATCTTGCCAGATCACATTCAGATAAGCTTCGGCACGTTTTGTGAAACTATACCATGCCAACGAGTAAATGCTAAAAATAATGCTGATAATAAGGGTAAGGGTCAGAAGAATCCCTTTAATCAATTTTTTAAATGTCATGAGATGTATTTTCTTCTTTCAAAGCGATCTGAACAAGTTCATTTGATTTTTTTTCAAGGGCATTCTGTAACTGAGCCAGAACCTCTGATCCCTTCATTCCGGGAGGAATAGGGGGTAAGAATTCAAAAATAACTTTTCCTGGATATTTAAAAAATGCATTTTTTTTCCAATATAATCCTGAATTCATAGCCAGAGGGAGAATCGGTTGATGTGTTGATTCATACATGCGGATAATCCCCCCTTTATAGGGTTTCTGGTCCGGTGTTTCATCAATAGCAACGCGTGTTCCTTGGGGGAAGATAACCAGGGGGCGTCCTTCTGCCTCAACCCGCTTTGCGCCGGCGATAATCGATGATAAGGCAACTTCGCGCGATCCGCGATCAATAAAAATCATTCGCGCTTTCATTGCAAGCCATCCCCATAACGGAATACGACTGAGTTCTTTTTTCATGATAATGGCAGGATCAGAAAATAAGAGGTGGAGTTTCATGGTTTCATAGGCAGAATAATGTTTTGCGGCAACTAGAAAGCTTCCCGTTGTGGGAATGTATTCTTTCCCACGAACTTCGAAATCCAATCCAAGAATATATTTTTCGATAAGATGCACTGATTTAAAATAGGCATTAAGCCCAATAATAAACACACTCCGTGGCAGCAACATGGCGGGCGTTAGAACAATACAAAAAACAGTTGTGGCGCCATAAAAGACGATATTGAATAAAATCTGACGAATAAGTAGGATCATAAAATGTCTATTTCTGGTTCGGGTTATTTTGATTTCCTAAGAGCATCGTTCATAGAGTCCGGCAATGCTTTGGTTTCATGGGGATAGACCAAAATCCGATAAATTGTAAGAAGCATTTTGTGATACTCTACAAAATCGGTACGCCAGAAAATGCTTTGGCGTGGGTCAAAATTTTCGGGTTGAACCGGAAAAGGAATCATCCTGACACCGGGGATTTGCCGATTGAATTCTAACAATGCACGCGGCATATGATAATTGGCTGTAATGATATAGACTTTTTTCAGTTGTTCATGGTCAATCCATTTTTTGGCTTCTGTTGCATTTCCGATTGTGTTTCCGGCTTCTCTTCCCAGCGTAATACAACATGTGGGGGCATTTTTTGTTTTGCCCCATAGGGTCATAATATCCTTGATGTCAACATCCTTGTGGACACCACTGACCAGTAAAGATGAAATGCGACCATCAGCCAACAAATCCAAGCCTTTACTGACGCGGTTTGTTCCACCTGTAAGGACAATAGCCCCATCGACTTTGTCTGTATTATGGGGCTCGTCCATATAATAAATAGAGGCTGTAAAAATGATAAAACCAAGTCCCCATAACAACAACGGAATGGTGATGGTGATTAAAAGGATTGTCAGAAATTTTTTGAATAATGTGATCATACCTGTTTCTTTACGGCATTTCATTCAGAACGCTGTATACGGTTTGGCGTGCTGTGAATGTACCAATTACCAAAAGCAGAAAAGGAATAGATAAAAGGATGATCCAATCTGTCTGCCCCATTTCTAATTCAGGCAATGTACCGCTTGATTGATTGGTGAAAAGGGCGAATCCTATAAAAGTAATGAATCCTGCTAATATTCCGAAAGCCAGTCCTTTAAGTGTTTGAGAAAAGATGTAGCGAATAAATTGGAGGCTAATATATTTGTCAGTTGCACCCATCGTATGAAGGAGTTCTAATTCGCGTTGATGCATTGCCATTCGTGATCTAACGGCACCAGCAATTACAAAAGATGTTACGAACAAGATCAATCCGAAAACAATCAAGGCCGTTAATCGCAGACCATTTGTAAGTTTCAAAAGGTCAACCAACCATGCTTCATGAGAATCAACAATCGCATCAGGAGCAGTTGCGTTCACAAGATTTTGAATTGCCTGTGTTGTCTCGGGCGTACGTTCGACCAATTCGAGAGAAATAAGCGTGGGAAGAGGAAGATCCGCCAAGACAGATGAGTCATTTCCAAGCCACGGTGATAGCATATCTTGCATATCCGATGACGTTAAGACACGGGCGGAGTTTACATTTTTTATTTTTTCTAATTTCCTAACAAGACCAGAGGCTTCCTGCGGGCTTGTTTGTTTCGCAGGGATTTCGATTGTCATTGCATTTTCAAGACCAGAAACCCATTTATTTGCCATGTGACCCAGGCCAATACTGCCCGAGGCTGATAAGAGTAAGAGATAGGTCATCAACGCGATGAGCAGAACAAGAAACTCGGTCCCAAGCCGCGTATGTAAAGGGATATCGTATCCATTCTTACGATGTGCAATTGAAAAAATATGGTGATGGATGGGGGATCTAGGCATGGAGGAACTCCGGCATTTTGGGAGGGGACGTATTGGGGGCCAAAGGATCGAAAATATCCAGACGCCCTTGATTCAAGATCAAACGACGATGTGGCAATCGGTCCAGAATCTGGGTCGAGTGGGTGGCAATCAGAATGGTTGTTCCCATCTTGTTCAGTTGTTCAAAAAGGCCCATTAATTTCATGCCAATTTCGTCATCCAAATTTCCTGTCGGTTCATCTGCAAGCAGGAGGCGCGGGTTTGCAATAACTGCACGTGCAATCGCAATACGTTGCTGTTGTCCTCCTGAAAGCGTTGCAGGAAGACGTTTCATACAGTCCCCAAGACCAACCCAGTCGAGCAATTCCTCAACATGGCTTTTAATTTTTCTTTCCGATACACCCGAAATGCGGAGCGGCAGCGCAGCATTATCAAATGCTGATAAATGAGGCAATAATCTGAAATCCTGAAAAACGACACCGATTTTTTGACGCAGTTCTGCCAGGTCATTACGCTTTAGACGCCCTGTATCTTTTCCCATCATATGGATTTGGCCACGGGAAGCTTTACGACCAAGATATAACAGGGTCATCAAAGATGATTTTCCTGCACCCGAGGGGCCACATAAAAAGTGGAATGATCCTTGTTCCAAAGTGAAGCTAATATCACTCAGGACTTCTGGGCCAATGCCATAACGTAGACCTACATGTTCAAATTTAATCATAAAACTATAAACCCTGTTGCTCAAAGCGACTCATCGACATACAATCAGTCGAGTTTGATATTAAGAATCTTATTAGATAGACGCAATGATTTTAACTTGTCCATCCTGTTCTGCAAGATATAACGTTCCGAATGAAGATATTGGGATTGACGGACGTACCGTCAGGTGCCGCAAATGTCAGCATGAATGGTTTCAAAGCGGGGAACGAAAAAAACTCGAAGATTTGATCAGTATGGTTCAAGAAAGTGATTTGGACCTTGATCAGCTTTCTTTTGATGATGGTCAAAAAAGACCAAAGCAGAAGGATAAGGGGGCTGGAATCTCTCTTGTCGCACGTATTTCGGGGGTGTCGGGTAAAATCAGGCTTGTTTTATCTCCTGTGCTCCAGAATCAAGGGGCGATAAGACATTTTGCCGCTGGAATGGTCGCTATAGCCGTGTTTTCGTGCTTTATTTTGGTCCTTGTTACTGCGCGTTGGGGGATTACAGGTGTTTTTCCTTCTCTGATGCCGATTTATGAATCGGCTGGATTTCCTTTGGTTGGCTATGCACGCTTAAATCCCGAAGAGGCCTTAATTATTGACCGTCTGGATCTTAAGACCCACGAATCAAAGCCTGATCAGAATGGAATTATAGGTCATTTAATCAATTTGACCTCTCGGGCCGTTAGGGTGCCTCAGTTTAAAATATCTTATGTGAATGATCGGGGTGGGGTTCTTCATGACTCTATTGAAACACTTCCTATTCATGTTATTGGGAAAGAGGGGGTTTTCCCGTTTCACCTGCCTCTACTCCCGAATCTGAGCGAGGATGTTACATCACTCAAAATCACGTTTGTTGAGGACGGCCATCACGAAAAGAAGTAACCTTCACATGGTCGGAAGGATTTTTTACCGCGCCGCTTTGGGGTAAATTGCCGGGAACGGTCTGGACGCTGTCTCAGTCGGAGGGGGCGGCTTTACAGGTGGGCTTAAATCGGCAGGACGAATACCACAGCCCGTTGCGCCTAATGAGATACAACAGAGTAAAATAAGACATAAATACTGAGTTTCTTTTTCCATGTCGTGATTTTAGCATATAGACTGTATTTGAACAGCTTATTTGTTAAGAAACATTAACCTTTCTGTGGCAAAGTAGACACATGTCAAATGACCCGTATCATGATCCGCCCGATGAAGAAATTCTTGAAAGGCTAACACAAACACAGCTAGATGCTTTGGTGGCTTTGCATGAGCGATATCTGGATGGGCGTATTGGCGGGCGGAGGGCCTTATTAAAGAAAGTTGATATTTCTGGTCTGAATTTGAGTGATAAGAATCTGCGCCAAGCTGATTTCTCGGGGTGCGATATGACCCATATGAATTTGGCATTTACAATATTTCAAGAGGCATCGCTTTATGCATGTGATCTCAGCTTTTCAAATCTTATTCATACAAACTTTGTTCGGGCTGATTTGCGGGGGGCAAAAATTGAAAGCGCAAATTTGTCAGGTGCAGATTTAGAGCGCGCAGATCTGAGAGGCGGTGCGCTCACCTCCGACGGAACCTATGCCCAACCTCAGCCCGTGAATTTTCGCGGAGCAAATATGACCGGGGCGAAGTTGATTGGCAGTATGGCGAATAATGCTGATTTTTCAGATGCAAATCTAAGCCTCTCAAAAATTCATGGGGCTGACTTGCGCGGCGCACGGCTGATTGGGACTGATTTAAGTGGAGCGAATTTCGAAAACGTCAATTTATTGGGCGCGAATATGCGGAGCGCGATTTTGACCGGATCAAATGTGGAAGCGATCAGTAATAGTGGCGTTGATTTGACCGAGGCCGTTACTGACTCGAATATTGGAACCTCTTTGGATGAGTTGAAAAAGCCATTGATGCATATGATTGATGATCATCAGCTTTGGGTTAAATCATCCGGGAAAGAGGGGGCTTATCTTGATCTATCCGGATATGATTTACGCGAATGTAAATCATTGAAGAAGCAAAAATTGACGGCTTTAAAGGCGATCAAGGCAAAATTTTTTGGTATGAATCTATTTCAGATCGAATTACAAAGCGCAAATCTTGAGGAGGCAGATTTCCGGCGTTGTGATCTTGTGCAGGCAGATTTTCGTGGTGCGAATTTAGAAAAAGCAAAATTTTCACATTCCGATATGCGCGAAACAAATTTCTTGCCGCTTTTATTTGCAACAGGTTCCCAGCAACGTTTTGCCCCGTGTAACTTAAAGCAGGCTGAGTTGCGGTATGTCGACTTACAAGGTTCGAAAATGAAGAATGTCGATTTTTCTGCTGCGGATCTATCTTTTGCGAACCTGACAAATTGTGATTTAAGAGATGCTAATTTTACGGGAGCAAAGATGGAAGGGACAATTTTGAATGGCGCCAACACAACAGGGGCAATATTTGATCATGATAAAATTGGTAAAGTCTTCTCACTAAAATCTTTAACGCAAGACACAGATAAGCAATAGAGGCAGATTCACTTATGAACGATGATTTTCAATGACCCGTTCAATGGAGCAATTGCAGTAATGAACACTTTTACGGATAAATGAATCCATTAAACTCGATTGGGTCATGTCAGAAAAGATACCGGTTGTAAAGTCAAGGGATAACATCTTTCCTTTCTCTAAATCAAAATACCATCCGTGCAAGGTTATTTTTCCGGCCTCGACATTTTCTTTGATCCAGGGGAATGTCATTAAATTGTTTAAAGAAATAAGGATAACAGCTTGTTCAAGGGCCCGTTGTTTAACATTCACAGGGGCTGTAGACAGGATTGTTTGAACAGATTCTTTGGCTGCGCGACCAATCTCAATCCAGTTGTTCAGAAATTCGAATGCCGATTCACCGGAATGGTTTAGTAATGCCGAAACACCGCCGCATTGTGCATGTCCCATGATCACAATATCTTTGACATGTAACCCTTTGACAGCAAATTCGATTGCGGCACTTGTTCCGTGATATGTGTCATCTGGGTGATAGGGCGGAACAATCGCCGCAACGTTGCGCACAACAAAAATATCACCCGGTTCGCATTCTGTAATGAGTGCGGGATCATTTCGTGAATCGGAACATGCAATCATCAGGACTTCTGGTGATTGTCCTTTCTTTGCAAGCGTTTCATAAAGTTTATTCTTTTCAATGAAATACTTGGAATGAAAACGTGAAAAACCTTGAATTAATTTGCTGAAAGGCATTTTTTATTCCTGAATAATGATCTGTTTTTTAGGGTTTCCATCCACCGCCCAGAGACTTAACCAGATCAAGTGATGCAGAAAGTCTGGCTTTCATGGCCTGGGCATAGTTATCTTGTGCGCTCAGAAGGTTGGCCTGGGTATCTAACATGGTTGCAAAATCGATTGTTCCGACCTCATAACGTTTGCGTGAAATTTCATAGGCTTTTTCCGCTTCTTCTACGGCGCGATGAAGGGCCGCTTCGCGCGAGCTGGATGTTTCTACAGCAGATAGAGCATTTTCGACTTCACCATAGGATGTCAGAACGGTTTTGCGGTAGGTTGCAATTAATTCTCTTTGCTGTGCAGTGGCTAATTCAACGCCCCCCTCCAAACGGCCACCTTGAAAAATAGGGGCTGTCAATGACGACGCGATCCCCAGGGCTGTTCCCAGTGGATCTGTCAGGCTGGTTCCTGTTGCGGTGACTGTGGCCCCAAGTGTGATGGATGGAAAATAAGCGGCACGTGCAATTCCAATATCTGCATTTGATGCAATTAATTCTTGTTCGATCGCAGCGATATCAGGGCGGCGTTCCAACAAGGTAGATGGTTGGCCTGCAGCAATTTTAGGAATCTGAATGTGGTCAAGCGTCCCATCAGTGAGCGTAAAATCTTGCGGAGCTTTGGCAAGTAAAATAGCCAACGCATTCTTATAAATAATTTCTGTTTGTGTGAGGGCGGCCAGAGACGCTTCACTATTCGAAACGGCCACACGTTGTTGGGAAAGTTCAAGGTTTGAATCGACCCCGGCATTGACGCGGGCTTCAACAATGCGAAGCAGTTCCTTGGATGTTTTTAAATTTTCGTTGCCAATACGAATGCGTTCGCGTGTCATAAGAAGGTTGAAATAAGCTTCGGCCACATCACCTGCTGTTGAAAGCTCTAAAGCTTTTTGTGTGTATTCTGTGGCTTTCAACTTTGCAAAGGCTTTTCTATTCAGAGCATCATTTGAACCAAAGATATCAAGTTCATACCCGATAGACAGACCAGCAGATACCGGGGTGGATGTTTTTGTAGGACCAACAGTCGGGTTTGTACGATTCTTCCCAACGGATAGAGACGCGTCTGCGGATGGAAGCAGGCTAGCACCTGCAATTTTCAAAGACGCCCTGGATTGGTGAATGCGTTCAATTCCTGCGGCAATATCAAGATTGTTTTTATTGGCCTCTGTGACCAGGCTATTCAGGGTATCATCTCCAAAAACAGTCCACCATGCAGTCGGGATTTCTTGACCATTTTCAGTCTTTGCATCCATTGCCCAACGCACAGGTGTTTGAACATTTGGTTCCTGAAAGCTAGGGATGAAGGAACAGGATGATAAAAGAACACTGATAAGAGAAAGCGAAACGGCATTTCTAATGTTCATGATTTGAATTTGCACGACGGACTCCGATAGATAACCGATGATTATGACCCACGATTAGGAATTGGGGTAATATAGCTTATTTTCTTTATAAATTCACCTAGTATTCGAAATTCCTGACGTCTGGGGTCTGATTCTCGCCAGCATAGGCCGATCTGCCGGGTAGGTTGTGGATTGACAAAACGTTGAATAACAACGCCTTTCGGGATCTGGTATGGATTAATCGCCATAAGTGGTAATAAGGTAGCGCCATAGCCATTTTGGACCATTTGAATCAGTGTTTGCAGACTCGTTGCGCCAAATGTTTTTTGGTCTGTGTGTGTTGACGACAGTTGACAGGCTGATAAAACATGGTCCCGCAGACAATGGCCATCGTCAAGCAGCAAGATGTTCTCATTCTTGAGGTCGCCCAGTCTGACCTCTTCTGATGAAGATAAATTTTGACCAGCCCGTGCTAGAAAAAAAGGTTCTTTCCACAAAATCATTTGTTCCATGTCTGGTGTTTCAAATGGCATTGCCATTAATATGAGATCGATTGCTCCGGATTTTAAGGTCTCGATCTGCCGTCCTGTTATGTCTTCTTTCAGCCGCAGATCTAGCGAGGGGTATGATGATTGAAGTGCTGGAAGTAATTTCGGTAAAAGATAGGGGGCAATCGTCGGAATGATTCCTAACGACAAAGACCCCGTCAGGGGTGCACGGTGACGGCCTGCCATTCGGACCATATTCTCGCTTTGCTCAATCACAGACCTGGCCAAGGGCAGAAGATCTTTACCGACTTCGGTTAAGATGACCGTTCGGGTTTTACGGTAGAAAAGCTTTTCCCCCAAGATCCCCTCCATCTCTCGAAGGGCAAGACTTAAGCTTGGTTGTGTAATATGACATTTCTCAGCGGCCTGGCTGAAGGATAAATTTTCTGCAAGGGCTATAAAATATTGCAATTGGCGAAGCGTTGGTAAAATCATATTATATATCTATCAATGAATGTTAAATTTATAGTATAAAACTATAAATGTCACGAAAATTATTTATTGGATTTTTTAAGTTTGAAAGAGCATTTTATGCCAGAAAGTAAAATGAACCCACTTAAATTAAAAGAAGGAGATAGTCCATGCTTGGCGTAGGAGATACACTGCCTGAATTCGAAGTAACAGGCGTTAAACCAAAATTTATGAAACATGAAGAAAACGGAGAATCCGCATTCGAAACGATCACAGAAAAATCATTTGAAGGAAAATGGAAGGTTTTCTATTTCTACCCCAAAGATTTTACATTTGTGTGCCCTACAGAAATCGTTGAATTTGCAAAACTCGAATCCGAATTTGCTGATCGTGATGCTGTATGCATGGGTGGATCTGTCGATAACGAATTCTGTAAGTTGGCATGGCGCCGTGAACACAAGGATCTTGCAAACCTCAATCAATGGCAATTCGCCGATACAAACGGGACATTGGTTGATGGGCTTGGTATTCGTGAAGACTCCGGTGTTGCTTATCGCGCAACATACATTGTTGATCCACATAATGTGATACAACATGTGTCGGTAAATAACCTGAATGTCGGGCGGAATCCGAAAGAAATTTTGCGGATTCTGGATGGATTACAAACGGATGAACTTTGTCCATGTAACCGCCCTGTGGGTGGTGAAAACATTGATCTTAAAAAAGCAGCGGCTTAATCATGGCAGCCTCTTTTTCAGACTTGCGGGACGCTTTGCCGGACTATGCCAAGGATATCAAGTTAAATTTGTCTGCGTTGGCAGCAGAGGAAACCCTGACTCAGCAACAGTTATGGGGATGCTTTCTATCCTGTGCATTGGCAACACGTCAAAAGGATGTGATTGCAGCGATCATGGCTGAAGCCCTTCAACAGCTTTCGCCAGAAGCGCAAACAGCCGCATTCGCGGCAGCGTCGATCATGGCCATGAACAACGTCTATTACCGTTCTGTGCATTTGATGACCAACAAGGAATATCAAAGCCTTCCTGCGAAGTTACGCATGAATGTGATTGCTAGTCCGGGGGTTGATAAAGTTGACTTTGAACTCTGGTCCTTTGCGGTGTCGGCAATTAGTGGATGTGGTATGTGTTTGGATGCCCATGAAGCCCAATTGCAAAAAGCCGGGCTCTCGATTGCACATATCCAATCTGCGTTGCGGATTGCTGCCGTGGTGAATGCGGCGGCAACATCTATGGAATCTGCACATTATATGTCAGGTTCTATTGCTAACGCAGCGTAGATGTTTATAAGAATAGGAAAACACCCTGGCGGTCTTTCGCTAGGGTGTTTCTTTTTGTGTGAAGACGTTTCTTTCCTAAAGTTCGCGGTCAAGGGGATGATGGGTGGAGCGAGTAAAACCCCCTGCGTTCTCTGTCTTCTCTTCTGCGGTCTCTGCGGCCTCTGTCGTTAAGAAATTTTAGAAACTACAGAGGTCACAGAGTCCACTTTGGTTTAATTGATGACACGCGCTAGACCTATTTCGTGCCTTTATATCGGTCGATGCCTTCCTGGATTAATTGAGCAGCCTTTTCAGCGTTGCCCCAGCCCAGAACTTTTGACCATTTATTGGGTTCAAGGTCTTTATAATGGGTAAAGAAATGTGAAATTTTATCACGCAAAATCGGGCGGATATGTTCAATATCTGTAACATTATCGTGGTAAGGGTAAAGTTTGCTATGCGGGACAGCGATAATTTTTTCATCCACACCCCCGTCATCTTCCATCAGCAAAACACCAACCGGAATAACGCGCATGACAGCGCCCGGCATAACAGCCTGACGTGTAATCACTAAAACATCAACAGGATCTCCATCGCCGGACAGGGTGTGGGGGATAAAACCATAATTTCCAGGATAAACCATCGATGTATGTAGGAAACGATCGACGAACATGGCTCCGGATTCTTTATCCAGTTCATATTTGACGGGTTCACCGCCCATTGGATTTTCAATCAGGACATTGACGTCAAGGGGGCTTTTTCCATAGGGAATTTTAGAGATATCCATGTTATTCAACAGCTTTCTTTTGTGTTCTTTTCAGTTCGGTTATTAAGGTATCTCCCATCTCAGAGGTTGATACCATCCTACACCCCGCAGCCATGATGTCGCCCGTACGGATACCGTTATCAAGAATGGTGCGGGTTGATGCTTCTATATGGTCGGCAATAGCCGGAAGGTCAAGCGAAAAACGTAGGGCCATTGCAAAACTAAGGATTGCCGCCAACGGATTTGCTTTCCCTTGGCCTGCAATATCGGGGGCGGAGCCATGGACCGGTTCATAAAGGGCATTTTGATGACCATTTTGATCGCACGCACCGAGGGATGCCGATGGCAGCATTCCCAGTGATCCGGTGAGCATTGATGCCTCATCCGATAAAATATCACCAAACAAATTGTCAGTTACAATGACATCAAATTGACGTGGGTTTTTCAACAGCTGCATCGCGCAGTTATCAGCATACATGTGCGAAAGGCGGACATCCGGATATTCCATTTGAAGTTTCGTCATTTCCTCACGCCATAATTTACCTGACTCCATGACATTTGCCTTTTCACACGATGTCACATGGCCCTGCCGTTTGCGGGCCAATTCAAACGCAACCCGACCCACGCGCCGAATTTCAGAGGTTGTATAAACCTGCGTGTTAATTCCTTGACGCTCTCCATTCGGTAAATCGAAAATACCGCGGGGCTGGCCGAAATACACACCACCGGTTAATTCCCGAACAATCAGAATGTCCAGTCCTTGAACAATATCTGGTTTTAATGTTGATGCCTGTATCAAGGCATCAAATACAATAGCGGGGCGCAGATTGGCAAAAAGATCAAGATCTTTGCGAATTTTCAAAAGCCCGGCCTCAGGGCGAAGACTGTACTCCACGCCATCCCATTGAGGCCCCCCAACAGCCCCCAGCAGAACACAGTCGGCTTTTCGCGCGATATCAATCGTTTCATCGGTGACAGGTACACCATGGATGTCATAGGCAGCCCCCCCAATTGGGCGTTCTGTTATTGTGATGTTCGTCAGATGTTCGGTATTGAGGAAAGAAATAATTTTTTTGACTTCCGTCATAACCTCTGGCCCGATTCCGTCACCGGGTGTTATCAGAATATGATGCTGTTTCATATTTTAAACCCTTTTTAAATCCACGGTTTTTCTTTGTGAAGGTTTTCTTCATAAGTCGAAATAAAGTTTTCCTTTTCAAGTGTCAGTCCGATTTCATCAAGGCCATTCATCAGGCAATGTTTCCGGAATGGATCAATTTCAAAATGATAAGTCGCATTTCCTGCAATAATTTGTTGGGTTGATAGATCAATTTTTATTTCTAGTTTTTGATCTGAAAAGGCCATCAATTCTTCGACCTCTGTGTGTTTCAGAACAATTGGAAGAATTCCATTTTTGAAACAATTGTTGAAAAAAATATCGGAATAGCTGGGGGCAATAATCGACCGGATGCCAAAGTCAAGCAACGCCCACGGGGCATGTTCACGTGATGATCCGCACCCGAAATTTTCACCAGCGATCAAAATTTGTGAGTGCGTATAAGGCGCACGGTGGAGAATAAAATCGGGTTTTTTGTGCCCCTGTTCATCAAAGCGCATTTCATAAAAAAGACCGGCAGAAAGGCCTGTGCGTTTGATTGTACGCAGGAATTGTTTCGGGATAATCATATCCGTGTCAATGTTGATGATACGAAGGGCTGCAGGAATGGAAATGAGTGTTTTAAAGGGTGTCATCCAAAACCTACCTTGTTCGAAAGATTCTATTTTTCATCGCCCATTTTTAAAGCAGCAATAAATGCAGATTGAGGAATGTCAACATTCCCGAATTGGCGCATTTTCTTTTTACCTTCTTTTTGTTTATCCAAAAGTTTGCGTTTCCGGGTAATATCGCCACCATAACATTTTGCTGTGACATCTTTGCGCATCGCCGATATATCTTCACGGGCAATGATTTTCGCCCCCAGAGTAGCCTGAACCGCAATTTTGAACAACTGTCGAGGAATTAAATCTTTAAGCCGTTCGCATAAATGACGACCCCGCCGCTCCGCCTGTGATCTGTGGACGATCATAGAAAGCGCATCAACAGGTTCCTGGTTGACCTGGACATCCAGTTTAACCAGATCGCCTTCAATAAATGTATCAACATGGTAATCAAAGCTGGCATATCCGCGGGAAATTGATTTTAAACGGTCATAAAAATCAAAAACAACTTCGTTAAGGGGAAGGTTGTATTCGATCATCGCCCGATTGCCGACATAAGACAGATTGATTTGCTTCCCACGGCGTTCTTCACAAAGTTTCAATAGGCCACCCAGATATTCATCAGGGGTCAGGATGGTGGCCTTAATCCATGGTTCGTAAATTGCTTTAATGCGGGTGACCTCTGGCATATCAACGGGATTATAAATTTCCCGTTTTGATCCATCGGTCAGATCCAGTTTATAAACAACGGACGGAGCAGTCGGGATCAGGTCCAGATCAAATTCGCGCTCCAACCGTTCTTGGATGATCTCCATATGCAGAAGGCCTAAGAACCCACAACGGAAACCCATCCCCAATGCCTGGGAGCTTTCTTGTTCGTAATGCAGTGACGCATCATTTAAAGCGAGGCGCCCCAAACTGTCACGCAGTTTTTCGAATTCCGAACTGTCGATAGGGAAAAGAGAGCAAAAGACCATCGGGATAGAAGGTTTAAAACCAGCCAAAGGAGTAACTTTATCAGCATGACGTTCTTCGGTAATGGTATCTCCGACTTTGGTTTCAGAAATTTCTTTGATAGCCGCCGTAATAAATCCCATTTCGCCGGGGCCCAATTCATCAATCACAATATGTTTAGGGGTAAAAATCCCAACGCGATCAATTTCTCGTGTTGCGCCTGTCCCCATGAAACGGACTTTCATGCCCTTGCGCAAATATCCATCCATCACACGAACCAGGATGACAACACCCAGATATGAATCATACCAACTATCAACAAGTAAGGCTTTTGTTGGGGCTGTTGCATCTCCCTTCGGGGGGGGGAGGCGTTTATAAATCGCCTCTAACAACTGGTCAACATTCAGTCCCGATTTACCCGATACGCAGACAGCATCGCTGGCATCGATTCCGATGACGTCTTCAATTTGTGTGCGGACCTTTTCAACATCTGCTGCGGGAAGGTCAATCTTGTTAATAACCGGAATAATTTCATGATGGTTATCAATCGCTTGATACACATTTGCCAAAGTTTGGGCTTCCACCCCTTGGGTTGAATCAACGATCAAAAGGGACCCTTCACATGAAGCAAGTGATCTTGAAACTTCATAGGCAAAGTCAACATGCCCGGGTGTATCCATCAGATTGTATTGATATGTTTCTCCATCTGCCCCTTTGTACGTTAAACGGACAGTCTGGGCCTTAATGGTAATACCGCGTTCGCGTTCAATGTCCATATTATCAAGGACTTGTTCGGTCATTTCCCGCTCGCTAAGTCCACCGCAGGATTGAATCAGGCGGTCAGCCAGAGTTGACTTCCCATGGTCAATATGGGCGATGATGGCAAAGTTACGGATTTTGTGTAAAGGCGTGCTGGGCATAGGGCTGTGTTTAAAGAGTTCTGAATGGTTTTTCAAGGGGAATCTTGGGGGAATCTTGGAGGAATTTTGGGGGAAATTCGGGAATCGTTTTGGAAGCGGTCAGGAAAAGGGAAGGGGGGAGGCCTAAAACCATCCACTTAGAGAATAAAACCCCCGCATTTAGCGGGGGTTTTTGTTATCAGTGAGGACGCGGGGCGGGATCATCCGCTCTCGCAACAGGGGCTGTTGCTGCAGGAACAGCTTTGGACTTAATCTGAACTGTTAAGGCATCTGCTGTTTTTCTGTCTCCTGTCGCCGTCACCAAGACGCCATTCAAGCGGATCATTTCTTCTGAGCTAAGAGACCCATCAGATCCGGCAATTTTGTGAACAGTATCAGTAATTTTTTTAGGATCTTTGATGCCTGCTGCTTGGGCATTCTTTTTAATGACATCAACAGCCACATCAGCTGGTACCACAATCGGCGCACTTCCGTCTGTCGTTGCTGGTTTTGATTTTTGCGGTGCTGGGGCCCCTTGATAATTGCCCACTATTTTATCAGCCGTGTTGCCAACTTGACGAGCCGCAGGTGCGATGCTTGGCACGATCTCACCAACGCCACCTTCGATTTGTCTATCTGCTGACCTGGTATCAATAACCAACCCTGCTTTCCCGAGCGCAGCGTAATCAATATCACCCGCAGCAATTTTTGCATCCCTGATCCCGTCGTCACAGGCTTTCATAAGATCGGTGGTGTCATATCCGAAAAGTTTAAACACAGCGGCAAGTCCCTTCACCAAACCAAGAAGGCTGACCGTTGTCTTTTGACCGCTCATCGAGAGGTCAAATACATCCTTCGCTTGCTTTTCCAAAAGATCCCGTTGCTTTTGGAAGAGCTCAGCTTGCAAAACGACATTCTTGTCTGCGGCAGTAATGCGGACCTTTGCTCTTGCGTCTTTGAGGGTTTTAACAATTTCTGGAGCGAGCTTGGCAAGCATGCCTGCTCCCTCAATATTTCCATCTACTGCGGCTTGCTGTATCCGAAGTGTAACTGACTCTGTGAGCGCATCAAGTTGTTTTTGGAGATTTTCTGGTGTCGGATTCGCTTTATAGGCAGCAGAGGCTGCGTTATAAGCATTCTGCGCCTGTGTAACGGCTTGGGCCATTTCAGATCGTACATCTGTAGGAGACCCACTCGGTTGCTTGTCAATTGCCATAATTCACACCTTTCTTCTTTTTCTACGAAATGAATAACCCTATTCTTGGCTACATTATGCATCATCATATAGCGCAGAGTCAAACTTTACTTAACGTCCGGCTGAGCCTCTGGATCACATACCCAGGCGCTGAACCAGCTGATTAACGTTCTCCGGGGCTCTATGTAATGAACTTTCTGAGAGAATCTTTTGTGCTTGCTCTCTGAAGGCTTCGGATGAGTCGGTTTTTTGGGCCGCAGATTGCCAAGCCTTTTTGAGCTGGGACGCCTCTTGGTCGTTGATATCAAATTCCTCGGCCATTTTATCAATGGTTTCAGGAATATTTTTGGCCGCTTCCGTGCTATCAGCACTTCGCGTGAACAGGCCTTTAAGGACAGGAGCGGGAGCACTCATTGCAGATGCTTGAGTTTGGCCAACTACCTTTTCTCCCTGATCTTTTTCCTTATCTATTGCTACGTTGCGCGTAGCTCGAACCGAGGATTTTAGTGCCAGTTTAAGAGGATCATTCGACGTATTTGACAAGACATCGTTTGCAAGATCGTCCCCAAACTTAACACCAAATACAGTTCCCGTCGGGGTTAGTGACATGCGTGCTTTTTGGAAATTGTAACCGATTCTTTGCATTGGCGAAAGGCCATTATCAAAGTCATCTTTCTCACTATCCAGTCCGTTCCAAACCAGCAAACCAAGAGAGAGCGACACTGTCGCAGCTGTGGTAAGGGGGTGCCTAGAAAGGAGGCTCTTGGTTTTGTTATATTCTGTTTTTCCAAAAAAGGCTTCAAGATGGGCCTCTGCATTTCTTTCGCGTTTTTGCTCTGTCAAGAAATCTCTCGCTCCCTGAAAGAATGACATCTTAGCGGACGCTTGTCCCATAAAACCCTGTGGGTTTTGAGGTGGGGATGCAATCTCTTGAGGATTTATTTTGCTGTGCCATGTCTTCATGTGGGTTTCAAAAAGCGCCCACTCTCCGACAGTGATAGGATCTCCGCCAATAATTTTTTGCAAAACATCATTCGGAGTAGTTACCCGGCTAGCGTATGGAATATGAGAACTTATTCTTCCTTCATCAAGGAGGTGTTGTTTTATATCCGCCAATTTTTCTGGGAGATTTTCTATTTCTACCCTTTTTTTAGCTGTCGCAGTGGCATGTAATACACCAATATTTTCTGGTAAGGCCCTAGCTCTTGCTGTTTTTGCGATATTTTCCGCTTCTGCAGCGTTTACTCGACTTGCTTCCTTGGCGACTTGGTCAATATCACTCAACAAGCGTCTTTCGACGTTGGAGATATCGTCTACATGAATTTGGCGTCCTTCGGCGAGGGCTTTCGCAAGATCATCCGGATTCATGTTGGACGGTGTAAAACGCGGGGAGGAGTCGAGCAAGCCCTGTTCGCCGAGAACCTTCCTCATTTCTACAAATTTACTTTTAAGCTGTTCGGGATTTGGGACATTCTCGGTCATAATAGAGTTAATATCGCCAATCATAGCCGCCCGAGCTCCAGCCTGCTTCTCGGCAAGGAGACGGTCTTCTTCAGCTTTTCTTGCAGCAGCAGCATCGGCCTCGGCTTTTCTTGCAGCAGCAGCCTCAGTTTCAGCTTTTCTTGCAGCAGCAGCCTCAGTTTCAGCTTTTCTTGCAGCAGCAGCATCGGCCTCGGCTTTTCTTGCAGCTTCAGCCTCAGTTTCAGCTTTTCTTGCAGCAGCAACATCGGCCGCAACTTTATTTTCTGCGCGTGTTATATATAAGGTTTCCGCTTTGTTTAATTCATCCCGTGTTACAGGACGCCCATCACGGATATTTTTTATGATTGCAGCTGGCTTCAAAGTGTTCTCACGAGGAGTTTCGAGTTTTGTGACCAACAGTTCAGGATGGTTTTCGCTCAGAAGGGCGCGGAGGTCTTTGAAGGCACTTTTTATAGCACTGGAATCTTTCCCTCGCAGGGTATGATTAGTCATCTCGTCAATAAAATTAAGGACGACAGGTTTTACATCGATAGGTTTTGCCTTAGCGGTAGAGGAAGGTTTTTTTGAACCAGGTGGAACGATTTCTGCATCCACCATATTAGGATCGTCAGGCTTCCCTTTCGGATTAGGAGCTGAACCTTTCGGCTTTGCAACCTCCACGGAGGTTGATCTCATGTGCTTATCCAATTCTGTGGCAAATTCAGTCTGGAACTTGTTAAACGCTTGCTGACCTGCAGGCCCTTCCGAAAAATTTTTACGGAAAGTTTCCATGTAATCTCTGGCAACAGCTGCCTTTATTTCAGGAGTTTTGGCCAGTTTAATAACATCGTGAAGACCATCCAGCATGGCTAAACGCACGTTGCGATCGAGTTGGGAGAATCCACTCTGTATAGAATTTCTAGGGACATGTGTTATGAGGTTATCAATGTCGCCAAGTTTTCCAAGAAGCTTCTCAGCATCATTACCTTTTAGGGTATCTTGGAGCAGACGCAAAGCAACAGATCTTAAAGACATTCACACACCTCAATCATTATATTTTGTTTGTTAGACAGCCCCGATACAAAACGAGCGCATTTTATTTTTATTATGGGTTCACTCTAACAGAATTTCTTGGAAAAGTAAAATATTTTATGGTAATAAATCGTCTTTTTATTTTTGGGGAAAGTCACCATTTTTTAAGAAAGTATTCTGTATAATCGACCATAAAACACCATAGTAAAATATGAAACAATGAGAGTGGGCTGTGACAAAAGATACGGATAAAACCAAAGATGGTCGGGCTTCTCCATTAAAAGAAGATTTTAATGGGGGTGGCTTAGCGACTCCTGATGAAACCATGTGGTCGGTTGTGCGGGCAGCTTATCTATCAAGTCGTACAACTGTTGCGTCGTCTCCTTTGATTTTTCTTGATAAAGCAGTGTCCGGGTTGAGAGATCTTGCTGTTCGGAAAGCCCGAGAGGCTGTCTCTCCAGAAGTTGATGCATCGTTGGTGTCTACTGTTCGGGATACATGGGTGGCAGCGTTTAAATTGGTGGATGCGTTTCGCGGAGCATCTGGTGATCATAAAATCACGCCTGTATTGGAAAATAGAATAGAAGGATATTTTGCCGGGCGAAGCCGACCAGTACAGCACGGGGATTACGATATATATATGGCTGCTGGTTGGAAACCAGCGGGGCCTATTAAAATCAATGGAAAAATGGTGGATGATCCTTCTGAAATCAGAAATATGTTGGCTGTTTTTGTGAGAAACAAGAAGGGCGAAATTGAAATACTTGATCCATCCCAAAAAATGACATCTTTCTCCGAAACAGGTCGCTTGTTTTCTGCTCTTTGGGATTCTCCAAAAAATAACATTGATAAACGGTGGCAGGAGACGGCGGGAACTTTTATCAAATGGCAATTTGCTCCCATGGTGCCGGCTATGGTTATGGGAGGAATCAGTGCCATGACAAAAATTCCTGTCGTGTCTTCCAAAGCATCCGGGGTCATTATGGCCATGGAAAAAGTAACCTCCAGTGGTTTGGTTGTAAAAGGCTCTGCTGGGGCTGGAGTTGTCGGTGTGTTATCCAATGCGGGGGATGCCTATGATCTTGTTAGTGGGGGAATATCTGGCGTATTGTCGAATATTGAACTTCATCAGCTCGCCGCAAATTTGACAAAGGTTGTAACATCTCAAAAACCAATGAGTAAACATGAATTGATGGAACGTTTGAATGATGTGTTGGGGGAGTATTCCAACGATGTTGGGACAAATACAAAACAGATTTATGTTCCGTCTCTTAAATCTCCGGATCAAGCATGGGGGCGATTGAAAATATTGTTACGTGGCGATGTGGATGGGTTCAAGAAAGATAATACGCCATGGGATAAATGGACGCGCGCGGACGATGGGCTTGTGCGTCTTGGGAATGTTCAGGAAGCGATACGTCAGAATGCAGAGTTTCGGATCGCAAGTTTGAGGGTTTGTGAAAAAGCCTTAAAAGAGCAAGCGTTGAGTGATCAGGAATATTTTGTATTAAGACTTCAACTAAATGCTGGACAGCAAGGGACTGGTTCTATGCGCCCAATGGCTCTGTTTGGAGGGGTGTCCGGAGATGGTATAAAATATACAGCAGAAGAAAGAGCGGAAACGCTTAATGCCCTAAAATCCTCTCTATCGAGCCGCTTGAAACACTACGCGGAAGAAAATCCGGAAAAGGCTTCAAAAGATTATGGTATTAAACAACAGAAACCCAAAGAATTTTCTTTGACGGACGCTCTAAAAGAGGAATCCTATTCCGATCAAAGTCTTCTTAAATTTGTAAAATCCGAGCTTTCTTCTGTCGAAGGAGACAGAAGAAAGAGTCGGCAGGCGTCTATGGTTATATCGGGAGGCCCTTTTGCAGGGCTAGTGGCTCCGGACTAATTCTTCTTAATGCCTGAAATGGCGCATACCGGTGAGGACCATGGCGAGGCCGCGGTCGTTGGCGGCGGCAATCACGTCTTTGTCCTTGATGGATCCTCCGGGTTGAATCACGGCGGTGGCTCCGGCATCGGCGGCCGCCAATAATCCGTCAGGGAAGGGGAAAAAGGCATCCGAGGCCACGACAGAGTTTTGAATTTCTGTTCCGGCCTCTTTGGCTTTCCACGCGGCAATTCGGCTGGAATCGATTCGGGACATTTGGCCTGCGCCGATCCCGACGGTTTTCCCGCCTTTGGCGTAGACAATCGCGTTTGATTTCACATGTTTGCAGACACGGAAGGCAAAGAGCAGGTCTTTGAGTTCCTGTTCGGTCGGAGCGCGGTCGGTGACGACTTGCAATTCGGCTTCGGTGATATGGCCGTTATCGGCGGTTTGCAACAACCAGCCGCCGGAAATGGTTTTCAGTGTCATGCGGGCATCGGCAAAGTTCGGCAATCCACCCGTCTCTAGAACGCGGACATTTTTCTTGTCTGCGAGAATGGTACGGGCCTCGGCCGAAATTTCCGGAGCAATGATCACTTCCGAGAAAATCTTGACGATTTCGGCGGCGGTCGGGCCGTCCAACGTCCGGTTGAGGGCAATAATCCCCCCAAAAGCCGACACAGGGTCGCAGGCCAACGCCGCATGATAGGCCGAGATCATATCGGACCCTAACGCAACACCGCACGGGTTTGCGTGCTTGATAATGGCGACTGCCGGGCTGTCGAATTCCGATACCAGTTCAAAGGCCGCATCGGTATCGTTCAGGTTGTTATAGGACAGTTCTTTGCCCTGAAGTTGTTTGGCGGTCACAACACCGGCACGACCGGATCCATCGCTGTAAACCGCGGCTTGTTGATGGGGATTTTCGCCATAGCGGAGGGTATCCACCAACGTTGCGCTCACCGAGAGGGTTTTGGGGAAGGTTTCGCCCAATTGTCCGGAAAACCATGCGGAAATCGCCGAGTCATAGGAGGCGGTGGTTGCATAGGTGCGTGCGGCCAAACGGCGGCGCAAGGCGAGGGTGGTGCCGCCTTCGGCAATTTCTTTTAACACGTCGGCGTAATCATCGGGGGAGGTCACAACGGTCACAAAATCGTGGTTTTTGGCGGCCGCACGCAACATGGCAGGTCCGCCAATGTCGATGTTTTCGACGCAATTATCATAATCTCCGCCTTTCGCCACGGTCTCGCGGAAGGGGTAGAGGTTCACAACCAACAGATCAATGCCTTCGATGCCTTGGGTGGTCATGGCGGAGAGGTGGTCGGCATCATCGCGGCGCGCCAACAGGCCGCCATGGATTTTGGGGTGCAGGGTTTTAACCCGTCCATCCATAATTTCGGGGAAACCTGTGTGGTCGGACACGTCGGTGACATCCAATCCGGCTTCGCGCAGAGTTTTGGCGGTCCCGCCGGTCGAGAGAATTTTCACACCGGATGCAGCCAACCCTTTGGCAAAGTCCAATAATCCGGCCTTATCAGAGACGGACAGCAACGCGGTCTTGACAGCAACGCGGTCAGGGCGAGGGGTCGTACGGGGTTTGGCAACAACAGACATAATCGGCTTCCCTTTTTGTATAAAATAGATAAAAATTGGTGAAGCCGATGTCTTACCACATTATGTGCGTTTGAAAAGCCCCGAAGTGAATCCACCGGAAGAGGTAGGTGGGGGCGCCGAAGGCTGAAGCGCTGGGTTTTTGATATAAAGCCCGCGTTTGTCAGGCATTGGAACGAATTTATCGGTAATTCCCAGAACGGTTTCCGCACCACCCAATAGCAAAAAGCCATCCGATGTCAGCTGTTTATCCATACGGGCAAGGATGCCGCCTTTTGTCTTTTCATCAAAGTAAATCAGAACATTTCGACAGAAAATGATGTCGAATGTCCCCATACGCGACATATCTTCAAGGAGATTAAAAGTCGAGAATTTGATCATCGATTTGATGTCATCTTTCAACGCCCATGTTTCTCCGACCTGTGTAAAGTGTTTCATCAGATATTGAATCGGCAATCCGCGTTGGACTTCAAATTGGCTATAGATCCCTTTCTTAGCCTGGGCCAAAATTTCCTCGGACAAATCGGTGGCCACGATTTCAAATCGCCATCCTTTTAACTGGGCTTCCTTGTCTTTCAGGATCATGGCCAGAGAATAGGGCTCTTGACCGCTTGAGCAAGCAGCGCACCAGATCCGAACGCTCTTCTTGTTCGCCCTTGTTTGAATCATATGAGGAAGAATCGTTTCTTGAAACAACGTAAACGGTTTTGTATCGCGAAAGAAAGACGTTTCATTTGTTGTCATTGCCTCGACAATATCCTTGACCAATTTGGGGTCTGGAATTGCACGCAATTGCAATGTCATCATATCCAATGTGGGATAATTCCATTTTTTGGCAATGGGTGTTAAACGCGAATCAAGAAGATAGGACTTATCAGGCGTAATCACCAAACCTGATTTGTCGTACAACAAAGACTTATATAGTTCAAAATCAGCAACTTTCATGGCTTTCTTTTATCCTTTTTCTTATGGAAGACGCAAGGATGATTTTCGAAGCCAAGGCCCGATTTCATCAAGTGGGAGTACAGCACAACAAGATCCATCAAGCGCAACGGCCCCAGGCATACCCCAAACGACACTTGTCTTTTCATCTTGTGCAACCACACGACCCCCTGCATTAACAATATCTCTGGATCCTAGCATTCCATCGCTTCCCATTCCGGTTAGAATGACGGTCATAATTTTATTTCCAAAAACTTTAACAGCACTGCGTAACATTGGATCTACAGCCGGTTTACAAAAATTTTCCATAGGCCCATTATCTATCTTGATAACTGGCGTGGCCCCTTTGCGTTCAATCAACATATGAAAACCACCAGGAGCAACATGAACGCGCCCAGCAACCAGAGGCATCCCATCCTCTGCTTCTACTGCAGCGAGGCCTGTTTGCATTTTAATATGTTCGGCCAGAATGCGGGTAAAGGTCGGTGGCATGTGTTGAGTGACAACAATCGGAATATCGATCCCCCGTAAAGTCCCCAGTAATTTAAAGAGAGCATTCGGGCCGCCTGTTGAGCTGCCGATCGCCAGTAAATCAGGCTTCCCTGCAAAACCTTCATGCGCTGGGCGTAATGTGATGGTTTTTGGGGCATGGGGATGAAGTCTTGATTTGACAGGTTCAGATCCGGATTGTAACGAAGATTTCGGAGATGAAAGAGGTTTGCTTGTTTCACGCTGTGCAGATGCAGTTTGTTTATGTCCACCTGCGACCCCACGAATCATATTCACCAACATGTCTTTGAAGTCATTTTTGGCGTATAAATCTTGAGTACTTGTTGGTTTTGCAAGACATTCAACCGCGCCGAGCGCCAAAGCCCTCATCGTTGTCTCGGCATTTTGTGTTGTAAGGGTCGAGAACATAAAAATTTTAACATCAGGTTGGGCTTGCAACAATTTCGGGATCGCGGTTAAGCCATCCATAACAGGCATTTCAACATCAAGAATAATAATATCGCATTTTTGTTTGTTCAGCATATTAACAGCTTCAAGGCCGTTTGTAGCGATATTCTGGACTTTGATGTCTTCACAGCTTCCCAGAATTTTTGCCAAGAAACCTCTGATGACAGCGGAGTCATCAACAAGCATCACTTTGATAGGGGAGTGTACCGAGGAATGAGTAGATTCTATTGACATGAGTCTCTTATAAAAATGAGAAGTTAAAGAATAATAAATTAATCCTCGATCAAGCCGATTTGAATAAATTTCGATTTGATAATTTCAGTATCGAACGGTTTCATGATATACTCGTTTGCGCCTGCTGTGATGGCGCGTTGAATATGAGCCATATCGTTTTCCGTGGTGCAGAAGACAACCTTTGGACTTTGTCCAGATGGCATCGAACGTAATTTTTCAAGAAACTCAATGCCACTCATCACTGGCATATTCCAATCGAGCAGAATAGCATCCGGCATATTTTTAGAGCAGAATTCATACGCAAGTTGGCCATCTTCTGCCTCTTCGCAAACAAATCCTAACTCTTCAAGAATACGACGCGCAACCTTACGAACAACGCGGCTATCATCTACAACTAAACAAACACTCATTGTTTCTATCTCCCGGAAAGTATTCTAATGATTTTATATGAAAGCTATTAAGGCTTTGTGACTTTTTAAAATTAATTTGGATGTTGAAGGGATAACAACAATTTAGGAACGTCCAGAATAACAAGAATTTCCCCATCCAGGCGATAAACACCAAGAGAGACGGATTTCCATGTAATATCCAATGTTGCAGGATTTTGTTCGAATTCTTTTTCCTGTAGAGTTAAGACATCCCCCACCTTATCAATAATAAGGCTATATAATTCATCATCATGAATGACAACAACACTCATATGTTTTTTGTTTTCTTCTAACGTCGGTAGCCCAAGACATTTACGGACATCAATTGCAGTAACGATTCGTCCACGCAGGTTCAGTGATCCCGAAACTTGGGGCGGGGCAAGCGGGATCCGTGTGACTTTGATTTCACCCAACACATCTTGAACTTGTAAAATGGGAATCCCGAATTTCTGACCATTGATATCAATCGTCAGAAAATCCTTTTGCGTTGAAGAGACAGATCCAACGTTTTGAGAGTGTTGAGGGGCGGGGGTCGCAGGGTGAGTACTCATGACTGATGGCCTCCTAAAGCTAAGGTCCGGTTGATTGTGTCAAGCAGGGTTTCACGATCAAACTTGGCAATATATCTATCAAAACCCGATTTATAACCATGATCAATATCTTCTGGTGTTGAATGAGATGTCATGGCAACCATGGGTGTATTTTGCCATTCTTTGCTGGAGCGAACTTTCGTTGCAAAATCAAAGCCATTCATTTCTGGCATCTCAATATCGGAAATAATCAGATCGAATTTATCCCCACGCTCTGAAAGTTCCAATGCTTTGATCGGGCTTTCGACCGCGACAACATCATATCCCGCAACAGTCAATACAGGGCATAACATGTTCCTGAAAAAAGGACTGTCGTCGACAAGCAGTATTTTACGTGGCAGAGGTTTTCCGTTCACACTTTCCGCAGCATTTTGTTGGAGATAAGGTTCATCCCCATGATCTTTGAACCAGTCGCCATGAACAGAATTCAGGTAATGCATGACCTCGATGATTTCTGTTGCTTTTCCTGAAATGATCGCACTTCCGACAAGCCCTGGTTTGTTACGCGAAACCTGGATATCAATAACCTCTTCCCGGATATCAATGATTGAATCAACGATAATACCAACGCTTTTACCGCGATCCGCGAAGACAAGTAAAGGTTTCTGCCCCTCTGATCCCAATGTAACGGAAGAGTTGAAAGGGATAAGTGGCATCAATGTTCCCCGATATTGAACCAACATTTGCCCATCACTTTGTTCGATTGTTGATAGTTCAATATTTTCAAGGCGTGAGATAATCGAAAGTGGAACAGCCTTCGGCGCGTCATCCCCTGCTGTAAATAACAGAAGAGATGTTTTTGTTTCACTGGTAAGCGCTGAGCTGGAAGATGTTGTCGCATCTGAATCCTCAGGCATAGATGTTTCACCCGTGACCTTTGCAATTCCACCCGGATCCAGAATCATGATGACACTACCATCACCAAGAATTGTGTTGCCGGAGAATAAGGTCAAATCTTTCAAAATCTTTGCAACAGGTTTAACAACAATTTCTTCTGTATCAAAAACCTGGTCAACGATTAAGCCGAATGAATAACCACCGACCTGTGTTACAATAATATACTTATGATCAAAGCCGCTTGAAAGAGCGTTATTATTGCCTAATTTCAACAGATCATTCAAAGAGACAAGTGGTAATAATTTCTCACGCAATCTGAAAACAGGTGTATCTTTGATCATCTCGATACGATGTTCTGATTTTTGTGAAACCAGGACCAGTTCACGAACGGCAAGTTGTGGGATTGCAAATCGTTCACCACCTACAGCGACAATCAGGGATGATACAATTGCCAAGGTTAGTGGAATTTTAATCGAGAAAGTGGATCCTTTGCCTTCGATTGAATTCATTTCAATCGAGCCCCCAATTTTTTCAATATTCGTCCGGACAACGTCCATACCGACCCCACGACCAGAGACAGATGTCACTTTGTCAGCCGTTGAAAAACCGGCGTGGAAGATATATTGCTGGATTTGTTGGGGGGACATGCGTGCAACTTCTTCTTCGCTTGCAAGCCCGTTCTGGATAATTTTCTTTTTAATTTTTTCAAGTGGCAATCCCCGCCCATCATCTGCAATCTCAATGATAATGTGCCCACCCTCATGATAGGCGCGCAGATGCACGGTGCCAGTTTCTGGCTTTCCGGCTTTAATCCGATCTGCGGGCGGCTCTATCCCGTGATCACCTGAATTCCGGACCATATGGGTCAACGGGTCTTTAATCATATCCAGAACCTGGCGGTCCAGTTCGGTATCCTGACCGGTCATGACCAGATCAATTTTTTTGCCCAACTCCATGCTCAGGTCACGGATAATGCGGGGAAGTTTTGCCCACGCATTTCCAATCGGTTGCATGCGGGTTTTCATGACCCCTTCCTGGAGGTCTGATACAACGTGGTTGAGGCGTTGAAGGGGTGTGACAAAGCCACTATCTTTATCACTTCTTGCGATTTGCATTAATTGGTTACGTGTTAGAACCAATTCTGAAACCATGGTCATCAGGTTTTCAAGGACATCCACATTAACGCGGAGGGATTGGTTTGCAATGGCAGATTCAGTTGAGTCTTTAGATTCTTTTTGCTCTTTGACAGCCGCCGGGGTTGTTATTGCCGGTTCTGTTGTATGTTCTGTAGGTTGATCTGCTATCAATGTTCGTACATCATCAAAGCTTGGCATTTCTAGTTCGGAAGAAGGAGGTGTTTCTTTTTCGGTCTGTGGTGGGGCAGTGCCACCTGATTGGAAGGCGTCACGTCCCTCATAAACAGAGTCGAGTTTTTCAATAAGCTCAGCATCGCTGCCTTCTGGCTCGGTACTTGTCGCTTCAATATGTCCAAGCAAGAAACGAACCCGATCAAGAGATTCAAGAATCAACGATACATATTCGGGGGTTACTTCCAAATTTCCATCCCGGAAACGGCCCATCACATTTTCTGCACGGTGAGCAACTGTTTCCAATCGCGGCAGTCCAAGAAATCCGCATGTTCCTTTGATTGTATGCATCAGACGGAAAATTTTCGAAATCAGATTTTTGTCATTCGGATTTTGTTCCAGCGTAATTAGATCTGTATCCAGTTCCTGAAGACTTTCGTTCGTCTCCGTCAAAAACTCAACAATTAGATCATCCATAAGAATTGCTCCTGATAGGGCTTATATTTTTTTGATGTCAATACACAGTTTTTTTTTAATTGTACGATTGTGATGTAACAAAAAAATCACGAAAATGTTTTTCGCAAAATTCCTGATACCCCACTCTTTAAGATGCCCTGAACGGGTTAATGAAAAGTTACAAATTCTCATCAAGAGAGAAATATAAATAGATACTATCATAAAAAATACAAAGTTGCTGCGATCAATTTCTTTCATTTTAAAGATATTTATTTTATGGAATTATTCCTCACGGATTCTGTTGCCTTTATAACCAAGGCAAGATTTTCCGACGTGATGGGTTTAGGAAGAACAAAGATATTTTTATTTGTTTTGTCATTCTGAAGATCATGCAGGGATCCCATGTCCCCCGACATGACAATGACCGGCATTTCTTTGAAATCTTCACGAATTTCAGCCAGAAGATCTTTTCCACTGAATTCAGGCATGGTGTAATCTGTGATCAGAAGATCATATTTTTCCGGATTTTCACGGATCATATCCAAAGCCATAAAGCCATCAATCATACATTCAACTTTATGGTTTTCACGGCGGAGCATGGTTGCGACTGTGTGCAGGACCATTTCGCGGTCTTCTACCAATAGAATTGATTTTGAAGAAACAAGGGGAGAGGAGGGGGAGGTTTCACCTGGAGGAATGCCAGGGATCTGGTTTTGGCCATCTGCAGAGAATCTACGAATCTCATCAAGCGATCCTTGGAGTTGTTGGGCGGCATGTTTAATATTCTGTGCAAATAGGTGTTGTTCAGTCCCTTCGGGGAGATCTGATATCAAGAAATCTGCATATCCCATAATAGAAGCAAGGGAATTGTTAAAGTCATGGATAAGGGAACGCGTGACCCGCCCGAGTGCGGCCATTTTTTGTAAATGTGCGTCTTCTGATGTGCTCATATCAGGCCTGTTTGATAAGGCCAAGTTCGAAAGATTTTAAAACAGCCTGAGTCCTGTTTGTAACTTCAAGTTTACGACAGATGCTCCTTACGTGCAATTTGATAGTCACATCCTGTAAGCCTAAATTCCTGGCAATATCTTTGTTTGATTGTCCGCGGCAAAGACAAATCAGAACATCGTTCTCACGCGGCGTTAGCCGTATTCTTGATGTGTGTGTGCTGGGGTAGGGGGCTGTTGGTGAGAGTGTTTTCAACGGTAAATGAACAGGCATTTTATTCACTGTTTCATCATTGTAGTAAGAGGGAAGTAAACCGTTTGTTTTGCTATCAACAGGAATGAATTTTTCACCGGTCAGAACGAGTTCAATAGCTTTTAAAAGGGCCCGACCAGAAAGTGTTTTTGGAAAGAATCCAATAGCCCCAAGATCCATTGCGCGTTGAATATCAGCAGGTTCAGCGACTCCGGATAGAAGCGCAACAGGGATTTGGGGAAATGTTTCACGGAATCTTGCAAAACCTGATAACCCACTCATTCCAGGCATGTTGAGGTCTAGAAGAACCAGTTCAGGAAAATCAGTTGATTGACTGAGCATGTCAAACACATCATCCAGATTGGATGCTGTCTGGACCTTTGATCCAGGGTTAGATCTTTCCACATATTGAGTCATGGCGTCACGGAACAACGCATGATCGTCGGCAATTAAAAGTCGCATGATGTTTCCCACTCAATAATTTTAGGATAAAGAGGATACTCAGTGGTTAAGATTAGATAAAATTGTACATATTTCATGATAGCACGAAGAAGATTATATGCAACTTATAGTCGTTATTTCTTAATCATTCCTAAATGGTCACGATAAGTGACAATGCCCTCTGTGACACGTTGGACATAGTTCCGTGTTTCTGCAACAGGAATCAGTTCCAGCCAATCAATCCAATTTACATGGCCCCCTCTGGGGTCACCAAACGCTTCTAACCATCCATTCACACGGGATGGTCCTGCATTATAGGCTGCAATAGCAAGAGGATAAGATCCATTAAATCGTTTCAGCAAGTCGTTCAGGTACGCAGATCCAAGTAAAATATTATGATCCGGTTTGGACGTTAGCCAGGATGTCTGATGAGTCCATCCCCGCTTTTTTGCAATTTCTGCTGCTGTCCGTGGCATTAATTGCATAAGTCCCAGTGCGCCTGCGGGGCTGGTGGCCGAGACATCAAATTGGCTTTCTTGACGAATAATCGCATGGGCAAGTGCGGGGTCGATGTCCGCGCTATTCACCCATTTCGTGAGGGATGGGTAGGCGGCATCTCCTAGGAAGATATTTTTCCACGAGGCCTGTTTCGCAACACGATAGGCCCCTGAGACATCCCCCATTTTTTTCAAATAGTTAGAAAAAGCCTGATACTCGCCCTTTGAAGATAAGGTGGTTAGCTTTGCAGAAATAAATTTGGCACTCAGAGACTCATATCCACCATCATGCAGAAGTGCTGCTGCTTGAACCAGATCTGACGAGGCGATAGATGTTTGGTCGCTCGGGGTTGCTTGGGTAAGAATTTGGGGCGGTGGTTGTATTTTTAAATGGTTAAGGGCGATTTGTCCATAATAGGTGTGAGGATATGTTGACGCCTGATAATACCATGTATTTGCTTCGCTTTCTTTTCCCAGCCGATCTGCGGCGCGGGCTGTCCAATAGGCTCCACGGGCCTTACTGATCGCGGTTTCTACCTTATTGTACATCTTTGCAAAATGCCCGTAAGCGACATCAGGTTTATTCAGAAAGCGGAGGGCCAGCCATCCAGATAGCCATTCGGCCTCTGCGAATTCTGTTCCATTTTCAAGGCCATGGGATGATGCAAGGGCATAGGCTTTTGAAAAATTGCGATCTTCGATTAACCGGCGGACCAGAATATTTCTTTCCTTCCACCAATCCTCGGGGAATGTAATATCCTTTAGAAGGCTTGCTTTGTTTAAAAGATTTGCAGCGGCGGCATTATTGTCATTTTTCCGGAGGTTCCGGATTCTCTCCAGCAACAAGCCTGTATTGTTCTGAAGGGTATTCGGGATCTGATAAACAAGATCTTCTCCGCCCCGCTTGCCTTCACGAAGGGCAATCCGTGCTTCTACCAATTGTGGATAGCCTTTCCCGATGAGAGTCGCAAGAGCCCGGGCTTGGGTATATGATTCATTCTTCAAAAGGTAATCAAGGCGTGCATTTTGCGCCTGAATAGAAATCATTTGCCCATATTTTTGAAACAGGTCGGATTGGGTGTATTGATCCATAGATGCTTTTGGCCATAAATCATTCACCATATGGATGACAGAGGTTTGCGTTGCGGCGCCCGCCTTTAAAAGGTTTCCAATTCCTTTTCCTGTAACGGGTGGGTGCTTGATAAACCATGATAGCATAGACGCCGGTGCAAGATCATCAGGCATATTGCGTTCGGCAGTGGCCAGTAATCTGTTTTGATCCGGCCAGTTAGGGTTACGGTCGATAAAACTGGCGATACGGTCATACGGTAGCCCATTCAGGTCATCGCGGTATAAGGCCCATTCATAGAGCTTATATAAAACAGGATCACCGGATTGGATAACTGCATTTCTGGCATCTGTCCAATTTTCATCAAAGATCAGCTGGATTGTTTCGCTGGGGGAGGCGTCTGCGGGGGGTGAAAAAATGATGGTGGAGATTGTAATTAGATAGACAGCAAAGCCTGTGCGCGTTAGACTAAGACAGTCTAGCCCCCATTTTGAAGGAGATACGCCGTGTTTCGTGGTTCTATTCCTGCTTTGATTACACCGTTTAAAAACGGAGAAATTGATCTGAAGGCCTTTTGTGATTTTGTTGACTGGCAGGTGATTTCTGGTTCTCACGGTGTGGTTCCTTGTGGGACAACAGGGGAATCCCCCGTTCTTGATGATGAAGACGTTCAAAAGATAATGACAGCGACTGTCGAGGTGGTTGGCGGGCGTGTTCCCGTGATTGCAGGAACGGGAACAAATTCCACCCGGAAGACTATACAAAATACAAGGCTTGCTCGTCAATCGGGTGTTGATGCGGCTTTGGTTGTTGTGCCTTATTATAATCGGCCAACGCAAGATGGGTTGTATGCCCACTATAAAGCTGTCCACGACTCAACGGATTTGCCGATTATCATTTACAATGTTCCTGGGCGGTGTGGCACTGAAATATCTGTTGAAACAATCTTGAAATTGGCGGAATTACCGCGAATCGTCGGGGTCAAGGATGCCACATCCGATACGTCAAGAACAACCGAGATCAAATCATCTGTGAAGTCTGGTTTTTGTGTCCTTTCTGGTGAAGACGCTTTGGCCGGAGCTTTTCTGGCTCAGGGGGCTGATGGATGTATTTCTGTCACAGCGAATGTTGCCCCCGCAGAATGTGCGGCATTTCAGGATGCATGGGTTTCCGGCAATGTGCCCCTGTTTAAAGAGTTGCAGAGCCGATTGATGCCTCTTCATAAGGCCTTGTTTGTCGAGACCTCTCCGGCCCCTGTGAAGTATGCCGCTTCGGTTCTGGGCATTTGCAGTGATGAGGTGCGTCTTCCACTTGTTCCCGCCAGTCCGAAAGCGAGAAAGCGTGTTGATGACGCTTTATGCATGAGCGGCTTGATAAATTCTCTGGAAACTGTAAAACAGCGCGTAAATGGTTAAGCATCCTCAAAAACAACTCATTTCTGTGAATCACACGGTCGCCGAGAATCGGCGAGCGCGGTTTGACTATTTTCTTGAAGAGTTTTTTGAGTCAGGGATTATGTTAACAGGTACCGAGGTCAAATCCTTACGCCATGGACAATGTTCCCTGAGTGAGAGTTATGTTATGATAAAGGGTGGGGATGTTTGGATTACGGGCGTTTATATTGCTCCTTATGGGACGGTTGGCGCTCATCTCCAGCATGAGGCAAAACGGTATCGGAAACTTCTGTTGCATAAGCGCGAAATTGCCAAATTATCTGCTGCAACAAAACAAAAGGGATATACGATTGTTCCGGTGAAGTTATATTTCAATGGTCGCGGCCTGGCAAAGGTTACGATTGCGCTGGCCAAAGGGAAGGCCGAGCATGACAAGCGTCAAACCATCAAAGAGCGGGATTGGAACCGGGACAAATCGCGCATTTTGCGTGGTGAGGATTAGGGGTCTTATAGCCTGTCGATGATCTTTTCGAAATCCAGCATTCCTGAAGAGGTTCAAAGGTTATTTACCCTATTGGGTAACAAGAACCTCCGCTTTGTGGGGGGCTGTGTCCGCAATGCGCTGTTGGGACTTCCTATCACTGACATTGATTTGGCAACAACATTGCGACCAGAGGAGGTCATGCGGACGTTGAAAGCGGCCCATATCCAATGCATTCCAACAGGTATCGATTATGGAACCGTGACGGCTGTCCTCAACGGGGTCGGGTATCAGATAACAACTTTGCGTCGTGATGTGGCAACTGATGGTCGGCGTGCTGTGGTCGCGTATACGACTGATTGGGCGGAAGATGCTGCCCGCCGCGATTTAACGGTTAATGCGCTTTATGCGGATTGGAATGGCATGATTTATGACCCCTTGGGGGAGGGATTGAAGGATATTGAAAAACGGAGAATTCGATTTGTCGGGGATCCAGAGGTTCGAATCCAGGAAGACTATCTCCGGATTTTAAGATTTTTAAGATTTTACTCATTTTACGGAGCTGGACCTATCGACCAAAGAGGATTATCTGCGTCGATCAAATTTTCACATAAAATAAAAACCCTCTCGCGTGAGCGGGTATCGGATGAGTTTAGAAAAATTCTGATTGGTCCAAATCCAGAAAAAGTTTTAAAGCTTATGCGCGATCACCGTATTTTACCTGAGATTATATCGAATAATTTTAATCCGAAACGGATTGGATCGGAATTAAAATTCGAAAATCATGTGACCATACTCGATACAGAGGTGGTTTTTGCGGTGAGGCTATTTATTGTAGCGAATTTTTCGACAAAAAGAATAAGAAATTTATCTAACCATTTGATTATAAGTAAAAAATTGAATCAAATTTTAAAAGATATATCGACAATTAAAATAAATACAAAACGTATCGAAATGTTAAAAATGATGGAATATGTCTATTTCTATCCTCGGGACTCGGTTGCTGCGGCTTTGATCCTATGGGCCGTTAACTCAGAAATGTCTTTATCGGAGTTTAAAAAAATATGGAGGAATTTTATAACTCTTGAACCGCCTGTTTTTCCGATTTCTGGAAAAGATTTGATTGCCGAAGGAATTGCCCAAGACATCGCAATCGGAGAAAAATTAAAAGCCTTAGAAAAAAAATGGATTAAATCCGGGTTCCGTTTAACCCGTTCCGAATTATTGGATCTTGATTAAAGTCATTTTCCTTTGCGGATCAGAATATTATGACGTCTTCATCAAGACGGCACAGGAAGAGGAAGAGGCTATCATGAAAATAGGAATGATTGGATGTGGGCAAGTTGGCGCGGCAAGTGTGTATGCGTCTGTATTGCGTGGGGTCGGAACAGAGTGGGTTCTTGTAGACCGTCATCATGATTTGGCGGTGGCACAGGCGGAGGATATCCTTCATGCGACCCCATTTGCGACCCCTATTCTGGTGAGGGCGGGTGACTTTACTGATCTGGCAGGGGCCGGAATTGTCATGATAGCGGCTGGGGCGGCACAAAAGCCTGGCGAAACACGGCTGGATCTCTTGAAACGGAATGCCGATATTTTTGCGGATATGATTCCGCGCATTCTGGATGCCGCACCGCAGGCCATTTTGTTGATTGCCAGCAATCCAGTGGATGTGATGACCCATATGGTGTCATCAATCGCGGCCAAAACCCATGGCATTCCGCCGGAGCGTGTGATCGGGTCTGGAACAATCCTCGATACGGCACGGTTCCGGTCTTTGTTGGGATCGCATTTGGGTGTCTCCAGTCATTCGATCCACGCCTATGTTTTGGGCGAACATGGTGATTCCGAAGTCCTGCATTGGTCCGAGGCCACGGTCGGGAATTTGCATCTGGTTGATTTTGCCAATCAGGTCGGAACACCGGTGACCGAAGAGGTGCGGCAAAGAATTGATGAGGGTGTCCGCCGTGCGGCGTACAACATTATTAAGGGAAAAGGGGCCACATGGTTTGGCATCGGGGCCGGTATGGCGCGGTTGGCACAGGCGATTATTCGCGATGAAAACAAGGTGATTACGTGTTCGGTACCAACAGCCAATATTGCACCGCATTTGGGATTGGTCAGCCTGTCATTCCCACGGATTATCAGTGCCAAAGGTGTCGTGCACACCTTGTACCCATCCTTGAATGACGCCGAAAAAACCGCCCTGATCCACAGCGCGGACATTCTGGCCTCTGCCATCGCCGATATTGGGTTGTAAACAGCGACGGTACTCTGCTTGGTAAGTGTCCATCCAAAAACTTTTCCGTAGAAATATAGGGCGTGTTATCAATTGAGAGATTTTGTGACGAGATTCCCGCTTTTTCACCACAGAGGACACAGAGTCCACTTTGGTTCCATTGATGACACGCCCTAAGGCACAAGAAATATGTCTTATCCCCATTTTACCTCGGGGGGCATGGACATCAGGATCGCTTCGGTATTGCCGTTTGTTTTCAACCCAAAAACGGTCCCCCGATCATAAAGCAGATTGAATTCAGCGTATCGCCCCCTTCGAATCAGTTGATGTTCACGGTTTTCAGGAGTCCATTCCCGATTCATGTGTCTGCGAACAATGCCGGGATAGGTTGCCAAGAACGTCTCCCCGACGTCTTTTTGAAATGCAAAATCTGTATCAAAATTTCCTGTATTCAGCTCGTCGAAAAATATACCGCCGACTCCTCTTATCTCATTGCGATGGGGCAGAAAAAAATACCGATCACACCAGTCTTTGAAATGCGCATAATAACCGGGATTATGGCGGTCACAAGATTCTTTTAAATCGGCATGGAATGTTTTGGTATCATCTTCATTCGGATAAACCGGATTTAAATCCGTCCCACCGCCTAACCATGATTTTGATGTTGTAATCATACGAAGATTCATATGAACTGCGGGTACAAAGGGCGATTGCATATGGGCTACCAGAGAAATACCTGTGGCAAAAAATGCGCCATGACTATCTATGGCTCCCGGTATTTTATCGCGGAATTCAGGATTGAACGTGCCATGAACAGTCGAAATATTGACACCGACTTTTTCAAAGACACGGCCCTTCATCACCGACATTTCACCTCCGCCGCCATCCGAGCTATCGTCGCTGGGACGATTCCAGGTCGTCCGTTCAAATCGACCCGGGGCTTTGTTTTTGTGAATTGTTCCCTCGAGCTCGGTTTCAATCGCTTCAAATTCTGTACAAATACGATCGCGCAGATTTAGAAAAAAATCAGCGGCGTGTCGTTTTTGAAGATCATTGAAGTGGACAGTCATCCCGTATTTGTCACATTTATAGAGGATCGGTCAAGATGGAAAACCACTTGTCTGGCGCAGGGCCTCAGCCAGTACAATGCCACCCGCCATTGCCATATTGATCGATCGGGCGGCCGGGTTTAAAGGAATTTTAACCCGGTGAGGTAACCTCATGTGGATTTCATCGGGAACACCCGCACTTTCGCGCCCGAGCAGCAGAATATCATCAGGTTGGAATTCGAATTCCGTGTAATGAACCGACGCTTTTGTTGATAAAAGGATAATACGCTGGGTTTTAAAACATGTTTCAAATGTCTGCCATGAGGAATGGCGCGTGATAGTGACCAGATCGAAATAATCCATCGCAGAGACGCGAATTTTCTTTTCATCCCATAAAAAACCAAAAGGTTCGATCAAGTCTAAAGGGACAGAAAAGGAGGCACAGAGGCGGATGAGGGCGCCTGTGTTTTGGGGGATATCAGGTTGATAAGCAGCCAGTCGCATAAACCGAAAATCCTTTTGGTCTTAATGTTCAACTCGAATTTCTAGGCAGAGATCGGCACACCGGCTAATAGCTTGGATGTTTTAATTGATAAAGATGATTTGACTGATGCAACATTCGGGCTTTCCAAAAGTTCTGTTGTCAGGAAATTTTGATAGTCATCCCAATCACGCGCAACAATCTTTAACAGGAAATCATTATCCCCTGTCATCATATAGGCTTCACGCACACGATCCCATTGGTCAATCTGAAGTTCAAATTTCTTCAGTTCACCCTCGCCAACAGCTTTTAATTTAACGCTCGTGAAAACAGTCATCGGATAGCCCAGCACAGACGCATTGACCCGTGCATGGTAGGAAAGAATCAGGCCTGATTCTTCTAGATTGCGGACGCGGCGCAAGCAGGGAGGGGCTGAAATACCAGCATTTTTTGCCAATTCAACATTGGTAATGCGACCATCACGTTGTAAATCGGCAATAATTTTACGATCTATTCTATCAAGCTTCACTTGTTTTGGTTCAGGGAGAACTGGATTTTGGTTACGTTGAGTCATTTTTTATTGTATTCCTTATTTATTGTGTACTTTATGTACATTATTTTTAAAAAATTGAAACAATTTTTATCCCCTCAATATAAAATATATTTGTAAAGAGTTTTTGATAATGCCAGATAACCGACCTCCGCCCATTATTTGGATTGTAACAGAGGGCCTGACCGGAACAGAGAACCAGTGTCTGGGCGTCGCAGAGTCGATCGGAATAATCCCCGTTGTTAAGCGCATTACGTTGCGACAACCTTGGAAATTGCTTTCTCCGTATTTACGATGTGAATCCAGATTTACATTTCAAGAACGTCTTGATCCCGCATCCCCCGATATGTGGCCTGATATTTTGATCGCATCAGGACGCAAAAGCATTGCCGTTTCGCGTTATATTAGAAAACAGAGCAAAGGAAAAACATTTACCGTACAAATCCAGGACCCACGGATAAACCCTAAAGAGTTTGATCTGGTCGTCGTTCCTCAACATGATCCGACACGCGGTGATAATGTTATTGTCACGGTCGCAACACCGAACCGCATTACCCCCCAAGGACTGGTAGAGGCGCGGAATCAGTTTGCCCCGTTATTCCAGAATTTGTCATGCCCTCGTATCGCCGTCTTGATCGGAGGAACAACAAAACGTCATGAATTTACACGCGAAGAAGCAATATCTCTTTCTTGTTCATTACGACCCTTTGAAAATCTGATGGTCACAACATCGCGTCGCACAGGAACCGAAAATACAAAACTTTTGCATACGGCGCTCACCACAGGTCAAAACTATGTTTGGAATGGTAAATCCGAAAATCCTTATATGGGGATGTTGGCTTATGCCGATTTCATTTTGGTGACCGCAGATTCAACGTCAATGATTTCCGAGGCTGCCACGACAGGGAAACCTGTTTATGTGATTCCAATGCCCGGCCTGACACACAGGCAGGCCCAATTGATTGAAAATCTAAAAAATTATGGTGCAGTGCAAGAATTTAAGGGGGTCTTTGACCATTGGGATTATCGCCCCCTTGATGATTCACAGTATGTTGCAACGATTATCCGTGAAAGATGCGGATTATTTTCATAGATTGGATCTTCTCCTCTTTACCTTTTGTCCCACCTCTATTACATCATGGATATCATGACAAAAAACCATATCACAACAAACGTCCTTATCATTGGCTCTGGCCCTGCGGGATATACTGCCGCGATTTATACAGCCCGCGCCAACCTCTCTCCTGTTCTTGTCACTGGAATGGAGCCAGGAGGGCAGTTAACCATTACAACAGATGTCGAGAATTATCCAGGTTTTGCCGATCCTATCCAGGGACCTTGGTTGATGGAACAAATGAAAGCGCAGGCAGAGCATGTCGGAACACAATTGATTACGGATATGATCGTTGATCTTGATGTCAGTAAACGCCCTTTTACTGCAACGGGTGATAGTGGGACTGTATATATCGCTGACACCGTTATTATCTGTACCGGCGCAAAAGCAAGGTGGTTAGGCCTGGAGTCAGAACAAATTTATCGCGGTTATGGTGTTTCTGCCTGTGCGACATGCGACGGGTTTTTTTATCGCGGGAAAGAGGTCGCGGTTATCGGGGGGGGAAATTCTGCCGTTGAAGAAGCCTTATTCTTGACACAGTTTGCCAGCAAAGTAACCCTTATTCATCGCCGCGATTCTTTGCGTGCCGAGAAAATTGCCCAGGATAGATTATTTTCCCATCCTAAAATTTCAGTCATTTGGGACAGTGCCGTAGAAGAGATTATCGGGAACCCTCCTGGTACAAAAGAGGCACCAGTCGGGGTAACGGGTGTTATTCTTAAAAACCTGAAAACAAATGCGACATCTGAATTAAAATTGGATGGGATATTCGTTGCAATCGGGCATGATCCGGCAACAGAGTTGTTTAAAGGTAAGATTGATATGGATGAAAGTGGCTATATTCTGACGGCACCTGATTCTACGGCAACAAATATCGAAGGTATTTTTGCGGCAGGGGATGTAAAGGACAAAGTTTTCCGTCAGGCCGTTACGGCTGCGGGTATGGGATGTATGGCCGCACTTGAGGCAGATCGCTTTATCGCTGCATCCGGACATTCGAGGAAAGAGGTTGCTGAGTAATGGCAATGGATTGGGATAAGCTCCGGATCTTTCATATGGTAGCCAAGGCAGGCAGTTTTACCCATGCCGGAGAATCGCTTAATCTTTCGCAATCCGCTGTATCCCGGCACATTTCATCCTTTGAAGAGGATTTGGGAATTACGCTATTCCATCGCCATGCTCGTGGATTGATTCTGACAGAGCAGGGAGAATTGTTGTTTGAAACATCAAGCGATATCTTTACAAAAATGATGGCGATCGAAGGTCAGTTAAGTGATGCACGCGATACAACAGATGGTGATTTAAGCGTAACGCTTCCTGAGTTTTTGGGTACGTCGTGGTTTGGCCCCCATATTGGTGATTTCCACAGAAAGCATTCTGAAATTGAGTTGACCCTTCTATTGGATGACCGCATCTTTAATCTGGGTTTGCGTGAGGCTGATGCCGCTGTTCGTCTTTATAAGCCAGAGCAGTCGGAGTTAGTCCAAAAACATTTAGCTGGTATTTCATTTGTTATTTGTGCGAGCAACGAATATATCTCTCGGTATGGGATTCCTCGTAAATTAAATGATCTAAGCAATCATACCTTGATTGCTTATCCCGATCAGGCTCTTGTTCCTTATAAAAATCCAAACAGTTTGTTTGAGCAAGCCGGAATACCCATCACCAAAAATCCGAATATGATTTTAATGAATTCCATATCTACTATCCGTCAAGCCATTCGATCTGGGGCAGGAATAGGTGTTTTGCCACGTTTTATGGCGGAAAGTCTTCCTGATCTTCAAACGATTCTGCCAGACACAAAAATTCCAGTTATTGATATGTATTTTGTTTACCCTGAAGATCGTAGACATTCGAAAAGAATCGCTATTTTCCGTGATTTTCTGATTGATCTGGTCAGGAAAACAAAGTTTTAAAGCGGGTTGAGGGAGGGGTATGCGTTTTACTCATGCCTGACATATTGAAATAAGTCTGGTTGTTTAAACCTTTTTTTTATATAAGCGTGCTCAGAACCTTTTGGTTCTTTTCCGTCTTTCGAGACGTGAAACCTCCCTGTTCAACTCGCCGGGCATAAAGCCCGGTTTTTTTCTTTTTTGATGGTGTTCTGAGCAAGATTTTTAGGGTAAACTCCTTCGGACAGAATCATACCTAACTGCCTTCAGTATCTTTTTTATGACCCACACCATGACTTTTTCAGAAAAACCGATTATCGCCCTTTATAATTATGGTGGCGGGATGCGTGGGCTTATTCCCGCACATTTTATGCAACGCATCGAAGAAGTCACGGGTCTTTATATGACCGATATGGTCGATATTTTTATGGGACCTTCTACCGGATCGATTTTGAATGCGGGGTTAAACATCCCGGATCCACATGATCCATCCAAGCCGAAATTCAGGGCTCGTCATATGGTCCGGTTTTATGAACGTGAAGGGGGGCACATTTTCCCACGGGATTCTTTCCGGTCTCTTCGTAGTATGATTCACGATTTTAACAATCGGACATTAGGGTTCGAACAGCTTGGAAATCTTGTCAGACATGGACATTATGAACAGGCAAGTTTGGGCCGGTCTTTGCGTGCTTTGTATGGGCGCCAAAAGATGTCGGATTCTCTTAAAAGTCTGATAATCCCAGTTTACAATATTGAAGGGACGGCGAGTTACAAAAATGCATCCCAAGGGCGACAACATCGTGGAAACCCTTTCCTAAATGAGGGAGGGCATGCAATGTGGTTAAAAAACCTGAAATTCGAAGGGGCTGTAAATGGCCCCCCCTGTCCAGAGGTAAGTATTTATGATGCCGTCATGGGAAGTACGGCGGCACCCACTTATTTCCAGTGTTATTCCTTCCCTGTTAAGAAAACTCCCGACAGTCCCACTGGATCAATTGCCGCGATTGACGGGAGTGTCTTTGACAATCCGTGTATCAGTTATATGGGCGCTTTGCGGCCTCATTTACCACCTAATCGGCCCCTTATTATGATTGTTTTGGGAACGGGCTATTCCAATACATCAATTCGGAAAGACGATTGGGATAGATATGGATCTTTGGGCGTTGTTGACCCTAAAAATGATATGCCGCTTATTAATATCTTTTTTCATGCGCCGGAAACCGCTTTGATAGAGGCTTTTGAAACAGAGATGGGGGGGAATCTTTATGTTTTTAATAAATCAATGGTTTCTGGCCCCTATTTAGAAGATTACCCGAATATCAAAATTGATGATGCAAGCCCTGAGAACATTCATCGTCTTAAAAACTTCTTTGAAATGACCTTAGAAGAAAATCGCAAAGCTTTCGATGAGTTATGCGAATTATTAATCAAAAATTATGAGATGAGATAAAATAAAGAATAAAGCCTTGATAATTTGTTTGGCAAAACCAAGCAGATCGACTACAAATCTATAAGATTTATTATAGAAAAAAGAAATTTTTTATGCCGCATTCTACCGAAGATGCCCATCCGATTTTACAGCTCCATGGGGGTGGGACTCTTGTTTTAGGACAACTTATTAAGTGTGCCATTATTGAGTTGATAACAGGCAAACGCATTCCCAACCTTTTTCCTTCAATTATAGCCGATTCTGGTGGAGCAATTGTCGCGCTTGGACTGCACTTTAAATCCGCAGAAGAAATTCTTGATGTGTTCATGAGGGAACTCCCAAATGTTTTACCTGATCGTAAATTTTTCCTATCACAAGCCGTTGCACGCAAAAACAGACACTTTGATCCAACAGGCTTAAAGACTGCTCTTGAAAATGTTTTTGGAAAAAAAACTCTCGCTGATGTAACAGGAAATATCTTTATCAGGACGCATGCAATCGATGGGGATTCCCAAAGAATTTCAAAAATATCTCATGCCTCAGGACCAGAATACAGCCATGCGGATGGAAGCACATCTCTGGTTGATATTCTTTTAAAAGCAACGGCCATTCCAGGAATTTTACCCGCGCCAGATGGAAAATATATCGATACATTAACTGATCAAAACCCTTTGGCTGTTCTCATAAAGCTACAAAAAGCTTTTGTACAAAAAACATTCAGATATGTAATGGTTGGTAATATTCATCACACAGAACTTCCCGCATCGTTTCGAGATAACTCATTTATCCGGAACCATCTGACAGGGGTATACCAAAGTTATGCTGCTTTACACCGACAGTCAGCCCATATCGAAGATCTTCAGGAATTCTTAGGTTCCTCACAGATTACTTCTTTGATAACCCTCAGCAAGCATCGTTTTTCATCAATTGATAACTCTGCCCGACAACGCACCAACCTTACCATTGAAACACTTGATGACATCGCCGCACGGAAAGAAGAATATGAAAAGCTTGCCAGAACCCTTCTAGGGGGCACACAAAACCTTGCAATGACTGTGGAGCAAGCGATCGCGCGTATTCGTGTGTGGGTTGATCCCTATATGGTGAGAGAGAAAGTCATATCGGACACTCCAGATGAAATCCCAGCTCAATTTCCAAGTCCAAGCATCGTTCCAACTTGCGATACAGCCCCTTATAAAATCGGACATCTGGCAGGTTGTTTTCTGGCCAAAGCCAGCCCGGATTTAACAAGGATAATTATCTCCCATGATTTTAATTGGGGGGCGGTACGACGAAGTATATTAGTGAATCTTTCTGGCAACTTTCTACCATCCAGACGCCCCATAAAAAGCGCGGCAGATCCAGGGGCAAGATCAGACCCCAATTTTCGATAGAGAATGTCTTGCCGTATTTTGCACTCCAGAAAAACATATAGTCTACGTCAAATAAAATAAGCTTATTTTTATGAACTCGCCTCCTCCCCCCTCCCTCTCTCCCCAGTGAAAGAGACTTAGGAGAGGGAGGGGGGAGGGGGAAAATCTCCAGCTTAAATTTGAATCATTTTATTTGAATTCTGCTATACCTGTTTGAACGCCAGTCGATTATCTAGGTCGAATATATCTGATAGGTTTGTGTACGACTTGGTACTTCGAAATAGAAATCGGATACCCTGGATTGCTCGTCGCAGATAGTTACGCCACCTTTGAGGCTGTTCCTTTCAGATCAGCACAGGCTTTTTGAATGCGCGTGCATGCCTCAACCAAAGCATCGGTCGATGTGGCATACGAAATGCGGAAATACGGCGACAAGCCGAAGGCTTCTCCATGCACAGCTGCGACACCAACCGTTTCCAGCAGATAGGTCACAAAATCTGCATCGCTGGAAATCACTTTCCCGTCCGGCGTTGTTTTTCCGATACATCCGGCACAAGACGGGTACACGTAAAATGCGCCTTCCGGTTTCTGACAGGTAATCCCTTCGGCCGCATTCAGCATATCTACCACCATATCGCGGCGGGTCTTGTAGGTTGCGCACCAGTCTTTGAGGAACGATTGATCCCCATTCAAAGCCGCCACAGTTGCCGCCTGGGAAATCGAACATGGGTTCGAGGTGGAATGCGACTGCACCGCGCCCATCGCCTTGATAATATCTTTCGGACCTGCCGCATACCCAATCCGCCAGCCTGTCATCGCATAGGCTTTCGACGCCCCGTTGCAGGTCAGAGTGCGGTCATACAGTTTTGGTTCGACCTGAGCCGGTGTAAAGAATTTGAAATCGTCATAAACCAGATGTTCGTAAATATCATCCGTCATAATATAAACATGCGGATATTTGACCAGAACATCGGTCAAGGCTTTCATCTCGTCATAGCTATACGCCGCACCTGTCGGGTTGCTGGGCGAATTGAGAATCAGCCATTTTGTTTTCGGAGTAATCGCAGCTTCCAATTGATCGGCTTGCAATTTGAAACCGGCTTCTTCACGACATGGCACAAAGACCGGAGTGCCTTCCGCCAAAATCGTCATATCGGGATACGACACCCAATAAGGCGCAGGAATAATGACTTCATCGCCCGGGTTAAGGGTCGCCATCAAGGCATTGTACAGTACCTGTTTGCCACCTGTTCCCACAGTGATTTGGCTGCGTTCATAGGTCAAACCATTATCGCGTTTGAACTTGGCAATAATCGCATCTTTCAAAGCCGGAGTCCCATCCACCGCCGTGTATTTTGTCTCCCCCTTTTTCATGGCCGCATAGGCCGCTTCAATCACGAAATCCGGTGTATTGAAATCGGGTTCACCGGCTCCTAACCCGATCACATCTTTTCCGGCTGCTTTCAGTTCGGCCGCACGTGTGGTCACAGCAATAGTAGGAGATGGTTTGATCCGCCCAAGACGGGAAGCAACAACAGACGACATTTTAAGATCCTTTCATTTTCTGGGAATACGGCGGCCAAATTAAGGAAAAACACCAGAAAATGCAAGAAAGATCAATGCGCGTCCGGGCGAATAAAACCCTTTATTTTTTCAAGATCAAGGGGTGTCGTTTCATGAAAATCAATCCCTTGGGATAAAAACCAGTCTTTTAACAATTTTAAATGTGGATTTCCCAGATCACGGATAATGTGGCGGCGCAGAACCGGGATGATGGATAGTAAACGCGTTTTTTGGTCGCGAAGTGCAAGGCGAATCGCTTGCCCGATAACACGGCAGTGAAATTGCGTTGCCAAAACAGGATACCACGCGAGAATATTTTCACGATCTTCATTTGATAATCCATCAGTATAAAAACGCAGACATTCTTCGCGCAATTCAATTGGGACTTCACGGCGAGCATCTTCTAACAGATTAACCAGGTCATACGGAGTTGGACCAATCATGGCCTGTTGAAAATCAAGAAAACCGGCCTGCCTGAAATGTTGGCGAGCGGGGAGCCACATCAAATTCCCAGGATGAAAATCTCCATGTACGAAACGGCGCCGTGGTGGAGGGAGTTCTTTTTCAATCTGTTTCCAGATCGCCAAATAGTCTGTGACCATCTGATCGGAATTTGTACGGCCCAGAACAGCCGGGATGTACCAATCTACAACGCGTTGGTGACCTTTGTGGATATGGCTGGAAAAATAGTCGGGAAGATCAATCGCAATAAATTCTGTTTTTTTATAAAGGTATTTCAAAGAGGATGTTGCAAGAAGATACATATCCCTTTCCATCCCTTTGCTTTGTAGAATGAGAGATAGAAAATCTTGTGATCCAAAATCTTCAACCAGCAAAAGCCCGTGTGCCATGTCTTGAGCATAGATATCAGGCGCAGAAAGTCCCAATTCATTTAGATATTCTGAAATTCTAACAAAATCTTTTAATCTGTGGCCCGGGGTTGCCCGTGGATCATCATCAGGAAAAGATTGGATTAAGATTGAGGTCTTTCCTTTTCGATCCATCCGGAAAAACGCCCGTTGTGACCAGTCACCACTAATCGGAATTTCATGCGAACCAGCCCATCCTGAATTCCGCAAAAATTCAATCCGTTGAACCTGAAGAAGAGGGCTATTTAAAGACAAGAGACTCTACCGTTTTTTATTTGTTTTGCTTTTTGCGGCCATTAATTTCAAGGCATTTACATGTTGCTGTGACGCTGGCTTTTTGCCAACACGGGGGGCCGCATCTTCAACCCCGAATTTTGCCACATTATTTCCACCCAGTGCCTTTAACAGGTCGAGGGCAAAATCATTTTCTTTGGTTCCTTTTGATGAGGGAGGTTTGGGCAATGGAGGTAAATCTTCGAGACGATCCTTTTTTGCTTTGATCTGAATCGATTGGCGACCAACCGCATGGGCCACAATCCCGGATAAATGTGGTTTTGATAGGGCGATCAAGAGATCATGATCATCAAGAGCCTGGGCCGCAATCAAAGCCCTTGCTTTTGTTTCATTGCCCTTGGCTTTGGCCAAGGCTTCCAGGATGCATTTTTGTAAATAGGATTGTGCCATACTGATCCCCTATGGTGAAGGAAATATGGTAACATGAAGGAGCAAAAACGCAAAGAAGATTATATAAATTTAAGCCGCACGCAGGTTTAAAAGATCATGGTTCTCAGTCCATATTTTCTTTAACGATAGAACCAGATGATCAATATGTGTTGTAGTATGAACGGCTGTTGCTGTTAGCCTCATTCGTTCGGTTCCTTTTGGAACAGTTGGATAATTAATAGGTTGGACATAGATATCATGGTTTTGAAGCAAAGAGTCTGTTAATGCCTTGCAACAGGTTGAATCTCCGACCATCAAAGGGACGATATGGCTATCTCCTGGCAAATAAGATAACCCAAGAGAGTCGAGTTTTGATTTTAAAAGACGTGCATTTTGCCTGACAATATTGCGTTCAACAGAAGATGTTTTCAGATATTCGACACTTGCGAGGGCTCCGGCACACAAAACAGGAGGGAGGGCTGTTGTGAAAATAAAGTTACCAGAGTATGACCGAATGGCGTCAATGACTGCAGAATTCCCGGTCACAAATCCCCCCATTAACCCATAGGCCTTACCAAAAGTGCCTTCGATGATATCGATACGATCCATGACACCCTGTTCTTCGGCAACGCCCCCTCCGCGTGGACCGTAAACGCCAACGGCATGGACTTCATCAAGATAAGTCATCGCATGATATCGTTGAGCAAGATCACAAATATCTTTGATTGGGGCGATATCTCCTTCCATCGAATACACAGATTCAAAGGCGATCAATTTAGGAGTGTCTGCAGGTGATGATTTTAATAGATCTTCAAGATGGTTCAGATCATTATGCCTGTAAATATGTTTCGTGGATTTTCCATCGCGAATACCATGGATCATTGAGGCATGGTTCAAAGCATCCGAAAAAACATGGCAATCAGGTAACAGGCTTGTGATCGTTGATAAAGCCCCTTCATTGGCAGTATAGCCAGAGGGGAAGACAAGAGCGGAATCTTTATGGTGCAGATCCGATAAGGAAGATTCTAGGTCGACAATATATTTTGTTGTACCAGAAATATTTCGGGTTCCTCCTGCTCCCGCGCCTGATTTATCAAGGGCATCGTGCATGGCATTCAAAACCTTTGGGTTTTGTCCCATTCCCAGATAATCATTGCTGCACCAGATGGTCACCTCACGGTTTGATCCAGAAGGATCATGGTAAAGTGCAGTTGGAAAGCGACCCGCTAAACGCTCAAGATTTGCAAAATTGCGGTAACGGCCTTCTTGTTTCAGGTCTGCGATACGGGCTTTAAAAAAACTGGGGTAATCCATTCTGCTTTACGGTCTTTCTATTTTATTTTCCAGTTATAAACCGTTGCAAACGGTTTGCCAAAAAATATTTTTATTGTCAGATCTTATGTTGCATTGCGTGTATTGTTTCTATTTAAATTATGTTAGAATGAAGAATGATTATTGTTTTCGGATCTCTTAATATGGACATTTCTGTCCAACTGGAAAATTTCCCTGAACCGGGCGAGACGGTTCTTTCCAAAGGTTATGTTCATTCACCTGGTGGGAAAGGTGGAAATCAGGCCCTGGCTGCGGCCCGTGCGAGCAGTTCAAAAGTTGCTTTGATCGGTCGTGTTGGAAATGATGATTATGGTAAGATTTTGCGCGAAGAATTAAAGGCCAACGGTGTTATGGTGTCCGGTGTTGCTTATACGGATAACGAAGACACCGGTCTCGCGGTTGTAAGCCGCGATAAAACGGGTGAAAATACCATTATTGTGATGTCAGGTGCCAATAAAGAGGTTATTCATGATCAGGTTCCTGATGAAATTCTGAATAAAGGAAATGTTCTGTTGATGCAGATGGAGCTTCCTGTTGACCAGACAATTACGTTGTTGGAGCGTGCCCATAGCAGAGGGGTCAAAACAATTTTGAACCTTGCCCCCGCGATCACACTTCCTAAAAAAGCATTTGGCCTTCTTGATTATTTAATTGTGAACAGTATTGAAGCCAGACAGATTGCAGCGAAGCTTAATCTTAAAACAGAAAATAACGCGATTAAACTTGCCCAGGCTCTTGCCATTGAAGGACAATTGACCTGCATCATTACGATTGGAAGGGGTGGGTCGGTTGCGGTTACAAAAGATGGAAAAGCCTGGGGGGTTCCGATCATGCCGATCGATCAATCTCAGGTTGTTGATATCACTGGTGCCGGGGATGCATACTGTGGTACTCTTGCCGCAGCGATTCATGACGGCATAGAATTGACAGAGGCGATGCGTCGTGCCAGTGTTGCAGGGAGCCTGACATGCTTGAAAATAGGGACGCAGACGGCGATGCCGTTTTCAGATGATATTGATAAAGCGATGGCAGATATGCCCAAAGCGGAGAGTTTAAAAATCTAAATTTTCGATGTGTGGTTGAGAAAATCTGAGTGAAGTATATTCTGGTGGTCTGAGTATTACAGTTTTTAGTTTCTGTGTAATGCAATACTTATTCTAACTAAGGAGATATAGATGATTTTCTCGCGTGCCGCCCAGTCACATGGCAGCCATGTCCATTTTTCAAAATTTATCGGTGCTTTATCAGGGGTTTCAACAGGTGTTATGATCGCTGATAACGACCTGAATATCGTTTATATGAACGATTCTGTTAGAAATTTTCTTAGAAAAGTAGAGCATGATATCCGGAAAGATCTGCCGCATTTCGATGTAGAAAATTTGATTGGAAAAAACATTGATATTTTTCACAAAAACCCTGCCCATCAAAGAGGCATGCTTGCAAAGCTAAATGATCCGTATTCAACCTCTATTCGTGTTGGTGGAATGGTCTTTAACTTGCGGGCTTATCCCTTGTTTAACGAACAGAAAGAACGGAATGGGTATGTTGTCGAATGGACTGATTCGTCGGTCATGGATAATCAGGCAAAGGTCGTTGCTATTAATAAATCTCAGGCCGTTATAGAATTCAATCTTGACGGAACAATTATCACAGCAAATGAAAATTTCTTAAAAACACTTGGGTATGAATTGGCCGAAATCAGAGGAAAACATCACAGCATGTTTGTTGAGCCGTCTTATCGCGATACCGCAGAGTACAGAAAATTCTGGGATGATTTACGCGCTGGTGTTTACCAAAGTGCTCAGTATAAGCGAATAGGAAAAGGTGGAAAGGAAGTTTGGATTGAGGCATCTTATAACCCTATTCTTGATCTGAATGGTCGGGTTTTCAAAGTTGTTAAATTTGCAACGAATATTACAAAAAATATTGATCAATTAAAGTCCATTAAGTCTGAGATGAGCCGTTATTTGTCAAGAATTGATGATGCTGTTGGAATTGTTAATCAGCAGACAGCAGCGGCATCGAGTGGGGCCAGCGAAACAACATCGAATGTGCAAACTGTTGCCGCAGGGGCTGAGGAGCTTCATGCGTCTGTTGTTGAAATTTCTCAAACCATGAGTAAGACAGCGACTGCTGCGGATGAAGCCTTTCAAAAAGTTGTTGAAACAGATGTAGAAACAAAGAAATTATTGGAAGCTGCACAAGCAATGTCGGGGATTGTCAGTCTTATCCAAAAGATTGCAGAACAGGTTAATTTATTATCTTTGAACGCAACGATTGAAGCTGCAAGGGCAGGTGAAGCCGGGAAAGGCTTTGCTGTCGTTGCATCCGAGGTCAAGGGGCTGGCAACACAGGTCGCCGAGGCAACACATAAAATCGGTGCAGAGATTAACAATATTCAGGATGTTGTTTCGGTTGTTGCGAACGGGTTGCAGTCGATTATGAGTTGTATTGATAATGCGCGAGGATATGTTGCCGGAGTTGCAGGCGCGATTGAGGAGCAAAGCGCAGTGGCCAGAGATATGTCATCAAATATGCAGAGCGCATCCCAAGCAATGGGCGAGGTTACCGGAAATTTGGGATATATTGTCAATGCATTGGAAGATGTAAAAGTATCTGTTGATCAAACAAAAACGGCCGCAACGAATATTGTTGATTAGATATTTTTGTAATTCGAAAAGGGAGGATTGCCAATCCTCCCTTTTTTACGCTATTGTACGAATCAATCAAACAATTTGACGCAAGGGAGGAGTCCATGATGACAGCCAAGGCCGTTTCTAGACAAGAAATCATAATGAATTTTTCCTCTCCTCCGACTGCCGATGATATCGGTGTTTTTGCCCGTCAGGCTTTGGAAAGTCTTCCGGATGAATTATCTGCAAAATGCAATGACCTTCTTCTTGAGGTTGAAGAGTTTCCGGATGACGCAACAATGCAGGATCTTGAGATTGATACGCCTTATGAATTATTGGCTCTTTATCATTCAGCCAAAGAAATCTCGCCAGGTGTTCAAAAGAAAGTTGCGAACGGCGAAGACAAGATTATTGTTTATCGTCGCCCTATACTGGATGTGTGGTGTGAAACAGGAGAAGATTTGGGTCTTTTGATCCGCGAAATCATGATCGAGGAATTGGCCCGAGGTTTCGAGTTCCTAGACGAAGATATCCACGATATGATCTCACGTTACAGGTGATCGGCTACGTCGTTATCTTGTCATGCAGTAACTATAGTAATTTAAAATATTGATTGGACGTATTATATTTGTGTGATAGGATGCGGGATGCATTATCCGATTACATTTCGTCGCAAAGTTTTAGCGCAGATAAAAGAAGGAATGAGCAAGCGTGAGGCTGCTCGTTTATTC
>JAEUKP010000016.1 GCA_016794145.1 Alphaproteobacteria bacterium | reverse complement strand
ATTTTTATAAATAAAGGACAATGTCCGCTGGGCCAGATTTCCCAAGCCATTGGCCAGATCGTTGTTAATCCGGTTGCGCGCATTGCTGTGTGAGAAATCTCCATCATTGCCAAAAGGCACCTCCCGCAGCAACACAAAACGGGAAGGCTCAACCCCATAGGTATCGATCAAATCATATGGAGAAATGACGTTCCCCAAAGATTTGGACATTTTCTCGCCCTCGATCGTCCACCATCCATGCGCAAACACACGTTTGGGGGGCGCAATCCCGGCAGCCATCAAAAATGCTGGCCAGTACACCGCATGAAACCGCAAAATATCCTTGCCCACCATGTGCAAATCGGCTGGCCAGAATTCCGAAACATCATGCGGATATCCGGCAACGGTCAGGTAATTGGTGAGCGCATCAATCCAGACATACATCACATGTTTGTCATTGCCCGGAACCGGAACTCCCCAATCAAATGTCGTCCGCGAGACCGACAGATCTTTCAATCCACCACGCACGAAACTTTTGACTTCATTAAAGCGAGTTTCCGGCATACAAAAATCGGGATGCGCGGCATAGAATTCCATCAATTTATCGCCCCATGCCGACAGACGGAAGAAATAGCTTTCTTCTTCCATCCACGTCACTTCGGCTCCCGATGGCGCGATTTTCTTGCCATTCGGGCCATCACGGAGTTCATCTTCGGCGTAATAAGCCTCATCCCGTACCGCGTACCATCCGGCATATTTATCCAGATAAATCTCGCCGCGTTTGACCAATTCATTCCACAACGCCTGACACGCCGCAATATGGCGTTCCTCGGTGGTCCGGATAAAATCATCATTGGAAAAATTCATCGCGGTGCATAAATCGCGGAAATTCTGGGACACGTTATCGGTAAATTCCTGCGGAGAAATTCCAGCTTTTTCAGCCGATTGTTTAACCTTTAATCCGTGCTCGTCCGTGCCCGTCATAAATCGCACATGATATCCATCCAAACGTTTGAACCGCGCCAATACATCGCACGCAATGGTCGTATAGGCATGCCCCAGATGGGGTTTATCGTTCACATAGTAAATAGGAGTGGTGATATAATAGGATTTTTTATCGGCGGGCATAAGACCATCTTTCTGTTATACCCTTTCGTTATAACAAATCTGATGTATTTTGCCAGTTTTTTCACTTAAGAAACACAGAAAGACAAGGCTATCATATTATAGCTTACGTCACATAATACGTCACATAAAATGAGCAGATTCTTTGATAGCGTTGTCAACGAAGATATCCAAAGAAAAAAGAGTTTTTTTAATTTATTATTCATAATTAAAATGTAGTCTTTTATTATGAATATATAAAGAGAGGGACTTTAATATGGGAAAAAAAATTCGAACTGGTGCTGGTGGGGTTGTTGACAATTTTATCAATCAAGGGGTGAATCAAGCGCATCAAAAGGTCGCAGAGACTGCTGGCGGTGTTATCCGGAATGCGGAACGGGCAGGAACTGAGGCAGCAGCTGAGGCAGCAAGGCGGATTGGCAGCGCTGTAGATAGCGGCGTATCTGGCATTGGGAGTACGCTTTCGGGGTTTTTTAATACAGTTCAGAACGCGTTCTCGGGAAATCCGCTTTCAAATTTACCAGCGCGTGTTGATTTAACAAACTCTCCGGATCTGAAGAAATTTGTTGTGGGTGCCTTGACTATTTTAAATCACGCACCAATGGGTGATCAAGGGATTATTGAGGGACTTAACAAAGTCATTTCTCCAAGTAAAGCTGGTGTTGAGGGGATCTCGGATTTAAAAAATGTGTCTGGAAAAACCTTGGCTCTTTTGTATGAGAATTTGGAAACGAAAAGAGCACAAAGCAACTCTCCTCCAATAAAGAATCAAATTACTACGCTTTTTGGTAGTCTGGAGGCTGCGGTTCAAGGAGCTCAAGCTCCGGCAGGACTTGCTGGTTTTGCACCTACGCCTGCAGTTCAACAGCCACAGCGTCCTGGGTTTGATTTGGGGGGCGGGGGGTAAAATCCTCAACCATTTCCCCAACTGTTTTGGCAATGACTCAGCTTCGTATGCAGGGTCATTCCGGAGTTTTCGTTTCGGGGAAGGGTTTTTTTCCCTTGGAAAATTCCGGAGGCTCGCTCAATGTCCGGATAATCCGGATATTCCGCTCAATCTCGATACGGTCAGGGCTTAATTTCTTTGCCTCGTAAAGCAAGGTTAAAGCCCTGTCCGTATATCCCTGCGCGGCGAGGTTCAGGGCCAGGTTGTTCATCACAGGGACTTTATCATCACCAGTCCATAGGTCCATAGATCGCCGGAATACGGTTTCTCCTTCGACATATTTTTCTTGCGCATCCAGTGCATTGCCAAGGTTTCTCCAAGCACGGTAATTTGCACCATCTTGTTTTACGGCTTTACGGGCAAAAGATTCCGCACGGTTAAAATCACCATCCGAAAGATAAATCGCCGAGAGTTCTGTATTGACCAGGGTGCCGACATCCTTGTTATCTGAAATCGGGAGGAGAATAGCTTTTGCTGTTTTAAGTTGCCCGGCCTCGCGCAATGCCTTCCCATAGCGAGCTGCATTCATCGCATCAGTTTTATTCCGTTGGTACATTGTTTCAATCGTTGTCAGGTCATCACGGATTTCCCCATACAAAACATCAGCATCATTTGACGGTTTAGGGGCCTGCACAGCAGGTTTTGATTGAGAGATTTGTGTATCAGGTGCCTTAGGTGATGTTCCGCATCCCGTAAGACCCATTGATAGGATTAAAACCCCCATCACGGACAAGACCGGAAATTGGCAGCAGGGAAAATAAAAGCGCGATAATTTATTCATGTGATATGTAACCTATATTTTGAGTGGATTCATGGAATTTTGATTTTTGATTAGTGTGATGACGAAGGGGTTGAGGAGGGGGGATTTGGGGTTACTGGCTCAACATACTCTTCGGTCGTGGAGTCATCAGGTGAGTTGTTTGATGGGGCAATATCGGGGGTCCGGTTATTGGTTCCACCAGCCCCGCCATTTCCTTGAACCACATTCACTTCATGACACATGTCGGGACAGTAATAAACACTGAATTGTTTACAGTTTGTATCATCATTCGCGCAAGCCCGACGAATCCGGATATACTGATTTCCCTTCTCAATTGATCCAACAATTACATGACGTTGCATAATAACCTTTCCTTCGGCATCAATTGCTTTGAAATAGGTGGCCCCGGGTTTTTTAGGGATGAGAACAATTGTACGATTTGTGTCCGGAACAGCGCGCAATGTTTCGTCACTTCCAACCAGTACATTAACAGCGTCCCGATCAAGTTTGACAACTTCGGGTTTATCCGGAGAAATACGCAGTGGCAATTCTTCTTTTTCAGCCCTCTTTTCATTGTTCTTTTGATCCGTATCAGACGCCCCCGGAATGGGAGCAAGATCAAGTGTTCCAGATGCGGGCTCAAGATTTCGAAAATCTATAACTTTGTCTGTGCGTGAATCCGCCTCGATCTTTCCACGAAACCCAATCAAAAAGGCAACTAAGGCCACTGTTAAAGCGATTGCGCCATAACAGGAGAGAAGAAAAAATCTGTTCTTACGAAATTTTTGAGAGGCCATGATCAAGTCCTTAAGGCGTTTTTGCGTGATTATAGCCATATATGTGATTGAGGTCTATTCGGAATTTTTGAATTTCACAAGCGCAAAATATATGAAAAATAAATTGTCTGAGAGTAACACAATATTTCCAATTGTAACAAATCTGCAAAGGTTTTATAAAGGCGCATGATTGCGATTCAAGAAAAAGCGGGGTGGGACTTTTCCCCCAAGGGTTCCTATAGCCGTGAAGAGTTGATCTCTTGCGGACATGGGCAGGTGTTCGGTCCTGGCAATGCCAAGTTGCCGTTGCCACCGATGCTGATGTTCGATCGAATCACCCATATTTCTACAGAAGGTGGCGCGTTCGGCAAAGGTGAATTGACGGCGGAATTCGATATCAATCCGGATCTGTGGTTCTTCGGGTGCCATTTCGAAGGTGACCCTGTGATGCCTGGATGCTTGGGGTTGGATGCTGTGTGGCAATTGCTCGGCTTCTATCTGGGATGGACGGGCGCCAAAGGATCGGGGCGCGCGCTGGGTTTGGGCGAATTAAAGTTCACCGGACAGGTTCTGCCCGAAAATAAACTGGTCACGTATCATCTGGATATTAAACGGGTTATCAATCGCTCGCTCGTTCTGGGGATTGCCGATGGGCAAGTGTTAGTCGATGGCAAACTGATTTATGATGCCAAAGATTTGCGGGTTGGATTGTTTGATAATCCACGGAGTCTTTAATCTCTCTGAAAGGAAAACGTTATGGCGTTATTAAAACCCTTTACACCACGTCGGGTTGTTGTAACTGGCATGGGTATTATTTCGTGCATCGGCAATAATCTGGACGAGGTTCTGGAGTCGTTGAAGGCCGGAAAATCGGGGATTACGGTCTCCGAAGACTACGCGGCCAAAGGATTCCGGTCACAGGTTTACGGCTTGCCAAAGATCAATCTGGCCGAAAAAATTGATCGGCGCTTGTTGCGCTTTATGGGCGATTCAGCGGCCTATGTGCATTTGGCCATGGAGCAAGCGATTGCCGATTCGGGACTCGACAAAAGCGATGTAAGCAACGTGCGCACGGGGGCTGTTGTTGGCTCGGGCGGGCCATCCACCCGCAATCAGGTCGAGGCCGCCAAAACGGCTTTGGAATCTGGTCCGAAAAAAGTGGGCCCCTTTATGGTTCCACGGTGTATGTCGTCCACCACATCGGCCACGTTGTGCACGAATTTTGAAATCAAGGGCGTGAATTATTCGATTTCATCGGCCTGCTCGACATCGGCGCATTGCATTGGAAATGCCGCAGAATTGATTGCCATGGGTAAACAGGATGTCATGTTTGCAGGGGGTGGTGAAGAACTGGATTGGACGTTGTCCGTGCTGTTTGACGGCATGGGAGCCATGTCATCCAAATACAACGAAACACCCGAAAAAGCTTCCCGTGCCTATGATGCAAACCGTGATGGATTTGTCATCGCGGGTGGTGGCGGCATTCTGGTGCTCGAAGAGTATGAGCATGCCAAAGCCCGTGGCGCCAAAATTTATGGCGAAGTGGTGGGCTATGGTGCAACCTCGGATGGCGCGGATATGGTGGCTCCGAGCGGGGAAGGGGCTGTGCGGTGTATGCGTCAGGCCATGGAAACCTGCACACAACCTGTCACCTATATCAACACACATGGAACATCAACTCCGGTCGGGGATGCCAAAGAATTGGGCGCAATCCGTGAAGTTTTTGAACCACTGGATCAACCCTTGCCGCATATCAGCTCGACCAAATCGATGACGGGGCATTCTTTGGGAGCCACCGGTGTTCAGGAAGCGATTTACAGTCTGTTGATGATGCAACATAATTTCGTGGCGCCCAGCATCAATATTGACACGTTGGACCCATTGGCGGAAGGATTGCCGATTGCGCGGGAACGTGTGGACAATGTCCAACACCAGACCATTCTCTCCAACTCGTTTGGATTCGGGGGAACGAACTGCACCTTGGCGTTTGCGAAGGTCGAATAGATTCGGAACCCTCTCCCTTTGTGGGAGGGGCCAAAGGAAAAATAAAGCCCTCTCCCGCAAGGGGATAAGCGAAGTAAAAGGAACATAAAATGACAGGATTATTAAAAGGCAAAAAAGGCGTGATTATGGGCGTGGCCAATGGCTATTCCATCGCGTGGGGGATTGCCAAAGCATGTGCGGAGCAAGGTGCTGAAATGGCCTTTACCTATCAGGGAGATGCGTTCAAAAAACGTGTGGAACCTTTGGCGGCCGAAATCGGGGTCAAAACCCTGATTGATTGTGATGTGTCGGATATGGCATCGTTGGATGCGGCATTTGCGACCATTGAAAAAGAGATGGGCCAGATTGATTTTCTGGTGCATTCGATTGCGTTCTCGAACAAAGAAGAATTGAAAGGCCGTTACGTTGATACGACCTTGGAAAACTTCCTCAATTCGATGAATATTTCCTGTTATTCCTTTACAGCGGTCATGAAACGGGCGGCACCTTTGATGAAACAGGGGGGATCCGCCGTGACTCTCAGCTATTATGGGGCCGAAAAAGTGATGCCTTATTACAATGTGATGGGTGTGGCCAAAGCGGCGCTTGAGTCGTCTGTGCGCTATCTGGCAGCAGATTTGGGGCAGGACAATATTCGTGTGAATGCGATTTCGGCAGGTCCCATGCGCACATTGGCCGGATCGGCCATTGGTGGGGCCCGCAAAACATTCAAATACAATGTGGTTGCGGCTCCTTTGAAACGCTCTGTTGGTTTGGAAGAGCTTGGAAATACAGGGGTCTACCTGTTATCCGACATGTCGTCTGCCGTGACGGGCGAAATTCACTATGTGGATTGTGGCTTTAACGTGGTTGGGATGTGCCCATCTGAACGTTGGGACGAGTTGATGGACGATAGAGATTAAGCCCCGGGATCATGGCAATTTTTAGGAATATTTTTCTCGATGGCTTTTAAGGTTTTTATTATCGCAGGCGAAGAATCCGGAGATAAGTTGGGCGAAGGCTTGATTTTATCCCTTCGTAAACAGAACCCAGATATCGAAATTCGGGGAATAGGCGGAAATGGAATGTCTGCTGCAGGGATGGGGCAGAGTTTATTTCCAATGGATCATTTATCTGTTATGGGGATCGCCGAAGTCGTACCGCGTATCCCAAAATTTTTAGGTCTTATCGCGAAAACTGTCCAGGCAATTCGGGTTTTTGATCCGGATGTTGTTGTGACTGTTGATGCCCCTGATTTCAGTTTTCGTGTCCAGAAAAAAATTAGAAAGCTAAATTTGCGTGCAAAACAATTTCATTATGTTGCGCCGACGGTCTGGGCTTGGCGATCCGGGAGGGCGGCAAAAGTTAAACAATTTCTGGATGGTATGATTTGTTTGTTCCCATTTGAACCAATTTATTTCGAACGCGAAGGATTGCATTCCGTGGCAGTGGGCCATCCAATGGTTTCATCTGGTTTGATTGATGGTAATGGAATTCGTTTCAGGCAGACCCATTCTATTCCTGTTCAGCAGAAAGTTTTGGGGATCTTTTGTGGGAGTCGTGCTTCTGAAGTTAGGGGGATTGCTCCGTTATTGATTGACGTTGCTAAACGGGTCAAGGAAAAACATCCTGATCTTCTGTGCGTTGTGCCAACTTTGCCAAAATGGAAAGATGAATTGCAACAGATGTTTTCTTCTGCAGGCTGTGATGCTCTTATCACTGCTGATACAACAGAGAAGTGGGACGCTTTTCATGCTCCTGATGTTGCGATTGCTGTATCTGGAACGGTTGCTTTGGAAATCGCTTTGGCAGGGGTTCCCCATATCGTTGTTTATAAAATGAACAAATGGACGTGGGAGATTCTCCGTCGGGTTGTCAAAACAAAATTTGTGCATTTGGGAAATGTTTTGTTAGGTCATTTGGTCTATCCGGAGTTTTTGCAAGATAACGCGACCGTTGAGAAGATTTCCTCCGCAATTGATACATTATTATCATCAGAGATTGAGTGCAAAATACAAGAAGAGTCGTCCCGGAAAATTTTGTATCTTTTGGAGCCAAATCCTAATGAAAAAGCTGCAGACAGGGCTGCAGCTTTTATCAGATCTTATTTTATAAATGAACGTATTCCAGAGTAGATTTAAGTTCTTTTGTTAATGTCTACATAATCTCTTTGCGCTGCACCAGTATACAGTTGGCGTGGACGCCCAATCCGGTTTGATGGTTCTTCCATCATTTCTTTCCATTGAGAGACCCATCCCACTGTTCTGGCCACAGCAAATAGAACTGTAAACATGGAAACAGGGAAGCCCATTGCTTTCAAGATAATACCAGAATAAAAGTCGACGTTTGGATAAAGTTTCCGTTCAATAAAATACGGATCAGAAAGGGCAATGCGCTCTAATTCCATTGCAATTTCCAACGCTGGATCTGTTACGCCTAATTCAGCCAGAACTTTGTCACAGGTTTCTTTCATAATTTGGGCGCGTGGGTCAAAGTTTTTATAAACGCGGTGACCAAATCCCATCAATCGATATTTTTTATCTTTGACACCTTGGATAAATTCAGGAATACGATCTTTTGTACCGATTTCCGCAAGCATTTCTAAAACAGCCTGGTTTGCGCCACCATGTGCTGGGCCCCACAGGGATGCAATTCCTGCGGCAATACAGGCAAATGGGTTTGCTTGTGATGAACCCGCGAGCCGGACTGTCGAAGTTGATGCGTTTTGTTCATGGTCGGCATGCAAAATCAGAATTTTATCCATGGCATCCGCTAGAATAGGGCTAACCTTATACGGTTCCGCTGGGACTGCGAAACACATGTGCAGAAAGTTTTCGGCAAATCCTAAATCATTCCGAGGATAGATAAACGGTTGACCTATTGAATATTTAAAAGCCATAGCGGCAAGGGTTGGCAATTTTGCAATCAAACGATGTGCCGAAATTTCACGTTGTTTTGGATCCGAAATGTCAAGCGAGTCATGATAGAATGCTGCCAACGCGCCAACAACCCCACACATAACCGCCATAGGGTGTGCATCCCGTCGGAATCCACGGAAAAAGAATTGTAATTGTTCATGAACCATTGTGTGATACGTGATATTTTTACTGAATTCCGCGTAAGATTTTTGATTGGGGAGATCGCCATACAACAAAGCATAGGCGACCTCTAGGAAGCTACTTTTTTCTGCCAGATCTTTAATGTTGTATCCACGATGGAGAAGAATCCCCTTGTCCCCGTCAATAAATGTAATTCGTGATTTGCAACTTGCTGTTGATGTAAAGCTGGGGTCGAGCGTAAAATGCCCTGTGTCTTCGTATAAAGAGCGAATATCAATTGTTGCTGGGCCAATGGTTCCATCAAAAACAGGCAGTACCCATTTGTCTCCCGTCTGGTCATTTGTCAGAGTAAATGTTTTTCCTGATGAAGTTTCTGTTTTGTCAGCCATTTTATGGGATCCTCAAATGTTGTTTGAATATAAATAAACGCAGAGTTTCAGATGACCTCATTAAACACCAAGGAAGTTAAACGAAGGTTAAGGTGAAGTGGTTATTGGCTCAATAATTGAAGTTGGGGTGTCGATACTTGGGAGGGATAGTATTTATATTTGGAGACATGGCCTGTAAATAAGTAAGCAACCCAAGCATAACCTTGATTGCCCCATGTGCCCGAGAATGTTGCTGTGCCGGGAGGAGTTCCATTCGATGAGATACGCAATCCGGCCGGACCATAGCTAGAGGATATTTTTATGAGGCTGTTTTGTGGCTGTGCTGTTGATCCTGCCGCATTTGTTCCATCATAGATATTAAACGCTGTGGAACTACTCGGGCGATATGCAAATCTCCCTGAAAGAGAGGTTCCGAAAATGCGTGATGTTCCACCAGTGTTAAGCGCGGAGGCCTCTTCAAATTGACCCAAAAAGCTACCAGTGGCAGCGTTAAACCATCCCCCAGTGGTAGGAATGGTAAACAGATCAGCATTGCGGGTTACGGTGGTGCTGGTAGTGGGTATATAGGAGGTAGGGAAAGGACCTGTTTCCAGTTGTGCCCCCCAAACATAAAGATCAACAGCATTATTAGAGGAATCCCTCGTTAGACCAAATTTAAGAGTTGCTGAACTTGTTGCCGTATTTGTAAAGGTAAATCTTTGCCACTGTGGTGTTGCGGTAATATTTGAGGTTGCTGTTAGATTTTGTTGAAATAATTTGAATGTCTGATTAATCCCTGTCGCAGATTTAACCCATACACTCAACGTATAAATTGTGCCTGACGTCTGTGTATAGGGCTGTGCTAAATAATGGGTTGTTGATCCAGCATTACTAATCCATTCATCTGCTGTGTTTGAACTATCAGGGGCAACAGAAACGTTTGGTGATATGGTTGATGTATTAGCTGACCAAATAACATTATTGAATTGATCGGAATATGTCAGCAAATTTTTCCTCGCCTCTTCAATGAGGATGCCTTTTGGGGTATGGGTGATAGGATCGAAATCAAAGCGGGGGGAGTTGGTGGCTGCAGTTTGCATCACGCCTGCGCTGTCGAAATAGGTGCCGGTGCCAGAGCGTGAAAATGTGCCGCCTGTAGCAGCCAAAAAGGATGAAAGGTCATTATAGGCTGTTCCGTTAAAGGTGTAGCGGCCATCGGCGTCATAGGTGAAGTCGAGAGACAGGGATGGATAATTGACTTTGACGTTTGTGGTGTTGGGGGGTGTAAAAGTGAGGGTTGCATCATTGCCTTTTGTATCTTTGATAGCCCCACCATTCAAGTCGATAGGGGAGGAAACGGTCACGCCGTCGAGATCAACGTCTCCCGGTTGTGGCGCAAGAGTAAAGGTCAGGGTATTGGTTCCAGTTCCAGAGGTATAGGAGGCATAGCGGGTTACCCCTCCGACATCGACAGGGATGTGCGGGGTCCCTGTGACATCAACCGTTTCAGATAGATTGACCGTGATAGGAATATTGATTGCCGCATCCGCAGGGGGAGAGACTAAACACCCTAGAACCAGAAAAAACATCATGGCACCACGTGTTCCCGGAATCCAGGAAAAATGATAGATTTTGCGAATAAATCGGGCAATGATGGGACGGTTGTTTTTTGTCATAAGATGTTCCCTTGGCTTGTCCCGCGAACTGCGGTTTCACTCTCCCCGTAGAAGAGCAGAAGAATAAAAATCGAGATCAAATAAAACCATTGCTGAAAACAGTTTTTTGCAAAGAATATAGCGCAAGATAATGGATAACCAAGAAAAAGACAAGGATAGCTGAATTGAGTGTTTGTTCCAGTTGTTGTGATTTGTGTGAGGTGGTGATGAGTGGGCTCAGGTTTTTCTTGTGACTTGATAAGGCTTCCTTTAAATAGAATTTGTTCATACGAGAGGAAAAGCAGATGTGGGTTGATAGCCATTGTCATCTAGATCACAGTAAATTTACACCTGAAAACGGTCTTGGTGGTGTATTGGCAGAGTGTAAGATAAAAGGTATTGAGGGGATTTTATCTATCAATTGCCAGATCCGTGATGAATTTCCTGCTCTTTTAAAATTAGTCCAACCATTAGATAATGTGTGGTGCACGGTGGGAACTCATCCCCATGAAGCCAGCCGCGATGATGAAAAATCCGTCACACTGGATGAACTTATTCAACTGGCTTCCTCAAACTCCAAGGTGATTGGAATAGGGGAGTGTGGTCTTGATTATTTCTACAAAAATGCATCTATTGAAGATCAGCACGCATGTTTTAGAAAACATATTCAGGCTTGCTTGGCCGTTGATAAGCCTATTATTATTCATGCCCGAGAGGCTGATGACGATATTATTCGGCTTTTGCGTGAGGAAACGAGTGGTCAAGGAATCAAGGGAATTATGCATTGTTTTTCCAGCTCATCCGAAATGGGATATGAGGCTTTGGAATTAGGTCTGCATATTTCATTCTCCGGCATTTTGACCTTTAAAAAATCAGAAGAATTGAGATCCTTTGCAAAAGAAGTTCCCCTGGATAAGGTGTTGGTAGAGACAGATTCTCCCTATCTTGCGCCGGAACCTTATCGTGGACAGATGAATGTTCCCTCTTATTTGCCTTTTACGGGGGCTGTTTTAGCTGATTTAAAAGGAGTATCAGCTATCGAGATGGCCCGGATAACAACTGCAAATTTTTATAAACTTTTTGGATTGAATAACAAATAAAATCAATGAAAATAGATCAAAAGACACTTAAGATTAGAATCCTTGGATGTGGTGACTCTGCTGGCGTTCCACGTATCGGAGGTGATTGGGGGGACTGTAATCCTGCAAATCCTAAAAATCGTAGGACTCGCCCTAGTATTCTGGTCCAATCTGAGACAACAAGTCTGGTCATTGACACAGGTCCTGATTTCGGATTGCAATTAACCCGTGAAAATCTAAAAACCATTGATGCCGTCTTATACACACATGATCATAATGATCATATTGCCGGAATTGATGATCTTCGTATTATCCGTGGCCGTATCGGGCGAAATATTCCTATCTATTCAGATAAAAGAACCTACGAATCTTTAAAGGCCCGTTTTGCGTATATGTTTATCGAGCAATCTCCTTTCTATCCAACAGTTATCAACCCGTACATTTGGAACCAAAACGATTTCGGAAAAAAACAACGCTTTGGCGATATTGAATTTATACCTTTTGAACAAGATCATGGGGAGGGAAATATATCCTTAGGATTCCGGTTTGGTGATTTTGGATATTCAACCGATATGAGGCATTTAGATGGTAGGGCGCTTTCCATTTTGAAAGGTATAAAAACCTGGGTTGCAGATTGCGCGGATTACGCCCATGGTCATGGAACATTGCATGCAAACTTACCTATTGTACAGAAATTGAATGCAGAAATTGGTGCTGAAATCGTTTATTTGACACATCTGAAAATGTTTTATGATTATGATAAAATGTGTTTGGATTTGCCAGAAGGGTATACCCCGGCTTATGACGGATTATTGCTTGAAGCTCACCAATTTAATTATGAAAACTAAATTGGCCAGAGAAAATTAAAAATTAAAAATGATTTTTCTTGCATAAGCTCCAGGATTTGGTTAAAAAGCCGTTCTTAAACATTTAACAGGATTCTCTATCATGGCAGTACCTAAGAAGAAAACATCGAAATCCGCGCGTGATATGCGCCGTTCACATCATGCCCTGGAAACATTTAACTGGGTTGAGGATAAAACAACCGGCGAGCCAGTGCGCCGTCACCACGTCGACCTGAAAACAGGCATGTATCGCGGGCGTCAGGTTATCGAAGTAAAAGAGTAATTTCTGAAATAGGCCTCTGCTAACCAGTGTTGAGGCCTTTTTTATTTTTTTTATTCAGGGTAATTTACCCTGTCTCTATCTGTTTTATGATTTCCGCAAAAAAGCAAATAAGGATCTTTCGATGTCAGGTCATCTGACGATAGCATTGGATGCAATGGGCGGTGACTTAGGGCCAGAGGCCGTGGTCCCCGGTGCTGCGCTTGCGCTACAGCAAAAGAAAAATCTTCGGTTTATGATTTATGGTGATTCAAAAAAGATTGATCCTTTTTTGTCCCAATATCCAAAATTAGCAAAAGTATCAGAGGTGTATCACACCGATTTTGCGGTCTCTCCACATGAAAAGCCTGGTGTTGCCTTGCGCGCTGGCCGATCTTCGAGTATGCGTCTTGCCATTAATGCGGTATCAGATAAAAAAGCACATTGTGTTGTTTCGGGTGGAAATACCGGCGCATTAATGGCAATGGCCAAAATGGTTTTGAAATGTCTTCCCGGAATTGAGCGTCCAGCCATTGCGAGCTTATTACCAACAGTTGACAAAGAAATCGTGATGCTTGACCTTGGGGCAAACCTGGAATGCAATTCTGAAATGCTTGTTCAGTTTGCGATTCTTGGGGCTGTTTATGCGCGCGTTGTTCGTGGACATGACCAGCCAACTGTTGGGTTGTTGAATATTGGTTCTGAAGACGCAAAGGGGCATGAAGAAATTCGTGATGCAGCAGCAATTCTCCAGCGAATTGAGTTTCCAGGAAGATACGCTGGATTTGTTGAAGGAAATGATATTCCTATGGGGACCGTCGATGTCGTTGTAACAGATGGATTCACAGGAAATGTGGCCTTAAAAACAGCGGAGGGGGTTAGCAAGCTGATCACCACTGTTTTAAAAAGAAAATTGAAAGAATCCCCTCTCGCCATGTTTGGGGCGTTCTTGGCTTCCGGGGCGCTTAAAAAGTTGAAGAATGAAATGGACCCACGTCGTTATAATGGCGGAATGTTTTTAGGTCTGGATGGCGTGTGCGTTAAAAGTCATGGTGGTATGGATGCTTTTGGGTTTTCAAATGCGATACTCCATGCTGCCGAGATTGCAGATAGAAATTTTAATGTTCGGGTTGCAGCAGAGATCAGTGAAGTTATGGCCCAAGAACAGCGTATTAAAGCTGAAATATCATCTGATATGGATGAGCAGAAAGAAATGGTATCCTGAATATGACCTGTCGTTCTGTTATCCTTGCTACTGGCTCCTATCTTCCAGAAAAAATACTGACAAATAAAGACATAGAAAAACTTGTTGATACGACCGATGATTGGATCGTTCAACGCACAGGTATCCGGGAAAGACATATCGCAGCGCCAGGCCAGGCAACATCAGATATGGCGATTCAGGCCGCACGCCGTGCTTTGGAGGCATCAGGGTTAACGCCAAATGATATTGATGGCGTTATTGTTGCAACGACAACGCCGGATCGATCATTCCCGTCTGTTGCTGTTTGTGTACAAGCTGCTTTGGGGCTTCGTGCGGGGCCTGCCTTTGATGTTCAGGCTGTCTGTTCTGGCTTTGTTTATGCACTGTCTGTTGCTGATTCATTTCTTCGAACAGGGGTTATGAAACGGGTTCTTGTGATTGGGGCCGAAAAGATGTCGTCCTTGTTAAATTGGGAAGATAGAACAACCTGTGTTTTATTTGGTGATGGCGCAGGAGCGGTTATTCTTGAGGCGCAAACAGAATCTGATTCTGGTATTTTATCAACACATTTGTATGCAGATGGAAAATTTCGTGATCTTCTTTATACCGATGGCGGAACATCGACAACAGGGACATCCGGTCATATCATTATGCATGGCAAAGAAGTTTTTAAAAATGCCGTTACATTAATGTCGGAAATTGTTCAGGAAGTTCTGGATAAAAATACAATTACATCGGATCAGATTGACTGGCTTGTCCCGCATCAGGCAAATTTGCGCATTATTGCTGGAACGGCTGAAAAGCTAAATATGTCAATGGAAAAGGTCGTTGTTACCGTTGACAAACATGGAAATACTTCTGCTGCTTCAATCCCCCTTGCCTTGGACACCGCTGTTCGTGATGGACGGATCCAGCGTGGTCAAACTTTATTGCTCGAAGCCTTAGGCGGAGGGCTGACATGGGCGGCCGCTTTAATTAAGTATTAGGTATCTCTTTCCCTTTGTAAGGAGAAAAGGTATTCTCAGCCTATGAAAAAAATTATTCTTGCTCTTGGTTCAATGCAATCGGCGGAAATGGATCTTCTTGAGAAAGAGTACCATGTCATTAAACTGTGGAAGGAAAAAGATCCGGAATCCACCTTGCAAGCATACAGATTACAAATACAAGTTATTCTTTCGACGTATAACGGGATGCCTGTAACCCAAAAAATTATTGAATCGTTGCCCAATCTGGAATTGATTGCCCAATATGGTGCCGGGTTGAACAATATTGATATTGGGATTGCCAAAGCACGTGATATTGCGGTTGTAAGCACGCCTGATGCGCCCACCCGGGACACAGCCGATACGGCTATGGCGTTAATTTTGACAACTCTTCGTCGGGTGGTTGAAGCGGATATGTTTGTCCGTGTAGGAAAATGGAATAGTGGTGCTTTTCCTCCTTCTACCTCTCTTGCAGGAAAAACGGTGGGGATTTGTGGGTTTGGTCGTATTGGGCAGGCAATCGCAAAGCGTTGCGTCGCTTTTGATATGAAGGTTGTCTATCATTCACGTTGTCAAAAAGAGGATCAGCCCTATCAGTATTTTAATGATTTAAAAGATATGGCCGGTCGTGTTGATGTGTTGGTCATGGCTTGTCCGGGAGGGCAGGAAACATACCATATTGCAAATGCTGCCATCTTCACTGCGCTTGGCAGTAGAGGATATTTTATCAATATCGCACGGGGATCAGTTGTCAATACAGAGGACTTGTTAGTTGCTTTAAGAAATCGTTCTATTGCGGGTGCGGGGCTTGATGTTTATGAAACAGAACCATCTGTGCCTGAATCATTAATTTCTATGGACAATGTTGTTTTGTTGCCGCATATAGGGGGCGGAACGGTTGAGGCACGTTCAAATATGGGTCAATTGGTGATCGCAAATATCAGGGCTCATTTTAAGGGGGATTCATTGATTTCACCTGTTGTGGCCTGATCACGATCGCTTAAAATATATGTGAGGGTGTAATTGAAAAAAATATGTGTTGTGATTTGTGCGCAGATATGTCTGGCTTTTTTATCTTCTCCGGCTTTTGCAGGAAAATGTTATAGCCCAAAAGAGGTTGAGGCAGAGCAGGGGGTTCGTATTTTAAGCGAATTGATGGTCATTAGTTTGAATTGTCAGCACCTAACACCAAAAGGGCAAGAAAATCTTTATACCCAGTACAAGAGATTTGCTTTAAAGCACGAGTCATTGTTTTCCGGATATGAAAATACATTGCTAAGATTTTATGATAGGGATGGAGAGAATAATCCCGACTTGCATTTACATCAGGTGAGAACAGATGTTGCGAATAAAATTTCAAAAGATGCGGCTTTGATGCGTCCTGACGTTTTTTGTAGGGCTTATGCCCCCCGGATTGCAAAAGCAACCCAGATGCCAGAGCCAAAAATCCGGAAATGGGCACAAACAGTCTTTCCAGGGCACCCTGTTTCCCGTCCAAGTTGTAAGTAACGCAGGTCGCGTGTCAGGTTGAAGAAATGGCATCAGAAAGAAAAGTATAAAATGGTCAAATATAGTATGGTCAAATATATTTTTGTTGTTTTCTGTCTTTGTTTATCATTGGCCGGGTGTGCCCCGTATATCAATGCCGCTAACAAAAACATGGTCACAATTTATGTTCCAAACACCAGCTATGAAAGCGATGCCCTGTCAATCGCAGATGCCCATTGTGCGCAGTATGGCTTGACCGCGAAATTAAGGAAGCCAAGGTCATCAGGTACAATTGGCGATCTTTATGACTATAACTGTGTCCCATAATTTTGCTGTGTGGAATTTGCGTTTCTTGGTTGATAAAAAAACAGGATAGGCGGATTCTGGGTGGTAATGAATCACACGGGGGATTTTTGGCATGAGTTTGGACCAAATTATTAATGATGCATTTGAACCGATTGCAAATTTTTGCGATAGCGTTGTTATGTACAGCCTTTCTCTGCGGTTTGAAAATCCCTTAACAGAAATTGTGACAGAACTTAGTTTGCCTTTGATTGTTGTTTGGCTTGCTGCGGCAGGGCTGTTTTTTACCTGTTATTTAAAATTTTTAAACATCCGTCATTTTAAACATGCTTTTGATTGTTTGACCCATAAATTTGATGAACCAAATGCAAAAGGCCAGATTAGCAACTTTGATTCTCTGGCGGCGTGTCTGTCTGCAACAATTGGGTTGGGGAATATTGCAGGGGTTGCTGTCGCTGTTACGATTGGGGGGCCTGGGGCTGCTTTCTGGATGGGTGTCATGGGGATTATCGGCATGGGGTCGAAGTTTGCCGAAGTAACGTTGGGGGTTAAATATCGCCGTTTCCCCGGAATGGACCCGGCAATTGAAAAAGACTCGCATGTCGGGGCTGATGTGGCTGGCGGACCAATGTATTATATTAAAGATGGATTTACAGCGCGAGGGATGAAACCGTTGGGGGTGTTTCTTGCCGGAATGTTTGCTGTTTGTTGCATTGGCGCGGCAATCGGGGGCGGAAATATGTTTCAGGCGAACCAGGTTTATGGCCAGGCGTTATATGCAACAGGTGGAGAGGCCAGTTTTCTATTTGAAAAAGGATGGCTTTTTGGAATCGCTTTGGCGATTGCTGCGGGGCTTGTGACGTTGGGCGGAGTTAAGTCGATTGCGCGTGTGGCTGCGAAATTAACCCCGGCTATGGCTGTTCTTTATATTATAGCAGGCCTCATTGTGATTGGTGTTAATTATCAAAATGTTCCATCTGCAATATTGCAAATTTTTCAGGGTGCATTCAGTTTAGAGGCTGGGTGGGGGGGGCTGGTCGGGGCAATGATTGCAGGTTTTAAACGGGCTTTATTCGCAAACGAAGCCGGTTTGGGGACGGCAGCAATCATTCAGGCCTCAGCAAAGACTGATTTTCCAGTTCGTCAAGGGTTGGTCGGGGGGCTTGGTCCTTTTCTGGATACATTTTTTGTGTGTATGGTGACAGCCCTTGTTATTATTGTCTCTGGTGTTTATCAGGGGGGCGGGCAAATGGAAGGGATTGCGCTCACATCACGGGCCTTTGAAACGGTGATCCCACATTTTGATATTGTATTAACATTTGTCGTGTTTCTTTTTGCCTATTCAACCATTATTGTTTATTCATATTATGGTGAAATTTGCGCGGGCTATCTTTTTGGAAATACGAAGCGGGTTATTGTTGCGTTTCGTATTGTTTTTCTTTTTTTCATTGTGATTGGAACGTCTGCCTCTTTAGGAAATGTTTTGACCTTTTCCGATGCGATGTTTTTTTCGATGAGTATTCCGAATATTATGGCTCTTTATCTGCTTTCAAAAGAGCTAAAACGTGATGTTACGGAATATGTAACCCTGATGGGGTTAGAAAAACCACCTGCAAAATCACTTTTATAAAAGTGAATAACTTTTTGATTGGGCTTGAGATTCTTTTCAAACCATGAGAAGTTTTAAATATTCGAAACATTTTTATATTTGATTGATGGAGCTTTTGTCCATGACTCTGACCGTATTCCCGATTGCGGAGCCGAAAGACTCTGAATCTGTCGTTGATTCTGTTCCTGCTGTGTCTTCCCCTGAGCTAACAACAAGTGTCTTTATCGGAGCAAAACCAGCCCTTAAGAATTGGAAAATGTTTGGAGAGACCCCCCAAGATTTGCCAAAAACAGAGAAGGATCAACCAGAAGAGAATCTGGTATCCGCAGAGCTTGCTTCGGTCGAAACTTCCCATCAACGTCCTGTTTCGGACCGTTCTATTCGTACAGTGCGCCCGACGGCCCCATACTGGTTGCAAGTAGGGCAGGCTTTAGCTGTTTTTGTGACTGTTGCGTGGCTTACTTATGCTGCGATTTATATTTTGGCTCTTCCGAACAGTATCAAAACCATTACGTCATCCCCATTAACTCTTGGTGGAATTTTAGCAAGTGTTCTCGCGCCGATTGCGATGCTTTGGCTTTGTCTTGCAACATGGCAGCGCCGCAGTGATGCCCATATCTATGCGCAGGCACTTCGTGAGGAATTGCGAGGGTTGTTTTATCCGGATGCCGATCAATCCAATTTGATCGCTGATGATATTCGTCAATTAATGAAACAAGCGACAGAAATGTCCGCGTCATCACGCGGAGCCATAAAAGCGATTCAACGTGCGCGCACAGGGCTTCGGGCTGAGATCCGTGATTTTGCAGGTGTTTCACAAAAGGCCGAATTTCATATTGATCGTCTGGCGGATGCTTTGTCCAAACGGGCAGAGGAATTGCTTTCGCTGACTGAGGTTATTGAGGCACAAACAGAAAATATTTCAAGCAAGGCACAGCGTGGTGTTACCGCATGGGAGAATGTATCTGCTGAAATGACTGAATTGGGAGACGAGCTGAATCTTATGTTCGATAAAGGCGCGGATAAGTTGCAAGTCGCGTCTGATTCTGCTTTGGAACGTGTGAAAACAATTGAAACATCAATGACAGATGCCGTTGAAAATCTGTCTGCACGTATTGCGGTTGTAGCAACAGAAATCGATGATACACGTGACAGGCTCGATGACCAGGCGACTCGTTTGATGAGTGTATCTGATTCTATCAACACCGGGGCTTCCCGGCTTGAAACAAGCTTGACAGATGCAGAGCATATCTATGGCGCAGTTGAGGGGATGATGAATATCATGTCCGAAAGTTTAAATAAAGTGGATGGAACAGCTGAACATTTCTTTGAAAAAACAAATGCAATTGAACAAAAACTCGAAAGTCGTGCGGAAGCCTTGAAAGAGTCTGCTGATAAATTGTTGGATAGCACAGATGATCTTCAGAATATTGGTGATCTTGCAACGAATAAGCTCGGCGAAGCCTTGGCAATGGCTCTTTCTGGAGCAGAAACAATTACAAATGCTGTTCGTCGTTCGAAAGAGATGATGGACAAAGCCGTTGTTGAGGCATCTGCCCAGATTGAACAAACATCAAAGGTTGCTGATGAAAAATTGGATGCATTGATGGCAGAAGCGAAGGCCAATCGCGATGAATTGACCCAAATTATTGCCGAGATTGAAGCTAAGCAATTACAATTATCGCGGACAACTGAAAAAATGGATGCAACCCGCATGGGATTGTCTGAGGCGGTTGATCGCGCTGCATTATCCTTGGATACAGCGACGAATGATATGCTGGCCCAATCCGATAAGCCATTGAGACGTATACAGGATTCTATCTCTCAATTAGAAGAGCATACCCAAGAGATGGAAAGTAAATTGGCGGCACGTACGGTTGAGGTCCAGCAGGAAACCGGGAAATTGAAAGTCCTTGTTTCTACAATTGATGATGTGGTTCGAAGCAGCGTTTCTCAACTTGAGTCTGCAACAGACAATATCGCAGAGCAGTCACGTCATATCCATCAATCTATTTCTGGTCAACGGGATGATCTGGAATCTTTCGTGCAGGACATGGACACAAAAACAAATCATATCACATCTGTCCTTTCTGAACGCAGGGATGTGATCGAGGCAGCGATTCTTTCAACGGAAGAAAAGATTTCTTCTCTAGGAATATCATTCTTTGATAAAGGGGATGCTTTGATCGATAAGGTTAATTCTGTCTCTCAACAAATCAGCGGATATGAGTCAAGCTTGAATGACTCTATTTCATCTGTAAATCAGAAGTACGAAGAAGTTGCAGAAAAAGTAACAGGACAGATCACGTATATTCATCAACTGTCAGAAACTGTGTCACCAGAAGCAGACCGTATCTTGTCAAAAGTTGAAATGTTACATACGCGATATGATGCGTTGAAAGATCAATGTATGACTGTTTCTGATGCGGCAAGTGAATGCTTTATGAGTTTAGGGAATCAGCTTGAATCTCGCATCACAAGCCTGGGGCGGGAAACAACAGAAACATCGAGGGTTTTCCTAACAGTCAGTGATGATATGACTGATACTTTGGTCCAGATCAAACATGCGGCAGAGGAAGCGCAAGATAAAATCGAACAAATCCAATCCGGTATGAAAGGTCGTGTGGATGATCTTCACCTGATAAGTGATCGTGTTCAGATGAAGGTTGAAACAATGCAAAACAATCTTGGGGCCTATGCAAAAGATTTGAATGATGTTTTGCATTTAACAATGTCTGATTTGGAAATTGCAACAGACAAATTTGGTCAAACGACTTCTCTTTTAGATGAGAAGACGAATGGTGTTACAGGCCGCATTATTGATGCAACACGTCAATATGTTGAAGAAGGTCACCGTATGGCTTTAATGGGGGAACAAACTGTTCATAAAGCGGCCAGGATTGTGGCTGTTATCCAGCAGGAATCCGATAAATTGGTGAACACATCGAAAGCATCTTTGCTGGAATTGCAAAAGTCAGGTGATACGTTATCTGTCAGAACCAAAGAAATTGAAGAACATTTAAAAGCATCAACGCAACATACCCGGACTTATAACGATTCATTAAGAGAACAAGCTGCTCTGATCGCTGCGCATTCATGTGATATTGTTGATACGATTTCAGATGCAACAGTTAAACTGACCATCAAAGCAAACGAGGTCAGGCAGGTCGGACAAAGCATTGTCGGAGATATCGAGAGCGCAGGAATTCGTTTAGAAGAGGGGACCAATGTCCTGGGCCGTGTTGCGCGCATTACCATCGAGTCTGTTGATGACGCCGTTACAGGATTTGCAGAGCATGGAAATATTCTGCGTAATACGGTCAATGGGTTAACAACACAAATGCAGAGTGTGAAAGATGTTCAGGCAAAAGTAGAGCGTGAAACATTCCTGAGTTCCGCAAAATTTGTGATTGAGAGTCTTTATTCTCTTGCTGTCGACGTGTCACGTCATATGGAAGGTGATTTGGATATAAGGGTTCTGAGGACTTATCAAAAGGGTGATGTGTCTGCCTATGTTCGTCATTTGGTAGAAATAGCCCCCCGCATGCCAGTTGAAAAATCCCAACGTAAATTTATCGAGGATGGAGAATTTAGAACCTATGTTCTTCGCTTCATCCGGCAGTATGAAGAATTGTTAGAGCAAGCACAGGCAAATGATTACGGCGATTTATTATCCTCTGTATTTGCGACAAGTGATATCGGAAAACTTTATAAAATTTTGTGTGAAATCGCCGGTCGGAGTTCGAAAAATCATTGATCAAAATCCCCCTTGATCCGGAATCAAGGGGGCGAATTCGGCCTTATTCAGAGAGGGTGTCTTTTGTTTTGCTTTTGACAGCATCGGTTTTAGATTCTTTTTCTGGCGAGAAGGCTTTGGGATAAGTATTTTTCATGATATAGACGAATGTTTTTTCAATTTCATGATTTTGCGCGCCGAGCATTTCTGCTTCGATTGTAAAAATGGATTTCTGACCAACCCATATCTGTCCATTGTAGATTAATGGTTTTCCATCCCGTTCCGAAAGGCTGATTGTTGATGCGCTTTTATAACCATCTTTTTCAAATGATTCTGAATTATATGGCTCAAGATGGTTTGATTGGACAAGATGGTTGAGCGTTTCTTTTATAATATCGGTGGTGTATTTTGTAACATCTGTTGGCGATATGGGGTTACAGGTAACCCGAAAATTCGTTGATGATTCCAAGCCGACGGCTTTTGTAAATGTGACAACCTCGGCGCAATCCATTACATTTTGAGTGCATTTTTTTTCGATAAATGGCTTTTCAGGAAAGGTTATCTGGAATTCACAATTATCTGGGCCATAGATATAAGGCGCAGACAAGACAGGTGTTGAAAAGGTAATTGCCAGGCAAAAAAGAGGAAGTGACTTCATGAGTTTTTCCCAATCATCCATGTTTTAGGATCTGCGGTTGATTGTGTTCCTGTTTTCATGTTTTTCACTTCATGTGGTTGCCCCACATCAAATGGAGGAAACCAAACAAAAGGAATTCCCTTTCTTACAGCATATTCCATTTGTTTTTTAATTTTCTGCCCAGAGTGATAGAGCTCAACATTCAATCCACGATCGCGCAGGATCTTGGCAACCTCTGCTGCGGCATTCCGGTTTTCATCAGAGGGAAGGCAAACAAGAATATCTGTCGGTGATTTGCGCGTTAGATCTCCCAATTTTCCATTGATCCGCATGTAATCGAATAAACGTGAGAGCCCAATTGAAATTCCGACCCCAGGTAAATGTTTGTTGATATAACTTCCGGCGAGGTCATCATACCTGCCGCCTGAACAGATTGAACCGAAATCACGATTTTCTAATAATTTGGTTTCATAGACTGTGCCTGTGTAATAATCGAGCCCGCGGACAATCGATAGGTCGGCGACGACATAACCGCGTTCAATATGTGTAAGGCGTGCCATCACAGACGCGAGTTCGGCGATTCCTTCAGCTAAAGTAGGGCTTGAGACGCCAAGTGCCAAAACTTTTTCAACAAAAGATTCATTTTCTGTTTTGATTTGGGCAAATGAAATCAGTGTTTCAATGATTTGGGCAGGAAGATGCGCTTCTGATAATAATTGCCGCGTTCCTTCGGCACCTATTTTTTCGATTTTATCAATGGCTCGGGTTACCGGAGCAATATTTGAAATGCCCAAGCCTTCACAAAGACCGATCAAAATTTTACGATTACTGATTTGCATCTGGAATGGGCCGATATCAAGGCCACGCAAAATATCAACCATAATCGCGGCCAATTCAGAATCAAAATGAAGGGGGACATTATCAACTCCAATGACATCGATATCACATTGATAAAATTCCCGAAATCGTCCCGCCTGGGGTCTTTCGCCCCGCCAGACGCGTTGCATTTGATAACGTTTAAACGGAAAATCAAGTTCATTAAAATGTTGCGCAACGTAGCGGGCGAGGGGGACTGTTTGGTCAAAATGCAAAGCCAATCGCGCGTCGGATTTATCATTATCATCTTTGTGAAGACGTTCCAGAACGTAAATTTCTTTATCGACCTCACCTTTCGCACGAAGAACATCCAGTTCTTCAATTGAAGGGGTTTCAATTGAACAGAACCCGTACGATTCAAATACCTTGCGGATATGATCCATCCATTGTTGCTCTATACGACGGACTTCAGGGAGCCATTCCGGAAATCCCGTAACGGCACGAGGTTTGTAGATTTTTGGGTCAGTCATTTTATTTTTCTTTCATTCCTTCATGGGGAGATTTGAATAAGGGGGTTTGTTCAACCCTTTCGGAGACAGGGTAAAAATTTCATATCCGTTCTCGGTTACCGCCAATGAATGTTCAAATTGTGCTGAAAGCCCCTTGTCACGAGTGACCGCCGTCCATCCATCGTTAAGAACTTTTGTTTCATAGGTTCCTGTGTTGATCATTGGTTCGATTGTAAAAAACATTCCGGGTTCTAAAAGGATACGGTCACAGTCAGGATGATGGTAATGTAGAACCTGAGGTTCCGAATGGAAACTGCGTCCCAATCCATGACCACAGAAATCACGGACAACTGAAAACCGTGCGCCCTCTGCCAGTTTTTGGATCGCGCGTCCGATATCACCTAAACTTGCACCCGGTTTAACCGCGCCAATGCCTGCCATCATTGACTCATATGTGACGTCAATCAAACGTTGTGCCTTAATATTTGCTTTTCCAGCAGTATACATACGACTTGTGTCGCCATACCACCCGTCCAGAATAACAGTCACATCAATGTTAACAATATCTCCATCCATCAATTTTTTTGGTCCGGGAATTCCATGACAAACAACGTGGTTGATGGATGTACAAATGGATTTTGGGAAACCCCTGTAATGAAGGGGGGCTGGAATAGCTCCATTCTTTGTAATAAAATCATGACAAAGTGTATTCAGTTCCTCTGTTGTTACGCCAATCTGAACATGGTCTGTAATCATGTCAAGGACTTCTGCTGCCAACCGACCTGCACGACGCATTCCGTCAAAATCTGATTGAGGATGGATTTCAATCCCATCTTTATTTTGTGTGTTCTTTAAAATCTGGTCTTTCACTTGACGTTTTCCGTTTGTAAACATAGGTTATCTGATCTTTTAAGACTTAACCTAGTCGCTTCATTTTATCAAGGTGCTATAGAATTATGGACAAAAAACTGACAGCCGCCATTTTGATTATTGGAAATGAAATTCTATCCGGAAGAACGCAGGACACAAACCTGAATTGGATCGCAAAAAAATTATCGGATCAAGGAATCCGGCTTGTTGAGGCAAGAGTGGTGCCGGATGTAGAGGAATCGATTATCTTTGCTGTCAATGAATTGCGAAAAAAAGTGACCTATTTATTTACAACCGGAGGAATTGGCCCTACGCATGACGATATTACATCCGTTACGATTGCCAAGGCATTTGAGGTCCAGATTGAACTAAATCCAACAGCAAGAAATATCCTATTAGAATATTATAAATCAGAATCGGAATTAACGCCTGCCAGATTAAGAATGGCGCATATCCCTGTTGGTGCGTCTTTGATTGATAATCCTGTATCTGGTGCCCCTGGGTTTCAAATTGGAAATGTTTATGTCATGGCAGGGGTCCCACGTATTATGCAGGCAATGCTGGACGGTATTTTGCCGGGTCTAGGTTCTGATCGCCCCTATCTTTCAAATACAGTTTCATGCAACCTACCCGAGAGCAAAATTGCAGAAGCATTGGAAAATATTCAAAAAAAATTTAAGACAGTTGAGATCGGCAGTTATCCTCATTTCTCTGTTGGATCTATAGGCCTTTCGCTTGTTTTAAGATCAACAGAAGAAGGAAGTCTTCATGAGGCAACCCAGGAGGTTGTTAATATGGTGCGTTCATTTGGGGTCGAGCCCACAAGCATGACGGTGTGTACAAAATAATTAGTTTTGATACCCATTCACGATTGGGTAACGACGTTCGCGCGTAAAAGCACGGTGTGACAGTTTTGTTCCGGGCGCAGATTGCCGTCGCTTGTACTCTGAGTGTTTTAGAAGACGTGAAACTTTTGTAACGATCTCTGGATTGTGTCCGCGTGCAGTCATTTGTTGTGGTGATAAATCTTCCTCAATCAATCCCATCAAAATTGAGTCCAATTCATCATAAGGAGGAAGGCTGTCTTGATCTCTTTGATGGGGGCGCAATTCGGCAGTCGGTTCTTTCGAGAGAATGCTGTGATTGATCAATTCCCCATCATTCCCGAGCGCATCAAGGGGTTTTTGCCCATTTCGCCAATGCGCAAGATTGTAAACCTGTGTTTTGTAGATATCTTTAAGGACGTTATATCCACCGCACATATCGCCATAGAGTGTTGCATACCCACAGGCCATCTCGGATTTATTTCCTGTCGTTAGAACCATTGCACCATACTGGTTTGAAAGTGTCATTAATATGATGCCACGCAAACGGGCCTGTAAATTTTCATGTGCTAACCCGGATGTATTTGGCAATGTGGCCATAAATTGATGGACCATCCCGTTAATTGGGACTGTTTGGAATTTTGTTCCTGTTTTCGTTGCGCAATCAATCGCATCCTGAAGACTTAGATCCGATGTAAAGTCAGATGGCATCATCACACAGGTTACATTTTGTGGGCCGACAGCATCCGCTGCAATTGCGGCAGAAAGTGCAGAGTCGATTCCGCCAGACATCCCAATTAGAATCTGGGATTGTTTTGTCTTCCGCATATAGTCACGTAACCCTAGCGTAGCGGCCTGATAAAGGCTTTGGGTTTCTGCATGTTGGGGGTGGATAATGCCATTTTTGTTTGAAAAGGAGAACGTTTGAAATTCTTCCATAAATTCTTCACATTGAAGGATCAGCTCTCCGTTTGCATTCAATGCAAAACTGGCTCCGTCATAGACCAGATCATCTTGTCCCCCAACCTGGTTAACAGATAACAGGGGAATGCTTGCTTGGGTTGCCCGCAATCGGGCGTGTTGAATCCGGATGGATTGTTTGTGCGGTTCGTATGGGCTGCCATTAATAACAATAAACAAATCAGCAGATTTTGAAGAGAGATAATCCGCAACAGTTGGGAACCACATATCTTCGCAAATCATAATTCCTAATTTATGATCTCGGAAATCTGTGGGTTCAGGACGGATGCCAGGTGTAAAATAACGTTTTTCATCAAATACACCATAGTTGGGTAACTCAACTTTATGCGTAATGGAAACAATTTTTCCCGATTCAATCAAATAAGCCGCATTGAATAGATTTGTTTTATCGCGGTTTGGGGCTCCTACTAAAACGGCACTTTTCATCGTTGCGGATTTTTGGATAAGCTGATCTATAGCTCTCTCAACATCGGAAATAAAACCATCTTTTAACAGTAAGTCTTCGGGCATATAGCCTGTGATTGATAATTCAGGAAAAACAATCAAATCCGTATCAGAATCATATTCCAACCATGCCGATACAATCTGTGTGATGTTACCATCAATGTCTCCGACAGTTGGATTGATCTGGGCCACCGTCAGGCGAAGGCTTGGGGTACGTAGCATTCTAATTCTCTTATTTTTTGTTTTATCTAGTCTCTGGGCTGGGGGTTCTGGGCCAGATTGTTTCTATCTTTGCGGATGGATTTTAATTCATGTGCGATCAGAAAGGACAATTCCAATGCCTGTGATGCGTTGAGCCTTGGGTCGCAATGGGTATGATACCGATTTGACAAATCCTCATCCGTCACATCCACAATTCCCCCTGTGCATTCGGTTACATCCTGGCCTGTCATTTCAACATGGACTCCGCCTGGGTTTGTTCCTTCGGCTTTATGAACGGCAAAAAAGTCTTTCACTTCACCCATGATATCATCAAAACGACGGGTTTTATAACCACTGGCAGATTTCATGGTGTTGCCATGCATAGGGTCGCAGACCCAAGTCACAATCCGGCCTTCATTTTTAACGGCCCGGACAAGGTCTGGGAGATGATCAAAGACCTTGCCTGCACCCATTCTGGAGATAAGGGTTAGCCGTCCCGGTTCATTTTCCGGGTTCAATGTATCAATTAAACGAAGGAGAGAGTCTGTTGTCAGGTTGGGAGGACATTTCAGGCCAATTGGATTGTGAATGCCGCGAACAAATTCGACCTGGGCATGATCCTCTTGATTGGTTCTCGCACCGATCCAAACGAAATGGGCTGAACAGTCATACCAATCTTCCGATGTACTATCAATGCGGGTCAGGGCTTCCTCGTAGGGGAGAAGAAGGGCTTCATGACATGTATAAAATTCTGTTTCTTTTAGGATATGGGGCACTGACTCGCTTGTTAAACCAACCGCTGTCATGAAATCCAGGGCTTGTTGGATCCGTTCTGATAGTTTTTGATATTTTTCGGATGACGGGGTTCCTCTCACAAAATCAAGATTCCATTGGTTAATACGATGAAGATCGGCATAACCACCGGTTGCAAAGGCCCGCAGTAAGTTCAAAGTCGCGGCGGATTGGTGATAGGCTCTCATCATCCGGGTTGGGTCCGCTGTCCGGGTCTTCGCATCAAATTCTATTCCATTGATAATATCCCCGCGATAGGTTGGAAGCGTAATTTCATTCCGTGTTTCTGTATCCTCTGATCGTGGTTTTGCAAATTGGCCAGCCATACGCCCCATTTTAACGACAGGAAATGACCCGGCAAAGGTTAAGACCACGGCCATTTGCATAAGCACCCGGAAGGTGTCACGGACTTTATTGGCCCCGAATTCTGCAAAACTTTCCGCGCAATCACCCCCTTGAAGAACAAAAGCCCTGCCGTAGGCGGCCTCTGCTAATTGTGATTTCAGGGTTCGCGTTTCACCTGCGAAGACAAGGGGGGGCATCCGAGATAACTCGGCTTCGATAGAAGCTAGGTAGGGATTATTATCACCATAGGTTGGAAGTTGTTTCGCTGGTTTCGCTCTCCAGCTTGCAGGTGTCCATTCGGTCATTATTAGGAATCCTTAAAATAGAGTACGTGGTAAATTTAGGCGATTTACTAGGGGTTTACAAGCGATTATCGAATGGGCTGGAACATATTATTCTGTGATACGCTTCTTCAAAACCGTAGTTCTTGTCACAAAATCTGTTAATTGGCGAATCACCCTGAAAAGTTTTTTGTATTTTCGTTAAAAAATGGATGACATCGCTGTTCTAATATTGTAAATACAAACCGCTTCATAAGATGCTGCCGTAGCTCAGTGGTAGAGCACGTCCTTGGTAAGGACGGGGTCGGAAGTTCAATCCTTCTCGGCAGCACCATTTAAACCGTATAGAAACAGATGGACGATCCTTTCTTTATCTCTCTTTGTGAGGCTCCAGATTGTCTTGCGTTAGCGCAATTTGTAAGAAATGCAAAACATTCTGTAGAAGAACATTATTTTGAAACAGCCCTGCAAGAGCAAAAAGAGAATAAGCGGATCGTTTTTGTTGCGCGATGGAAAGAGCAGTTGGCTGGATATGTCCATTTGAATTTTTATCCCCAGTATATGCCTTTCTTAAGATTCGGAATTCCAGAAGTTCAAGATCTTTTTGTATCCCCTGACTTTAGATGTCAGGGAGTAGGAAGGGCATTGCTCCTTAAATGCGAGTCAGAAGTCAGACAGAGAAATCTTTCGAATATCGGAATCGGAGTCGGGGTTTTGGGTCAATTTGGTGCCGCACAACGCCTTTATAATTCCATGGGATATTGTCCTGATGGCAATGGGGTTGTGTTTGACCGGATTCCTGTTCAGGCGGGGGATATTCGACCTGTCGATGACCGGCTTTGTCTTATGCTTGTAAAGTCATTGTAAAGTTATGAGAGGGGGCTGTTCATTTGACCTCATTTTATAATAAGATGGGATTTTCAATGACAGGAAATAGTATGGCATTCAATTTTCCCGATATTAATCCCGTTGCCGTCGATCTTGGGCCGGTTCAAATTCATTGGTATGCTTTGGCCTATGTCGTTGGGTTTATGACGGCGTGGTGGTTGGCGCGCCGGATTTGTAAGTGGGATGAATTACAAAATCCAGGGTATCGCCCGAATACAAGTGATATCGATGATTATTTGACATGGGCTATTTTGGGGGTTCTTTTAGGGGGGAGAATTGGATATGTGTTGTTTTACAATTTGCCCACTTATTCTGATAACCCCTTGGAGGCTTTTAAAATCTGGCATGGCGGGATGTCCTTTCATGGCGGGGTGATCGGTGTTGTAATATCTCTTATTCTTTACAGCAAAATCAAAAAAGTTCCATTCTGGAGATTGTCTGATATTGCGGCAGCCGTAACACCTATCGGGTTTTTCCTTGGGCGGTTAGCAAACTTTGTAAATGGAGAATTATACGGGCGTGTGACGGACGTATCTTGGGGGGTTATCTTTCCCCGTGGAGGCGATGAACCCCGACACCCAAGCCAGATATACGAATCTTTGACCGAAGGTGTTTTGCTTTTCATTATTTTATTTGTCTTGATCCGTATCCCAAAAGTGCGGGAACGTACTGGGACTGTCTCTGGTGCGTTTATGATCGGATACGGTTTATTCCGATTTGGATGTGAGTTCTTTCGTGAGCCGGATATTCAACTGGGGTTTATCCTCAATCAAGTTACGATGGGACAAATTCTTTGTATCCCTATGATTCTTTCAGGATGTGTATTTTATCTGATGGCAGGACGCAGGAAAAGCAAAGCATAAATGTCAACTCCTTTGGAAATTATTATTCGGCAATTGATTACGCATAACGGATCTTTATCTGTTGCAGCCTATTGGTCTCTTTGTCTCTCACATCCTGAGTATGGTTATTATATGAATCGTAACCCGTTGGGAGAAGAAGGGGATTTTACAACGGCCCCTGAAATCTCCCAACTATTTGGTGAGATGGTGAGTGTATGGATTGCTGAAAAATGGCGTGAAATCGGATCTCCCAAGAGGATCTACTTAACAGAGCTCGGTCCAGGACGTGGGACGTTGATGCTTGATATACTCAGGATTGCAAAAATTGTTCCGGATTTTAGCACGTCTATCCATCTCCATCTGGTTGAAACATCGCCAAGGTTCAGGGCAAAACAAGCAGAAACACTAAAAGACTATCATGTGACATGGCATGATGATCTTTCTACATTGCCTGACGATGCTCCGGTTATATTTGTCGGGAATGAATTTCTGGATGCATTACCTGTTGAACAATATGTTTTTCAGGATGGAAAGTGGTTCGAACGGATGATCGGTTTGGATGTTTATAAAAATTTTACCTGGGGGCTCCGATCCTCACGGTTTGATTTTGATCCGCCCCCTTATCAAGATAGAGCTGTATTGGAAATATCACCAGCCAGAGAATCTGTTGTCCTTGATCTTGCGGTCCGTCTCCATAAGCAGGGTGGAGCTGCGTTGCTAATCGATTATGGCCATGATAAATCCGGATATGGGGATACGCTGCAAGCCGTTCGGAAACATCAATATGCGAATGTATTAAAAGATTGTGGAGAGATCGACATCACATCTCATGTTGATTTTGGCAAGTTGAAAGAGATTCTTGAGCAAGACGGATTGTCTGTACATCTAAGTAGTCAGGAAAATTTCCTGAAACGCATGGGTATTGAGATGCGCGCGGCGCAATTATCGTTGAAATCCCAAGAAATTCAATCCGGATTCCATCGCTTGGTTGATCCGGATCAAATGGGTGAACTGTTTCGGGTGATGGAGATAAAATGAATATCTGGAAAGCCGATCATTTTTTCCCCGAGACGATAGCGCATGGATTCTGGGGGCGCCAAGGGGGTGTCAGCGCTGGTGTTTATAAGAGTTTGAATTGTTCCTTACAATCTCAAGATAAACCAGAAAATATCATTGAAAATCGTAACCGTGTTTTAAAAACGATGGGTGGGAATGGGTTATCAACCTTGAAACAGGTCCATTCGTCGATCTGTCGGACAGTCACAGAGTCCTGTATGCAGGGGAATGAGGAGGGGGACTCTCTGGTTACCAAAATACCGGGCCAGGTTATTGCCTGTTTGACGGCAGATTGTGCACCAGTTTTATTTTATGGCCAGGATGATGCGCAAAAACCTGTGATTGGCGCAGCGCACGCAGGATGGGGCGGAGCGTTAAGAGGTGTTCTGGAATCAACGCTTTCAGAGATGCTGCGATTGGGAGCAAATGCATCAAGCATTCGCGCCGCAATAGGCCCTTGTATTGACCAGTCCAGCTATGAAGTCGGTCCAGAATTTCAACAGCCGTTCCAAGATGAAGATGCCTCTTCTTGCGCCTTCTTTAAAAAGGATGATAGGCAAAAATGGTTTTTTGATCTAAATGGCTATATTGTCTTTCGCCTTAATCGTTCGGGCGTTCTTAATATTACGCAGGCGAAGCACAACACATATGAGCGAGAGCAGGATTATTTTAGTTATCGTCGCTCAACCCACCGTCATGAGGGTGATTATGGACGCCAGATATCAGCGATTATGATTCGCCCTTAATACACATCCAGGGTTTAATGCGCATCTGGATAGAGTGCCGGAAACCAGCGTTCCACGACTTCAAATGGAAATGCCAAACGTACAGGACTTTTGGGTGTGTCAGATGCAAGCAATCCCTTCATTTGTCCGGCCAGTGCATTTGATTTTGCAACCAGATTTAGAACCAGATCACTAAGGGCCCGTGAACCTCCTTCTGCTGGAAGCATGGGTTCCATCCGGACAATCGATTCGAGCATTTTTTGCCGATCCTAAAAGCCCAAGGGATTGAATTCCATCCTTTACCGATGCCGTAAATCAAGATCGGCAAATTTGGTCAGGTTTGGATCAAAGAAGAGTTTGACAATCCCGATCGGGCCGTGACGTTGCTTGGCCACAATGGCTTCGGCCACATTTGCGCTGTCTTGCAGGCGTTGTGCCCAGTTGGCATAACGTTCATTGAATTTGTCAGGGGTTTCGTTATCGCGCTGGGCCGGAATTTCCCGCGCCAGATAGTATTCCTCACGAAAGACGAACATCACCACGTCCGCGTCCTGTTCAATCGATCCCGATTCCCGCAAGTCGGACAGCATCGGACGTTTGTCTTCACGTTGTTCCACCGCCCGCGAGAGCTGGGACAGGGCCAGAACCGGAACCTGAAGTTCTTTGGCCAAGGCTTTGAGTCCGCGGGTAATTTCCGAAATTTCAAGAACGCGGTTGGCTTCGGATTGTTTGGTGCCTGACCCGCGCAACAATTGCAAATAGTCGACGACGATCAGTCCCAAGCCGTGTTTCCGTTTCAGACGGCGGCAGCGTGTGCGGATCGCTCCGATCGACAGAGCAGGGGTGTCATCGATATAAAGAGGAATTTGCGATAGGTTATGCGCCGCCTGAGCAAAGTCGCGGAATTGCGTTTCCGAGATATTGCCCTTGCGGAGGGCATCCCCCGAAATTCCCGATTGTTCGGCCAGAATACGCATGGTCAATTGGTCGTGCGACATCTCGAGCGAGAAAAACGCGGTAATTGCACCTTCTTTGCCGCCGGACTTGGCATAGGCTTCGGCAGCGTTAAAGGCCATATTGGTGGCAAGAGCGGTTTTCCCCATGGAAGGCCGTCCGGCCAAAATCAACAAGTCCGACCCGTGCAACCCGCCCAGTTTTTCGTCCATGTCTTTCAGGCCTGTGGTAACACCGGTCACGCCGCCTTTATTATTATAAGCAGATTCAGCCATTTCGATGGCAACTTTAATCGAATCTCTTAAGGTCACAAAGCTCGCTTGGCTATCCCCTGTTTCTGTAAGCGCAAACAAACGCGCTTCAGCAACAGTCATAATGTCTTGCGCGTCTTTGTCGAGTGAATGCTCGAAAGATTCGTTGACGGTATCGGTTCCGAATGTAATCAACTCGCGGCGTAAATACAGATCATAAATGGTGCGGGCATAATCTTCGATATTCAGGATTGAGATCACACTGGCGGCAAGATCGGCCAGATAGGCCGCTCCGCCTACTTGTTCCAGATCTTCGTCTTTTTCAAAAAAGGTCTTGAGCGTGACAGGGGAGGCGGTTTGCCCGCGGTCGATCAGGGTCCGAATGGCCTGGTAAATCCGCTGGTGGGCTGGGGCCAGGAAATGATCAGGCTTTAGGAAGTCACCTATTTTCTCATAACTGCGGTTGTCAATCAGGAGAGTCCCCAGCAAGCCTTGTTCGGCCTCCAGATTCTGGGGCAGAATACGATAATTGCTATCCCCTGTGGGTTGGGATAGAGATGCGGCGTTTGCGGATTGAAAACCCGCTTTTTTAAGTTCGGTGATCTGTGACATGACTGGACGTTAGCAGACTCTTTTTGACTGCGCCAGATTATAAAAGATCATAAAAAGATAGGCTGATCGATTTTTCTTTGGGCTTTCCCAATTGTTTTCATAATAATTAACTTTGTAATCATCAGGCAGCACTTAGAAACTCTTTTGATTTTTGAATAACTTCCGCGATACCAAGCCGTTCAATAATAACCCCGTCAGGAAAAGCATTTAATAAACGTGATGGCATGGCATTATCCAACATGACGAAGACTCCTCGATCTGTTGCTGTTCTGATTAATCGCCCATAAGCTTGTTTGATCTTTAGACGTGTCAGGCGGTCATCATATAAAGCGCCGCCGAATTGTTTTTTACGTTCACGTTGCAAAATCGTTGCGCGTGGCCATGGAACACGATCAAAGGCAATAAGGCGTAAAGAGTCCCCTGGAACGTCAACTCCGTCGCGAATAGCATCTGTTCCCAATAGACATGAATGGATGTCGTCCCGGAACATATCAACAAGTGTTCCTGTATCAATGTTGTCGATATGTTGGGCGTAGAGAGTTAACCCATTTTCCGTTAGAGGGCCGAGAATTTTCTTGTGAACAGATTTAAGGCGTTGAATGGATGTAAAAAGACCAAGAGCCCCGCCACCTGCGGCCTTGAATAACTCTTGATAGGCGGATGCCAATTGGTCCGGGCTTGTTTTACCAATATCTGTTACAATAAAAACACGTGTTTGCTCTGTATAGTCGTATGGCGACGGAACTGAAAATCGTACGGGATGGCTACTTAAATAATGCGCTCCCGTTAGATTTTCTGCACTATTCCAGATAGTTTGATTATCGTCTGTGCTCTTTTCGCGATCGTTGTCTTTTAATGTTGCAGATGTGATTGTGACACTGTGGCTTTGAGGCTTTAAAACAGATGCCAAAGCCTTTGTTGGATCAATGAAATGGCGATGGAGTCCTACATCCACAATTTTTCCATCTATTCTTTCAATTTCCATCCAGTCAACGATTTCTGGATTGATTTCACCACCTCTCAAGGATTCCAGCATCATAATCCAAGGGGTAAGGGTTGTGTTGACGCGTCGATCAAGTGAGGCAGAGACAGACTCTAATCTTTTACGATGGTCAGAGGATAATGTTTCTGTTTGTTCTGATAACTTTTGCTTTAAGCGAGTAGATAGTTTTTGAATTGGTGATCTTAATAATTTGAGGTTTTCAAGAAGAGGTGAAATCTTATTCTGGAACCCGTCTGACAGAGGAAATATATTTGTTTCCAAAGAATAAGGTGTGTTGCGATCATCTCCGCTTCTTGCCCAAACCTGCCGGTAGATTTCAAGGAGGAGTTCTTCAACCGTGCCTATAATATTCTCTTGTTTTCCCCGTTGTAACCAATCATGAGTTGGAAGAAAAGTTGCATGATGAAGAATGGAGTCAATTAATTTTAAGCAATCCACATCAGCATCAATTAAGTCTTCTACCCGTTTTTTTAGGCCCCGCGCACGGGATTTCCGGACCCCGTCAGGGCCCAATAACCAACGGCGAAGATCATGGGCCTCAATCCCCGTTAAAGCAGCAGAAAAAGCACTGTCTGCGGCATCAAAGATATGATGGCCTTCATCAAAAATGAGATGCGGTGATAAATCATCATCATGATGCGCAGCTTTAATCATTACAACTGCATGATTGGCAATAATGATCGGGGTTCGTTGTGCTTTTCTGATAATGCGTTCACTGAAACAATGATGATAATGGTCGCACGCAGAGAAAATGCATTCCCCACGTTTGTCTGCGAGAGAAAGCGTTCCCCCGGTGCCAACTACACCGGGCAACCATCCATGAAAACTATTACCTGTTAGGTCTCCGTCTGGTGTCTCCATAATCCATCTGGCCATTAGTCCAGCAGATACAGAAGCTTTGATACCATGTGCTGTTAGAACCGAGGCAGCAAGGTCTTCAAAATTTAAAAGACAGATATAGTTTTCTCGACCTTTCCGAATTGTAACTTTTGCTTCACGAATGGCGGGATCTGGATAAATACGTTCGATTTCTGATGAAATTTGCCGCTGTAGATTCTTGGTATAGGTCGAGATTGTAACGGAGCCTGTATTTTTTTCAGCCCAAACAGACGCAGGGGCTAGATATCCCAATGTTTTTCCAACGCCTGTTCCGGCTTCTGCCAGTGTAACATGAGGGTGTTCAGGAGATTCGGGAGGCCTGAAACTTTCTGCAAGGCGCGTGGCATAATAGACTTGTTCTGTTCGTTTTTCAGCCGTTCTCTTTGTTGTCAGAAGCGAGGCTAAACGTTCTTCTGTTTCTTCGGCTGTAACCGGATAATGGGACGGAGGAGGGGGAGGGGCATCCTCGGCCCATTCGGGGAGTGTTGACCAGATATTTAATAGATTACGGGATGATGTCAGCGTTTCCGTTGGATTATATTGTTGTCCCAGGGCTTGGCAAACCAGAGGAGTCCAAGCCCAGCCTTTTCCATTCAATCCCATGACTCTTGCTATATCATAAAGCTTTTCGCGGTTTTGTTTCTGCGCCAGATCTGTCAATAATGCTGTCGCACAGTCGAGTAATGTTAAAGGGTAATCTGTAGCATCTTCTGGACTATTAAGACCCAATGCTTTTGCAACGCCGACTGGTGTTGGAACGCAAAATCGTGTGGGGTGAACGAATGCGTATAGTTCCAGAATATCTATCATTTTTAATTGATCATGCCCCAATTTATGGTGGGTATAGGGGGCATGACATACAAGAAGAGGGCCATTACATTTGAAGTGGTGGGCTTGGTGAACGGTTAGGGTAAAAATTTCTCCATTTTCGTCCAGATGCAGAAATTTGCCGGCACTATAACATAGAACAGGCAGTAAAATACGCGTACGCGCGGATGGACAAGACGGGGCAACAATCTGCATTCTACAGATCTAGCATATTTTTTAAAAGAAGAGAGGATTAATTCAAACCTTTAAGGTAGCTTTCCACCTTTGAAAACTCAGCGTAAAGGTTGCTCAGAATAATGTCTTTTTCCTCGCGCGGGGCCGTACCTTTATGTTCTGCGTCTGTACAAATAGCATGGAGTGCCATTGCCCCCAGATTTCCTGATGCCCCTTTAAAGCTGTGTGCAGCTTTGCTCCATTCTTCTGATTCTTCAGATAATTGCGCGCATTTTAACCTGTCAAAGGATTCGTAAGCGGTTTCAAGAAAAAGATGAATCACCATCGTCTCTGTCTCTTTATCTCCTTCGGTAAACTCATTTAATCGTGATAGATCAACAGGCACGCTGGAGTCCATTGGCGCAACTTCTGGTGTTACATTTGATGTGGCAGTTGCCCCCACCCATTTTGCAATACAGGATTGAAATTCACTGAAATTAAGAGGCTTACTAAGGTAATCATCCATCCCGGCAATCAGGCATTTTTCTCGTTCGCCCAGCATCGCATTTGCTGTCATTGCGATAATGGGAGTTCTTGTGTTCATTTGTTTTTCCATGTCACGGATCAGGCTGGTTGTTTCATAACCATCAAGTTCTGGCATTTGGCAATCCATCAAGATAAAATTATATGTATTGTTACGCAGAAGCGTTAAAGATTCAAACCCGTTTAACGCAGAGTCGACATGCTTGATTCCTAGTTTTTTAAGCCATTTGATTGCAAGCATTTGGTTAATCGGATGGTCTTCGACAATCAGCGCGCGAATATGTTGGAGATCAATCCCAACCAGAGAGTTTTCATGAGAAACTTTTATCTCGCTTTGAAGGATATCCTGTTTAGGGGCCGCATCAATTGGGATTGTAATATAGAATATTGTACCGTGATTTACTTTGCTGGTGAAACCGATGCTTCCGCCCATCATTTCAACCAGATATTTTGTAATTGCAAGGCCTAATCCTGTGCCCCCGAATTTTCGTGAAATTGATGTATCTGCCTGAGAAAATTTATTAAACAGATGTTTATGAAACTCATCTGGAATACCAATTCCTGTGTCTTGTACCTGGATCATCAGGCTGTTTTTTCCTGAAATTTCTTTCCAGTCCAAAGAAACAGAAACGCCGCCTTTCTCAGTAAATTTAATTGCATTTCCAACAAGATTGAAAATCACCTGTTGAATTCGTTTTCCATCGCCCATCAACCAATCAGGAACATTTGTGTTCAGGTTCATATCATAATTGAGGTTTTTCTGTGCGGCAGAAAGAGATGTTATATCTTTGATATTTTTGAGTGTATCTTTAATTTTGAACGGATATTTTTCGATTTCCAATTCTTTTGCCTCAATTTTGGATAAATCAAGAATATCATTCACGATGCTTAATAAATTCATGCCAGAACTGTGAATGGCATCAACACATTCCCGGACATCATCGGTTAAATCGATGCCTTGTAAAATTTCTGCAAGTCCTAAAATTCCATTCATCGGGGTTCTTAATTCGTGGCTCATATTTGCCAGGAATTCGCTTTTTGCAATCGTTGCGGCCTCCGCTTTCGAAATGGCTTTCATCAGTTGTGATTCTGCGTTCTTGCGTTCGGTGATGTCCCGTTCTGTTGCCAGAAAATAAACACATTCATTTGAATGTGGACAGAAAATAGGGTTCAGATTGATTTCGACCCAATACTCATGACCTTCTTTGTTATAGTTCAAAACTTCGACGCAGACAGATTTTTGATCCTCGATTGATTGGGCCATACGCGCGAGGGTTTTTCGATCTGTCTTTATACCTTGTAAAAATTTAGGTGTCCGTCCAATCGCTTCCTGCGCTGTGTATCCCGTGAGCGTTGTAAAACTTTTATTGACGTACACAATTTCTGGCCCTTCAACACGGCTAGCTGCAACGGCTTTTGTAATGACGATTGCGTCTGTTGTATAATCAGCCATTTGTGAAAGAATGCCTTTAAGTTCCATGGCGATTTGTCTCCGGATGATTTTTTTTATAAGTTGCTTTGAATTTGTCCGTAGCATCAACCAATCGTTGCCGTGTAAAAGGTTTGGCAATAAAGTTTTTAGCGCCATGTTGAAGGCAGTCGATAATTTTTTCTTTCTGTGAGTGAGAGCTAAGCATAATCACGTAAGCATCATCATCTGCTTTTTTCATTTGCTCTAAAAGATCAATGCCGTTTCCATCGGGCAGTTGGATATCAAGAAAAACCATATCTGGTAAATGTCGTTGGTAATAAACCAGTGCTTGACGTGCTGTTTCCGCTGTAATGACTTCAAAGCCTTCTTTGAAAACAAGTTTGACAAGTTGAAGTGTAAAAGGATCATCTTCAACCAATAGAATTAGCGGGGTTACCCTTGATTTTCTAATTGGTTTAAGTTGGTTTATTTTTTCTTCCGAGAGTCGAATTGTAAAACCAATCGAGTCGGGCTGGATGGATGGTTTTAATTCTTTTTTATCTGGATTAATTGTTTCTTTGTAGGGGTCATGTTTTTCGGTTTCAAGTGTAATTCCGATACGAGTTAAAAGGCTGACCAAATTTTTCCAGTGAATTGATAAATCAAGAATATCAAAAAAACGACCAAAGCCTTTAAATTCTATTTCCTTCAAAAACCCTTCAACACATTTTTCGATGGGCATCGCACGGCCTTGAAAGAAAATCAGAAGGAAACCTGGTTTCTTCCAGAATATTTTACATTCTGACTGACTAAAAAAAAGCTCTATATTTTTAAGACAAAGGTTTTGAAAGAGGGCTGAATGGAGTGTTTCACAATCTTGGAATTCGATACTGATGACTCTCCACGATTGGGGTTTGGGTTTAATTTGTTCTATAAATGCAGTGAGGAGAGATTCTGTCTTCTCATATACCAAATTCATCTGGAACCAGCCTTACTTTTTAACGTCGTATTTTCTCTTCTCTCTATTTTAAATTGAATTTTATTAAAATGGGGTTACAACTTGCTGCGGTGAAGCAAGGATAGATAGGCGTTATTCTTAAGTATGTGGGGGGTATATCTTATTGATTTTTATATTATTTTTGTTTTTTCTATTTGGGCGTATCAGGTGTTATGCCGTCGCCATTCGAACGAAACTTGTTAATTTGACGAAGAATCTTATAGGGATTTTTAATCGTTGGAATCGCGAAATCGCCTACGAACCGGCAATCCAGATTAATCGTTCCGTATCCTAATATAACACCAAACCATCCATTATTAACTTTGGCCTCTGAAACCTCTGCCAATTCAACTTCGCTTGATTGGACAAAAATCAAACCTGTCTTATAAATCAAGCGTTTGTTCGTGAGGGCAATTTCTGTTCCCAATACCTTGAACAAATAAACCAGAAAAATTGTAAGCCCTATCAAAAATGGGAATAACCCAGCAGAGATATCAATCAGGAAAGAATAGGGGGGGGGAATGAAAGGTAGATTTGCGCTTGGAAGAATATTGAATTTATAAAGGACCAGCCAGTTAATATAAATGCCTATCCCCCCGAAGAAAGCAAGCCAGAAGCCCCCCCGAAGAATCAAAATCCAATGTAATCGTGTCAGATACATTAACCGTTCATCACGATGGGTAATATGTTTGGCAATAAAGCTCATGACAAATATCCTTCGGTTTAAATATCGCTTTCAATTCTGATTGCGCCATGTAAAGCCATTTGTCCAGCGGATTCGACAATAACATCTACAATTTGTCCAGATAAGCGCGATGGTCCCATAGCATAGACCGCGGTGTTATAACGTGTCCGGCCATGTAATTGACCCTCTTTATGTTGTTGGGTATCAAACAGGACTTCGACAGGGTGTCCGATAAAACTTTGGTTAAAAGATAAGGCTTGTTCAAATAAGAGGGACTGCAAACGTTGAAGTCTTGCGTCTTTTATATCTTCGCGGATTAAATGAGTCATATTCGCAGCGGGTGTTCCCGGGCGTGGGCTGTATTTAAAAGAATACGCTGAAGCAAAGCCAATTTTTTGGACTAGGTTATAAGTGTCCTCGAAATCATCGTCTGTTTCACCCGGAAATCCAATGATAAAATCGGATGAAAATTGAATATCTGGTTGAGCGGTACGGAATTTTTCCAACGTTGTGATATAGTCTTCGATTGTATGCTTTCTGTTCATCGCCTTCAGGATTTTATTTGATCCACTTTGTACCGGAAGATGGAGATGAGGCATCAATTGAGGGACATCACGATGGGCTTCAATCAAATCATCCTGAACATCGCAAGGATGGGATGTAGAATAACGAATACGTTTTAAATTCTCAATCTCTGCCAGTTCACGGATTAATCTGCCAAGGCCCCATGTTTTTCCGTCTGTTCCTGTTCCGTGATAAGCATTCACATTCTGCCCAAGCAGGGTGATATCTTTTGTTCCATTTGCAACCATTTGCCGGGCTTCTTTTAGAATTGCAGCGGCATCACGGGAATATTCAGATCCGCGGGTATAGGGGACGACACAAAATGTACAAAATTTATCACATCCTTCCTGAATCGATAGGAAGGCACTCGCGCCGCAGCTTGTATTTTCGTCTGGAAGATAATCAAATTTTTGTTCAACGGGAAAATCTGTGTTGATAATTCGCGCAGAACCGTAGGCGCCTGTAATCTTTGCAAGCATTTCTGGAAGCTCATGATATGTCTGGGGGCCAAAGACCATATCAACATGTTTTGCACGACTCAGAATAACATCGCCCTCGGCTTGAGCAACGCACCCTGCAACAGCAACAACCATTTGCTGTCCCTTTTTCTCCATTTCTAATTTATGGTCACGAATACGACCAAGATCTGAAAAAACCTTATCTGTCGCCTTTTCCCGGATATGACAGGTATTCAGAATGACCATATCTGCCGCGTCGGGTTCATCGACGCTTGTGTATCCCATGGGGCGTAGAATATCCTGCATCCGACGTGTGTCATAGGCATTCATTTGGCAGCCATAGGTTTTGATATATAATTTCTTGCTTTCTGTCTTTGTCATGGAAGTGTTTTAAAGCAGGATATGCCTTAAAGGCAAATAGTTCCTGAAAGATTTTGTTTTTATTTCTATTTCTATAAAATTTATTATGGTTTTGGTTCAAGATGGCAAAGAATTCTTCCTTGCTTTAGCAAGATCTGGGCGGCCATATTCATATGGGCAGCGGCGAGGCCTTGCTCGGTTGTATAAGGCGGTCCATAATAATAGCTTAGAGAGTTTAAAAGTGTTTGAATTTCTTGCCCTTCAGCCGTAAGAGCGCAAGGTACCCGCGTCTCTTTCAGGATCGGGAAGCCCTCTGCCTTGGTAGTCATAACAATCCAACCGGACTCAACAAATACCATTCCAAGGGCTGTTGTTCTTTGAAATTTACGTCCATCTAAGCCAACAGCGACATAGATGATGCCATTCTTTCTTGTCATCATATCTACAATAGGCGAACGGGTTTCTGTGATACCATTCCCGTGATGTATCACGGGCTCTTTACCGGTATTATCGACCAAAGTGATTTCAGCAGCCATTGCCGGATAAGCTGTTGCTGCGGCAAAAGCAAAAGGCAATAATTCTTTCAACATTTTCATTTCCTCTATTCTCTGTTATGAACGTGCTAACGTTTTTATATAAACATTATGTAATTTGCAAGTTTTTTGATGCGTGTCGATGACTTTGATTTTGAATTGCCCGAAGACCGTATCGCGTTGCGTCCGGTTGCTCCGCGTCATGCGGCCAAACAGTTGATTGTTCGGGATGGGCATGTGCGCGATGATTGCGTTGAAAACCTTGTGGATCATCTGGATGCGGGGGATCTGATCGTCTTTAATGATACCAAGGTGATCCCGTCCTATTTGTTGGCCACCCGCCGATCCGTGAACCCCACACCACAGGGGGATTTGCACACCGAATGCAATTTGCACAAACGGGATTCTCCGCTGGCGTGGTGGGCGTTTATCAAAAAATCCAAACGCTTGCATCTCGGCGATGTTTTAAGTTTCGGAGAGGGGCGCGTAACAGCCACCATCACCGAAAAGCGCGACGGTGGCGAGGTGTTATTGACCTTTGATGTGGCGGCTGGAACCTTGGAATCCGTCTTGGCCGAGATCGGATTAATGCCGTTGCCGCCCTATATTGCCTCCAAACGAGCGGTGGATGACAAAGATAAAGAAGATTACCAAACCCTGTTCGCACGGAAAGAAGGAGCTGTGGCGGCTCCGACGGCGTCCCTTCACTTTACCGAAGAGCTGCTGGCAAAATTGGCGGATAAACAGATCCAAACGGCGTATCTCACGCTGCATGTCGGTGCGGGAACATTTTTGCCGATGAAGGTGGATGACACCAAAGATCACGTGATGCATGCCGAATGGGGCGTGGTTTCACCGGATCTGGCCGCGCAGATCAATGCCACCCATCGCAATGGCAAACGGGTGATTGCGGTGGGAACAACGGTTCTGCGTCTGTTGGAATCGGCAACCGATGAACAGGGCGTGACCCATCCGTTTTCCGGAGATACATCGATTTTTATTACGCCCGGTTATCATTTCCGGTGCGTAGATCTGCTGATGACCAATTTTCACCTGCCAAAATCAACACTTTTTATGCTGGTGTGTGCCTTTGCAGGGATGGAGACCATGAAATCTGCGTATGAGTATGCTATAACCCATGGGTATCGATTCTATTCTTACGGGGATTCCAGTTTGTTGTTCCGGCAATAATCCCGTGTAAAGATTAAGAACTTAACAAAGGTTTGTACGACAAAAATGGACATATTTCTTGATCCAACAATTTGGGTGGGTTTGATGACCCTGGTATTGTTGGAATTGGTTTTGGGGATTGATAACCTCGTCTTTATTGCCATTCTGGCACAACGTCTTCCTGCCTCTCAACGCGAAAAAGCGGTTAAAATCGGATTGGCCTTGGCCTTGGGGATGCGCTTTGTCTTGTTGGCCTGTATTTCGTGGTTGGCCAGTTTGACAGAGCCGCTGTTTGATGTTTTGGGAAAAAGCTTTTCCGGACGGGATCTGATTATGCTCGCAGGAGGGTTGTTCCTGCTCTACAAAGCGACCGGTGAAATTCATGGGCGGTTGGAAGGTCATGGTCATGGCGAAAAGAAAATAGGTGTAAAAACAGGATTTTGGGTGGTTGTAACCCAGATTATTGTGTTGGACGCCGTTTTCTCGCTGGATGCTGTGATTACCGCGATTGGAATGTCCGATCATTTGCCTGTCATGATGGCGGCGGTGACCATTGCCATTTTCCTGATGGTTGTTGTCAGTCAACCTTTAACCAGATTTGTGAATGAACGTCCAACAGTTGTGATGTTGTGCCTTGGGTTCCTCTTGATGGTGGGCTTCTCGTTAATTGCCGAAGGCTTTGGTTTTCATATTCCAAAAGGGTATCTCTATGCAGCGATTGGATTCTCGGTCTTGATTGAATTTTTCAATCAATTTGCCCAGGCGCGTCTGAAAAAACGCTTTTCCGAACCATCGGATTTGCGTGAAAGAACGGCGGATATGGTGTTGCGTGTTCTTGGAGCTCGTGAGGCTGACGAAAGCCAGAGTAGTCATGAAATAGGTGTCTTGTTACATCAGGCATCGAAAGAAGATCTGTTAACCGACACCGAAAAGAACCTGCTGCGCGGGGTATTGAATTTGTCCCACCGCCCGATCAATACCATTATGACGCCGCGGACAGATATTGAATGGTTGGATATTGGCGAAAATGACGAAGGGATAAAAAACCAGATTGTCGAGACATCCCGCTCCCAGCTTCTGGTCGGCAAAGACGATATTGACTCAGCCTTGGGAATTATTCATCGCGAGGATTTTTTGCCATCATTGGTCAAGAATCATACAATGCCTATTGTTTCCAAGATTATGCAAGAACCTCTCTTTATTCATGAAAATACATCTGTTTTGAAATCTTTAGAAATTTTTAAAAATAATCGTGCGGATATGGCGGTTGTAACGGATGAGTTTGGCAGTGTTCAGGGTATTGTAACCCACCATGATTTATTAGAGGCAATTGCCGGGGAGTTTCCGGAAAGCGATGATGAAAAACTTGAATTGGAAATTTCTCATCAAGAAGATGGATCCTATATTGTCGATGCAAAGGCGTCTATTTACGATGTTCAAAATCAGACAGGTCTTGAATATGAACCCAGTGGCCATTTCGCAACGATGGCGGGATTTATCTTGCACGAATTCGCCCGTATTCCAAAGCTTGATGAAAAACTAGAGTGGAATCACTGGGGCATGAGAATCCTGAAAATGGATGGCCGCCGGATTGGTAAAATTCTGCTCTACAAAAAAGACATGGATGATGTTTTATAGAACAGCAAATTTTGCTTCTCCGGACGCTGTACGTGATGTATGCGTACAGCCTTTATCCCATGTGGTTTTTAGATGACTGCCTTTTTACGAATGGTTGCTTGTGCAGCGGCAAGGCGGGCAATCGGCACACGGAAGGCCGAGCAGGACACATAATCCAGCCCGATATCTTCACAGAACTGGATGGAATCCGGATCGCCGCCATGTTCCCCGCAAATGCCGAGTTTCAAATCCGGACGGGTCGCACGCCCGCGGGATACCGCCATCTCCATTAACTGTCCAACGCCGTCCCGATCAATGCTGACAAACGGATCTTTGGGCAGAATGCCTTTGGTGACATAGGCAGGCAAGAAGGATCCGGCATCATCCCGACTGATCCCCAGAGTTGTCTGCGTCAGGTCATTGGTGCCAAAGCTGAAGAAGGCCGCGTCATGCGCAATGTCTCGGGCCATGAGGGCGGCCCGAGGCAGTTCGATCATCGTGCCGACGGTGTAGGTGATGGCTTTGCCAAAACGTTGCTCTGCGTCTTTCGCGGCTTGATCGACCACGGCCTTCATCAGGCGCAGTTCATCGCGCATGCCAACCAGAGGGATCATGACTTCCACACTGACATCACAGGTGGCTGCCGCTTCAAAAATGGCGTGGGCCTGCATCTCGTAAACTTCCGGATAGGCAATCCCCAAGCGGCACCCACGGTGGCCCAGCATCGGGTTGGATTCTTTCAGTTCGCTCAGACGGCGATGCACTTTCGCCATGGGAATGCCGGATGCTTCGGAGAAAGCTGCAATATCGGCCGGTTCTTGTGGCAGGAATTCGTGCAACGGAGGATCCAGCAACCGGATGGTCACCGGAAGCCCGCGCATAATTTCAAACAAATCGATAAAGTCTTTGCGTTGTTCGGGAAGGAGTTTGGCCAGAGCCGCGCGCCGATCGGATTCCGTTTCGGCAAAAATCATTTCACGCACATTCTGGATGCGGGATGGTTCGAAAAACATATGTTCGGTGCGGCACAAACCAATGCCTTCGGCGCCGAATTTGCGTGCCACCCGTGCATCGGTCGGCGTTTCCGCATTGGCCCGCACACCCAAACGGCGGATATCATCGGCCCATCCCATGATGGTGGCAAAATCGCCGGATACTTGAGGGTCAATCATGGGAACATGCCCCAGAATAATATCGCCTTTGCTTCCATCGATGGTGATCATATCGCCATCGCGCAGGGTCACGTCTCCCGCATGGAGTGTTTTGGTGGACATATCGATATGGATGGATCCGGCACCTGCGACACAGGGGCGGCCCATACCCCGCGCCACAACGGCCGCGTGGGATGTCATGCCGCCGCGCGTGGTCAGAATGCCACAGGCCGCATACATGCCATGAATATCTTCGGGAGAGGTTTCAATCCGTACCAGAATGACATCGTGACCTTCTTTGGCGCGGTCTTCGGCATCTTCGGCGGTAAAGGCGATCATGCCGCTGGCGGCCCCCGGGGAGGCTGGCAGACCATGGCCAATGACATGCAATTTGGCTTTGGGATCAATGGTCGGGTGGAGCAATTGATCCAGCGCGGTTGCATCCATTTTCAACAGGGCGCGGTCGCGGGTGATGAGATTTTCGGCCACCATATCAATGGCGATTTTCAGAGCCGCCTGTGCCGAGCGTTTCCCTGTACGGGTTTGCAGCATATAGAGCGTCCCTTTTTGAACCGTAAATTCAATGTCCTGCATATCTTTGTAATGCGATTCCAGACGCAGCCGGACATCGTTCAATTGGGCATAGACAGCCGGCATCGATTCCTCCATCGAGGGGAGGGTGGAACCTTCTTTCTCGCGGGCCGCACGGGAGAGAGGTTGCGGAGTACGGATCCCCGCCACCACATCTTCGCCTTGGGCATTCACCAGATATTCGCCATAGAAATAATTTTCACCCGTGGACGGATCGCGGGTAAAGGCAACCCCTGTGGCGCAATCATCGCCCATATTGCCAAACACCATGGCTTGAACCGTTACCGCGGTGCCCCAGTCTTCGGGGATATCATGGATTTTGCGATAGGTGACGGCTCGCGGCGTCATCCATGACTGGAACACGGCGCCGATGGCCCCCCATAATTGTTCCTGCGGATCTTGCGGGAAAGCCCGTCCGGATACACGCTGCACCAGATCTTTGTACTGCGTGACAATCTCTTGCCATCCTGTGGCGGATATTTCAGTGTCATTGGTAATGTGGTGGGCTGTTTTATACTCATGCAGGATCGATTCAAAATCATGTCCATCCACACCCATAACCACATGTCCATACATCTGGATAAAGCGGCGGTAGCTATCCCATGCAAAGCGCGGATCGCCGGATTGTGCGATCAATCCCTGGAGGGTGACATCGTTGAGCCCCAGATTCAAAACAGTGTCCATCATACCGGGCATCGACACGCGCGCGCCCGACCGGACGGAGACCAGAAGAGGATTTTTGGCATCGCCAAATGTGGCGCCGACCGAGGACTCAATGGCGGCAAGGCCTTTCATGGCCTGGTCTTTTAAATCAGAGGGATAGGTTTGACCATCGCGGTAATATGCGGTGCAGACTTCGGTCGTGATCACAAACCCTGTCGGAACCGGAAGCCCCAACGCGGCCATTTCGACCAGATTGGCCCCTTTGCCCCCCAACAGGTTTTTGTTACCGGCGCCGATATTGGCTTCGTTTTTGCCAAATCCGTAAACCCACTGTGAGCTAGACTGTGACACCATGATAAATCCTCCGCACCCAAGAAGAAAAAGACAAACAAACCACAAAAAAACCACAAGGGCCCAATTGCATCACCCTGTTACGGGCTGCTTTCGGGATGTATCATGGCATAAAAAAGACGACCAACCAAATAGAGTTTACAAGTGTTCGATTAATATTTTACAAAGAGGTAAGAAGAGCGCTAAACGCGGGGAAAATGATGGAAAAACAACGCTGTTTTTGGGTGGATCTGACCAAGCCGCATTATGTGACCTATCATGATGCGGAGTGGGGTGTTCCGGTGCATGATGATCGGCATTTATTCGAAATGCTGATTCTGGAAGGCGCACAAGCGGGGTTGAGTTGGGAAACCATTCTCCGCCGGCGTGAGGGCTATCGTGCAGCCTTTCATCACTTTGATCCGGCCAAAGTGGCCGCTTTGACCGATGCGGAGTTAGAGCATATCCTGACAAACGGTGAGATTATCCGCAATCGTTTGAAGGTTTTTGCCACGCGCCGGAATGCGGCTGTTTTCCGGCAGATTCAACAGGAATTCGGGACGTTTGATGCGTATCTGTGGCGCTTTGTCGGCGGGGCACCCAAAATCAATCATTGGATCAAGCCTGAAGATGTTCCCGCGCAAACGCCCGAATCCGAAGCTTTGTCCAAAGATCTTAAAAAACGGGGCATGACATTTGTCGGGCCAACCATTATGTATGCCTATATGCAGGCCATCGGCATGGTCAATGACCACACGATAGATTGTTTTTGCTACCCTCGGTAGAGAGAAACTTTATACTCAAGCTTTAGACGGTTCAAGCAGTGCAATATCCTGGAACAAGGTAATCACTTTTTCGTAGGTTTCCCGTTTAAAAGGAACAATCGCGTCAACAGTTTCAGAAAGAGGAATCCATTTCCACGCGCTAAACTCGGGCGGGGTATGACTGTTTAGATGAATATCGCTATCATTGCCCGTAAATCTAAGGGCAACCCATGTTTGTTCTTGCCCCCGGAATTTTCCCCCCCAATGCTTGGTTGATAATTCCATTGGGACATCATATTTAATTGTTTCATCCGCGATGCGTAGGATCTGAACTTTATCGGTTCCAACCTCTTCCTTCAACTCTCGTAAGGCTGCAGTTTTAATGTCTTCACCTTCATCAATACCTCCTTGTGGCATTTGCCACCCGGCGGGCGTATCAATTCTTTTTCCTACGAACACATGACCATTTTTGTTAAACAAAACAAGCCCAACACAAGGTCGGTAAGGAAGATCAGTGAGATTCATGGTCCGGAGTCTTTTCACTTTTTGAGGAGGAATGTGAGGAGGATTTAATCAATTTCGATGTATATGTAAGCGGAGCCAATTGAATATGTTTTTCAGCAAGTGATGTTTGCCATTCTCCAATCACTTTTATCATCAACGGAGATGGATGAAACATGGCAACAGTGTGACCCGTTTCAAGCGAATGTTTTTCAATTTCAGAAAGAGCATTCAGGATATCCTTTTTAATCAAAGCAGTATCAATCCATAAATCACCACCTATATAAGGCGTTTGGGCATTTTGGGCTGCAGCAGTCTTGATAAGTGTATCTTGTGGTGCTAATTGCGCAACTCCCAGCCCTCTTGCTGAGGCAATATTAAGGAGGCCTTCCAAACTGTCTGACCCGCTTGGGAAAGAGGGAGGCGTATCAAACGCGATTCCCACATACCCCGTTGCACGACCTAAATGGGTCTGAAGACGTGATTTGTTTTCGGCAATTGTTAATCCTGTAAGAATAGTATTTGGCCCAATATGCGTTGCTGTTAGGATTTTAGGCGAAGTTTCAGGTGAAGTTTCAGGCTGTTGCAATGGAATTCCCATCCATATTTCTATACCTTTTGCACGTGCCTTGGATATTTTTGGTTGAAGATTATCGGAGTAGGGTGAGACAACAAAATTTAAGCCTTTCGGCAATGTTTTAAGGGCCTCGTTTGAAAGAGAATCCGAAAGCCCGTAATCAACCATCACAAGAGAAATAATAGATTTGGTATCTGGATTTAATTTAAACGGAGAAGCATAGGCCTGAAAAGATGTTAATCCATCTGATTTACGGATGATAGGGAGGTATCCGAAAGCAGTCTCTTCCGACAGACCGGCAAGAGAATCTTCTATATCTAACGAATTATCTGGTAAAGTCTCTGGCAAAGTCTCTGGAGATTTCGCCTCTTCTGCTCCGGGATGAGGTAAGGCAGGAGGAGAATCCATTTCCTCATCGGATACAGAAGGGATGTCTTTTGGAGGTTCTTTTTCTATAGTCGATTCTATTGGCTGTATTGTTTTTGAAATCTCTCTTTCGGGAATTTCAATCATCGCAATTGTTTTGCCGGTCGGGGATATATTTTCAACAGGGGCGGCGATAAAGATCTGGTAAATTGCAACCCCGACTATCAGAATGGACATAAGAAGGCCCAATGCAAAGGCAAAAGTTCTTAATGGAAAAAATCCATCAAGAGTATCTTTTACCTTTGTAACAGAAAGGCCCCGCATAGATTTATTGCTTTCCTGCTTTAATTAAAGATAAGCCATGAAGAAGATCAAGAGCTCTTGCCAATTGATAATCTTGTTTTGCTTGTTCTTTCTCTAAGCTTGCCTTGTCTTTCGGGGGTTGATTTCCTTCGGGCGCCGGATCTACAGGATCAATAGAATCTGCAGAATCAATAGGTGGAGTGGTTTTAGGGGTATCAGGGTTACTGATGGCACCTTTTAAATCCTCTTCACCAATTCTGATTTCATCAAGCTTTTCAATTTTTGCAGGTTCTACCAAAATATCTGGCTCAATCCCCTTTGATTGAATGGATCGACCAGATGGGGTGAAATATCGCGCTGTTGTGAGTCTCATCGCGCCTTGGCCAGGTGTTGGGATAACAGTTTGAACGGATCCCTTCCCAAAAGATTTTGTGCCCATAACAACGGCGCGGTGATGATCTTGTAAAGCGCCTGATACAATTTCAGATGCAGAGGCAGATCCACCATTGATTAGAACAACAACGGGCAAACCATCTGCCAGATCTCCTGGTAGGGCGTTATCACGGTTTATCGCTTCATCGTTGCGTCCACGTGTCGATACAATTTCACCCTTATCAAGAAAGGCATCAGATACTGATATAGCCTGATCAAGTAGACCACCCGGATTGTTGCGGAGGTCTAAAACATAACCGACCAGTTTATTATTGCTTTCTTTTTTAATGTTCTCAAACGCATCTTTTAAACCATTATAAGTGTTTTGGTTGAATGTTGTAATACGGATATAGCCGACATCTCCGCCTTCTACATGGTATCTTACGGATTTTATTTTGATCGTGTCACGTTTGATCTTAATAAAAAGAGGTTCGTTTATGCCCTCACGACGGACAGTCAGTTCAACAGAGCTTCCAACTTTACCGCGCATCTTTTCAACCGCTTCCGCAAGTGTCATGCCTATAATCGGTTTTTTATCTAAGTGGGAAATCAAATCACCTGGTTGGATTCCAGCCTTAAAAGCAGGTGTATCATCAATCGGAGAGACAACTTTTACAAGACCATCTTGCATTGTCACTTCGATTCCCAAACCTCCGAATTCACCTTTGGTCTGGACTTTCATGTCATCAAAGTCTTTTGCCGTCATATAATCAGAATGAGGGTCAAGATTTGTCAGCATCCCTTTGATCGCATATTCGATCAACTTTTCATCGGAAATCGTATCAACATATTTTTCACGCACTGTTTCAAAGACGCTTCCAAAAAGGGAGAGCTGTTTATAGGTTTCGGCATTCAACTGCTCCTGCGTCAAATTTTTTGTGGCGGCAGATTTTTCAGAGGCAGGATCAACTTTTGAATCCTCTGCAAGAACAGAGTCCGAAAAAGAGAAAAGAGAAAGGATGGCAGTCGATAGTAGCAAAGAACGGGACAACATAAAAATAAATACTCCGGTTATGGTTTAATCGAGTTTCAAGAATTTTTTGGATGGGTTAACGGGATCCCCTTGGTACCTGAGTTCGTAATACAGACGGCCAGAGGACGAAGGAAGTGTTCCAATAGGCTCTCCCGCTTCTACACGCTGCCCAACGAATGTATCAACTTTTCCCAAACCTGCAACTAGGCTATGAAATTTATTCTTGTGTTCAATGAGCGCTATTTTTCCATAGTTACGAAATGTTCCGGCATATCTTACGATTCCCGCTAGCGGAGCGACAACAACGGCTCCATCCCGTGCAGAAAAAACGATTCCTTGACTTGTTGCGCCAATTTCATCTGTTTCACCGTACCTGGTTTTGATAATTCCGGAAACAGGCAGTCGTCCTGTTCCAAGGGCCGGACCTGTATCTAACTTATCGCGTTTCGGTGTGTTGCCTGTTCGGTTGTCGATTTCGCGATTTTTTTGTTCTAATTTTTGAATAAGATCGCGGAAATTTTTAGCCTCTTTCGTAAGGGTTGCAATTTCTAAGGCTTTGGCCTGGACTTTTTTCTGGGTTGCCTCCAAGGCTTTTGACCTGTCTGTTACCAATTTGTCCATTTTTTCTTTATTGGTTTTTAGGTTGGCTGTTTCCTTCTCAACTTCAGCCTTCTGGGTGTTTAGGTCTGCCTCAACTTTTGAAAGGGTTTCAATATTTGTTTTTAACTCACTGGCGCGTTTATTGATTTCTGGTAAGATAGATCCCATGACCGTTGCGGCCTGGGCAGTTTCAAGAGGTGCATCGGGTCTTGCAATTAATGTCTCGGGTGGAATTCGTCGGATGCGTTCAAGTGCAAGAATAAGGCCGGCAAGAGATTCTCGTTTGGATTTTAATGTGGTTTCCAGATCTTTCTTTTGCATTTGAAGAGTTGTTATTTTTGTTTCAATGTCTTGCAAGCTACGCTCATTTTTCTGGACAGATCGTGTTGTATCAATAAGATCTGTTTTTAGACCCTTCATATCTTTTTCAATTTTTTCGGCGGCTGCTTTTAACTCTTCCTGATGCCGTTTTTCCGCCTCAACTTTATGTTCGATTTCTTTGAGTTTTTCCTGTTTTGGAGCAATTTTCTCGGATGCACAAGCAGGATCACATCCAAGGAAAAAGAGAAGAGAAAAGAAAATAACTTTTTGCAGCATCTGATTAACCTTCGCGATGATAGGGGTGACCCGCAATAATCTGTTGGGCACGATAAATTTGTTCAAGTAACATAACACGGACCATAACATGAGGCCATGTTTGTTGCCCGAAGCTCATCATCATATTTGCTTTTTGTCGAATTTCGTCTGTAAATCCTTCTGCCCCGCCGATGAGGAAGGTGATTTTATCAGATCCTGTCGACTGGATCTTTTGAAGTGTTTGCGCAAAATCAAGACTGCGGAGTCCATCGCCCCGCTCATCCATCACGATGACAAAAGAGTCCTCATCAAGCTTTTCAAGGATTAATCGCTGTTCGTGGGATTGTTGTGCCTTTGAATCTGTGAATTTACTTTCGACTTCAACCAGATGTACGGGCCATTTTGTACGTGCGATATAATCGTCAATCAGCTCGTGCCATGGACCTTTTTTAACTTTTCCAACAACAATGATATCAATTTTCAACATGTTTCATTCATAAACGATTCTGGCATGTTTCTAAACCCTATTTTATGATAGAGTCATCGAATGGATAGACTGGCCTATAAAGTTGCTGCGATAATGCATACGATCCCTGACCATGAAGTGTATGGTCAGGTCACCAAGGTTTTAGGGCTTTTGGTAGAAATTGCCGGTTTTGGTCGTGATCTGGCGGTCGGATCGATGGTTCACTTACGGCCAGAGCCTGATCGTGATGTCCCCTGCGAGGTTGTTGGGTTCCGTGATAATCGGGCGTTGCTATTGCCGTTCGGGGGGCTCGAAGGGATTGGTCTTGGATGTATGGCTGTTATCCAAAGTAATCGTCCTGTTGTTTTTCCATCTGAAAAATGGTTGGGGAGGGTGATTAACGCCCTTGGAAAACCGATTGACGGTTTGGGTCCACTTCGTTTGGGAGGGGTGCCGATCCCGCTTAAAAATTCTGCACCTCCCGCCCATGCGCGTCAGCGTGTGGGTGAAAAGCTGGATTTGGGTGTTCGTGCGGTCAATACATTTACAACGGTTTGCAAAGGCCAGCGTATGGGGATTTTTGCCGGATCTGGTGTTGGTAAATCAGTTCTTTTGTCCATGATGGCGCGGTATACAGAAGCAGAGGTGACTGTTATCGGACTCGTGGGAGAGCGAGGACGAGAAGTTCAGGAATTTTTGGAAGATGATTTGGGGCCCGAAGGGTTGGCCCGATCTGTTGTTATTGTCGCAACAGGTGATGAGCCAGCTCTGATGCGGCGTCAGGCAGCCTATATGACACTTTCTGTTGCGGAATATTTTCGTCAACAAGGAAAACAGGTTTTATGTATGATGGACTCTGTCACACGTTTTGCAATGGCGCAACGTGAAATTGGCTTATCTGCGGGGGAGCCGCCAACAACCAAGGGGTATCCCCCGACAACTTTTGGCGAGTTGGCTCGCCTTCTTGAGCGCGCGGGCCCTGGCATTGGGGGGGAGGGCGCGATTACTGGGCTCTTTACTGTCCTTGTTGAGGGAGATGATCATAATGAACCAATTTCTGACTCTGTTCGCGGGATTGTAGATGGACATATTGTTATGGAACGGGCAATTGCTGATCGGGGACGCTATCCCGCGATTAATGTCTTAAAATCGGTTTCACGCTCTTTACCTGGTGCTTTTAACGAAGAGCAGAGATCGATTTTCCGGAAAGCCAAACAATTGATTTCGTCGTATGAAAACATGGCTGAACTCATCCGTTTGGGGGCGTATCGCAAGGGGAGTGATGCGCAAGTTGATGAAGCGATTATGCTCTACGCCGATATTGAAGAGTTTTTAACCCAGAACAAGGGGGATCACTCAACAATTGATGAAAGTTTTGTGAGGCTGGCTGATATTTTAGGGTTGGACTACACCCCGTTTGCGGCATCCTTGTAAATATCCCTTGAATATCACTTGAATATCACTGGGCCCTATAGACATTTTTTGTGCACACGCTAATTATCATGAGGCAATAAATTTTGATCGGTTGATATGAAAAACAAAATCCTCCTCTTTATCTTGTTGACGGCTCTTTTCCTGGGCGGATTTTATTACCTTCATTTTTTAAGGCCGCCAGATGAATCATCTAATAAAAAACAAGGGGCACAGCTTGAGCTCCCTGTTTTCTTAGTTTCTAGATCAGATGTTGTGCAGTCAAAAGAATTTAATGCGCGGATCACTGCAAGTAAAACATCTGAAATCCGTCCGCAAGTAAACGGGGTCATTAAAAAGAGATTATTTAGCGAAGGAGCCTTCGTCCAAGAGGGGGATCAGTTGTATTTAATTGATCCAACAGCTTATGATCTGGCCTTGGATAATGCAAAGGCGCAATTACAAAAAGCACATGCCAGCCGTAAAGCACTGAAAGCAAAAATAAACCGTTATCAACAACTGATGAAGCTTCAGGCAATTAGTAAACAAGAATACGATAATGCTCTTGCGGAATCCGATCAATCTCTTGCTGATATTGAAATTGCGAAAGCGGCTGTTAAAACAGCAGAGCTGAATCTTGAATATACAAAAGTTTATGCTCCGATCTCTGGGCAGATTGGGTTTTCAAACGTAACTGAAGGGGCTTTGGTAACAGCTAATCAAACGGATGCGTTGGCGACGATAACCCAAGTTGATCCGGTATATGCTGATTTCACCGCGCAGCCTGCCGATATTGTTGGGCTTGAGAAAAAGAAGGATACGCCTGATAAAACAACAATCAAGATTTTTCTAAATGATTTAGATAAGGATTATCCTCAGGAGGGGACTTTTGAATTTGGAGATGCGCGTATAGATGAAGCAACAGGAACAGTAAAGGGAAGAATATCTTTCCCCAATCCTGATCGGGTTTTGCGGCCCGGACAATTTGTAAAGATTGTTATTTTTTCATCTCCACAATCCGCATTTCTTGTTCCCCAAAATATGACGGCAAGGGATTCTAATGCACGCCTTTATGTTTGGGTTATTGGTCCGGATGGTAAGGCCATACAAAAAGCAATTCGGGCAAAAGATACATATGATACCGGTGATAGCTCTCATGGTCCTTATTGGATTGTAAGAGAAGGTCTTAATGAAGGAGACCAGATTATAGCATCAGGATTTCAAAAAATTAAAATAGGGGATATCGTAAAGCCTGCTCCTGTTTCAATAGAAGATCCAAAACAATCATTCCCCCCCAAATAAGGTGGTGTCATGAGTCATTTTTTTATAGACCACCCTGTGTTTGCATGGGTTATTGCTATTATTATTATGCTGATGGGCGTTCTTGCAATCAGGACACTTCCAGTTGAGCAATATCCCAATATAGCCCCGCCCTCTGTCTCTATTACAACATCATATCCGGGAGCCTCTGCCGAAGCCCTTGAGAATAGCGTAACACAGGTTATAGAGCAGAAATTAACAGGGATTGATAATTTACGGTATTTTTCTGCAAACAGTGACTCCGCAGGGAATGTATCGATCAACATTACTTTTGAACTGGGGACAGACCCGAATATTGCGCAGGTGCAGGTCCAGAATAAAGTTCAATCCGCGATGCCTCTTCTCCCACAGGATGTCCAGAATCAGGGCGTTGTTGTTGCAAAGGCAAATGACTCTGTTTTATTGGTGTCTGCTTTTTATACAGAGGATGGAAGCATCGATCAACAAAAGTTGGGCGATATAATCAATTCACAACTGGTTGATGTGATTGCTCGGGTCAATGGTGTTGGGAATGTTCGGGTTCTGGGGCAACCGCATGCTATGCGGATATGGCTTAATCCTGATAAACTGCTTAGTTATTCTTTAACAGCGATGGATATCAAAAGCGCAATCGAAAGTCAGAACATTGATGTTTCAGCAGGACAATTGGGCGGATTACCTGCTGTCCAGGGGCAATCTTTAAATGCAACAGTGACGGCGCAATCGCTTTTAAAAACGGTTGATGATTTTAAGAATATTATTGTTCGTGTTCATTCTGATGGATCAAAATTGCGCTTGAGTGATGTTGCACGAGTTGAGATGGGGTCCCAAAGTTACGATGTTATTTCCCGATACAAACGCAAACCTGCAGTCGCATTGTTGGTTAGTCTGAATACTGGTTCAAATGCGCTTGAGACAGCGGATAGGGTCAAGGAAAAAATTGAATCTAACCTTGCTCTATTCGGAGATTCCGTCAAAGTTGCATATCCTTATGATGCAACACCTTTTGTTCGACTGTCGATTCATGAAGTTATAAAAACTTTGATTGAAGCTGCGATACTTGTCTTTGCCGTTATTTTCCTTTTCCTACAAAATTTAAGGGCAACATTGATACCCAGTATCGCGGTCCCGATCGTTTTGCTTGGGACGTTTGCCATTCTTGATATGTTTGGGTTTACAATCAATACATTGACTTTATTTGCGATGGTTTTGGCCATCGGACTGCTGGTTGATGATGCAATTGTCGTTGTCGAAAATGTTGAAAGGATCATGCATGAAGAGGGATTATCCCCCCGTGAGGCAACCCGAAAATCGATGAAGCAAATCACAGGTGCGTTGATTGGGATTGCGCTGGTTTTATCTGCAGTCTTTGTCCCGATGGCTTTCTTTTCGGGTTCTGCTGGTGCAATTTATCGACAATTTTCGATTACGATTGTCTCCGCGATGGGCTTATCTGTTCTTGTTGCATTAATATTATCTCCCCCTTTGTGCGCTACGATTTTAAGAAAAACGGATTCTACAACTTTGAAAAGGGGAGTCTTCTTCCACTTCAACAAAGCGTTTGACGCCCTTAAAAATCGATTTGTTTTTATTTCAAAATACATGTCAGATAGATTTATCAGGTGTATCGTAATTTATGGTGTTTTGCTTGGTTTCGTAGCATATCAGTTTACGAATATGCCAACATCTTTTTTACCAAATGAAGATCAGGGAAGTTTGAGAGTTTTGGTTTCCGCTCCTCCTGGTGCTACTGCAGAAAGAACATTGGAAAGTGTAAAGCAGGTTGAGGATTATTTTCTTGAAACAGAAAAAGAAAATGTTGAGCATCTGTTTATGGTCGTCGGGTTTAGCTTTAGTGGGCGTGGGCAGAATTCGGCAATGGGGTTTGTAGGGCTGAAGGATTGGTCTTTGCGAGAGGCTGCAGATCAATCGGTTGCAGAAATAGCAAAAAGAGCAGCCGCAGCTTTATCTGCAATCAAGGATGCGACCGTTATTCCCATCGTTCCGCCGCCGATTAGAGAGCTTGGGAATGCATCAGGGTTTGACCTTCAACTCCTTGATAAAGGGGGGCAGGGGCATGAAAAATTAATTGAGGCCCGAAATATGCTTCTCGGGATGGCAAGATCAGATCCTGCTTTGACAGGTGTTCGCCCAAACGGATTAGAGGATGTTGCCCAATATAAAATCAATATTGACCGTGAGAAAGCAAAGGCTTCAGGGCTTTTGATAGAAGATATTAACAATACAATGAAAATTGCATGGGGAGGGTCCTATGTGAATGATTTTATTGATAACGGGAGATTAAAACGTGTTTATTTGCAAGCAGATGCACCATTCCGGATGTTGCCTGAAGATATCAACGATTGGTATGTAAGAAGCACAACAGGAAATATGGTCCCTTTCGAAACTTTCGCGAGTGGAGAATGGATTTATAATGCGGCCCGGCTTGAACGATTTAATGGAATCCCCTCTGTCAATATTCAAGGAGCTGCTGCACCAGGGATCAGCTCTGGGGTTGCAATGGATCGTATGGAATCTCTTGTTCATAAATTGCCAGCTGGATTTGACTTTTCTTGGTCTGGTCTTTCATATGAAGAAAAAATGGCAGGTTCACAAACGGGATTTCTCTATCTTGTATCACTCCTTGTTATCTTTCTTTGTCTTGCGGCTCTTTATGAAAGCTGGTTGGTCCCATTTTCTGTCTTGCTTGTCATTCCTTTGGGGGTTTTTGGGGCTGTTACCGCTACTTATTTCTCAGGATTGACGAATGATATTTATTTTCAGGTTGGATTACTGACAACGATCGGGTTATCAGCGAAGAATGCTATTTTAATTGTTGAGTTTGCAAAGGCAAAATATGATTCAGGAGAGGATCTGTACCAAGCAACATTTGAAGCCGCCCGTTTAAGATTTCGTCCAATTATGATGACGTCGATTGCGTTTATGCTTGGGGTTCTTCCTCTTGCCATTGCGAATGGGGCTGGGTCTGCCTCACAAAATGCAATAGGAATATCGGTCATTGGTGGGATGATGGCAGCAACATTTATTGCTATTTTCTTTATCTCAATGTTTTATATTTTTATTCAAGGAAGGTTTTCTAGGCCCAGATAGGAGAGCTATACTACTCTGAATGACACCAGAATCTTCTGGCGAATTCGTCTCGATTTCTACGGTTTTGATCGGGGGGGAGACAAATAATCTTGTATAAGACGTTTAAATCTCTCTTAAAATTTTTTCCCCGATCATCTTATCTTGTATCACGCATCTATCCTTCATCAGGCATTTGCGACGACATCTTCTTCTTTTACTTTTTCTTTTTCAGCCTTTTTCTTTTTCTTCGCATCAGATCGAACATAAAGCGGCTTTGCGCCATCCTTAACAGTTTCACCGCTGAGAATAACTTCCTCAACATCGTCCATATCCGGAATTTCATACATTGTATCCATCAGCATTTTCTCCATGATAGACCGAAGTCCACGAGCCCCGGTTTTCCGGACAATGGCTTGTTTGGCAATCTCGGTTAAAGCTTCAGGAGTAAATGTCAGTTTTGTATTTTCCATTTCAAAGAGGCGTTGGTATTGTTTGACCAAAGCATTTTTAGGTTCAGTCAAAATCGAAATCAAGGCGGCCTCATCCAGATCGTCAAGAGTCGCCAAGACAGGGAGACGACCCACGAATTCAGGAATTAAACCGAATTTTAACAGGTCTTCTGTCTCCATAATGCGCATGGCTTCGCCGGGTTTTTTCTCTTCTTTCGCATCGACATCGGCACCAAAACCGATAGAGGTTGATCCTTTTGACCGCATTGCGATAATTTTTTCAATGCCTGCGAAGGCGCCACCACAGATAAAGAGAATATTTGTTGTATCAACCTGCAAAAATTCCTGTTGTGGATGTTTGCGGCCTCCTTGTGGTGGGACAGATGCAATGGTCCCCTCCATCAATTTTAACAAGGCTTGCTGAACGCCTTCACCTGATACATCGCGTGTGATTGACGGATTATCTGATTTGCGGGAAATTTTGTCAATTTCATCAATATAGACGATGCCTTTTTGAGCGCGTTCAACGTTATAATCACAGTTTTGAAGAAGTTTTAAAACAATGTTTTCCACATCTTCTCCAACATAACCGGCTTCGGTCAATGTGGTTGCATCCGCCATGGTAAAGGGAACATCCAGAATACGGGCTAAAGTTTGTGCAAGAAGAGTTTTCCCAGACCCGGTCGGGCCAACCAGAAGAATGTTGGATTTGTTGATTTCGACATCGGATGTTCCTTTGCTGCCGATTTCCAAACGTTTGTAATGGTTATGGACAGCAACGGATAGAACACGTTTTGCGCGATCCTGGCCAATCACATAATCATCCAATACGGCCCGAATTTCTGAGGGCGTTGGAACGCCATCGCCTGTTCTTACAAGCTGACTTTTATCTTCTTCACGGATAATATCCATACACAATTCAACGCATTCATTGCAGATGAAAACATTTGGCCCGGCAATAAGCTTTCTCACTTCATGTTGGCTTTTGCCACAGAAGGAGCAGTAAAGGGTATTTTTGGACTCGGTTCCCGATGATTTGGACATTCTGATATTATCCTGATAAATGATTCAATTAATAGGTATTTACATTATCCAGTCTGCCAAGGCAAACGCAACTGTGCAAGCCCTTCTTTTATGATCCTTTTTATTTTATTGAAGAAAAAATGGACGAAACGCCAGAAGAGCTTTATCCTCACAAGATTGTCATTATCTGGCGAAAGTCAAGACCGCCTGTATAAGCCAATAAACCCGCGACCCTCAGGTTGGAAGAATTTTTGTTATGGCGCAGCATATTGATGAAATTATCGAATCATTTTCTCTTCTTGATGATTGGGAAAGTCGATATTCTTTACTGATTGATTTGGGAAAAAACCTGCCTGATTTTCCCGAACATTTAAAATCTGATGAAAATCTGGTAAAAGGCTGTGTTTCAAAAGTCTGGATGGTGCCGCAAATCAACGAAGGAATCTTTACCTTTATCGGGGATAGCGATGCGCATATTGTGCGTGGACTGGTCGGATTATTACATATTATTTATAGTGGCCAGCCGGTTGATTCCTTAAAAGTAATTGATATTGAAGGGATTTTCGAAAAATTCTCTCTTGTCCAGAATCTATCCCCTAATCGGCGGAACGGTGTTTTTGCGATGATCGAGAAGATAAAAGCCTCTTCCCCAAGATAGTAACCTTCCGTTTAGATTTAGATCGTAAACTGGAAGTTGCACTTTTCCTGTGTTCAACAGTTTCAAGGGGTTATCACCTAAGGGGTTAAGTCATGGCGAATACCAAGTTCTGTCAAGGGATATCTGATATATCCGATAGTTATACCGGGTTTATCATTGACACCTGGGGTGTATTGCACCATGGAGAGAAAATTTTTGAATCTGCGGTTGAATGTTTAAAAGAGTTAAAGGCCAGAAATAAATTTGTCCTCCTCATGTCAAATTCTGAAATGGACTCTGTGCAGACAGCTTTGGATCTTAAAAAACTTGGATTGCCGGACGGGTATTATAACCAGATTTTGACATCTGGCGAGTTATTGCGCCAGGGGATTTTAAAACAAAATGAAGGGGCGTTTGCAGGTCTTGGAAGCTCTTGTTTTTTGATTGGCGGGGATCGGAGTCGCAGCTTTCTAAAAGATTTAGATGTTGATCTTGTTGATAGGATCGAAAAAGACACCTTCTTGTTTATTTCAGGATGGGATGAGCTAACACAGGATATATCGGCGTATGAAGACATTTTGCGTGAGGCTGTTCGAAAATCCATCAAGGTTTTATGTGTAAACCCTGATGGGCGTGCAATGCAAAATATCCATTTTTCGACGGGTGGGGCTTTAATTGCAAAGAGGTTGCAGGAATTAGGTGGTGTTGTCCAAATGATTGGTAAACCATATAAACCTATTTATCATCATGCCATTAAAATTCTTCACGACAACGATATTTATCCGGGGCAAACAGTCATGGTCGGAGATTCGATGGGCCATGACATTATTGGGGGTGCGTTGGTCAATATGGACACATGTTTGATCAAAAACGGTGTCCATGGGCCTGTTTTCAAGGCTGCGGACTCTCCGGCTGGTGTTAATAAGATTTTGAATAATCTGGTTTCACAATATAACAGCATTCGTCCGACTTACCTTGTCGACCGCTTGAAATGGGGAAAAGCGCTGCCTGACCGGAAGCATAAAAAGCGTTAGGCAACACAGACTGAAAGCCAGAGCCTTTTAGCCGAGGTCGGGTGAGAAGATATTTTATAAATCCATCAAAAAATCCGCTCATTTTATTTGCCTCAAGCTATAAACACTTGAGAAAACTTTGATTATGAATCAAAATGCGAATTGATAAGTAAGTTGGTTCAGCGCCTTTTGCCTTTGGAGTCTCAACATTATGCCTGACATTGCTGAAATTGATAACCGCAAGATCCGGTTGATTATCCATTTGCGTCAGGCCGGAATTACAAACACAGATGTTCTGAGCGCCATTGAACGAACACCCAGAGATTTATTTGTTCCCCATCATTTTGAAACGCATGCCTATGAAGATCAGGCCGTCCCGATCGGGCTGGGTCAGACAATCAGCCAACCTTATATTGTGGCAACGATGACGGATGTGTTGCAGGTTGAAAAATCGCATAGTGTTCTTGAAATCGGGACAGGTTCAGGATATCAGGCTGCTGTTCTGTCACGACTTTGCCGCCGTGTGTATACGATAGAGCGTCATCGGCCTTTGTTGGAATTGGCTGAAAAAAGATTTAATGATTTAAAGCTTCGCAATATTACCTCTCTTGCCGCAGATGGGATGAAAGGGTGGCCGAGTATTCCGGGCAATGAAAATAGTTTTGATCGTATTATTGTTACGGCCTCTGTTGATGGGGACCCGCCGGTTGCCCTGATGGCTCAATTAAAGCCTGGTGGCATTATGGTCATACCTGTCGGAAGTCAGGCCCAGAACCAAATGCTTCGCCGCTATAAAAAGGAATCGGAAGATGTATATGCGGTCCAAGATCTTTTTCCTGTACGGTTTGTTCCCCTTTTACCAGATGTCCCACGTCATAACAGTTATTCATCATCTGATCTTGAGGAGCTGACTGCTTGAAACATAGAGGCAAATTCTTATACCTGACAATCTTTTTTCTTGCTTCTTTGGGTGTGACGGGGTGCGCACAGCCAGAGAAAAAAGCCCGCTATTACCAGTATGGCGGTGTTCTAAGTGCCGGGAGCAGCCTAGGGTTTCATACTTTACGCAAGGGTGAAACGTTATGGGCGGTTGCAAGGAGATATGATGTTGATTTGCGGGATATGCTGGATTTAAACGGATTGAGAGCTCCTTACAAAATGGGGGTCGGGGATCGGATTAAAATTCCGGCGCCTCAGAAATACACCGTAAAAAACTTGGATACTCTTTATAAGGTTTCGCGGATGTTTGATACAACGACAACTGAACTCACACGGCTTAACAATATAAATCCTCCGTATCGATTGCTGGCAGGGCAGACACTTCATTTGCCACCACGTCATAGACAATTGATTTCGGTGGAGCCCGTTTCCGTTGCACAAAGTTCCGCAAACCTAAGGATTGAACGCGAAGATTTAAAACCTCTTTCTCAAAGTCATCCGGCCCAAAGTCATGCGGAAAAGCGGTTACAAGTGGTTCCTGTTCAAGCTGTCCCCGTTCAAGGATTAACTGGTTCTGTGAATTTTATCAAACCCGTTTCAGGGCAAATTATATCGGGTTATGGACCGAAAGAAGATGGGCTTCATAATGATGGGATTAATATCAGGGCCTCTCAAGGCACCCCTGTTCGTGCGGCAGAGCAGGGGGTGGTTGTTTATCAAGGGAATCAGATCGAGGGATATGGTCATATGGTTTTAATCCGTCATGCAAACGGATATCTGACGGCCTATGCCCATATGGCCAAAACACTGGTGCGCAAAGGTGAGAAGATTAAGCGTGGCCAGACAATAGGGACTGTCGGATCATCGGGGAGTGTTACTTCACCCCAGTTGCATTTTGAAATTCGAAAAGGCCGGGATGCCATCGATCCACGGACCCTTCTCCGGGTTTAGAAGCCAAGGCTCATTTGCGAGTGCGCCGTGTGGGGAATAAAGGTTGCGTGAGAAAAATCACCCTCAAAAAGTTTTTTGACACACTCCGGATCTCGTCCATCAAGAATAACGGTGTCAATGCCATGTGGAGCGTCATGTTTAGCCGCAATAAAGGCCGCCATTAGCTTCGTGGCCATTCCGCCACAAGCATGATCGCCCCCCGAACCTTGTCCCAAGGCCATAACTTTGGCATCCAGAACATCAATAATATCGATCTTTTGGGCATTCGGATTTTTTTTCGGATTATCGGTATAGACACCATCAATATCGGTAATCAGAATCAGTGTTGTGGCACCATCGGCAATGGCGGTATAGGCCGCCAAGCGATCATTATCTCCATAACGGATTTCATCCGTATAAACCGAATCATTTTCGTTGATAACGGGAACAGCATTCAGTTTTCGAAGGCTATCCAAAGCCCGCCTCGCATTTGCACGCCCCTCTGGATCCGTAAAATTAATTTTGGAACCCAGAATCTGCCCTGCAGAGATCCCGTGTTTTTTGAAAGCTTCTGTATATTTTGCAATAAGCTTTGGTTGCCCTATGGCGGCAAGAGCTTGTTTTTTGCCGAGGTCTGCGGGTTGATACCCACCCCTTTCTGCACGCTCCAAACCGATCGCACCGGAAGACACAATCGCAAAGGTCAGGCTTAATGAAAAGGTGTTATCAATAAAACTAGAAAACCAATCGTCGCGAAAAGCCCACTTATTTGTATCAATTAAACTGCTTGTTCCAAGTTTCAGAGTGACGCGACTGTCAGAACGTTTTGCCCTATCTATTATATCCTGTGGAATCGACTGTGTACGCATTGTTTATTCTACCCTCTGCGGCCGCTTGTTCATCTTCGCGGCGCTGTTTTTCTGTTTTAATGACATCTGCAATTTTAAAGAGGAGGGGGCGAACGCCCTCACCACTGACACCGGAAATCAGATACGGTCGTGTTCCGATCTCTCGTTCGAATTCATCGGCGATATGTTCCGACAAGTCCGGCCCCAGAGAATCGGTTTTGTTCAGGCAGATAATTTCTTCCTTGTCATCCAGACCTTCGCCATATTCGGACAATTCGTTGCGAATGATGTGATAGGCCTCGATCGGATCATCTTGGGTAATATCGATCAGGTGCAACAGAACAGCCGTCCGCTCCACATGCCCCAAGAAACGATCACCCAGACCGTGCCCTTCGTGGGCGCCTTCGATCAATCCGGGAATGTCGGCCAGAACAAAGTCATACCCCTCGATCTTCACCACGCCCAAATTGGGGTGGAGCGTTGTAAAGGGGTAATCGGCAATTTTGGGTTTGGCCGCCGAAGATGCCGCCAGAAAGGTGGATTTTCCAGCATTCGGCAACCCGATAATCCCGGCATCGGCAATCAGTTTCAGCCGCAGCCACACTTCGGTTTCTTGTCCTGGCCAGCCGGGCGTAAATTTTTCCGGAGCCTGATTGGTCGCGGTTTTGTAATGCGCGTTCCCAAATCCGCCATCACCGCCCTTTAAAAATACAAAGCGTTGACCGGCTTTGGTTAGGTCCATCAGAATTTCTTCTTTGTCTTCGGACAGGATTTCTGTGCCGACAGGAACGCGGACGATCAAATCCTGGCCATTGGCTCCTGTACGGTTGCGCCCCATGCCATGATGGCCTTTTTCAGCCTTAAAGTGCTGGGTGTACCGGAAATCAACAAGAGTATTGAGGTCTTTAACGCATTCAATAATGATATCACCGCCACGTCCGCCGTTGCCGCCATCCGGCCCACCATATTCGATAAATTTCTCGCGGTGGAACGAACAGCATCCGGCTCCGCCGTCACCGCTCTGAAGAAAAATTTTAGCCTGATCGAGAAATTTCATTTTACTTCTTTTCTATTTCTTTTTTAGGTTTTTCTTCCCCTTTTACGCGGGAAGGCTTAGGACGTATTACCTAAACAAAAACCCGCCTGTTTCGGGGCGGGCTTTTATCTTTTTTCTTAAAAGATATTATTCCGCGGCTGCAGCAACTGCCGGAGCGTTTGCCGGAACAACATTCACAACAACTTTATCGTTGTCATCACGGGTAAACAAAACGTTTCCATCCAGCAAAGCGAAGAGGGTGTGGTCTTTACCGATCCCGACGTTGCGACCTTGTTTATATTTTGTACCGCGTTGACGGATGATGATGTTGCCGGTGATGACGCTTTCGCCACCGAAACATTTTACGCCGAGACGACGACCAGCCGTATCGCGACCGTTTCTAGAGCTACCGCCAGCTTTCTTATGTGCCATAATTCAATTCCTTTCGAGTTTGCATCCGCAATAGTATTAAGCGGCTTTAATGCCTGTGATTTTGATGGTGGTCAGGTGCTGACGATGACCGTTTTTACGGCGGTAATTTTGACGGCGGCGTTTTTTGAAAATAATCACTTTTTCGGCACGGCCTTGTTCAAGAATTTCAGCAGTTACAACAGCACCATTGACAATAGGTGCGCCAACAGTTGTGGATGTTCCATCGGAAACCATCAGAACTTCAGAAATCTGGATTTTATCACCAACATTGGCATCCAGTTTTTCAACTTGGAGGTAGGTATCTTGCGAAACCTTATATTGTTTTCCTCCGGTACGGATAATTGCAAACATAATGTTAACCTTTGCTTCTATTGTCAAATGACCCCTTGATTGGGGCCCTTTTTAAGTTTGATGCGCGTTTATAGTCGATTCCTTTATCTTTTGTCAAGAAATGACAGATAAAGTACAAAAATGACGTCAAAACGCTTTGTATCGCCTGTTAATTTACGTAAAAACGAAGTTCCGATTATCTCCATTTATGGGGATGACGATGATAGATCGCTGACAAAGCTTATCTGGTCGTTTATCCCTGGTTATGATGTTCGGATCAGTAATCCAGCCACTCCGGAGGAGCTTTATGCTGAAGCTTATGGCAGTGCCGTTGTATTTGTTGTTGTAAAGGATGATCTGGATGAAAATATAAAAATTGCAGAAGATTTAAGCCAAATCAAAGGTGTTGTTGCTGATATTATTGCCATTACGCCGGAACAGGATATTCGGCAACGTCTTCATATTCTATCAGCGAAGTTTGATGCGATTTTTAACATAGGTATTTTTGACAGCAATGAATTTCATAAAATTTTTCTCCATAAATTAAAAAAGGGAATGATGCGTCTTAGCGCACGGTTGCAAGAGGATGAGTATGAAACTTTTCTTGGTTTTTTATCTGTGAGTGCAGATGCCTTTATCGTGTTTGATCGCCAAAAGCGTATTTTTTATGTGAGTGATCATTATCTGGCATTGTACCCTGAAAGTGCAAAAAATTTTGTTCGTGGGACCCCCGTTCAAAAAGTCTTTGAGGCTGTCGCAGAGGAAATGGGCGTTTCACCTGATGACTCTCAATACAAAGACTCTGCTGATTTTTGGATAAAATTATCAGGTGAGCATGAATTTAAGTTGGATAGTGGGCTGCATTTACGGATGACCGCCGTTGAATTACCGGGCGGGCAGGGCACCATTGTTTCAACAACAAATATTACTACCTATAAACGTCAGGAATTGGCCCTGGCTGAAAAGCAAAAAGAATTGGAGCGTGCATTGGCCGCAGAGCAGGAGGCGAGTAATATTCAAAAGCAGTTTATTAGTATGGTCAGTCATGAATTCAGGACCCCATTAGCGATTGTTGATGGCAATGCCCAGATTATTGAACGCCGGATAGGCGATCTTCCTGTTGAAGAAACAAAACGCCGATTGAAAACAATCCGGAGTGCAGTCTCCCGTACGGTTAACATGATGGAGGCTGTTTTATCTTCGAATCTTTTGAAAACAGGTAAAATGGATCTTCATATCGAAGAATTTTCGGTTAAGGACCTCATTTCACAACTATGCCATGAGCAGGCAGACCTTGCACGCTCTCATCGGATTATGACCGATATAGAATCTCTTCCGGATATTTTGAGTCTTGATCGAAAAATTTTGACCCTTGTCATCACAAATTTGTTGGCGAATGCTGTTAAATATACATCTGATGATGATCCCGAAATTAAAATTTCGGCTTGGTTGGACGGGGCTATTTTAACAGTGGAAATTAAAGATAATGGGGTTGGTATTCCAGAAGAAGAATTGGGGCGAGTCTTTGAACGGTTTTTTAGGGCTTCGACCTCTGTTGGTATTCCGGGCTCAGGTGTTGGGTTATCACTTGTCAACGACCTGATTCACGCGCATAAAGGAACAATTGAAATAAAAAGCCAGGTGGGCGAAGGGACAATGGTTACTTTACGACTTCCTGTGGACTTGCCTCTTGAGGCAATCTCAGTAACAGATTAATATCAGAGAGTTAAGAAGGTAGATTCGACATGTCAAATTCCATAAAAACAATCCTTGTTGTTGAAGATGAGCGAGAGCTTCTTCATATCCTGAACGATGAATTGACCAGTCGTGGGTATAGGGTCGAATTGGCTCGGAATGGTCAGGAAGGTCTTGATAAGCTTCAGCGTGTTGAGCCTGATCTTGTTATTTGTGACCGTGCGATGCCAGTTATGTCGGGGTATCAGTTTTTGGAACGCTTGCGTGGAGCTTACCCACAATACAATAATTTACCATTTATTTTTCTGACAGCTTTGGCAGACCCTCGTGATAGACATTCTGTTGATCACTTAAGGCCGACATCCTATCTTGAAAAACCGGTTGACTTTGATAAATTGGCTCAAACGATTTCGGAAACATTAACTCAATCAAAATCATAAAATATAATGATCGATATAAAGATTTTATTACCTGCAAATTTTCGGTTTTGTTGGGGCGGCTGTTTTTCTTTTTTAATTTTATGTTTCTTTCTTGTTCTTGGGACAGGCTGTAATTTCGAGCCAACAAAAAAGGTCTCAGGCGAGGCGACATCGATTTCTATTCCCCCACCGACCTTAACTTCTGCGGGGTCTAGGGGCAGGGTTGATTATGTGGTTATCCAGAAATCAGATCGTGTTATGTCTTTATGGAAGCAGGGGCGCATTGTTAAGACGTATCCGATCCTTGCTTTTGGCGCAGATCCTTATGGTACGAAAACACGTGAAGGCGATGAAAAGACGCCTGAAGGTACTTATTATATTGATGACAAGCACCCCAGTCAGAAATTCCAGAAATTCTTAAAAATTTCCTACCCAAATGAAAAAGATAAATTGCAGGCCCAAAAAATCGGGGTTTCACCTGGCGGGAATGTTGGTATTCATGGTGATATGGGCGGGGTTTCCGGATTTTTTCAAAGAATGTATAAAAATTGGACGGACGGTTGCATTGCAATGCGCAATGCTGATATCGAGGAAATCTATGAAATGGTTGATGTTGGTACGGCCATTATGATTCAACCATAAGCGGCCCTCCTCTGGACATTTCTGTTGGGGTTGTCTAGATTGAGGGTATGACCACAGAAAATATGCATTTTGGCGCGGATGTCTCGCGTCTTTTAGAAATCGTAACACATGCCCTTTACACAAATCGGGATGTTTTTTTGCGCGAACTGATCTCAAATGCCGCAGATGCGTGTGACAGGCTGCGGTATGATTCAATTGAAACGCCTTCTTTGCTCAAAAACCATGCAGGTTATCAGGTGCGCATTGTTCCTGATACACAAGAGCGCGTTTTGATTGTTATGGATTCCGGAATTGGAATGAGTCGGGACGAATTGGTCGAAAATCTCGGGACCATTGCGAAATCAGGAACAAAAGCCTTGATGGATCAGTTAAAGCAGGTCGCTGCCTCTTCCTCTCAACCTCCGGGGTTGATTGGCCAATTTGGTGTCGGGTTTTATGCTGCTTTTATGGTTGCAGATTCCGTTGAGGTGATCTCTCGCCGTGCTGGAGCAGACGAGGTATGGGTTTGGTCATCTACGGGGCATGACGGTTTTACGATGCGTGAGGCGACCGAGAAAGAAAAGTCACAGCTTTTGACGACGTCCGGTACAACACTGAAATTAAAACTAAAGGATGATGCCTGCGATTTCTTTCTTGAAGATAAGATCAAGATTGTTGTGGCAACCTATTCAAATCACATCAACCTTCCTGTCTATGTGGGAAGGGAGTCCGTGTCTCCGGTTAATTCGGCTTCGGCTCTTTGGATGAGGTCGAAATCAGATATTTCTGAAGCAGATTATAACGAGTTTTTTTCGATTACCTCTCACTCATTAGGGACGGACACGCCCCTCCTGACAGCGCATTGGAAGGCTGAGGGTAAAATTGAATATACAGCCTTGTTATTCGTTCCTCATTTGCGGCCATGGGACCTCTATGACCCTAGTCGTAAACATTGTGTGCGGCTTTACGTTCGGCGTGTTTTTATTTCTGATGATTGCTCAGGACTTGTCTACCCTTGGTTAAGATTCTTGCGTGGTATCATTGATAGTGAGGATTTACCCTTGAACATCAGTCGTGAAAGTCTGCAGGAAAACTTGGTTGTTTCAAAAATCAGGTCCGGTGTTGCAAGGCGTATATTAAATGATCTGGATAAATTATCTCATAATGATCCGATTGCGTTCCAGTCTTTCTGGTTACAGTTCGGCGCGGTTCTGAAAGAGGGGTTGTACGACGCCCCTGATCATCGGGAGGATATTCTGAAAATTGCGCAATTCCAGACCACAGACCCTGTTGGGGTAACGACTTTGGATGGCTACCTTTCCCGAATGAAGGACGGGCAAGATTCCATTTATTACATATCCGGGGAAAATGCTGATAGTTTGCGGAAATCCCCTCAAATCGAGGGGCTAAAAAGCCGTGGATTAGAAGTTTTGATTTTTTCCGATACCATTGATGATTTTTGGCTGCCCGTTGTCATGAATTTTAAAGGAAAGATTTTTGTATCAGCAACAAAAGGTACGATCGATCTTTCGAAATTCCCTGTGCCAGATAAAGCCGCGGATGGGAGGAAAGCTGAATCAAAAAACAGATCGGCGCTTCTTCTGTTTTTAAAAACGCATTTATCAGAATGGGTGAGTGATGTTCGTTCATCTGATAGATTAACGGATTCACCAGTTT
>JAEUKP010000024.1 GCA_016794145.1 Alphaproteobacteria bacterium | reverse complement strand
ATCCTCCGCCAAGTGGAGATTTTGCGAAAGCAAAACGAAACGCGTGCGGGGGATCCAGTGAATAGGTGCGGCAAAGCCGCACAAATCAAGGAACAAATAGGAATAGAATTCTGGATTGCCCCAGATCTTTTACAATTCTTAAGAATTGCCTTCGGCGCCGCAGATTTCTGCGGAAAAGTTTTTGGATGGACACTTAAAGAAATAAAGTTTCTATAAGATGATTTCGAGTGGGAATGGCTATAGACGTTTTTGTTGAAATGTGTAGGATACAAGATCACCCAAAAGTGATGTTTTCATAATTATTTACTATTCGTTGATATAGCTTAAGAGGTTCCCGTGGTAAACGCAGATAAAATTTCATCGTTAATGGCTGGCAAAAAGGGCTTGATTATGGGCGTTGCCAATGATCGCTCTATCGCATGGGGGATCGCCAAAACAGCCCATGCGCACGGGGCTGAACTCGCCTTTACCTATCAAGGCGAGGCTCTGGAAAAACGCGTTCGCCCGTTGGCTGAAGAAATCGGTTCGGATATCGTTCTGGCATGCGATGTGACCGATGAAGCAAGCGTCGAGGCTACCTTTAAAGCCATCGAAGAAAAATGGGGTAAGCTGGATTTTGTGGTTCATGCGATTGCTTTCTCTGACAAATCGGAACTGGACGGGCTGTACCTGAATACAACGCGGGCTAATTTCCTGAAAACCATGGATATCTCTGTTTATTCTTTTACATCTGTCGCGCAGAAAGCTGTACCTCTAATGAAAGAGGGGGGATCTTTGCTGACCCTTACCTATTACGGGGCAGAGCGCGTTATGCCACATTACAACGTGATGGGTGTTGCCAAAGCAGCCCTTGAGGCATCTGTCCGCTATTTAGCCACCGATTTGGGCGCGCAGGGGATTCGTGTCAATGCGATTTCAGCAGGCCCGATCAAGACTCTGGCAGCCTCTGGAATTGGTGATTTCCGCTATATCCTGAAATGGAATGAATTAAACTCGCCGTTAAAACGCAACGTGACAATTGAAGACGTTGGTAATTCAGGGTTATATTTGTTATCTGATCTGGGCGGGGGCGTCACAGGCGAGGTGATGCATGTGGATGCTGGCTATCATACAGTCGGCATGGTGTCGATTGATAGTGCGGCAGAGACAGCAGAACTTTTGAACAGTATTGCACCAAAGAAAGAAAGTGATGCAGCAGCCTAGTCATAAGGTACAAAACATGATTTGGTTTAAACCCTATACGATTGAGATGCTTGAGGGGCTACGCAATGCCAACATGGGGCAACATGTCGGGTTTGAGTTTACCGAGATCGGTGATGATTTCCTCCGTGGCAAATTGCCAGTTGATTATCGAACAACCCAACCCTTTGGAATTTTGCACGGTGGAGCCAGTTGTGTTCTGTCTGAAACTTTGGGCAGTGTCGCTGCGTGGATGACGATTGATTCGAATTTATATCGCGCTGTGGGGCTTGAAATTAATTGTAATCATATCCGTGCAGTAACAGAAGGCAATGTGATCGGAACGTGTACACCGCTTCATATCGGGCGACGTACTCAAGTTTGGCAAACGGATATGATCGAAGAAACGACCGGGAAACGTGTTGCGATCTCGCGTTTAACGGTTGCGGTTATTGATCAAGGAACCTTATCAACACAAAAACACGCGATTCATTTGCAATAGAAATTTTTTCAATCAGTCTATACGTGTTTTAGTTTAAAACACGTCCGCTTAAGGATGATGGATAGGCGGCAGACGCACTTGGTCCATATAATCTATAGTCAAACTCATTTTATTTGATTTAAGCTATATTTTATTCTCCCGTCAATTATTTGGGGAGAAACGGCAGTGATATTTTTTACATATAATTAATCGATTTCTTGTAAGTTTTACTTTATGGAAGAAATCGACAGGATAGAAGGCATAGAAGCTTTCATTTACGCGGCTAACCTTGTTTTTCGAGATAAGTCTAAAAACACAGATCCTTATTCAAGCAGTTCTAATCCCCTTTCCGGTCTTAAAAACATGATTGATAAAGGAGAGACGGAATTTCAAGCTATATCAAAGATGGCGAAAGCCGTCAGGGATACAGAGTATGAATCTGCATTCCTATCATTTATAATTTCAGCCATTATTAAGGATGAAAAAATTTCTTCGGCGGAGAAATTTACCTTCTTAGATCGTTACAAACAGTTAACATCCGAAGAACTTCCTTCATTAATGATCAAGGGAGATTTCAGCCTCTCGGTTCTTCGTCTCCTTATGCAGGATAGCGCTCGCCTTCGCGCTTATATGGATGCCTATCCTGTTGATGTTTATTCAAACCGGGTAGCAATTCAGAGATTAGGAATTGATCTTCCTTCAGATCATTTGGGTTATTTACAAGAAAATATAAGAAAAAATGGAATGCCATATAACCTTAAAAGGATCCTTTCTGTTGAGGACCCTGTTTTGCAGAGGCTACTTTTGGAGTACGGGGTTGCCGAGGAAAGAACTGCTGAGGAAATTTTAGTAAATATTAAAAAATTTTCTAAAAAAGTTCCAAATTATAAAGAATATGTAAGAGCAAGCATCCAGACATTGGGTGTACGGACATCTCTTGAATTATTATCATATCGTTTGGAACAAGATTATCAATTGGTCTTACCGTTTCTTAATGAGCTAAATCCCCATATTCATGATGGGTATGAGAAAGACCCATTAATAAGTGATGGAATTGCATTCGTGATGAATGCCTTGCACGCGAGGCCAGCAGCTGAAAGATTTTCTATTGTTAAAGGTTTTACAGCAGCAGAACTTTTAAATGTCATATTAATCTCTCGAGAACATCATTATACAAGTACTTTTAATGGCGTGTTTGATATCTTTTTGGATCGTATGCGGGCTGAAAAGACGGGGTGGACTAAAATTCTTGATGATCATAAAAAATTGGTTCCAAGCTTGCCTTTTTTTGTTGATGCAACTGTAGTCTTTAACAGAGTTTCTGATTTGCTGGAAACGATGACGGATGACGACAAACTCATCTTTATTGACGCAATTTTGCCAGATAGAACAAAGCCAGATAATTCTTCCAATGCTATGGATCCTATTGCGGTTGCAAATTTTATACGGGTTCTTCAACCTACTGATTCAATGGTTCCAATGATTGAGTCTCGGCTTGCTTCCAATTATATCAACACTTCTGACGAATCTGAGAAGGCTGATATAGCATTGTTCGCGAATTGGTATATCAATGATCAAAAAAGAAAACCCTCTGAAGGAAATGAATCCTTCTTTCAGAAATTTGCAACGGATTCTCGGTATAGAATTCCAAATATATTAACATTGCCAACCGGGGAGCTGCTTGATTCTAAAGGGCGTAATTTTCAGATGCATCTGTTTTATAATGATGATGATGGTAAAGCATCTTATGCAAGTTTTAGAGAGGCTTTACAAAAAAATGGATGGAAAGAAGAAAACGTTAGGGGGTTTATAAAATTTTCTAAATTTGACAATAAACGCAGCATAGAAATACTGGTGTCCCCCCCTGAAGCTGATGGGAAAAAGGCAACGGATATTCAAGAATATGTAGAGGCAATGGGCGGTAAAATATCAGTTCTGGTGCACCGCGGACATAGTTATCATGTCGATAAATCACTCGAACATATCAATGAGGATAATAGACTCATCTTTTTGGGAAGCTGTGGGGGGCAAACAAACGTTCAAAAGGTTCTGAGTGCGACTCCAAATGCCCAAATTATTGCGACCTCTGGAACAGGGAGGATGGCAATTAACAACGAATCCTTTATTGATATTAATCAGCAAATTTTGGGGGGGGACCAGATAGACTGGCAGAAAATGAAGGCGAAGTGGATGCACCGTGCAGAGGGCAATAGCTCTTTGCGTCAAGACTATTTAAATTATGTTGCTCCACATGAAAACTTGCCCTTTTTGTTTTTGCGTAAGAAAATAGAACTTCTAAGCGAGCCAGCAGAGGCCGCCCCACCGCTTTCTGATATCAGACAAAATTTTGAAAGGTCTTCTTCTTATCTCGGTGGTATATCTGAAAAGCCTGATGAGACTCCTATAAGGACTGCTCGAAATGATCCTTATTTTTCTGTTCTGGTGAACAGCTGAGAGATCTTTAAATGGTCGGGGCGAAAGGATTTGAACCCTCGACCCACTGCTCCCAAAGCAGTTGCGCTACCAGACTGCGCTACGCCCCGACACGACGTGAAGTTCTTTTACACGAAAAGCATCTTGAATATCAAGGCCTATTTCACTTGTTTTGCAAAAATTGTGTGAATCACCTTGTCTCCTTTTGAAATTCCTAGCTTTTTCGATAGTCCGCCACCGATTTCTAAAACCGCTTTTGACTTGATTTTAGGGGGATAAATCAGTGTCTTATCAAAGGGAACAGCATTTTCATGGATATGGGTGACGATTCCATCTTCATTAATATAAATCATGTCCAATTTAATTTTCGTGTCTTTCATCCAGAAAATAGGTTTTGATGGAGGGTCAAAAATAAATAACATTCCTGTGCCTGGGGGCAGGCTGTCACGGTTCATTAAGCCACGATTTTGCTCTTCTTCTGTTCTGGCAATTTCGACCTCAAACGGGATTGTTTGTCGTGTCTGTGTTTCAAATCGTAGAGGCTCCGCAATTGCCGGGTGGGAGGAATACAGAAATACACACATAAAAAACAGCGGAAAATATCGAATCATAACACCAATTCCTTTAAGCGAGTTCTTTTCCGCGATCGGTTGCAGCTTGAATGGCACGTGTCATCAAATCTGTTAGGCCGTTCTCAGAGCATAGGACTTTAAGAGCAGCCTCGGTTGTTCCGCCCGGGCTTGTGACATTTTTACGCAAGCTTGCCACCGTTTCGTTTGTTTCTTGGGCGGCAAGCGCAGCAGAGCCGATCACAGTTTGACGCGCAAGTTTTGCTGATAGGGCCGGTGTTAGACCCATCTTAATTCCTGCATCTGTCATCGCCTCTATCAAATGGAAGACATAGGCAGGGCCACTCCCTGAAAGGGCTGTAATTGCATCCATCAATTTTTCATCGTTAATCCATTCTGCATCACCAACACTGGACATCAGATTCATCGCAAGTTGCGCTTGAGTCTGTGTTGTTGATTTATTTCCACACAGCACACTTATTCCTTTGCCTACAAGGGCTGGCGTATTTGGCATGGCACGAATAATAGCAGTTTCTTGGCCCAATAGGCCTTCATAAAACGAGATTGTCTTACCAGCAGCAATAGACAGAACCAGGGTGGATGGTGTGATAATCTGTTTCAAAGAGGCTGTCACCTCTGTAATAATCTGGGGCTTAACCGCTAGAACGACTACATCAAATTTGGTTGTGATTTCTTCCGATGATTGATAGTCAGAGTCATTCGTATTTGGATCTAATGTTGATACCACAAATGAATTTGCTCTGCTCCATCCTTTCAGCAAGGCTCCTCCCATTTTACCAAGACCAACAAGAAGAATTCTGGATGACAGAGCTGTTGCCATTCTTACGATTGCCCCTGTACAGGCATTAAAGCAAATGCAAACTGATCCTCATCGTGGGTTTGTTCTTGCGCCAACATAAGGAGTGCAGGATAATGAGAGTCGCATTCCTCCATCGCAATCCGGATTAAGTCTTCCAGATGATCTGCTCCTGATCCAAAATCAATCCCACGGAATAATTGAGTATGACGGAAACACGGAACCATACTCTCTGGTGAAATATGAAAATGACCAACCCACATCTGATAGTTGATTGTATTGATCATCTGACATGCATGGTGATATTGAAAATCTGCAAGGCGAATATCAAATTCACAGCAAAATTGCATCACTTCAGAGGAGTCGTTCCACATAAACATCATGCGGTAAACCCCATGTTGCCCACGCATCTCCATAAATAATTCATCACGGTTCATACGGGAATAAACCCATTTCTGCCGGGACAGAATATCCTCAACATTATCTAATGGATTAAATCCTGCTTCAAAATATGAATCAACATGTGATGTCATTTTATTTCTCCCCTTATTCGTCCCCGGTCGAAATTTCTAGACGCGCTTTTTTGTTTTTGGGCTCGGTTTGGCTTTTTTAACTTCCGAAACCTTTGATGTTACAGCCCGTTTTCGGTTGCTGGATGGATTCAGCCCCCCAGAGGCCTCTTGCAGAAGCGTTTCCAGTTCTCTGATACGTTTTTTCAAATCCTCTTGCTCAATACGAAGTTTGCTAACCATCCCCTGTAAATGCAGGATAGCATCATCGGATTCTGAAGAAGAGAATTGATTTCCCATCTGGTCTTTTAAATTATTTTGAACCTGTTTTCCAAGGGTTGATAAAACAGTAAAGGCACCGCCCGCAACGCGGGTCAAGTCATCAAGGATACGACGGTTGTCCATTCAAAACTCATCTTATTAATATGTGTGGATATGACGATATCTTTAACACTATTTTTTAACGGCTGGCAACTCTGTTTCAAATCAGAGCAACAGGTTCCAGTAGATAACAGTGTAAAACACTGTTATCTCTCATCCCGTAGGGGGCGGGTTAATTTATTTGTTTGCACGTGCTGTTATAATAATTCCAATTGGTACTATCCGACTCTGCGCAGGGCTGTTCGCTCTTGTTTCCACTGTCTGTACAGCTGCAGGTCGTACCGCATAATTCTGTTTGGCGGCCGTCTGGAAGGGGATTTGATTCTCCCGCCTTTGTCCCTAGGCTAGTCCAGGCGAATTTCTTTTCTTCACACTCTCCCTCTGTATTTCCAGATGTATTCGGGTCATCTATCCAATCACAGTTTGGACCGGATCGAATTTGCCTTACTGTTCCGATAGTTTTCACTTTTTCACAGGCACCACAATCTGGATTTTGATCACGGAATTGCGGGGTTGGATCGCATGTGCAGTTATCTTCATTATACGCTGTATGGTCATAGCTGCAGGTCGCTGGATTAACTGTCCGCTTTCTATATTTCCCAATACTCTTGTCCTGCGGCCATGAGTCGCTAGGGTCCGAGAAGCTTGCAGGGATGGGGGAGTCTTTCCTGACTCGTCCTGATCCGCATTGGACGAACTCCCAATAAGTCGAGATGTTGCATGAGCATTTTGCTGTGAGTAACTCAGCCTCGGAAGAATAAGGGTTGCCATTCGTATCCGTAAAGATAGTGTAATCGGGATTAAGAATATTATTTGTACAGGTTCTCTCTTTTGACCCAACCACCGTTTGATCTGACGGGCATTTGATAGGCGTGGTGAGCCCGATACAGGTGCACGATGTTGATTCATTGCTGCTTGTATATTGGGGCCACCCGGTACAGCTTTTGTAATAATTTCGACTATATGTTCCAGAGTACCCTTCTTTACAGGTATTCACCTCTGATCCAGTTGGTGGATTCGTTGATGAATAATTACATTTCTCTTCCCCCCAATTTGAAATAGTGTTTTCCCACACCCAGTCTTGGTTTATACAGCGATAATATGACCATGGGCATGCCCCAGAGGCGAGAGGAGGGTCAAATTTAAGTTCGTAAAAGGCACCATTGCCTCCCGCAGGTATTGGAAAGGGAACACCACAGACTGTACCAGTCGAAGCCGGGCACCCAGGGACAGGCGGCTCACATTTCGGCGTGCCATCTGCATTGACACCTGACATTAGAAGACCTGATGGGCACGACATTTTAATCCGTGCACATTTTGCACGACCATTTTGAATGCCGACCATATACTCCCCTGAATTCGGAGTACAACCCATGCCAGATGTTCCTGATGTGGCATCATTATCATACGCCCCTGCGATGCGATCGACTGTAAAACACTTATCTCCCCCCTCTGTACAATAAGTATCGGCCAGAATTTTTCCAGAGTGAGTGGCCGTTAAAGCATCATATTGTCCAACCCTTAATGCCCCACTTTGTGGAAGACCTATGAGACTGTTTGTTGTAGCCAGAGCAACTCTTGAGATCATGTTCAATTGATTGTCGAGTGTACTTTGTTTGATTGTTAAGTCATCGGTCAGTTGCATTGGTGAAATAATGCCAATACCCACCTTATCTTCGGAAAGGTCAATAATATTTTCAGATGTATTTGTTTCACGACGCCAGACATCAGGCGTTGTTGGCACATAATATTCAACAATATCGTCGAATTGATTGGTGCCCGAAGATTGACTGTCCATTACATAAATTGCTTGTGTGTTTGTTGTGCTTGTAAAATCACGACAATTTGCGCCATCAATGTCTGTTGCTGTGGTTAGGCAAGGTTGAGCAATCCCGTTTAGATTGACAGCCCCGTTTTTATTTTTTCCAGGGCTTAGGACAACGAAAGCAACGGATTGAGCACCCCCAGAAAGAATATTTCCTGCACCATCCTGAATTTCAATTCCAGCCTGTGTATCTTTATATGTATCTGCAACAGCCATTGTTTCTGTAACGGCATAAACCAAGCGTGATCCATAACCATCAATGGTATCTTTTTCATCAATTTGGAGTTGCCGGAATGGAATCGCCCCAACCCGAACCCGTGGATTAACGCCTAATATAACTCGTGGACCGGATTCAACACAAATCCCATTGTAATTATTGGGAGGAGTTGCGCCAAGCAGGCATGTTCCAGGTGGGACAATTGTGGCTGTTCCGATGTTCGGATCTGCACAATCTGTTTCTCTTCCGTAATTTGGACTCGTGTCCTTTAACTCAAGCAATGGCGCGGGGCAGGGGTATCGTCCACGAGTGTTTTTAAATTCATAAAGCGCAGACGTCGCAATCGAGATTGCTTGTAAGGTCTTTGTTTCTTGCTGCTTTATTAAATAGAGAGAGTAAACATAGAACGCAGAAGATAAAAGCAACCCGACAATAATCAGGCACATTGCCATTTCAACAAGTGTAAAACCAGAATGTTTTATTTTTTGATTGATTACAAGCATCCGGTCCCCCCTGGGCATATCGTAACATTTGTTGGATTAAGACTGTTTTGGCATTTGATACTACCATCTGTGAAAACTTCTTGCACCCACGAACCTACAGGGCAGAGAATTTGTGCCCCCTTAAATTTAATATCAGCTTTAGAACAGGTAACTCTTTTATTGCCGATGCTTAAAATGACCTCGCCGTCCGGACAGTCATTTGTAATGGGTCCGGTTTCTTTCCGGGATCCAAAAAAATCATTCGCAGAGCCAATTTCAAGGCATTGGGTCGCATCTCTGCTACATATTTCGGGAGTCCGAACCGTATCCGCACGTAAATTTCCATTTACATCCACTCTGACATCAATATTAGCGGGTTCGTTTTGCGCAGGTGTTGTTGTTTTAATCCCGATTGATCCATTCGGGATGGTTGTAATATGAGACGTAGGGGCATTACCGTTCATAGGGTCTGTTATCACTTGCCATAAGTTTGCACTTTGGTCCGTTTGAACATAGGAGTAATCATTGTATTGTTTTGTGCCCTCATAATGCGCCAATCCTTGTATAAAGGTATTGTCGCCGTTACAGTTTTCACCATCGCCCAGAATGTTTGCAACGTTACAAACCGCTTGAACGCCTTGGTTATTATAGGCACCATCACCTTCATGGCCATGAGAGATGATAACAAATTGGGCATCGTTATTTACCCCGATTGTAGGATTTCCCCACTCATCAAGAATGCGGATAACACCATTTTTAAAACGCGTAAATCCGGTTGTAGGGGCTGTCGATGGATAGCTGACAGCATAGGTGAATTGGTTATTCCAGGCATCAAGAGACAATGCCCTTGATGCCCCGTTTAGGCTTGCCACAGGAACCGCACCAATCAGGACAACCTCCTGGTTGTTTCCTGGAATTGCGTCTGTATCATAATCTGTATCCCTTGCACCGGCAGTTCTACAAATCCCTTGCTCTGCCCCGGTCACATTACAAATAGGGATAGTATTCAGAGAAAATCCAGGAAGGGTACACACATCAAGACCATAATTTGCGTCGCCGGGGATCAGTGATCTATCGGCCGGGCATGGATAACGCAACGGAGATGATAATGCGACAATCCGCGATATACGATCAAGATTGCTTTTTGTGAGGTCAATTTTTTCCTGCTGAAGATAGTCTGTATAAAGCCTTATGAGTGGAATGGTTAGAATTCCTGTAATAATCAGGACAATTGACAACTCAAGAAGTGTAAAACCCCGACAAGAAACCACCTGTATTGGATTCCTGCAATTTGTTGTGTCCGGTTGACGTGTTTTTACAAAATTTTTTATCATTTGCCTTTTCTGTCTTAACTCTTTATCCCTATATAATCTCCCCAGAGACTCCTGCGAGAATTAAGGAGGGGTACAATAAAAACTACCATCAGCTTTTAATCCCCTTGCATATTGACCGCTCGGACAGTTCCCAAGTTTTGCACGTGAAGTCGGTCCGATTAAGGTTGTATCCTCACAGGATTCATCATAGTCAAAAATACCATTAAGCGAACGATTCCCGATACATAATATCCCGTTCCCTCTGTGAAAGGAACCATGCTCTGCTGTTGACATCCAATAAGATCCACTTTCTGTCAAAGAGGGGTCTGTTTCACCTAGAATCAGTTGTGGGGTGAACCAAGGTGGCGTATTTACGGAATTCCAGCTTGCTGTCGAGGTGGGGCAGTCAGTCCCAATACAGGTTGTTAGTTGTGGGTCTGCTGTTTGGAGGTTGGAAGCCAAATTATAATCACTGACACAATTCCAGGCCGCTGTCCCAGGGGCATCGCCAGCAGCGTTTCCACGCGGGCAAATTCGTTTTGTTCTTACACTTGTTGCCCGGATAGCTGGAGTATTTGGTGATCCTGTTCCATAAATATCAAAGCGAGAAACAGGGGTACAAGGGGCGCGCCCGTCACAGTTCCCAATCATGATATTGCCACCAACGCGGTCATTAATACTCAGATCCGGAGTTAAGGGGTTGGGTGTAAAAGACCATATTCCAGAAATACTTGAATTTTTTTCTTGAAGATAGTCGTCAAAATGCAGCGCACCTGCCGCCTCATTAATGATAGGAGAGGGGGCGTTGAGTTGTTTATTGCTTCTGAATCTTCCGTCTTTATTGCAGTTTTCGAAGTCATCAGAGGTTGCATCGTTGGCGCAAGCAATGTTTCTAACTCCATTTAGTCCAAAGGCTCCTCGAGAATCATCCCCATGGCTGACAATAACGAAATGGCTTCTTGCTCCAGCTGGGTAAATCTCGGCATTTGTATCATCAATGACAATCAGTCCACCGCCATTTTCAGTATAGGTTGCAGTTGCCGTCAGATCTTCTGTAACGGCATAGGTCACGAGGTTCTTATTGGCATCCAAAACCGATGAAAACGGAACATTTAATCGAGCAAACGGAAGGGTACCGATCAGAACGGAGCGCCCCATAAATGTATTTAAAGTTGTTGCGCAAACAACAGTATCAGGGGTTAATGGGTCCTGGCAATCAGGCCACCCTCCAGGGGGCTTGACGGCTTCTCTACCAAATCCGGGAGAGCCGACCACACTTCCAGGAGCAGACGGATATGGATATCGGCCAAATAACAAAAAATGTTTGGTCAGGGCGTTAGATCCAATATTTGCGCCTACTTGGTTCCGCGCTTTTTTTTCAACCTTAAAAGATATATTGAGCATATGTATCATAGGTAGCATCAACAGACTGATAACTGTTAAGGCAATAACAAGCGTTATTAGCGAGAATCCAGACTCTGAACGCCTATGACATAACTGATGTTTGGAAACCATACCCAGCACACTCCACCCCCTATTATAACAGATTAGTTTAAAATTTAGATAAGATAAGCTTATTATCTCTATTTTTTTCGGTTAAGAGCAAAAAAGGCCAAGTTTTCCAAGATAGATTTAAGGCTGCAATCAGGCACAACAGATAACGATTGAAGGGCCATAGTGACGTAGGATTGAGCTAGATCAAATGCTTTTTGATCTGCTTTATGGACCATAATAATCGATTTTGCAGTTTCAAGGTCTGATTCCATTTGATGATGGTCTTCAAAGACTCGTTTCCAAAAATCTTTTTCTTCAGGTGTTGCGTTTTCAAGAGCATAAATAACAGGGGAGGTCATCTTTCCTTCGCGGAAGTCATCCCCTATGTTTTTTCCCAGTTCGGATTCGTTGGCCTGATAATCAAGAAGATCGTCTGCAATCTGGAAAACCATCCCAAGGTAGTGGCCATAGTCTCTCAGTGCTTTTTGAACAGAATCAGGTTGTCCCGCAATAACAGGGCCGATTTCACAGGCGGCGGCAAATAGAACAGCTGTTTTGGCCCCAATTACTTTCAGATATTGATCCAACGTTGTATCCAGCTTACTTTGAATCGAAAGCTGCAGGACTTCTCCTTCTGTAATAACAGCAGCAGCATTTGAAAGAATTCGCAAAACCTCAATAGAACCGTCTTCAACCATTAATTCAAAGGCTCTGGAGAAAAGAAAATCACCCACAAGTACACTCGATTGATTTCCAAAAACAGTATTGGCAGAAGGTTTCCCGCGGCGTTGGTCGCTTTCATCAACCACATCGTCATGTAAAAGTGTTGCCGTATGGATAAATTCGACTGCGGCAGCCAAACGATAGGGGCGCGAAGTTGTTGTATCAAACAACCGCGTTGAGGCAAGCGTCATCAAAGGGCGGATGCGCTTCCCGCCTGAAGCTATTAAATACCCGGCGAGTTGAGGAATAAGAGGAACGTCAGATTGCATATGATCAAGAATAAGGGCGTTGACATTCGCCATATCAGGTTTCATTGCTACCGACAAATCATCAAGGGCAGACAAAGGATGGTGTGGATCAGAAGATTTTACAGCAAAAGTCATAAATAGGCTTATACCGTGTCATCTCAGTGTTGCCAAGATATCCTTTCATCCTTTACAACCGTTTTATGAATGTAGATTTACCCCCCCGCCTTAAATTAGCTCTTGAGGCATCAATTCTAGAGGAATATGCGATATCCGCGTTGAAGCAGGCTGCGGAATCTGTTTCTTTACGGTATCGCCAGACAGACCGAAATGGAACTGATGTCCAAATCAAAAGTAAGGTTGAGGCCTTATCGTATTTGGCTGCACGTATGCCAGCGACATTTGCTGCAAATATAATGGTTATGACAGAGGTAGAAAAAAAGTTGGTTGATTTTTTACCCAGAACGCTTCTGGATATCGGTGCAGGGCCCGGAACATCAAGTGTTGCAGCCAGTTATCTTTTTAAAACCCTTGAACAGATTGAAATGGTAGAACCCAATAATTACCTGCAATCGGCTGGACGTGATGTTTTAGCGCCATTTTTACGAGAGCCAGTTTGGATCGCAGAATCTATTGAAAATTTTAAACCCAGACAACTTTATGACATCATTGTTGCATCCTATGTTCTCAATGAAATAAGCGAAGAGAAATGGAAACCTATCATTCAAAAATTCTGGGATTCCTGCTCCGGTGTTATGATGATACTTGAGCCGGGAACGCCTCAGGGGGCAAAGATTATTCAATCTATCCGGAACTGGGCTGTCGAAAAACAAGTTCATATTCTTGCACCCTGTCCTCATTCCCATAGATGTCCCTTGTCAGATTCAGAATCGGGTGCATGGTGTCATTTTGCTGTGCGAACCGCTCGTTCAAAGTTACATAAGATATTGAAAGGTGGAGAGGCAGGGTTTGAAGATGAAAAGTTTTCATACATAATCCTGTCCCGTATTTTGTCAAAAACAGAGCCGTATCGTCTCATCGGGCATCCATCAGGATCGAAATTACGGGAGATGCAGGTTTGTGGACCAAAGGGTGCAGAGACTTTGCAGGTTTCGAAATCACATCCGCTCCATAAAAAATCGAAAAAGTTAGAGTGGGGGGATAGCTTTGACGTTGGATACTGATAAAACTGAAATCACTGTTTTGGGCCAGAAAGTCAGGCTGTTGCAACTTCCAGAAGGTGGGTTCCGCACCTCGCTCGATAGTGTCATGCTTGCGGCGGCATGTCCCGCAAAACAGGGCGATCATGTTTTAGATTTAGGGTGTGGGGTGGGAGGGGCCTCGTTCTGTTTATTACATCGCATTCCTGGTATTCATTTAACCGGCATTGAATGGGAGGGCGCGTATTTGCAATTGGCTATCGAGAATGCAAAACTTAACGGGGTTTCAGATCGAACGCATTTCATTCATTCAGATATTCGTCATTATGTGGTTGAAGGAAAGCCTGCTTATGATCATATTATCGTTAATCCTCCGTTTAGTGAGGCCGGAAGGCACACACCGTCGCCAGACTTAGTCAAGGCCAAAGCATTAGGGCATCAAGAAAATGCCTTAAGTCTTGAGGATTGGATTTTAACCGCGCACCGGCTTCTTAAATCCAAAGGGTCGTTCACCATCATCTATCCGACATCCGGTGTTGATCGTATTATACGTTATATGGGGAAACGCTTTGGGGCTATCCAAATTATTCCATTATGGCCGCGTGCGGGAGTTGAATCAAAGAGGGTGATTATTCGTGCTCGCAAAGATCGACAAGGTCCCAGCACGATTCACCCAGGGATTGTATTACATGAAACGGATGGATCGTATACATCCGTTGCCGACACCATTTTAAGGGATGGTTGCGCCATCAAGTAGGGGTAAATGATAAAAAAAACCACCCTGTTTTTCTTGCAGGGTGGTTTTGGTGTCTAATCTTAATTTCGATAGATCTGATTAAGCGGCTGTTTCTTCAGCTGGCGCTTGGGCGGCAGCGAGGTCAGCGTCGGCTTGCTCTTTTGCGGCTTTCCGGGCATCGGCTTTGTGGTCAACAATAGCGGCTTTTCCTGTTTTTTCCTGTGTCGCCGCTTCAGCTGCAGAACGTGCAATGTTCAATGTAATTTGAACTTTGACTTCTGGGTGAAGGGTGATTTTAACAGGGAAGAGCCCGATCGTTTTAAACGCATCGTTCAGATCAACTTGATTGCGCGCAATTGTAATTTTTGCATCAGTGGCCAAAGCATCCGCAACGTCACGAGACGCAACAGACCCATAAAGGCTACCGGCTTCAGACGCCTGACGAATGATAACAACTTTCAAACCTTGCAGTTTGCTTGCGATTTTTTCTGCTTCAGCTTTGCGTTCATTGTTCAGTTTTTCCAAAGCAGCGCGTTGGGCTTCGAAGTAAGCCAGATTTTCTTTGGTCGCCCGCAACGCTTTACGTTGTGGCAAAAGAAAGTTACGTGCATAACCAGGTTTTACTTTTACAACGTCACCCATTTTACCGAGTTTTTCAACGCGTTCGAGAAGAATGATTTCAGTAGGCATAGTTTGTTTCTCCTTCTCGATTATTCAGCAGCGCTGTTGTTGTTGCGGTCGCCGCGATCAGAGCGGTCAAAAGAACGTTCAGCAAAACGGTCAGGACGCGGCCCACGAGTTGTTTCCATTTCAACGCGTACATAAGGCATCAAGGCCATGTAGCGGGAACGTTTGATCGCCTGGGCAAGTTCACGTTGCTTTTTCTGGGACACAGAGGTGATCCGCGATGGCATCATTTTGCCACGTTCGGATACATAACGTCCGAGCGTACGGATATCTTTCCAATCAATTTTTTGCGCATCCTTACCAGAAAACGGGCATGATTTGCGGCGTTTGAAGAATGATTTTTTTGCACCAGCATCAGCGCCATCAGCACTTGCTTCTGGTCTTTCTGGTCTGTCGGAATGAGCAGAGTTACGTTCAGGTCTAGCCATTATGCCACCTCATTTTGTGTTTCGAAACGATCATCATTGTCGTATTTCGCGATAATTGCAGATGGTCCAGTTGTTGGAGCATCCAATTTAATCGACATGTAACGCACAACATCTTCGTTATTGCGCATCAAGCGTTCCATCTCGATCACTGCCGGAGCAGGACAATCGGACTCGATCAGGGTATAGTGCCCTTTTTTCGATTTATTAATGATGTATGCGAATGTCCGCAAACCCCATTGCTCTGTTTTCAGGATTTTTCCGCCCATATCGGTCAGAATTTTCGAATAATCCTTGGTTAATTGCTCAACTTGAGCAACGCCAAGGTCTTGCCGTGTAATAAACACAGTTTCATAGATAGGCATGTTTTTTCCTTTCGGTTTCAAATCCACGGCACCATTGCCGGGGTGAAGCCGACATCCGCCTCAGGACGTCAGCAAGGTCAATGGTCGCTGTTTAACCAGATTTTTGAATGCATTGCAAGGGATTTATAGTGAAAAACAATCCCAAAATAGAGGATTCTTTAAAATTAGCTATTTTGAAGAAGCTTAGCCGCGTCAAGCGCTGCATAAGTGATGATACCATCTGCCCCTGCGCGTTTAAAAGCCAAAAGCATTTCCATCATAGCAATGTTCTCATCAAGCCACCCGTTCCGCGCCGCTGCTTTGATCATGCAATACTCGCCAGATACGTTGTAGGCATAGGTCGGCATCCCGAAAGTTTGCTTAACACGGTAGAGAATATCAAGGTAGGGAAGGCCGGGTTTTACCATAACCATGTCAGCGCCTTGGTCGATATCGAGCGCAACCTCGCGAAGGGCTTCATCCGAATTCGCGGAATCCATTTGGTAGGTTTTACGATTCTTGGGACCTGTATTTTCTGTGGATCCTTGTCCAAGAGAGCATCCGGCAGCATCGCGGAACGGACCATAGAAGCCAGACGCATATTTGGCCGCATAAGCCATAATCGCAGTCCGTTGATGTCCATTTTGGTCAAGAGCTGTCCGAATGGATTCAATTTGTCCATCCATCATGCCTGACGGTGCGATAATATCGGCCCCTGCGGCTGCCGCAAGGATGGCCTGTTTGGCAATATTTTCAATTGTGCGGTCGTTGTCGACATCATGATGAATATGGTCTAACGGGCCGCAGTGACCATGGTCCGTATACTCACAAAAACAGGCATCTGCAATAATGACAAGATCTGGGCAGGTATCTTTCGCCCGTTTGACCATTCTATCCATCAGGCCGCCTTGTCGAAAACTGTCTGTGCCTTCATGGTCTTTGTGGTTCGAGACGCCAAAGAGCATAACTGCGGGAATGTTTGCGGACTCAACCTGTTTTAAAAGAGCAGGAAGGCTTTGCTCTGATTGACGAAAAACACCAGGCATTGATGAAACTTCCTGAGGGGCAGAGAGAGATTCGTCAACAAAAATAGGGTAAATAAGATCATCTGTATGGAGGTGCGTTTCCCGAACAAGACGCCGCATGTTTTCAGAGCTCCGGAGCCGACGTGGCCGAACAGGCATATCCTCCCGCCCGCGAAAGGAGAGATCTGTTTGCGGGAATTTTACAGGTGAGAGTGTCATGGCGTAGTCCTGTTGTTTATATGTTAGGCTTGTGTGTCAATCACATGAGGGGTTCCATCATTGGGCGCAGATTTTGCAACCCCGACCCGTGCAGGCCGTAAAAGGCGGTCATGGATAATATATCCAGGTTCAATAACCTGAATAATGATGCCAGCGGCCTTCCCTGGGACAGGTGCTTCGAACATGACTTCATGGAAATTCGGATCAAAAGGAATATCCAGCGGATCAACTTTCTTAATTCCGCTTTTTTCAAAGCAGGACAAGAGGGATCTTTCAGTTGCTTCAATCCCCTGTATCAACGGATTGATCCGCGCATCATCCCGTAAATCGGCAGGAATGGAGAGGAGGGCCCGTTGAAACGTATCGGCGACATCAAGAAGATCTTTTGCAAAGCCTGCAATCGCGTATTTTCCAGCGTCCTCGCGTTCGCGTACGGATCGTTTGCGTAGGTTATCCATATCCGCAATTGTCCGCAGTAACTGATCATTTGTTTGTGCCAGAGAATCCTGTGCAGCGGCCAGCTTTGCTGTCAAATCCTCAACAATCGCATTGGTTTCTTCCTGCGGGTCTTCTTGTCGATTCTCGCCTGGTTGGTCTACCTTTTGTCGGGCTTTAAAGGCCGCAGGGCCGGACAGGTCAGCCAATCCTTCAATTGTCTGGGGGTCATCCAAAGGGTGTTCAGGTTCTAAGTAGGGATTTGTGTTCTCGTTCATACAAAGGACAATAGAAAATTATGTCATAAAAATCAATAGCTGGACGCGGTTTTTATAAGTCTTTTCCGATTAATTTTTCAAGAATAAGAGCTGTATAATCAACAATCGGTACAATCTTCCCGTAATTAAGCCGAGTTGGGCCAATCACCCCTGTTGCCCCGATAATCCGACCGTTTTGGTCATGATAGGCGCGGATGATCGTTGACCATGTTGGACGTTCGAAAATGGGGTTTTCGCTCCCGATGAAAATCTGCACGCCTTCACCATCCTCGATTGCATCCATTATTGAGAGCATCGCCTGTTTTTCTTCTAACATCGCAAAAAGTGACTTCATTTCATCCAAACGCTCTTGCGCCGCAGGGTCATCAAGCAATTGTGATTGTCCGCTAATAAAGATATGTCCGTCATCGGCAGAAGAAAGAGGATGGATAATGCCGTCCTTAATCAAAAGAGATGCCAAGCTATTTAGGTTGTTTTTGTGGAGTTTAATTTCCGCAAGCAAGTCAGTATTCAATTCTGATAGTGTTTTGCCGGATATCCGGTTGTTCAGAAAGTTTCCAACCTGTTCCAGATCCGATTTGCTAATATCCATATTCGTTGGAATGATCCGGTTTTCAATCGTTCCATCCTGCATCATGATGATCCCTAGAATTTTAGAGGGCTCGAGTTTCAGAAATTCGATTTTCCGGATCGGTTTGTTCATTTTTGGTGCGATAACGACACCAATGCAGGAGGAAAGCCCGGAAAGCAATGTGCTTGCGCCGTCATAAATATTGGACGTAATGTTTAACTGCTCAATTTTTGATCTATGTGGGGTGATGTCATCAATTTTCATCAATGTATCCACATAAAGTCGGAGGCCCCGTTCCGTTGGTTGGCGCCCTGCTGACGTATGCGGAGAAAAGAGGAGATCTGCATTGACCAGCTCTGACATTACGTTCCGGATGGTCGCAGGAGAAAGCGGATGGTTTAAGGATTGCGAGATTGTTTGGGATCCAACAGGAATGCCATATTTCAGGTATTCCTCAACAATCATACGAAAGATATCGCGGGCACGGGCATCATCGGTCAGGTTCATGAATTGAGTATAATAGGTTGAGAATGATTTGACAATTTCGACCATGTCGGCTTTCATGGCGCTCTGCTTTCATTATTTTAAAGGATTTTGTATGACCCGCCCATCAGAAAGAGCCGCGAACGAGCTTCGCGCAGTTGAAATTTTAACAAACGTATCCAAACATGCTGAGGGATCTTGTCTGATCAAATTTGGCGACACACACGTCCTTTGTACGGCAAGTGTTGAAGAAAACGTACCAGGTTGGATGAAAAATTCTGGCAAAGGGTGGGTCACCGCCGAATATGGCATGCTGCCACGTGCGACCGAAAAACGGACGGATCGTGAAGCTGCAAGAGGAAAGCAAACGGGTCGTACGCAGGAAATCCAACGCCTCATTGGTCGTGCTATGCGTGCCATTGTCGATTTGGAAAAACTGGGTGAGCGTCAGGTCAAATTGGATTGTGATGTGATTCAGGCCGATGGAGGGACTCGCACTGCGGCTATTACAGGCTGCTATGTTGCGCTTTATAAGGCTTTTGAATATCTGATGATGATTGGTCTTTTAAAAACCATGCCACTTAAAGATAGTGTGGCTGCTATCTCTGTCGGTATTTATAAGGGAAATCCTGTTCTTGATCTTGATTACAATGAAGATTCAACGGCAGATACGGATGCAAATTTCGTGATAACAGGTCAGGGGGGGATCGTTGAAATCCAAGGGACTGCAGAGAAAGAACCCTTTACCGAAGCGGAGTTCTTAGCATTATTGGCTCTTGCAAAAAAAGGCTGTGCTGAGTTAAAGCTTGCACAAGAGAAAGCCATCGCCAATGGTTATTAAGAAGCTTCTTCTTGCAACCCACAATAAAGGCAAGCTTGTCGAGATGTCTGCCATGCTGGCTCCCTATGGGGTTCAAGTAACGTCTTCGGGGGATTTAGGTCTTTCAGAACCTGCTGAGACCGAAAATACATTCATTGGAAATGCCTTGATCAAGGCCCGTGCCGCGTCTGCTGTATCGGGGCTCCCCGTTTTGGCGGATGATAGTGGGTTATGTGTTACTGCATTGAATGGGGATCCTGGGGTTTATTCTGCTGATTGGGCCGGAAATCCGCGTGATTTTAACTTGGCTATGCAACGTGTATGGAACGGAATTAAAGATACAACAGACAAATCTGCATATTTTGTATCTGTCTTTGCTCTTCGGATGCCAGATGGCACCGAAAAGATATTCGAAGGACGCTGTGAAGGCCAAATTGTTTGGCCTCCACGTGGCACGGGAGGTCATGGATATGACCCGTTTTTTGTTCCAAATGGTGATACACGGACATTTGCTGAAATGACACTTCAGGAAAAAGAACAATATTCTCATCGTGCGAAAGCGTTTGACCAATTTATAAGAATCTTTGATTAGGTTGGTATGGCATTTGGAATTTATATCCACTGGCCTTTTTGTAAATCGAAATGTCCGTATTGCGATTTTAATTCTCATGTCTCGGATAGAATTGATCACAATCAATGGAAATCTTCATATTTAAAAGAAATTGATTATTGGGCGAGTCTTACCCAAGGCCGTGTTGTCGATACGGTTTTTTTCGGAGGAGGAACACCTTCTTTGATGAAGGCTGAGACAGTTGCTGATATTTTAGCGCATATTCAAAAAAGATGGCGTGTTGCAAATAATTGGGAAGTAACGCTTGAGGCCAACCCGACATCTTTTGAAACGTCCAAATTTCATGATTTTTATGCAGCAGGTGTTCAGCGCGTCTCCATCGGTGTGCAATCTTTATACGAGGCAGATTTAAAGTTCCTGGGGCGTGAGCATTCGCCAGAACAAGCCCGATTTGCAGTTACACAAGCCCAAAAGATCTTTTCACGGGTTTCGTTCGATTTGATCTATGCGCGCCCACAACAGACGCTTCAGTCCTGGAAAGAAGAGTTATCCGAGGCAATCCAGATATCCAAGTCGCATATAAATGGACACATGTCTTTATATCAATTGACCATTGAACGGGGGACACCTTTTTTTACACGACATGCTCGTGCGGATTTTGAAATGCCTGAGCAGGATCTGGCTGCTGATCTGTTTGATATGACAGGTGATATGATGGGGGCGGCTGGAATGCCTGCGTATGAAATATCGAATCATGCTGTTCCTGGGCAAGAATCGCGCCATAATCTGGGTTACTGGCGTTACGATGATTATGTAGGGATTGGTCCCGGGGCTCATGGCCGGTTGACTCAAGGTTCCAATAAATTTGCGACCCGTGGACACAGGGCTCCGGATGTCTGGTTGAATAAGGTTCAAGAATTTGGCCATGGAATGCATCCATTTGATATGGTTTCTCCTTTGGCGCGATATCAGGAAGCATTGATGATGGGGCTCCGGCTGTCAGAAGGAGTCCCGGTTGAACGATTAATACAGGCTTACGGTGCATCAATTGATGATATTTTATCCAAAGATAAGATTGCCAGCTTGGTTAAAGAGGGAATTCTAGAGGAAAGCCAAACCCACCTGAAAACAACGCAGAGTGGATTCAGATGCCTTAATGCCATTTTGCGGTATATCATGTAGATTATGGTATAGAAGAATCCGAACAATATGGATTTTTGTGCTTACGGTGGCAAAGATTTTGAAGCCTCTGTTGCCTCAATCAAACGGGTTCGAAGTGTTGGATCCAAAAAACTATGACCCGCATCAGGGACGATCACATAGTCAGCCTCTGGCCATGCCATATGCAGACGATTTGCAGAAATCATTGGACAGATAATGTCATAGCGTCCCTGGATAATGCTTCCCGGGATCGATCGAATTTCATCAATCCGGGTTAACAGGCTTTGGCTGTCGGGTATCGATTGTGTGTAGAAATAATGAGCTTCGATCTTTGCCATCGCAAGGGCGTAATATCGTTGATCATCCGAGACAATTGTTTCTTTCTGTGGAAAGAACGAAGCACAGGCGGATTCATAGGCATTCCACTGCATTGCGGCTTCGATTGCGATCCGATCATCCGGACTTGTTAAGCGGTCGTAATACGATTTCAGCAAATTTTTTCCGGTCCTGTCATCTTGGGCAAATGACTCCCAGCTTTCAGGAAAAATTGTCCTCATACCCGTGACATACCAATCGATTTCAGATTGTTCCATTAAAAAAATAGACCTTAAGATCATTCCAATACATCGTTGTGGATATTGTATAGCATAGGCAAGTGATAAGGTGCTTCCCCAAGACCCTCCGAAAAGATGCCAACGGTTAATTCGCAGATGTTCACGCAAGGATTCCATATCGTTTATTAAATGCGCAAGCGTATTGTTTTTAAGACTCCCCAGCGGTTGGGATCGGCCAGCTCCACGTTGATCAAAAATAATGATCCGGTAAAAGGAAGGATCAAAAAAGCGTCGATGGATGGATGTCGCACCTGCCCCCGGTCCCCCATGAACGACAAGAATAGGAACACCATCAGGATGTCCGCTTTGCTCCCAATAAAGGGTATGGGTGTCATCGACTGATAAAAATCCCTGCGAATAGGGGGTAATAGGTGGAAATAACTCACGGATAGGACGTGGATGAAGCGCTGATGCATAGCTCAGCGATCTGGGGGAGGTCAGTGAAAAGTCAATTTGCTTGTTCATCTTTAACCTTGGGAACTGGATCCTTTTGATTTTTAATCAATTCCAATTGTTCAACATGATCCATCTCGATATAGGGGCCGTTATAATTACGAATCCATCCTCTGATCCGAATGGGTTTCCCCTTTAATGACATGGGATCTATCGGCGGGTTTACGCGCAACTTTGAAAAATCTTTACGCAATTTCGATGGGATGCCGATGCTAAAATCTGTTTTCCAATCGGATGTAAAGTTAAGAAAAATGGCGTTTCTGTTCTGCGATACCGCATAAACATGACCTTCGACAATTCCAAAAGAATCCATTCGTTGTCGGGCTGTTAAGGGAGTGAGGGGCCTGTTCATCTGGAGGCCCCATAAGCCTGTTTTGTTTTTTCGAGCCTGTTCTTCTAGATCAAGCATTTCAATCGAGTGTATTTTATTTTCAGGTGTTGTTCTAACACGGGCAAGGCCCTTGGAGATCAGGCTCCCTTGAATCCATCTATTTTCTTTGCCACAGGTGATATGGACAAGAATCTGGTTCATACGGTTGATACGGCCAGATTTGTCCGATCGTGTTTGATAGACTGTACATTTCTGCCCCTCTGTCCATTCAGACAATTGAGTTTGTGTTTTCACGGCTGTTTCAGTGTCATCAGGGATATCAATACCAGTCAGAGCGTAAATCTGTCCCGTATCGGATAACAAAAGAGTGGGGCTGATTGCTTTCTTAATCCGGATCGGAGTCGGTAGGCGAATCTCACGTTTCAAATCTATCGTAAATGGAACTATTTGAAGATTATCTGGTTTTGTATCTGGGTGAGTTGACACAGTGTCATCTGCTTGACAAGATAGCATGCCGTCCCAAGGCGCGACCAAGGATAGTAAGAATAAAAAGAAGAGACTTCCAATTTTTTGCATAAGGATACAATTATGGATGTTCAGCGTTTTTGCAAGACTACAGTGTTTTTTCTTTCTGTTTCTACACTGTTTTTTATTGGTGGATGCACGGAAAACCCGGTCACGGGGAGATCTGAATTTACAGGATTGATGCCTCCCGCTCAGGAGGCAAATATCGGGGCATCTCAGCACAAAGAGATTATCAAGCAATACGGTGGAATTTATCGCAATCAGGCTGTTCAGAATTATGTCAGTGAAATTGGCCAGAAAATGGCGGCTTATAGCGAGCGTCAGGATGTCCAGTATCGGTTTACTGTTCTTGATTCTCCGGTTGTAAATGCCTTTGCGTTGCCCGGGGGGTATATTTACGTGACCCGAGGGACGCTTGCTGTTGCAAATAGCGAAGCGGAGTTGGCCGCTGTGCTTGGCCACGAAATCGGTCACGTATCTGCACGTCATCAGGCATCCAGATATTCACAAGGTGTTTTGACGCAATTGGGGGCGTCTGTTTTAAGTGCAGCGATTGGCCTTCCGGCGGCCTCACAGGCAATCGGTCTTGGGAGTAATTTGTATATGTCATCTTATTCCAGGGATCAGGAAACACAGGCAGATCAATTAGGGGTTAGATATTTGTCACGTTCTGGATACGATATGATGGGCATGTCAAATTTTTTACGAAATATGAATTTATACCAATCGGTCAATGCACAGATTGAAGGAAAACAAGCCCAAGGCTTTAGTTATTTTTCATCTCACCCTGATACAGCGGGGCGGGTTCAGCAATCCCGTGCTGAAATTGCAAATTATCCTGTCCAACCCAGCCCGCTTCGTTATGAGAATCGGTATCTGTCCATGATTCGTGGGATGCCTTATGGAGAGGCTCAAAACCAGGGGTTTGTTCGTGAAAATACATTTTACCACCCTGATATCGGCTTTGCTTTTCAGATTCCCCCCTCATTCACTTTTGATAACAAGCCCGAGCGCATCGCAATTGAAGGTCGGGAGGGAACGGTTCTTGTGCTGGATATGGCAGAACGGTCTAGTGGGCTTTCATCTGAACAGTATATATCTGAGGTTTGGTTAAAGGGAAGGGGATCCCCCCCAGAACAGATTGCGATGAATGGGTTGGGGGCAGCGACAGCTGTAGCACAGGTGATGATTAACCAACAACCTGCAGAAATCAGGGGGATCGCAATCGAATGGAGCGCAAACGAATTTATACGGATGCAAATTTTGATACCTCGTGGGGCATCGGTTGCCGCTGTAGATGATTTAAAACGGTTAAGTTACAGTTTTCGACAAATGACTCCCACAGAACAAAAATCGGTGAGACCCCTTCAAATTGATTTGCTAAAGGCTGAGGTCGGAGATAATCTCGAAACATTGTCTGAAAATATGCAGGTTGGGAAAGCAAAAATTGAACAGTTCGCTGCTTTGAACGGATTGACACCTGCAACCCCCATTGCTGTTGGAAAAACCTATAAAATCCTAAGGTAACTTTTTGCGGCAGCCTATTTCAATTTTTTAGAAGTGGCCTTTAATAAACGCGTGTGTCTTTTTGAAAACCCCTCTTGTCAGTGATTTCAGACAGGCGTACATTATGGCGTTGTTTTTTCTGGAAATTATTGCGCTGCAAAAAATTTAGAAAGAATTGAAACTTTAATCCCGTTTTCGGGGGGAGATTTACATGTTACCAGTCTATTTGTTAATAGCGTCCTGCGTTCTGCTGGCGTTGATATATGGTCAGGTTGCCTATCGTCAAGTTATGGCGAAGCCAGCCGGGAATACAAAAATGCAAGAAATTGCAGCCGCAATCCAAGAGGGCGCAAGTGCCTATCTAACGCGGCAATATAAAACAATCGGGGCTGTTGGTTTGGCGGTTGCTCTTGTTTTATGGATGCTTTTAGGTGCGCATGTGGCTTTTGGTTTTGTAGGGGGAGCCGTTCTTTCCGGTCTTGCGGGATTTATAGGTATGAATGTTTCTGTTCGTGCCAATGTCCGGGTTGCCGAGGCTGCCAGTGAAGGCCGTGCCCAGGCTTTGAATGTATCCTTTAAGGCAGGAGCAATTACCGGCATGTTGGTTGTAGGTTTGGGGCTTGCAGGGGTTGCAGGATACACCTATATCCAGACAGAACTACAACATTTTGATGTCCGTACAACTCTGGAAGGCTTGATTGGTCTTGGCTTTGGGGCCTCGCTTATTTCTATCTTCGCGCGTTTGGGTGGTGGTATTTTTACAAAAGGGGCTGATGTCGGTGCCGACCTTGTTGGAAAAGTAGAGGCAGGAATTCCTGAAGATGATCCTCGTAACCCTGCTGTAATTGCAGACAACGTAGGGGATAATGTGGGCGATTGCGCTGGTATGGCTGCAGATTTGTTCGAAACCTATGCCGTAACAGTTGTTGCTGCCATGTTAATTGCAACAAGTGTTTTTGCACCGGCCTCAATGAATATTGCAATGTTTTTACCATTGGTCATCGGAGCTTTATGCATTATGGGGTCCATTGCGGGAACATTTTTTGTACGCTTTACCAAAACAACCACAACTGTTATGGGCGCTTTGTACCGTGGATTTATTGCAACCGGTATTTTTTCTGCCCTCTTGGTTGGTGTGATGATCGTCAAACAAGTCGGTCTTGATACCCATCTTGACTTGAAGGGTGGTGGTTTTATTACGGGTAAAGACTTGCTTATTTGTGGGGCTGTCGGTTTGGGTGTGACGGGCCTTTTGGTTTGGATCACTGAATATTACACCTCGACGGCATATCGTCCTGTACGTGAAATTGCAAAGTCATCTGAAACAGGGCACGGAACAAACGTCATCCAAGGTTTGGCCGTTTCAATGGAATCAACGGCTTTGCCTGTGATTGTAATCTGTGTTGGGATCTATATTGCCTATCATGTTGCGGGTCTTTATGGCATTGCAACCGCGGCCACGACAATGTTGTCATTGGCTGGAATGGTTGTTGCGCTTGATGCATTCGGGCCTGTTACAGATAACGCAGGGGGAATTGCGGAAATGGCAGGACTTCCTGAAAATGTCCGTAAAGTGACAGACGAACTGGATGCTGTTGGAAATACAACAAAAGCGGTGACGAAGGGGTATGCGATTGGATCTGCTGGATTGGCGGCCTTGGTATTGTTCGCCGGATATACTGAAGAGATCAAGCATTACTTGCCAAAGCTTGGAGATCTTCCATTCTCACTTCAGGATCCTTATGTTGTTATCGGCCTTTTCATCGGTGGTTTGTTGCCTTACCTGTTCGGAGCAATGTCCATGACAGCCGTAGGGCGTGCAGCTGGTGCTGTGGTAATTGAGGTCCGGCGGCAGTTCCGCGATATTCCAGGGATTATGCAGGGAACTGCAAAACCTGAATATGGGACGGCAGTGGATTTGTTGACCAAGGCCGCGATCCGTGAGATGGTTCTGCCCTCTTTGCTGCCTGTTGGGGCACCCATTGTTTTGTTCTGCATTGTTTATAAATTAGCAGGTCTTGCCGCGGCCTTCCAATCCCTTGGAGCGCTGTTAATGGGAACAATCGTAACAGGTCTGTTTGTTGCTATTTCAATGACCTCAGGTGGGGGTGCATGGGATAACGCAAAAAAATATATTGAAGAAGGGCACCATGGCGGCAAAGGATCGGATGCGCATAAAGCCGCGGTGACAGGTGATACTGTTGGGGATCCGTATAAGGATACGGCTGGTCCTGCAGTGAATCCTTTGATTAAAATTGCCAATATCGTTGCGATTATTCTGGTTGCGATTGTTGCAAAAAGTATCACACAATAATAATCAGCCATTTTTTAAGAGATAAAAGAAACCCTCGTGAACCAATCATGAGGGTTTCTTTTATGACAGAAGGTTATATCCGTATTAAACCAATTCTAAATAAGGAGCCTTTATTCTGGGGAAAGCCGGAATTGCTATTAACAGTTTAAGCGTTCGCAGCACGCACCTTATCTGCCTGTGATGGTTCGCGCAGAACGTAACCACGGCCCCACACGGTTTCGATATAATTCTCTCCGTCGGTTGCAATTTCTATTTTCTTGCGGAGTTTGCAGATAAACACATCAATAATTTTTACTTCTGGTTCATCCATCCCGCCATAAAGGTGATTCAAGAACATTTCCTTGGTCAGAGTGGTCCCTTTCCGGAGAGCGAGAAGCTCAAGAATACCATATTCTTTTCCAGTTAAGTGAACGGGCTTGTTATCAACCTCGACTGTCCGAGAGTCAAGATTGACAGATACCCGACCGATTTCAATTTTACTTTGTGAATGTCCTTGTGACCGGCGTACGATTGCTTTGATACGGGCAATCAATTCAGCTTTCTCGAATGGCTTTGTAAGATAGTCATCTGCGCCAAAACCAAGGCCTTTGATTTTACTATCAAGTTCAGCAAGCCCAGAAAGAATCAGAATAGGAATATTGATTTTTTCTGCACGGAGCTTTTTTAATACCTCATATCCGTGCATATCTGGCAGCATCAGATCCAGTACGATAATGTCATATTCGTAAAATTTTCCTAATTCGTAAGCATCTTCACCTAAATCCGTTGATTCAACCATATAGCCTTCGGATTTGAGGATCATTTCAATTGATTTGGCTGTTGAGCTATCGTCTTCTACTAGCAGGACACGCATGGGTTTCTCCCGTAACTTTTTGTATGTTGCAATTAACTTTAGTTAACAACTATATTAACAAATATTAACAGGCTTAACAAATAGTTTTCTTTTTGCTTTAATAAGAATCATATTTTCTCTTACTTTTCTGGGTGTGCATGTTCTTTAAGCCCTTGTTTTTTTTATTTTTTGCATGGTTTTGCCTAGGAATCAACGCGAGTTGGGCATTGGATGTTCGTGCCATCAGAATCGGAGGTCATGCCGAAAAAGAAAGAATTGTTGTTGAATTGTCAGGAAAAAGCGAATTCAGAGCCTTTGTTCTTCAATCCCCCGACCGCATTATTATTGATCTGGATCGATTTAACTGGAAAGTTGGGCGTGTGACGACTCCATCTGCTACATTGGTTAAAGATGTCCGTTTCGGAGATTTAGGGGCCGGAAAAGGAAGGTTGGTCATTGAAACGGATACGCCTGTCCTGATTAAGGCAGCTTTTGCAATTGACCGATCGGCCACTCAACCAGATCGGATCGTTATTGATTTTTCAAAAACAAGTGCGGCCATAATGCGTGAGGCCACAAGCCAGAAAATGGGAAATATGTCAGGAGGAGGGCGCCCCCTGGCATCCTCCCCGGAATTAAACCGCCAATCCACAAAACAAGTAGGGGCCAGTATTCAAGGAAAGACAGCAACGCCGTCAGAAAACACATTCAATCCCGCAAAGGCACGGAAATTGGTTATTATTGATCCGGGACATGGCGGTCAGGACCCCGGGGCGTTAGGGGTTAACGGTATGTACGAAAAAACAATCGTTCTTGCTGTTGGCTTAGAGTTAAAACGGCAGTTGGAAAAAGACGGGTATCGTGTTGAAATGACTCGTTCTACAGATGTATTTATTCCCTTAGGGGAGCGGGTTAAATTTGCGCGCAGAAAAGGCGGAGATTTATTTATATCCCTTCATGCCGATTCGATCAGTCGCAGTAACGTCACCGGTGCCTCCGTCTATACTCTCTCTGATAAAGCATCAGACAAGGAAACTGCCAAATTGGCTGAACGCGAAAACAAATCTGATTTGATTGCCGGGATAGATTTAAGCCATCAGGAACATGATGTTGCCGATATCCTGATTGATCTGGCCGCCCGTGATACAATGAATCAATCTCGGTATTTGGCTAAAACAGTCATAACAACGCTTGATAAACGGAATGTCAAAATTCTGGATACAAAATATAGATCTGCAGGTTTTGCCGTTCTAAAAGCGATGGATATTCCTTCAATTCTTGTCGAAATGGGATATTTAACAAACCGTGAAGAGGTTGAAAGACTTTCGAATGCCTCTTATCGGACCCAGATCGCATCCGCTTTGAAAGCAAGTATCGACAAGTTCTTTCAAAAAAAATGATGCTCAAAAATGATCGTCTAGGTCGTCTATAAGACGTTCTAGTTGGCCTTCTCTTCGCATTTCCATGGTGCGTCACAACATTTTTTCTAAAATTTTATCAAATGATTACGGCGCATTAACATATTCGCTGTTATCATTATCTTAGAAGATAAAAATAGGGCAGAAGCCAGCCAGAAAATCAAAAAATCGAGACAAAAATCGAAAAAAGTAAGGGTTTATAATGAAAAAGATTATTTTGATCGTTGTTGCAATGCTCCTTTTGGGCGGTGGTGGCTTTGCTGCTTTTACATTCTTTGGAGGAAAAGCAGCGCAAGCTTCTGTTGATCCGAAACAAGAAGCAAAAGACAAATCTAAGGCAGAGAGTTCTGAATCCAAGAAACAAGACGATGCAAAAGTTGCTTTTGTGAAAATAGATCCTTTAACCCTGCCGATTGTCAATAAAAAGGGCGTTGTCCAAATCGTCAATATTTCCATTACCCTTGAAGTTGAAGATGCCGAGAAAGCAAAAGAGATCGAAAAATTCACACCTCGGCTTAAAGATGCCTACATTCAGGACATGTATGGGGCGTTAGGGTCTGCCCTTGCTTTGACCGAAACTGGGGTCGTCGAGGTTAATACAGTCAAAAAACGTCTGAATGCCGTGACCCAGAAAGTTTTGGGCAACGACAGCGTGCGGGATGTTCTTCTTCAGGCTGTACAACAAAGGAAAGCATAGAGAAAGAAAAGCAGATGGCTTTTAATCAATCTTCCCTTTAATCAATCTTCCCATGGCAGTATTTAAATTTTTTGCCTGACCCACAAGGGCACTCCGCATTGCGCGGGACATTTCCCATCCAAGCGGAGGGATCGTTCGGGTCAAAGCGTTTTCGGAAGGGGATTGGGGCACTTTTATCTTCGGCTTTCGTATCTGCTTCCAGTGCCGGGTCTGTCCGGGTGAGCTTTGCAAGTTTTTCGTCTTCCTCACGCTTTTGGGCTTCCATTTTTGCAAAAGTCTGTTCGTCAATATTAATTTCAACCAATGACAGATTCTGTACAATCAATGTACTTAACCGGCTTGTCATTGCATTGAACAGGTTAAACGCTTCGGATTTATATTCATTTAGGGGATCGCGTTGCGCAAACGCACGAAGATTTATGCCCTGACGTAAATGGTCAAGATGCAGAAGATGCTCTTTCCAACTCTGGTCAAGGAGTCTGAGCACAAAAGATTTCTCAATATGGTCAAAAAATTTATCTCCAGCCCGTGCCCGTTTATCTGCCATGAACGCATCCGAAGCTTTTACAATACGCGATTCAATTTCTTCGTTCGCAATGCCTTCTTCTTTTGCCCAATCTTCGATTGGTAGATCAAGATTCAAAAGGGCTTGCACCTCGGCTTTCAGAGATGTCACATTCCATTGTTCGGCATAGGCGTTTTCCGGGATGGCTGTTGCAACGAGGTCAGAAATCAGATTGTGACGCATATCGGTCACCATATCGGAAATATTTTCCGCATTCATAATCTCGTGACGATCCTCATAAATTTGTTTTCGTTGGTCATTCATCACATTGTCGAATTTCAACAAGTTTTTCCGGATTTCATAATTTTGTTGTTCAACGCGTGTTTGCGCTTTTTCCAATGCTTTTGAAAGCCAAGGATGAGTGAGGGCTTCGCCATCTTTTAAACCAATTGATTTGCTTGATAGAACGGCTTCTAATGCATCTGGGCTAAAAATCCGCATAAGGTCATCTTGCGTCGATAAGAAGAATGTCGACGCACCGGGGTCTCCCTGACGGCCTGATCGTCCGCGTAATTGGTTATCAATTCGTCTGGACTCATGTCGTTCTGTTCCAATCACGTATAGGCCACCGGCAGCAAGAACAATTTCTTTGTCCTTTGCGACTTCTTCGTTGATTTTATCTTCTATCGCCTTACGTTGTTCGGGTGACACATCGCCAGGAATTTCGTGAAGGATCCGCATTTCTGCATTCCCCCCCAATTTGATATCTGTTCCACGCCCGGCCATGTTGGTTGCGATCGTAACTGCACCGGATCGGCCTGCTTGGGAAATAATAGAGGCCTCTTGCTCATGATAGCGGGCATTCAGAACCTGATGGGGGATTTTTGCTTTTTTCAGGCTTTCCGAGAGAGCTTCAGATTTTTCAATTGAAACAGTTCCAACCAGAACTGGCTGTTTGCGTGCGTGGCATGATTTAACAAGCTCTATAATCGCATTTTCTTTATCTGCAGCGGATTTGTAAATCTTATCATTATGATCGACACGAGCAACAGGTACGTTTGTTGGGATTTCAACAACCCCTAATTTATAGATGTCCATAAACTCTGCAGCTTCAGTCATTGCAGTGCCTGTCATTCCCGCGAGTTTCGGGTACAGACGGAAATAATTCTGAAAGGTAATAGATGCAAGTGTTTGATTTTCATTCTGGATCGTTACACCTTCTTTTGCTTCCAGCGCTTGGTGCAACCCTTCGGAGTAACGGCGTCCATCCATCATCCGGCCTGTAAATTCATCAATAATAATAACCTTATCATCTTTTACGATGTAGTCTGTGTCCCGGCTGAATAATTTATGGGCACGAAGAGCCTGGTTTACATGATGGACAAGGCTGATATTATGAGCATCGTATAACCCGCCTGTTACCAAAAGGGCATTCGATTTCAAAAGCCCCTCAATTTTTTCAACGCCGGATTCTGATAAAATAACGGTTTTTGTTTTTTCATCTTTCTCGTAATCATCTGTCCCGAGAAGAGGAATAAGCTTGTTCACAGAAACATACATGTCTGTTGCATTTTCAGTGGGGCCAGAAATAATAAGAGGGGTTCTGGCTTCATCGACTAAAATCGAGTCAACTTCGTCAACAATCGCATAATTAAATTCACGCTGAGCCATGTCAGACAGATTGTATTTCATGTTGTCACGCAGATAATCAAAACCGAATTCGTTATTCGTTCCATAGGTAATGTCTGCGGCATAGGCCTCTTGGCGCTCGTGGTCTGCCATATTAGATACGATGCAGCCGACCGATAGGCCTAACCAATTATAAAGCTTTCCCATCCATTCAGAGTCTCGTTTGGCCAAATAATCATTAACCGTAACAACGTGAACACCTTTCCCCGCGATCGCATTCAAGTAAACAGGGAGTGTTGCCATCAGGGTTTTACCTTCACCCGTTCTCATTTCTGCGATTTTTCCTTGGTGTAATGTCAGACCACCAATTAATTGGACATCAAAGTGACGCATCCCGAAGACACGCTTTGACGCTTCCCTGACAACGGCAAATGCCTCAGGGAGGAGGGAGTCTAAAGTGGCACCATTTTCAATCCGGGATCTGAACTCTTGTGTTTTGGATTGAAGAGCTTCATTGCTTAATTCTGCAATGGATGGTTCAAGCGCGTTGATTTGTTCAACCTTGTGTCGCATCGATTGAATGATGCGGTCGTTGCTGGAGCCGAAAATCTTAGTTGCAAAGTTCAAGAGCATAGTGAATCAAATCCTTTTCGTAATGTCCTCTGATATAAGACTTATCAATCAAATCGTCAATCTCGCCTGACTGAAAAACGATAAATAAGATGATATAATTGCTATCTTTCTACTTGCTCTTGCTGGAAAGCTATGTACAAATAACAACAGGACAAAATTTATTTCCCTAATATTTCAAGAAATGAGGCAAGACGATGAAAACTTTTACTGCGATTGGATTGGCACTTTTGGTCGGAGCAGGTGTTGGTTACAGTGTATCCCATTATATGGCACCCATGGGCCCTAACGTGGATTCAAAAACCCTTGAATCTGCAACCACTTCGATGACTGTTGGGAATGATACATCATCCTCTGCGTCTTCGACGTCGTCTCCTGCTGCTGAAGTTGTTCACGGCCCGGATGATCCTGTCGTTGCAAAGGTTAATGGTAAATCATTATACCGGACAGATGTTCTGGATTTCATTAAGACTCTGCCTGCGCAAATGCAGCAAGCCAATCCAAAAGACATTTTTCCGATGGCCTTGGATCAGTTGGTCAGCGCAAAGATTGTGGATGAAAAAGCAACCTCAGAAAACTTTGATAATGATCCTGTTGTCCTGAAACGCATGGATCTTGCAAAAACACAAATTCGCCGGTCTGTCTATGCAGAAAAGGCGATCGACAAACAGTTTTCCGACGAACTTGTTAAAAAAACATATGATGATATCGTCAAAAATATACCAAAAGTTGAAGAAGCTCATGCCCGCCATATTCTTGTTGATGCAGAAGATCAGGCCAAAGATATCATTGCCAAATTAAACAGTGGTTCAAAATTTGAAGATTTGGCAAAAGAATTTTCTAAAGACAAATCAAACAGCGATAACGGTGGAGATCTTGGTTATTTTGCACAAACAGATATGGTCAAAGAATTTTCAGATGCAGCTTTTGCGTTAAAGCCTAATGAACATACAAAGACACCTGTTAAAACCCAGTTTGGATTCCATGTCATTCAGCTGTTGGAAAAACGCGATCGCCCAGCTCCGAAATTTGAAGATGTCAAATTACAGGTCGAAGGTCAGGTTCGCCGTGATATTTTAGAGAAATTGGTTGCAGAGTGGAATAAAGCCGCAACCGTTGAAAAATTTGATTATGACGGCAAACCAATTGTTGCAGAAACACCTGCTGCATCAGTTGCCGCTGAAGAAAAACCAGCTGAGGAAAAGCCAGCTGAAGAAAAACCAGTTGAAGAAAATAAAGTAGAGTAATTCTTGATCAATTTATCAAGACCATGTATCCCCGCTTTTGCGGGGATGCTTTTTTCAGAAGGTGAAAATTATGGCGATCAAATTATCTTGTGCTGAAGCTTTGGCGGCTCCTCCGCCCGACATGCCTGTCAGAAAAATTATCCATGTTGTTGCGGCTGTCTTAATAGATAGAAAGAAGAGAGTTCTTGTTGCTCAGCGCCCAGAGGGAAAAGAAATGGCTGGATTATGGGAGTTCCCAGGTGGTAAGATTGAAGCCGGGGAGATTCCAGAATATGCTTTGATGCGTGAGTTGCGTGAAGAATTAGGAATTGAAACGCGCCCCTGCGGGATGTGGCCAATTGGGTTTGCATCGCATCTTTATCCTGATTTTTATTTACTCATGCCTGTTTTTGGAGTGCGGATCTGGAGCGGAGACCCAACCCCTAAAGAAGGTCAAAACTTAAAATGGGTCTATGTCCAAGATCTATACGGTCTGGAAATGCCCGAAGCGGATAAACCGCTGATTCCACAGTTAGAGGCTTTGTTATAAAATTATGACGGTCCCGTTTAAAATTCATTCCTCCTTTAAGCCTGCTGGAGATCAACCAGCAGCGATTGAAGCTTTGTTAGCAGGGCTTGATCAGGGATTGACAGATCAAGTGTTATTGGGTGTTACCGGTTCCGGTAAAACATTTACCATGGCCCATTTAATCGAACGGACGCAAAGGCCAGCATTGATCTTGGCGCCGAATAAAACTCTGGCCGCCCAATTATATAGTGAAATGAAAGAATTCTTTCCAAATAATGCCGTTGAATATTTTGTATCCTATTATGATTATTATCAACCAGAAGCCTATGTTCCAAAGCGTGATTTATATATCGAGAAAGAAGCCACAATCAATGAACAGATTGATCGCATGCGCCATGCCGCAACGCGTGCGATTTTTGAACGGCGCGACGTGATTATTGTTGCATCTGTATCATGCATTTATGGGATCGGGTCAAAAGAAGATTATTACGCCATGACCTTTGAAATCACAAAGGGCCAGCGGATTGATCGTCAGGACCTTATCCAGAAGTTAGTAGAGCTCCAGTATAAACGGAACGATATTGTTTTCGAGCGCGGAGGGTTTCGTGTTCGTGGCGATACGGTTGAGCTGTTTCCGGTCCACTTTGAAGACAGGGCCTGGCGGTTTTCATTATTCGGAGATGAGGTCGAGCAAATTACAGAGTTTGATCCGTTGACCGGCGAAAAGTTTATAACAATGGATGCTGTCCGCGTTTATGCGAATACACATTACATTACGCCCGGGCCAACGATTGCGCAAGCCATCATGCAGATCAAGGCCGAGCTGAAAGGGCGACTTGAGGAGTTTCATGCACAAGGCAAGTTATTAGAAGCCCAAAGATTAGAGCAGCGCGCAACCTTTGATTTGGAAATGTTGTCTGCGACAGGCATGTGCCAAGGGATTGAAAACTATTCGCGTTATCTGACCGGACGTGCTCCCGGTGCGCCGCCCCCAACATTGTTTGAATATTTGCCAAAAGATGCGCTTCTTTTCTTGGATGAAAGTCATGTGATGGTTGGGCAATTGGGAGGAATGTACAACGGTGACCGTGCCCGTAAAACAACATTGACAGAGTTTGGGTTTCGATTGCCATCAGCATTGGATAACCGGCCTTTGAAATTTGATGAATGGAATTCAATGCGGCCTCAAACCGTTTTTGTGTCGGCAACTCCCGGGGATTGGGAATTAGAACAGACAGGTGGTATGTTTGTTGAACAGGTTGTTCGTCCAACCGGATTAATTGATCCTCCTGTTGAAATCAGGCCAACAGAGCATCAGATTGATGATTTGATGCATGAATGTAAAAGGGTTGTATCTTCAAACGGTCGTGCCTTGGTCACAACTCTTACAAAGAAAATGGCAGAAAACCTAACAGATTATTTGGTTGAAAATGGATTGAAGGTTCGTTATCTCCATTCGGATATTGAAACATTGGAACGAATTGAAATTATTCGGGATCTCCGCCTTGGTGCATTCGACATCTTGGTTGGAATTAACCTGCTTCGAGAAGGGTTGGATATCCCTGAGTGTATGCTTGTTGCGATCCTGGATGCTGATAAGGAAGGGTTTCTTCGTTCTAGAACATCCTTGATTCAAACAATCGGAAGAGCCGCCCGTAACGTTGGTGGTAAAGCAGTTTTATATGCTGATACTATCACAAAAAGTATGAAGGCTGCGATTGATGAAACCGATCGTCGCCGTGCAAAGCAGGTCGAGTATAATATACAGCATGGCATCACACCTGAAAGCGTTACAAAAACGATCCGTGATACGCTTTCAAGTGTATATGAACAGGCGGATTACAGTGACTTGACGCCTCAGGCTGTTGGGATGTCGGATAGAGACCAAGCTTTGTTCGATGATCCGAGATCTCTACAAAAAGAATTGAACCGCTTGGACCTGCAAATGCATAGGGCTGCAGAAAATCTTGAATTTGAAGAGGCTGCAAGATTGCGTGATGAAATCAAGCGACTGAAAGACCTGGATTTACGGGTAAGATAGGTTTCTAACTTCAGATAAGAGGAGAGATCCACGGGCTTGCAGTCTTTCTTCTAAATAATAATCTATGCGTGCTATCCTTAAAACTTGTAATATTGCCCGATTTATCCAGGGTATTTGTTTCTGGCAATCATGTGCTTTGAAAATTAAGCTCGTATCTCTCTCTGTCTTTGTCTCTGTGTTCCGAACTATTTGGTGTGCCATGTAGGCCGCATTAAAAAGGTGCATTGCGGCTGCGACGTGGTATGGGTAAATTGAGAGAGTGGAAGATTGTGGCCACTTAAATTTGGTTAATTGAAAGAGGCAGTAATCAATCGCAGATTTATCTGCTTGATTTAAATAATCAATGGCATTTTCAGGAGTGATTGGAGGAGGGGGAATAGTCCCATCCTCAACTTTTCTTAATATGCTATGGGCTAGCATATTGATAGAATCAAGATTTGACTCAGTCAGCTTGTGGATTTCATTTCGAGAGGTTAATTGCTCAAAGATTTTGCTTAAATGGTTTCTTTTAATTGGACGCATATTGTTTTTCATAATTTAGAATTTTGGTCAAAACATAAGCTTTATAGTAGGTTATTTCCAGAAAATAATAGTTGAATTAAGGATATATTCTTTAGGCGTATATTTTGGTCTTATTTTTGCCTTCTTTTAATAAAACCCCGCCAATAAGGCGGGGTTTTAAGGACGCAGAACTCTTGTTTATGAAGAATAATACAGGCTGTACTCAATAGGGTGCGGCATTGTTTCATAGGCCATGACTTCTTCCATTTTCAGATCAATAAAGGCATTGATCAGGTCTTCGGAAAAGACGCCGCCTGCTGTGAGGAAGGCATGATCCGATTTCAGAGCATTTAATGCCTCGCGAAGTGAGCCACAGACAGTTGGAACTTTTGCAAGTTCTTCAGGAGGCAGATCGTAAAGATTCTTATCATGGGCTTCGCCGGGATGAATCTTATTCTGAATTCCATCCAGTCCAGCCATAAGCATCGCTGCGTAAGCCAAATATGGGTTTGCGCAAGGATCAGGGAAGCGAACCTCAACACGTTTCCCTTTTGGTGAAGCAGAATGCGGGATACGGCAAGAGGCAGAGCGGTTGCGGGATGAATAAGCCAATAAGACAGGAGCCTCGTATCCTGGGACCAAGCGTTTATAGCTATTGGTTGTTGGGTTGGTAAAAGCATTTAATGCTTTCGCATGTTTAATGATCCCGCCAATATAAAAGAGAGCGGTTTCAGATAGTCCGGCATATAAATCCCCTGCAAACAAGGGGGTTGATCCTTTCCAGATCGATTGATGGACATGCATTCCAGAACCGTTGTCACCAAACATTGGTTTTGGCATAAAGGTTGCTGTTTTGCCATAGGCTGCGGCGACATTGTGGACAGCGTATTTGTAAATCTGCATGTTGTCACCACAATCGACAAGGGTCGAGAATTTAATACCTAACTCATGCTGGGCTGTTGCAACTTCATGGTGATGTTTTTCAACTTCAACGCCCATTCCGTGAATGACAGAGAGCATTTCAGCGCGGATATCGCTCCCCGTATCAATCGGGGCATCAGGAAAATATCCACCTTTGACGGCTGCCCGGTGTGCCAGATTGCCTTCACCATAGATTTTATCAGTGTTGTGGGGGCTTTCGATGCTATCAACTTCAAAGCCAACCTTGTTCATTTTTACAGAGTAACGCACATCATCGAAAATGAAGAATTCAGCCTCTGGTCCAAAGAACGCAGCATCACCGATTCCAGTTGTCGACATATATTTCACCGCAGCTTTTGCAACGGAACGCGGGCACCGGGAATAGGGTTGGCCTCCGCCGGAACCATCTGCTTTTTTTGACGGCTCATAAACATCACAGTAGATTTTAACAGTCGGTTGTGCAGCAAATGGGTCCATTGCTATTTTGTTATAGTCAGGCATCAAAATCATATCGGACTCGTTAATGGCCTTCCACCCCGCAATCGATGAACCATCAAAATAAATACCTGTTTTTAACAAATCTTCATCAATTGTTGTGACATGTTGTGTTGTATGCTGTTGCTTTCCGCGCAAATCTGCAAACACAAAATCAACATAGACAATCGCATTTTCAGTGATAAACTTAACGAATTCTGCGGCGCTTTTGACTTTTACGCCAGTTGATGATGTCATAGAGATCTCCCAATACAATGTTAAATATGAGTAAAATGCATGGCTGGCATGCTTGATTTGAATGTTAGTTAGCATAGTTATATGGCATCGTCCACAAAAATATATGATTTTTTCACTGGACAAATGAAGATATTTTAAGCATAAGAAGATCCTCTCTTGTGGCGGCTGTAGCTCAGCTGGTAGAGCCCTCGGTTGTGGTCCGAGTGGTCGTGGGTTCGAGCCCCATCAGTCGCCCCATTTTCTTCAAGTTTGGTTTGAATGCAAACATAGACTTTAAAAACCAAAAGGTTATTGCACATGGTGAACATTGGACACACACATAATGCTGTTAGCGCATTACAGTTTTTGAATCCTCCGCATGTTTTGATTCTTGAGGCACGGTTTTATGATGATATCAATGATATGTTGATGGACGGTGTGACCGATACCTTAAACAATGTTGGTGCAACTTTCGAAAAAATAACTGTTCCAGGGGCCTTGGAAATTCCGGTTGCTTTGCAATATGCGGCGCGGCGTCAGAATGGCCGTTGTTTCGATGCCTATGTTGTATTGGGGTGTGTTATTCGCGGGGAGACGACGCATTACGAGATTGTCTCTAATGAAAGTGCCCGTGGAATTATGGAGGTCTCGATCAAGCATGATTTGGCAGTTGGGAATGGCATTCTAACCGTTGAAACCATCGATCAGGCGCTTGATCGTGCAGATAAAAATCATCAAAATAAGGGTGGGGCAGCTGCGCTTGCGGCTTTGTCAATGCTTTCGTTAAAACAAGCTTGTGGAGGGGTATAGAATGTCGACAGCCAAAGGGTCTTTGAAGGCGCGTAAGACAGCAGCCCGATTATTTGCGGTCCAAGCCGTTTATCAAGCAATTCAGAATAAGGAACCCCCGTCAAAACTACATGATGAATTTATAACCCATCGCATCGGAATGGATCTAGAGGATGGTGGACCACATCATGCCCAGATGATCCCCCCTGATCAGCCTTTGTTTCGTAATATATTGGCCGGGGTCACAGATCGATGGGGGGATTTGCAACAAATTATTCAACCGCGTTTAAAACTGGCAAATAATGTTGAACCGCTTTTGACATCTATCCTGGTGTGTGGTGCGTATGAACTGATGGCGCATCATGATATTGATGCACCTATCATTATATCGGATTATATGAATATCACATCGAGTTTTTTTGAATCTTCGGAACCCAAATTGGTCAATGCCGTTCTGGATGCCTTGTCGAAAGAGCTACGTGTTGCAGCTTAATCGCATTTTTAATGGGGTTTGAATAGTGTTTCATTCACTGCATCTGGGTCATCTGTGAACATCGCATCAACACCCCATTGTCGCAATTGTAGGGCAAGCTGTGGGTCATTGATTGTATAGGCAAGGATCATCCGTTGTGTGTCTAAAATATCTTCTACAAACTCTCTTTCTGCGGTTCTTCCATCAATATTGATTGTTGTTACCTCCAGATAATCAGCCAGTTCTAACCAATTGGGGATGGGGTCTGATTCAAGAAGAAGCCCCCGATACCAGTCTTCAGCCATTTCTGCTGCGATCTCAAGAGAGACATGAGAGAAACTGGAAATCAATAAACGATCACGGTCATCCCAGAATTGCGAGAGGTGGTCAAGCATTGCTTCAGCCGTTTCTTTTTCGCGACCGGGGCAAGGCTTGATCTCAAGATTGACGCCAAGGTCGCGGGCAAGGATAACCTCGATGGCTTCTTCGAGTGTTGGAATCTTAATCCCCGAAAAACTCTCGGAAAACCAGCTACCGGCCTCAAGATGGCAGAGGTCAGCGTAAGTGATTTGTGCGACGGGGCCATGTCCGTTTGTTGTGCGGTCAAGGTCATCATCATGCATAATAATCGGTACGGAGTCCTTGGTAAGTTTGACATCCAGTTCAACCCATTTGCAGCCCATATCGGCTGCAGTATGAATGGATTCGATAGTATTTTCGGGGGCATAAGCCTTTGCACCGCGATGTCCGATAATAGTAGGAAGCTTAAGAGGCATATTTCAAAAACCAATCTTTTGTTTGATAGAGCAATATATCGCAGGTATTGCTTTCGGTAAAGCAATGGACGGCTTTATTTTATGATCAAAAAATTGGTCAGAAATAGTATTATAATTCCAATTTGTTTTTCAACAAAATTATTTAACATCTTAAATATTGATTTAATTATAATTTTATGTTTGTATGATCGTAACTATTGGTTTCATTCGCCAATATTCGCGGAATTTAAAAGGGCAGCTTGCGCCGCGTAAAAAAAGCTAAGAAGCGCTATAGCGAACACCACGCTATGGTCCTGTTTAGGTACCGTGTTATGTGGAGTTCTGTCTTTTAAAACCACTTCCCTCGGTATTTTTTAAAATAATAGAATCTGGAGCGGATATTGTCTGTTCTGGTTTATAAACAGGAGGTTAATTTGAAGTATAAGCGTTTATCAACTCTCTGAATTTAACAACATATACTTGATGATCAATGGCACTTTATAAAAAGTGTCATAGGCTTTTTTAACATTTTTTATGGAAGGAATAAGATTATGCTTCTAGGTGGATTGGAACTTATAATAGGAAAAGTAATTCTTACTAAGCTTTTTGCAGGCGCTGCTGCTAAAGCAGTTATAGGGACTGCTGCTCAAGCGCTACTCATTAAAGACGCGTGTACTGCAATCGACTTTATTGGGGACTGTTTGGATGTTGGTAATGCCTTGGATGCCGGTTCAGATGTGGTCTCCGGCGTCTCCACTTTATCTGGGACTGTTGTTGATCCAGTTGGAGTTGATTCGATAGCAGATTCTGTTGTAGATCCCCCCCCTGAAGACACTGGATTTGTAAACCTTTCTCCGCCGACCGAAGTAATTTATTCCTCCCCAGGAAACGATTTTGCGAGCAGCGGGCAAAATATTCAAGGAAATGAGCCCCAAGATATCCATGGAAACAACCCTGGTTCTAATATCCATGGAAATGCTCCAGGCAATGTTTATGGGCCATTTCCAACCTAACCTCGTGACATGTGGAAATTTTTATCAATACGCGATTCAAAACCTCTGGAATTCACAGAGGTTTTGGATGACAATACTTTCTTTGATGTAGGTGATAGCTTTAGGGATTGTTTTATGGCGAGGGGCTTGGTTCTTGTGGGGGTGAAGAGGGGATAGTGTTGTTGGTTAAAAACCAATTCTCAAGATAGGTTTGAAGAAGTGAATTTTTTTCTTCTGTAAGTGCGGCACACCCAACAATTTCCAGAACATCTTTTTTGCCATATAGAGAAACTGCCTTTTTAAGGATATCGCGTATCTCATTAAGATTAGCATTAGGGCCAACTATAGAAGAATCAAGTTCATAGAAAGATGCTGCAAATTCTTGAACGCTCGCATCTTTGTGAAGTACTGCGGATATTGTCTGGATTATATGCTCATACCAATTGTCGTCACAACTCATTTTTATAATCTCCTTTTTTATAAGAATACAATAATTCACATAATATAACTTGATATTTGTTGTCAATAAAAAAATCCTCCCCGTTGGGGGAGGATTTAAAACAGTATCTTGAAAGACTTAACCTGCGGCTTGTTCGTCAGCGCGGTCTTCTTTTGGTTTTGGCGCAATCGGTTCGCCGGTGGCTTGATCCACGCGTTTCATCGACAATTTGATTTTGCCGCGATCGTCAAATCCGGTCACCATGACTTTGACGTCCTGGCCTTCGGATACGACATCGGTGGTTTTGGCTACGCGATGGTCGGCCAGTTCGGAAATGTGAACCAGACCGTCACGACCGCCCATAAAGTTCACAAAGGCCCCAAAGTCCATGATTTTCACGACTTTGCCGTTGTAGACTTTGTTGACTTCAGGTTCGTCGGTGATGCCACGGATGATTTCGATGGCCATGTCGATCGCCGATCCTTCGACTGCGGAAATTTTGATGGTTCCGTCGTCTTCGATATCGATTTTCGCACCGGTTTTTTCGATGATCTCGCGAATGACTTTCCCGCCGGTTCCAATGACTTCACGGATTTTGTCGGTCGGGATATTGATGACCGCCATTTGTGGAGCAAATTGGCTGATTTCTCCGCGGGATGTGTTCAATGCTTTGGACATTTCGCCAAGGATGTGCAGGCGACCTTGTTGGGCCTGTGCCAGAGCGATTTTCATGATTTCCTCGGTGATCGAGGTGATCTTGATGTCCATTTGCAAAGCGGTGATCCCGTCGGCGGTCCCCGCGACTTTAAAGTCCATATCGCCCAAGTGATCTTCATCACCCAGAATGTCCGAGAGAACAGCAAAATCACTGCCGTCTTTAATCAGACCCATGGCAATCCCTGCAATCGGTTTTGGCAGAGGAACGCCAGCATCCATCAGAGAGAGGGATGTTCCGCAGACAGTTGCCATCGACGACGATCCGTTCGACTCAGTGATTTCCGATACCACGCGCAGGGTGTACGGGAAATCTTCGGCGGCCGGAATCAAGGGGTGAATGGCGCGCCATGCGAGTTTCCCATGACCGATTTCACGACGTCCGGGGGCACCCATGCGACCACACTCACCAACCGAGTAAGGTGGGAAGTTATAGTGCAACATAAACGCTTCTTTATATTCCCCGATGATCGAGTCAATCAGTTGTTCGTCTTGACCGGTTCCCAACGTGGTGACCACAATCGCTTGGGTTTCGCCACGTGTAAAGAGAGCCGACCCGTGAACGCGTGGCAGAATACCGACTTCGCACACGATCGGGCGAATGTCCGAGGTTGTCCGGCCATCAATACGGGTTTTGGTTTTCAGGATGTCACCGCGCACGACAGCGGATTCCAGTTTGAAGCAGGCATTGGCCACGGCTTCTTTGCTGATTCCGGCGTCGTCATTGGTGAATTCTACGATCGCCGCATCTTTTACGGCGCCAACAGCGGCATAACGATCTTGTTTGACACGGATGCCATAGGCCTCGCGGAATTGCCCTTCGTATTTTGCTTTAAGGGCGGATTCCATCGCGGTGATGTGGTCCGGAACTGTTGGAACGTCCCATGGTTCTTTCGCGGCTTTTTCAGCAAGAGAAATAATGCCTTGGATCACAGGTTGGAAAGATTTCCATCCGGCCATAACAGCCCCGAGCATGGTCGATTCATCCAATTCCTTGGCTTCGGACTCAACCATCAGAACGCCTTCGGTGGTACCGGCAACAACCAGATCCAGCGCAGAGCCTTCCATTTCCGAGATGCTTGGGTTGATCAGGTATTGACCGTTTTTGTACCCGACGCGGCATCCGGCAACCGGGCCCATAAATGGAACGCCAGCAAGGCACAGCGCGGCAGATGATCCGATTAATGCCAGGATATCAGGGAAGTGTTCACCATCATGCGACATGGTGGTACAAACGATTTGCACTTCGTTCAGGAATTCTTCCGGGAACAGAGGGCGAATCGGGCGGTCGATCAGACGGGCAATCAATGTTTCTGCGTCCGAAGGTTTGGTTTCGCGTTTGAAGAATCCGCCAGGAATACGTCCGGCTGCATAGAATTTTTCAAAATAGTGAACGGTTAAAGGGAAGAAATCCTGACCGGCTTTCACCGATTTTGCCGCAACGGCGGTACACAAAACAGACGTGCCCCCCATCGTGGCCATAACAGCACCGTCGGCTTGACGGGCGATTTTTCCAGTTTCAAGAATTATTTTTTTGCCTGCAAAATCAATTTCTTGGCGGAATGTTTTAAACATACAGTTTACCTTTCAAAGTTGTTTTTTAAAGATGCGTCATTCCGGCGAAAGCCGGAATCTCAATCTTAACCTATGAGATCCCTGCTTTCGCAGGGATGACGAAGGTGTAAAAAAGGAGGGTCGGTTTCGATGATGTCGGTGGACAGTGAAGAACAGACCTTCTCATCTTTGTCATCCCCGCGGAGCACAGAATGTGCTTTGTACTGCGGGCATGACGATAGAGGACTGTACTTGACCGTCAACCGATATGGCCGAAGCAAACCGCCTTTTTCTGGCCTCTGTCTTCGCATGAACAGAGGCAAAAGTCAAGGAATGGCTCTGCTTGCCAACAAAAGATTATTTGACATATTTTGAGAAACCCTTTAACAGAAAGAAAAATAAAATCATAGAGGATTGTATGAATTATAAAATAGTGGCCAAATGTTTGGGGGGATTAAGTGTTGCTTTTGCAGTAGCAAATGCAATTCTACATCCTTTTGATGGCCCTGAAGATCCCTCTTCTCTTGAAGACAATGCAATCATAACCAATGCTAACCGTGTGGTGTTGGAGCATTCTCTGAGAGTTGTAGGATATAAAGGGAGTAAAGATAATCAGATTTGTGAGTATTTTCTTAAAAAATATCAGAAAGAAGCTCTAGAAGATTTAGAAAATGCCCAAAATGCTGTGAATGCGGCTGTTTTCCGATTGTGGATGCGTATGGTTGTCCAATATACCAACGATGATACGTCTAATGATAGGGAGTCTATAAGAAAGAACATAGACGATGTCAGGAAAGAAATCAATTTGGCCGCCAGAGAATGCCATCAATCTACAGAACCCCAGCAAAAATTAAATTGACATAAGTTTAAAGTTTGCTATAGGCTCCGGCTTATTAAAAATAAAGAAGTGGGTTTGTTGTCATGTCAGATTTTTTTGATGCTTTTGCTGAAGGTCCTTCAAGAAAGATTTCTGCTGATGATTTTCAGCGGGAGTGGGGTGAATCATATCAAGCGGCTACAGGTTTCAAGAGTCAAGCCTTCCTTCTTTTATCTGCTGGACGATTGTTTTTGAGAAAGGGAGATCTTCCGCATCTCTTTAGCTCCGCAAAAGATCTTTTTGATGCTAAATTATATCTTCTGTCTCAAATTCGTCTATTTGAGGAATCTTTATTGAAAAAAATGCAAAATGATTCACCGTCTATTGATCATGTTATTTTACTGATAAAGGCTTATCATATTACAAATGTACAACCTTCAGCGGCAATTCAGGAAAAATTGTTCGCAAATAATTTGTATACTGCCTTACCCACGCCTTCTTTCAAGGATTTCCGCTATATGCTGCATAACATTGCCGGGCTTAATGTTTATCCCGGAGATGAATGGATTAAGGCATGGAAGGAATCGCTTTTGCAGAGATTAGAAGATGGGCTAGAGATTAGAGACGTAGAATTGTTCGATATTCTTTATTCTCTTACGATTTTGGATTTTATAAGAGGAAAAAGAGAGGCGTCAAGTCAGGCAGAAGAATCTCCATGTGCTGATATGGCAAGAGGAATACTTGCAGTCCTGAAAGATAGAACATCAGAGAATTTTGCGCTGCATGCTGCTCGCCTTTACTACAATGACTACGGGGAATGCGATGAAAGGCTGGGGCAGATCGAACAAGGCAACAGGCCAGGTAAGAAAAGAGCACTGATTTGGGATAAATTAGAGCGAATGGGATATAAACGTTTTGATAGAAACATGGTTATGTTTCCAGGGACCGTAAGGGATGCATTTAAGCGCGCTTTTGATGATGTTTTGGTTATTTGTGAACCTTATGGAATCGGTGATTTTTTATTTTCTGCAGGAGGCGTTAGAGATAGTTGTCAAGAACCGCCTGCTTTTCATTTTAAACCTCAGGTGGAATTTAAAGTGCAACTTTGGTTTCAATTCAATCGTAGCGCCGTCTTAGGGTTGATTCCTCAGACTATTTTGGACCGGTTTAAGGGAATGTCTCTTGATAAAATAGCGGAGGCGTTTTTAAGGCAAATCACGGAAGTTAATCCTGGCTGTTATGTTCTTCATGCTGGTGGATTAAAATCTGGTCAAGATGAAGGCGCATGGAAATTAGAAATTCCAGATGAAAATGGACATAAAAATGGGCCGGCGTTTCCTAACTTTAATTTAGCGCTCTAATCTTTATTAGACCCTCTAGATCTTTTGCTGGTATGGCAATTAAAGTGTTCCAGACATATAATCCGGTAACCACGATTCATTGCGCTGGGTTAAATCGGCGATGCTGATGGACTCGGACGCGATGGTCAGATCGGATCCACCGGTCACACCGATTTTTTGCACCGGAACGCCTCCGATTTGTGCAGCAGAGAGAAGGGCTTCCGGATGGGCGGTGGTCACCACATAGCGGGCCTGATCTTCGCCGAACCAGAAGGCGGCAGGATTCTCACTAACCGCATCCAGTGTAGCGCCCATTTGTCCGGCCATCGCCATTTCGGCAATCGCCACCAACAAGCCTCCATCGCTGACATCATGGCAGGCCGAGATATGTCCGGCCAGAATTTCACTGCGCACAAACTGTCCATTGGCTTTTTCTGCGGCCAGATCCACCACCGGAGCCCGTCCGGTCTCCATCCCGTGGACTTCGCGCAGATAGAGCGATTGCCCCAGATGCCCTGATGTTGTGCCAATCACCAGAATGGTCTCGTTGGCACGGACAAAGCCCAATCCCACAGCCTGTTTATAATCGGCAATCAAACCGACGCCGCCGATGGTCGGGGTGGGTTGAATGGCCTGCCCCGAGGTTTCATTGTAGAGCGAGACGTTGCCCGAGACGATGGGATAGTCGAGCGCACGGCACGCATCGCCCATGCCGTTGAGAGTCGCAACAAATTGGCCCATAATTTCCGGTTTTTCCGGATTGCCAAAGTTCAGGTTATTGGTCACAGCCAGCGGTGTCGCACCGGTCGCCGTAATATTGCGCCATGACTCGGCCACGGCCTGCTTTCCGCCTTCGTAAGGATCGGCGTGCACATAGCGGGGGGTCACATCCGACGACATCGCCAGAGCTTTGTCTTTGTTCGGAACCTTGACCAGTGCGGCATCGCCTGATTTCAGGGCTTGTGTATTGGCAATGCCGGGCGAGAAAATCGTCTCTCCCATCACCAGAGAATCGTATTGTTCCCAGATCCAGCGTTTGGACGCGATATCCGGACAGGCGATTACTGTACGCAAGGCGGCAAGCACCGAGTGATCCGGCAATGGATAAGCGGTGTTATCAATCGCGGCTGGCAGAACCGGAGGCACAGACGGACGGTCATAGAGCGGAGATTGATCGACCAGTGGAGGCACCGGAATATCGCACCAGCACTCGCCGTACATATAAAGTTTCAGACGTTTGTCATCGGTGGTGTATCCGATCACCGCAAAATCCAGATCCCATTTCTCGATAATCGCACGGGCTGTGTCTTCGGATCCGGGTTTCAGGATCATCAACATACGTTCCTGCGATTCCGACAACATAATCTCATATGGCACCATGCCGTGTTCGCGCTGGGGCACGTCATCCAGAGTCAGCACAACGCCGATATCCCCTTTCGAGGCAATTTCGACGGACGAGGACGTTAAACCTGCGGCTCCCATATCCTGAATCGAAATAATCGCATCCGATTGCATCAATTCCAGACAGGCTTCGATCAATAATTTTTCGGTGAATGGGTCTCCGACCTGAACAGTTGGCCGGTTGTCTTCGTTGCCATCGCCGAATTCGGCGGAGGCCATGGTTGCCCCGTGAATCCCGTCGCGGCCGGTTTTCGATCCGACATAGACAATCGGTTGGCCGACACCAGCCCCCCGTGCATAGTAAATATTATCCTGATCGGCCAGACCAACTGTCATGGCGTTGACCAGAATATTGCCGTTATAGGATGTGTGAAAGTTGGTTTCGCCGCCCACAGTCGGAACACCGGTACAATTGCCGTATCCCGAAATCCCCGCGACCACACCCTTGACCAAAGACCGTGTTTTGGGATGCGATGGGTCCCCGAAACGCAAGGCATTCAAATTGGCGATCGGGCGACCGCCCATGGTGAATACGTCCCGCATAATCCCGCCAACCCCTGTTGCAGCCCCTTGGTAGGGTTCGATAAAGGAGGGGTGGTTATGCGATTCCATTTTGAACAGAGCGGCCTGGTTATCCCCGATATCAATAACGCCAGCGCCTTCGCCCGGGCCCTGAATGACACAGGCGCCGGTGGTGGGTAATTTTTTCAGGTGAATGCGCGATGATTTATACGAACAATGCTCCGACCACATCACCGAAAACACACCCAGTTCGGTATAGGTGGGGGCGCGTCCCAGAATATCGTGAACCAATTGGAATTCATCCGCTGTCATCCCGAAAGATTTGGCCAGATCGGCGGTAATGGCGGGTTCCTGAACAACAGGTTTTTGTTTGGCGGCAATTTGGACGGTCATGTTTCGGTTCCTTTTAATAATATTTTTTGTATTCTCTTTTTTGTCTCAGGTAGGCATGAAATCGAATGGTTTCAAAAAGCCCTTCATCTGGGGAATATTTTTCTTTATAGCCTAATTCTCTTCTAATCTTTTCGCTGGAAACGTAGAAGTTTTGTTTAAAATCCACATTTTCATCAGTGTCTTTAGATATAACAATTTCACCGTTCCAACCACAAATTTTTGATATTTTTGTACACCAATCCAGATCATTATAGGTGATTTCCTCAGCAACATTATATACATCCACGCCTTTTCGGGATGATTTTACAACTGTTACAATTGCATGAGCTGCATTTTTATGAAGGCATCTGGAAAACTTCCATTCTGCGCGTTCTTTCGATAAGACGATCTGTGATTGGCCATCCAACATTTGGTCAAGATATGTGTCTACCCGTGTAGTATCCGGCCATCCGTAAATAGCAGGAAGCCTAAGAACCGTTACGTTTGGCAATCTGTTTGTATAGGACTTTTCAACGCCCAATTTGTCATATAACAAACCTTCTACTCCTGGTAGGGTTCGTAGTTTGTCGGTTTCCTTCAATGGGCAATCTTGATACCCAATACTTTCTGTTCCATGAATTTTTGCATAGGCCGCGTATACATCTATGCTGGAAATAACAATAACAGGAAGCTTGGGGTTTATTTTATAGATAATTCTCTCTGTTAGATCTGCACTTTCCTTTGTGAAGGCAATCATATCAATCAGAATATCCGGATCTTCATCTCTTAAAATTCTCTCAAGTTCGCTTTCATCATTACGATCACCGGAATAAGGGGTTTCACAAAAGTAATTCCTTCCTGATCGTGTCAGAGTGATAATTTTTACAGACGGAATGCTGCTATAGAGCTCATGAATAACATGAGGGCCAATGAGTGATGTCCCTCCAATGAGGAGAATTTTCATCGAATATTCCTCACTCTGTGTTCTCTGTGGTGAGACAATGATGCACGTTACGAAATATCCTTGATCATAAAATGGGAGGTCGCAGAGTATCCGGCGGTTTCATAAAAACTTTTGTTTTTCTTGTTGGATGTTAACGACCACAAAGCCACAGTTTCACATTTCTTTTTCTTGGCAACCATTTCAACGCGGTCCAGAATATCTGTGCCGATGCCCAATCCCCGATAATCTTCTTCGACAACCAGATTGTTAATCAGCCCCCATGGCTTGCCGGTGTTCAACGGGTCTTCGCATATCCGCAATCCGACAACACCGATGACTTCGGTTGTCGTTTTGGCCATATACAGCGTGTAGTCATGGGCTTGTGCTTTCTCGTATTGCGCCCAGGATTTGGCAAGAGTGAGGGAATCGGCTGTTTCCGGAGATTCCATGACTGCCAGTTGTTTTAATACGGGAAACACATCGGCGAATTCGTCTTCGCTGGTGACGTCGTATAATTCAAAACGTGGGGGAGAAATTTCGGTCATTGGGTTGGTCCTTGCTGTGGTGGAAGAGACGATTGTGTGGCGGCCGCACGATCCATGCTGATGCGGATCGCGCTATAGAAAAAGATCCCTGTTCCGACCCACAAGGTCAGGATCGCAATCATAACAGGCTTAAACAGCCGCGTCCGGTCGCCGTGAAAATGCAGGGCGACATATTGCCATGTCAGGAGCGGAGCCAATAACAGCAACGCCGAAAATACACCGATGACGCCGCAGATAATGGTTTCGATCCGTTTTCTCCAGATTTTTTCGTGTGGATAGGTCTCGGCAATCTGGTTCCACAGATAATATCCAATGACCAGAAAACTTCCCAGAATCTCGAACTGGCCGAATTGGTGGGCTGCTGGAGCAGCATCAAAAATATCCAGGAGCGAGGTCGCCACCAGAATGGGCGCGATGTAAATCAGGCGATCGCCTTGGGTCAGAGATGTTAGAGATGTCAGGGAAAAGGAGGACGCCATATGTTTTTGTCTCTTAACGACGGGTTACCCCAATGCCTCGACCAAGGATTGGAACAGGGCGGTGCCTTGGTGGCCGTTTACATGCGGAACAACGGCATTTTCAGGGTGAGGCATCATCCCCATAATGGTTTTGGTGGTATTAAAGACACCGGCAATATTGGCAACGGCTCCGTTTGGATTGGCGGCTTCCGTGATCGCCCCTGTCGCGTCGCAATAGCGGAATGCGATCTGGTCATTGTCTTCCAGAGCTTTCAGGCCATTAGCATCAATAAAATAATTGCCTTCGCCATGCGCGACAGGAACCTGAATGACCTGATGTCTGGAAAAGGCATTGGTAAAGTCGGTGGTGGTGTTTTCAACGCGCAGATGCACTTGTTTGCAGATAAATTTGACCGAACGGTTATGCAGCAAAGCTCCGGGAACCAATCCGGTTTCGACCAACATCTGGAATCCGTTGCATACAGCCAACAGACGGACGCCTTTCTGGGCGCGGGCAATGACTTCTTTCATGATCGGCGAATGGGCGGCCATGGCCCCACAGCGCAAATAATCGCCATAGGAAAACCCCCCCGGCAAGACCATCAAATCGCACTCGGGCAAGGTGGATTCCTTGTGCCAGACGATGTCCGGCGCACGACCCGTCACATGGGTCAGGGCCATCTCCATATCTTTTTCGCGGTTGGTTCCTGGGAAGAGAATAATGGCTGATTTCATGGCAAGGTTCCATCGGTTATTATATATAATCTGATGGGCCGTACCCTAAAACATCTTGTGCGGAAAGCCAAGAGAAAATCCACTTGCTCCGTGGATTTCCCTGTCCTGTACACTTGGCGCTATGGAGCAAAAGCGGCCGCGATTTTTTTGGTAATTTCTTCAAGAGCTTGGAACCGCAACGTAGCATCAACCGATAATTCCTGCGCAACTTGGTTGAGGAAGGACGTTTTGAAGGCGCTTTTCCATGAATCGCACAGAGTGATTGGAACGCGAATCGATATTTGGTAACCCTCGGTTGGGTGATAGCCTTCATCTGACGTTATGGAGGGCGTGTTTTCGGACGGGTTTAGGCGGGATAACACGGCGGCTTCAAAGGCTTTCTGACAAAGTCCTGTAAGGGTATTCGATAATGGAGTCTCGCCAACCGTTTCCAAAGTCCAGCAAGGCAAAGAAATATCCAAGGAAATTTCTTCAGAGGGCGAGGTCTCCGTGTCAATACCATAAAGTTCCGCCACATGTGTCCGAATCGCTTCATGAGTTTGATCTGCTAATCTAACTGCTGATGGCATAGTCTCCGAGATGCCAGAATCCTTTAAGAAAGTTTGGTAGGCTGGAAATAATGCGACCCCTTGCTCCATTTTATACCCATGGCTCTCAACGGCCGCGCGTAGTCCTGCTAAAGATTTGCGCCCAAAGTTAGGCAGTTTTAACAGCTCTTTTTCTGGGTAGAGGAGCAAGATACCAAGGCAGAAAATATCTATCCCTAAGTGATTTTGGGTTCTAGTATCACAGCTTTCTAAAACTGTGTCCAATACTGCGGGATCCAGTAAATTTGCGTCGCCACGTAAGACATCCAAAGGCATTTTTAACATAATATTCTCCGTATTTTTGAAGTCGCCTTTTCATAGCATGGCGTATTTTAATATGTCAAAAAATAAATGCGCAGGGGGAATGCTTTATTTTTCTTGCAGACGGATAAAAAAATAAGGTAGCGTACGCACATAAGATCTGTGGCCACGTTTCAGAAATAAGCGGCGCACACAGGCAAACCGGATGGTGGCTCATCGCCCCAGCGAGTTGATACAGGAAGTTCAGGCTGTCTGTACAAGGAATAAGAAAAAGCCCCAACCGGGGGCTTTTGTGTTTTCAGATCTCTGTTTTTTCTGTCTGTCTTGTCAATATAGAGTCAAGCTCAAGTAAAATATATAGTAACTTAAAATAATAATTAGACGTTTCCAGTTTTCCGTCATTGCGGCGAAAGCCGCAATCTCGCTTGTATCAAGAACAGATTCTGGCTTTCGCCAGAATGACGAATTCGTATTTTAAATTACTATAATTCAATTTTAGCTCGGAATTCGCACCCTCACTCCTCCGTCTCCCGATTTCATGCGCATTATGGTGATTTTGAATAAAAATCCGATAACCTCATTCCAGCGGTGGTTTTTTGCAAAAAAACGCACATGGCTCGAATCCATGTGTAAGCCACCTTGTGGATTTCGTTTCTGGATCCCGTTCGTGGAAGCATTCCTCGGGAATACGCTAACGGGATGACGGATTTTTATGCGAATTAAGCCGAGAGTTTCCCGCGTCAAATTTTGTACCTCGCATAGCTCGGTTTCAAGTCTTGTTGATTTTATGGGAATTGAACGTTCCCCATAGTCTTTTTATATCCAGGGTCAACTGGGACCGATCCCGTTCCTCCTGAGGCTGCTTTCTTCTTCCCAGAGGACGGCTTTGTAAGAGAATCCCGTAGCAGAATAATACTAATCCGCCGGTTCTGTGGATCAAGAGGAGTATCCGGTTTTAAATGTTCAGTATCGGCTTTCCCAACGACGTTTGATAATTTCTTTGGATGAATCCCGTTTTTTTGTAGAACGCGACGACTTGCGTTGGCTCTGTCTGCCGATAGTTCCCAGTTTGTATAGTTGGCCCCCATTGAGTAAGGCGATGAATCTGTATGCCCACGCACAGAGATTTGATTGGGCATTTTTTTTATAATCTCGGCAACCGTCGATAAAAGAGTGACCGTTTTCTCGTATGGAACCGCGCTTCCGGTCGGGAACATCGATTCCCCATCCCGATCAACAATCTGAATACGCAAACCTTCTGGCGTCATGTCAATGATCAGGTTTTTGGTAAGACCTTTTAATTCTGAATTTTCAATCGCTTCTTGAATTTGTTCTTTGACCTGTTCAAATTGTACATCTTCGCGTTTTTCAATCTCTGCACGCAATTGTTCTTCTGCCGCTTTATCAAGATTTGTTTCTGCTTTAACACTCGGGTCATCTGGTGTTTCATCATTATGCACGATTGGCTGAGCATCCGCAGCACGCGACCCAACTTCAGAAACTGTCAGACCCCCCATGACACCACCGGCACCGCTTGTGTTGCTCGAAACTTCCATCGGGGTTGGATCGAAATACTCTGAAATTCCTTTGCGTTGTTCCTCGGTTGTTGCATTTAATAACCACATCAACAAAAAGAAAGCCATCATAGCCGTTACAAAGTCTGCATAAGCAACTTTCCAGGCGCCGCCATGATGGCCGCCCCCACCTTTGATAACTTTTTTGATAACGATAATTGGCGCTTTTTCGTCTCCGGATCCTTTTGCCATGATGTAGCCTTTCTTATGCCGGGGCAGGGATCGCGTTCAGGCTTTCTTCCAATTCTTGGAAGGTTGGCTGAACATCATGGGGAAGAAATTTTCGAGCAAATTCAACTGCAACCTGCGGAGCAGCACCTTGAAGAAATGCAAGTACACCAACCTTTAAACAGCGGTAATACATCACCTCGGTTTCTGCACGTGAGCTCATTGCTCCTGCAATTGGTCCAATCAATCCATAGGCCAGAAAGACCCCAAGAAATGTCCCTACCAAAGCTCCACCGATCATGCCCCCAAGGACCGCTGGTGGCTCCGAAATCGAGGCCATGGTTTTAATAACTCCCAGAACTGCGGCGACAATCCCTAGGGCAGGGACCCCGTCAGCAACCGTTTGCATTGCATGCCCGGGGTGTCCGTAATGAGCCTCGATCGTATTGATCTCCTCATCCATCAGGGATTCGATTGTCATGGGATTGTCGTTTCCAAGAGAGATAATTCGTAAATAATCACACAGGAAAACAGTCGCATGGTGATTATGGGCAAAAGATGGAAAATTATTGAACATCGCACTTTCATGAGGATTTTCAATATGAGCTTCGATCGCCAACCATCCTTTTGTTCTAACCAGTTTGAAAACAGAAAACATCATCCCAAGCAGATCCATATAATCTTTTTTTGAGTAGGCTGCGGGCTTGCTCAGGCACTTAAACGCCTTCATTGTATCCTTGATTACATGCGGGGGATTTGCAATCAAAAAGGCAGCCAAAGCACAACCACCAATAATTGTGAATTCCCCAGGAAGGGCGCCAAGGATAACCATCACGATATTGATGAAATGCTCGACATGGAAATGCATCGCGATCAGCAAACCACCAAAAGTAAAAACAAGAACAAGAGCAATACCGGCGAACTTCATGGGAATCCAAATGGTTGTTTTAAAATTGATATCAATGACTCAGAATCACTCACCCATAATGCCATAGAGTGAGAAAGAGGATAAGGGAAATTTTTAAATCATATGAAAATGATATCTATGATCATTTTGATGTTCAGCGTAATCAAAAGAATCGCAATCATCGCAGTCGTTATTGTCAACCACAACGGGGCCGTAAAATCCCCCATCTTTTTGCGATTTGCGGTAAACATGACCAACGGAACAACGGCGAAGGGTAATTGTAAACTGAGAATAACCTGAGACAGAATCAAAAGCTTTCCAACTCCCTCTTGACCATAAAGAACGGTGACAGATAGGGCAGGAATTAAGGCCAGTCCACGGGTGATCATTCTTCGGGCCCATGGTGGAAGTCGTAGATTAAGGAAACCTTCCATGATAATCTGGCCTGCGAGAGTGGCTGTCACTGTCGAGCTTAAACCACAGCAAAGCAGGGCGACCGCAAACAAAGTTCCCGCGAGGGCCGTTCCCAGGATAGGCGTAATCATTTTATGGGCATCTGTTAAATCCGCGATATCTGAATATCCTGAAACATGGAATGTTGCTGCTGCCAAAATCAGGATAGATGTATTAATGATAAGCGCAATCGCCAAAGCCAGGGTTGAGTCCATCGTCGCAAAACGAATAGCTGATTTTTTTGCAAGATGGTTTGAATCAATCGCTCTTGTCTGGACAATTGAAGAGTGAAGGTAAAGGTTGTGCGGCATGACTGTTGCCCCAATAATTCCCAACGCGATATAAAGCATCGCTGGGTTCGTAATAATTTCGGTTTTCGGGATAAACCCATTCGCAATTGCAGGTATATCAGGTTGGGCCAAAAGCATTTGAACCGCAAAACATCCAAAAATCACAATTAAGAGACTGATGATAAATGCTTCTATCCATCTGAACCCGATGCGTTGTAAGGCCAGCACCAATAGTACATCCAACCCTGTAATCAGAACCCCCCATTCAAGAGGAATATGAAAGAGAAGATATAAGCCAATTGCTGTTCCGATTACTTCTGCAATATCGGTTGCGCAAATTGCCAATTCAGCAAGAATCCAAAGGATAAAAGAAACAGGTTTCGAAAAGGAATCACGGCACATTTGTGCAAGGTCCCGTCCTGTTGCAATGCCTAAACGGGCGCATTGTGATTGTAACAGCATGGCCATAATATTTGATATCAAGCAAACAGAGAGGAGGGTGTACCCGAACTGAGCCCCTCCTGATAAGGCTGTTGCCCAGTTTCCAGGATCCATATACCCGACAGCGACGAGATAGCCTGGCCCCATAAATGAAAATAATTTTCGAAAAATATTTCCGGTGACATTGACCCTGACCGTTCCGTGAGATTCAGGAAGGCTTTTGCTTTGTTGGTATTCATGAAGGGCGGTTGGGGTCAATTCAGGGGCTCCCTTTGTATAAGTTTTTTACGAATATCTTGATCCACTGCAAGAATATCGCCAAGAGTTTTAGGGGTTCCTTGTGGAACCAAAGATAATCCTTCCTCAACAATCCTCATAATATCGCCGAATGAAATACGCCGATTCAAAAACTTTTCAACAGCAACTTCATTTGCGGCATTTAATGCGATTTGATGTCCCACACCTTCGTTCAGGCAGTCATAAGCCAGCTGAATAGCGCGGAATTTTTCCAGATCTGGTTTTTCGAATGTAAGGGTAGGGACAGCCCCCCAGTCTAACAAAGGTCCTGTGGTCTTCATGCGGTCAGGATAGGCAAGAGCAACAGCAATTGGCGTTCGCATGTCTGGTGCTCCCATCTGGGCAAGGATAGATCCATCAATATATTCCACCATTGAATGAATAACAGATTGAGGATGGATTAGCACATCAATTTTATCGGGAGGCATATTAAATAGGTAATGGGCTTCGATCATCTCTAAGGCTTTGTTCATCATACTTGCACTATCGATTGAAATTTTGGCCCCCATTGACCAGTTGGGGTGTGCAAGCGCCTGTTCAACTGTTGCTGATTTCATTTGGTCAATCGGAATCGTCCGGAATGGGCCCCCTGATGCGGTTAGAATGATCTTTTTTACCCGGTTATGATGATGTGTTTCAAAAACTTGAAAAATTGCGCTGTGCTCACTATCGACCGGGATAATCTTTGTTCCGAATTCATCGGCCATTGACAGAACAAGGGCTCCGGCTGCCACCAAAGGTTCCTTGTTGGCAATCGCAAGAGTTTTGGTATGGCGGATCGCGGTCAGAACAGGTTTTAATCCGGCAAACCCGACAATCGCCGCAACACAAATATCTGTTGTCATGGCGGCGGCGTCCAGAATGGCTGACTCGCCCGCACCGCATGCGATCCCGGTTCCGGACAGGGCGGATTGGAGATCATGCCACAGGGCAGGGTCTGCAATGGCCACAAATTCGGGCTGCAACGCTTTGGCTTGGGCGGCAAGGAGGGACACATTCTTTCCGGCTGTCAAGGCACGGACACGATACTGATCGGGATGCGCCGCGATCAAATCAATCGTGTTGGTGCCGATGGACCCTGTGGATCCGAGAAGTGTGACCATTTTATGTGACATGATGATACTAACGTAAAGCTTTATTCGGTTACGTATTCCACATACGCCAGATAGACCGGCAAGGCAAGAAGCAGTGCATCAATGCGATCCAGAATGCCACCATGTCCGGGGATCAGGGCTCCGGTGTCTTTCAGGCCAGCTTTGCGTTTCATCGCCGAGATCATCAAATCACCGGATTGTCCGGCAATCCCGACCAAAATTCCGGCAAGCCCGGTCACCAACAGAGACGGCGTGGCGAGGGCTTCGGGAAAGAACGGAATCACATGAACCGCAGCCAGGAGCACCAGTGCAGGGCCGATCAGAGCCCCCGCATAGCCCGACCATGTTTTATTCGGGCTGATGGTGGGGGACATTTTGGCGCCACCGATGGTCTTGCCGAACAAATAGGCGGTGGAATCGCTGGCCCAGACCGATATCATAAATAAAATTGTCCAGAAAAGACCGTCCTCCTGTTCGCGGAGATAGCTCATTTCAAGGAAAGAAAAGGAAAGGTAAAGAAAACCAATACAGATCAATATGTACCGAAAGGCGTATTGAAACCCAGATGAAAAAGACATATGAACAGCAATTTTTGACCATTCGATCAATGCAATCGCGATACAGAGAGCAACTAGCCCAATGAAAAACCATTCTCCGATCGCAATAAGACACATGACAATTGGAATTAAAATGGCTGATGAAATAAGGCGAAGAGTTATAGAAGAAAAGGATTTATGCGGCATAATCTTACGTTGACCTCATCTTCTGGTTCATCCGGTTACATTTTTGATGTGTCCAAAGCGACGGTCGCGTTTGGCGTAGTCTGCCACCGCCGATTCCAAATCTGCCTTGGTAAAATCCGGCCATAAAATATCGGTAAAGACAAATTCGGTATAGGCGCAGGACCAGATCAGGAAATTCGAAATGCGGATTTCTCCGCTGGTACGGATCATCAAATCCGGATCGGGGATTCCTGCGGTCATCAGGAATTGGGGGAAAAGCGCGTTGACTTCGTCCTCTGTTAATTTCCGGTTTTCCCGATAGACATGATCGGCCAGAAGTGTGGCGGCGTGAAGAATATCCTGTCGTCCGCCATAGCCCAACGCCATGACCAGGGTCAGCTTGGTGTTTTCCGATGTCAGGCGTTCGGCATTTTCGATCAATTCGACAATGTCGGGATCAAAGGCGCGTCGGTCGCCGATCACACGCAAGCGTACGCCGCTTTTGTGCAGTTCGGCGGTTTCCGACCGCAAATAGGTGCGGAGCATCTTCATCAGATCATGGATCTCGTCCTTGGGACGATTCCAATTCTCGGATGAAAAGCCAAAGAGGGTTAGGGTATTAATCCCGATATCCTGCGCGGCTTTGACAATGTCCCGTACGACCTCGACCCCTTTGCGATGGCCCGCCGTGCGAGGCAGACCCCGCGATTTGGCCCACCGCCCGTTGCCATCCATGATAATGGCCACGTGGTGGGGAACCAGTGGTGCGTCAGTGGATGATGGCGATGCGGGCGGTTTCTGGCTCATAAACGGGATTATACCTTCATCACGTCGGCTTCTTTTTTGGCCAGCATATCATCCACGGTTTTGATAAATTGATCGGTGACTTTTTGCACATCATCGTTGAGTTTTTTGACTTCATCTTCGGTGATATCACCGTCTTTTTCCGATTTCTTAATCGCATCCATACCATCACGGCGGACGTTGCGGATGGCAATACGGGTTTGTTCGGCGTATTTTCCGGCAACTTTTTGCAGTTCAGCGCGGCGCTCGGTCGACAGCTCTGGAATCGGTACACGGATAAGGGAGCCTTCGGCTTGAGGGTTCAACCCCAGACCCGCCTCACGAATGGCTTTTTCAACGGCTTTGGTGGATCCCATATCCCACACCTGAACCGTCAGAAGACGGGGCTCGGGAACGCTCACGGTGCCAACCTGGTTCAATGGCATACGGGCTCCGTAAACGTCCACGGTGACAGGCTCTAGCATATTGACCGAAGCGCGCCCTGTGCGCAGACCGGTAAATTCTTTTTCCAATGTCTCGATCGCGCCCTGCATGCGGTGTTTAATGTCGTTTAAATCAAGTGCCATAATGTTTTCCTCTTAGTTATCAGTTATTAGTGGACAGTTGTCAGTGGATAGTGAAAGACGCCCCCTCACCCTAACCCTCTCCCCGCGGGGGAGAGGGCAACGCAGGCTTAAAGCCAAAGGCTTTTAGCCGAAGTCGGGTGAGGGGGGCTTTTGTGGACATCGTTTCAATCCCTGGCTGGCATAACCTAAAATTTATTTCTCTATCACTGGAAACTAGATCTCATCACTGACAATGGTGAATTCGCCTTCGCCGCGCATCACTTTGGCAAAGTTGCCTTTTTCACGGATGGAAAAGACCATCACGGGCACTTTGTTTTCGCGGGCCAGAGAAATTGCGGTCGCATCCATCACTTTTAAATCTTTCGTCAGGATGTCCATATAGGTTAAGTGATCGTATTTTACGGCGTTCGGATCCTTGAATGGATCGGCGGTGTAGATGCCGTTCACTTTGGTGCCTTTGGCAATCAGGTCGCAATTCATTTCGGACGCACGGAGAGAGGCTCCTGTGTCCGAGGTAAAATAAGGGTTTCCCGTGCCTGCGGCAAAAATCACCACACGGCCTTTTTCCATGTGACGAATGGCTTTGCGGCGGATATAGGGCTCGCACACCTGATCCATCTGGATGGCGGATTGGACGCGGGTTTTCACATCGATGTTTTCCAGGGCATTTTGCAAGGCCAGTGCGTTAATCACGATCCCCAACATGCCCATATGGTCGGCGGTGGTGCGATCCATGCCGTTCGAGGCTCCGGATAATCCGCGGAAGATATTCCCCGCGCCAACCACGATACAGACTTCCATGCCCATATCGACCACGTCTTTGACGTCTTGCGCCACACGGGCAACGGTGTCGGGGTCAAGGCCGAACTCACGCGGGCCCATCAAAACCTCGCCTGAGATTTTCAAAAGGACACGTTTATATTTGAGCTGGGGAAGAGGCTTTACGGCAGGCATGGCGGTCATTTTTTATCCCTTATAATGAATGTCGCTTCTTCATATCAGGGCGCACAAAAAATGCAAGAAAATCAGAAGTGTTTTGTCATATTAAATTTGATTTTACAAAGAGCCGTGTGGGACTGCGTGTGGACCTGATAGTTTTTTACCGAGTTTAATGGCAAAGGCACTAATTCCGATCATCACAAATCCCATGACAATCAGGGCAATCGGCCACCCAACAATATTTGTGAAATAACGATCGGTGAAATATCCCAGAAAAACCATCAGGGATAAGACACCAACAGTTAAAACAGTGCGGCTTGCTGCTAAAGTGGATAGGTAAATAAATCCTGCGGCGACGCCCACCAGCAACACGTCATAGCGTGTGCTTTCAAGCATGTCGAAAGCGGCAGTTGCCGTAAGAATGCAAAAGCAAAAATAATAAAATGGTGCAATAGGGTGATGTTCTGTTCTTGCAACTCCCCAGATTGTTATCAAACCACAGATTCCCAGACCGAGAGGGGCTATATCACTATCAATCTCGAGTGTAGATAAAAGAGATGTAATTGCTCCATAGTAAAAGAAAATGCTGAAGAACAAAAGCGAGGTTCTTTTGGTGGCCATAAAGGTTGTTATTTGTTGGAGTGTCATAAACGAAAAAACAAAACACGCTGCTTTGGCAAAGTTTCCTGTATGAGGAAGATATTCGTCCATAAAGACAAATAGCCCCGCTGGCTGTAGAAAGGCCGCAATGATAAAAAGAGGAGTTGCTGCTTTTGTATAGCGGGCATCGCTCAGACAAAAAAGCCCCAGAAGGAAGGAGATGAAACCACTGCCGAGCGTTAAAATGACACGTGCCAAAGAATCCAAGTCACTCCAAATCAAGTTGGAGTAAATAGCAATTCCTGTAAAAATAAAGACGCCACCAAGATAGATCATGATTTTTTGTAAGAGACTTGAGGACTTTTTATCTGTCGTAAATAAGGCCATAATCTCAGTTTCAGTGAAGTTATGGGTGGCAATCAGGGATTTGATGAGATCCAGTGCATCGGTACGAGAATACATTATTTTTCCTCTCCTTCTGCTAGAACCCACCCAAGGAAACGATAGGAAGCATAATTTTCTCTTGGTGTGTTTTCGATCTTAACAATGTTATTGTTTTTAACAAGAAATGGACCGTCTTGATAGGCTCTATTCGTAAAAATCCATGTAGCAATCGACTCGTCCCTTGCTCGATAATCTTTCCACACGTAACCATCAGGAGCCGGTTGTTGTGTTGAGAGTGTGAGTGTTTCAAATTTTTTTAGTGCGGGCGCGGTATCATCATCCGCCAGAGATATTTCTGTTGTGTCAACTTTGTTGGTTTTGGGGTCGTACAGGTAAACATAGGCTTTGGAGTAGCTTTTTTCACCTTTGCGAAAATCTATGTCCAATTGATCTTTTGAATTGACCACGACCCGGATTTCAGAGGAATCATTATTCCATGCGGAGGATGTGTACAGCGCTTTATAGAGGGGAGGGGCAACAGTATAGTGTGGTATCATTTTTGCTAGCGCAAAGAATCCGACGAGAAGCAAGGGCATCAGGGCTCCCGCGATCAGAACACGGTTTTCCTTGATAAAGGTTGAAAGCGACATAATGTAAATCTCCTAATGACAATCGACGGTATTATACTTCAAGACAAACTGCCAGTCGAGACAGTTGAAAATTATTGGAAACGCTGGCCTTTCGGGTTTTGCATCGTGACGTGGGGAATGCAAGAAAATCAGATGTGTTTTGTCATATTTTATTTATTCAGTCCGGAGCATAAAACTTGCAAAGAGAGGTAGGGATCATATAGCCATCGGCCCCTGTGTCTAACTTTACGGGGCGGAGTGGGTAGGTGCAGCTGTTTTTCCATTCGGAAGGATCTAAAACCAAATCATTGACGCCGGACTGCTCCGCAGCAGCTTGTAACTTTGTGCGCCGGAGGGTTTGGATCTTTAAAAATGCCCTATAAATTTCTTGAGAGTAGGCATCAAACTCTCCTTCCAGGCATCCGCTCTCATAAAATGCGTCGATTACGTCAGGGGAATCCTGAAGATCATTTCCATGGGCGAGGACTGTCCTTTGCTTCTTGTAAACATCATGATCCTTATTAACAGCATTCCAGTAGGCTTGTGTATGAATTTGAATTTCCGCAATATGGTAATCCAACTGCACATAAAGAAAAATCCCTCTATACCCCGCAGAGCTTGGGTGGGCATAGCGATCAATGCATTCAATAATCCAAGGTTGGTTATGGTTTAAAAGGTTTCTGAGTTTTTCTCTGGCGGCAAGAAGTGTTTCATTATCGCGAAGCAAAATAACGCCGCGCAAATAGTCGCGGATAAATTGCGGACGATATCCCTCCCGTATTATTTCTTGAATTCGCTCGTTATCTTTCGGAGGACCAAGAGAAAAATTTCCGCCGAATAGGTCGGCAAGATTCTCACCGATTTTTAAAAAAAAGGGTTGTTTAGTTTTTGCCTCATCGGTGAACCGTTCAATAGAATACGGGTTTTCAATAGAATACCGGCTTTCTTTGGGTGCCTGCTGACGCGCCCAAGGAAATTCTGAGTCTGTGAGATCAGGATTCGTTTCAACGGTTTTCCATTGAATTTCAGGGGTTTGTAGAATTCTATTGAACTCTGTGCGTAGGGTGTCTTTCTCCATCTACAAGAGTATGCACAAATATTATGAAATATAAATTAATTATATACCTATAATCCGCTCGGCGCGGTGGGAGAGGGAGGTTAGCACTTCGTAACTGATTGTGCCGAGGCTTGCCCCCAGATGATCCACGGATTGATGCGGGCCAATGATTTCCAGCCAGTCGCCTTGTTGCGGGGGCGGACAGGTCGGCGGCAGGGAGCCGATAGCGACGGTGATCAAGTCCATGGACACACGGCCCATGATTTTACAGGGGAAACCGCGCCAATACAGATGGGCGCGGCCGCTGCCGGAACGGAAGAACCCATCGGCATATCCAAGGCCAATGGTGGCCAGTTGCGTATCGGCTGCGAGTGTTTCGGTTTGGTTGTATCCGACGGTTTCTCCGGCTTTGCCTGTCCGGACTTGCAGGATTTTTGTGGTTATCTCCACAACGGGCCGCATAGGATTGGCGGCTTCTGGCGTTGGGTTTCCACCATAGAGGGCGATCCCGGGGCGAATTTGTTGGCGGTGGGCCTCCGGATGGCGCAACACTCCGGAAGAATTGCAGATACTGTGCGGGATCAGTTGAAAGGGTTTGGGCAGGCCCGCAATACACGCGTCAAAGCGGCGAATTTGCTCGGCTGTGAAGGGGCTGACCGCATCGTCGCTGGATGCAAAATGGGTCATCATTAAAAGGGGGAGGGATTTGGCGCGACTGGCCAATGTTGCCACGTCTTCGGTGCGAAGCCCCAAGCGATTCATGCCCGTATCAATGTGCCAAATGGCGGGAAGATCGGCGGGGCAGGCGGCAATATCCTCGGGCGAATTCAGAACCGGAATGATTTTGTGGTGTTTGTAATCGGCGGCAGCGCCTTGGGGGAGGCCGCCCAGAACGGCAATCGGGCAACCGGTAACGGCCCGTACGGCCAAGGCCTCGGAGAAATGGGCGACATAAAAGAACCGTGCTCCGGCCTGTTCCAAGGCAGGAACAGCAACCTCTACCCCCAGTCCATAGGCATTGGCCTTTACAACTGCGGCGACCTGACAGCTGGCGGGAACATGCGCGGTCAGGCGTTTGTAATTTTCCTGAAGCGCGGCAGTATCAAGGGTGATACGGGTTGGGGAATGGGGGGCTGGTGCTATCATAACTGTCTTTTAAATGACCGGAAATGAAAATACACGAAGATTCTAGAGGGGGGTTTATTAAAATAATCCCATTTATTTTCATAATTTGAAAGTGATCTTTGAAGCACATTTGATTTCCTAACGCCTAAAAAAAACACAGAACTTAAGATAAATGCTTGACGTGGGGACCTTAAATGCTTTAGTTTCCCCCAAGCTTTGCTCCAAGCATTTAAAAAGATTCGTATTGATATAAGTTTAAGTATGAAGGAATAAGATTATGAGCCGTCAGTGCCAAATTACCGGAAAAAAATTGATGAGCGGGAATAACGTATCCCACTCCCAACGTAAAACCCGTCGTGTGTTCAACGTGAACATTCAAGACACCAGCGTATACAGCGAAGCGTTGGACACAACCGTTCGTATCCGTGTATCGACCGCGGGTCTTCGCACTCTGGACCACAAAGGTGGTTTGGATAAGTTTTTGTTAGATACTCCTGCCTCGAAACTGGATGAATCTTTGCACAGTGTAAAAGCAAAAGTTGAAAAAGCTGTTGCTGCGAAATCGGCTGCTTAAGCGTTTCGTTCTGACACGGTCAACATATTCCAAAGCCCCCTCGGCCCCCTCGGTTTTTCTGTGACCAGAAAAATAAGACGCGAGGGGGTTTTGCTTGGGTGAGTTTGGGCAAGGATATGTCTGTATCAAAGGGGACTTCATCATCTGCTGAATCCCCGATCTTCGCTCGGCTGTGCTTCCCTTGTCCGGGATGACATTTTTTTATTGGGAGTTCAAGTATATGATGAAAGACTTTAATACCAAGATAGACTATCCCAATTTCGGGTTTGATATTGTGCATCGGGATGCCGGATCGTTTGCGCGATTGGGGCGGTTGACGACTCCGCACGGCACCATCGAGACTCCCAATTTTATCTTTGTCGGCACCAAAGCCGCTGTCCGTAATTTACATCCGCATCAATTGCGCGAGGCAGGCGCGGATATGATGTTGTCCAATACCTATCATCTGTATATCCAGCCCGGCCCGGATCTTGTCCAGAAAATGGGTGGATTGCATAAATTCTGTGGGTGGGACGGCCCGATGTTGACGGATAGCGGCGGGTTCCAGATTTTCTCGTTGGGGACAGGATCCGGTGCTGATGAAATTAAAGGAAAAGGACGGGTTGGAGGCAAATCACTCATTAAAATTGATGAAGAGCTGGGGGCGATTTTCAAATCGTATAAAGACGGCAGTCTGTGCCGTTTGAATCCCGAAATTTCGATGGATATTCAACGCAAATTGGGGGCTGACTTGATTGTCCAGATGGATGAATGTACCCCGCACAGTGCCGAACGGGACTACACAGAGGCGTCGATGCATATGAGCCATCGCTGGGGCGATCGGTCTTTGACGGCCTTTCATCACACCCATGACGGCACACAAGGCCTGTATGGTGTGGTGCAGGGCGGTGTGTATCGTGACCTGCGCGAGGAAAGTGCCGATTATACGCGCAGTCGCCCGTTTTTCGGGACAGCTGTCGGGGGATGTCTTGGGGGAACGAAAGTTCATTTCTATGAAATCTTGTCATGGCTGCCTGGGCGGTTACATCCAGATCGACCGATTCATTTATTGGGGATCGGAAAAATCGAAGATATTTTTGAAGGCGTCAAACACGGAATGGATACGTTCGATTGTGTAACCCCAACCCGTGAAGCCAGGCATGGCAGAGCTTTAATGAAAGGAGCTCCAAAAGGGTATATTAATCTTTTGAACGCCAAATATAAAGAAGATAAAACCCCATTGGATGAAACATTGGGTATTTATACCTCTGGTTATTATTCCAAATCCTATATTCACCATTTGTTTAAAGTCGGAGAGATGTTGGCGTTTCAAATCGTTAGCCAGCATAATGTTGCAACCATCGCGAAACTGATGCGTGAAATCCGTGCGGCTTTACGGTCGGGTGAGCCTGGTGCCCTTGAAAAGCTGAAAAAAGAGTGGCTTCCAGAATAAGGTCTTTTCGTCTATAGTTTCCCGATGGTACAGGAAAAAGACACCCATTTTTTGGCAACCCTTCAAAGCGATTATGCTGCATGGCTAACTCAGGTTTTGTTGTCCTCCCTTTACGAAGAATTCGAAAATCGGAAACAGGTCAGGTTTCCTGAAACCTTGCCGCATGATGTTCAATCTTGGGGAAAGATTCCATCGCGTGTTCTCGATAGTCAGTCGATTTTACATGAGCTGGCCTCCCAAATTTTAGAATCAAAAGTAAAACCATCGAAAGATACAATGGAAATCTTTCTGGTTACTTTTGAAAATTTTATAGCCGCCCTTCAAAAACTCCAGCAGGGCCAATTGTTGGCCGGTCTAGGAATTGATGAATTAACAGGACTGCAAACAGAAGATAGAATGATCGTTGATCTTGAACGTGAATTGGAACGCAGATCTCGTCGTGGGCAGCCTTTTTGTTTCGTTGTTTCACGGATTGATGACCACAAAAATCGTGAAAAAGTTGAAAATGTAATTCTTGCGGCACAAGCTATCCAAAAAACGATCCGCAGTTTTGATGATGCCTATATAACATCTGAAGGCGAATTTATTGCCAGCTTAAAACACGCTGATAATAACGGAGGGTTAAAGTTTATCGAACGTTTGAGATTTGCATTAAATGCAAATGAGAATATTCAGTTTACCCTTTCTTCGATTGTTGCGGAGCCAATGCCTGGTGATTCCATTCCCGATCTTATTTCACAGGTCGTAAAAGAATTAAAAAATCTGGATGCCGGAGAGGGAGGCAAGGCAGAACAATATCAAGAAGTTTCACCACTTGCACAATATTTAAAATCATTAAAAGAAACCCCGTAACCGTGAGCGAGACCGCTATGAAAGAGTATCCTGACTTTCCCAATTTGTTTGTTGTTGATCACCCTTTGGTTCAGGATAAATTAACAAAGATGAGGGATAGGGAGTGCTCGTTTTCCGATTTTAGGGCATTGCTTCGGAAAATATCAATGCTGATGGCTTATCCGGTGACAGAATCCATGAAAATTGGAACCCGGAAAATTTTAACCCCATTGATCGAGATGGATGCCCCGACTGTATTGGATCAGGATCCGGTGATTGTGCCTATTTTACGTGCAGGGCTGGGATTGGTGGATGGGTTGCTGGATGTTTTTCCGGATGCGATTATTGGCCATGTTGGGCTGTATCGCGATGAAACAACTCACAAACCGCATGAATATCTCGTCCGTCTTCCAAAACCAATCCCGCAAGATCGCCAGTTTATTATCGTTGATCCCATGTTGGCGACCGGGGGCTCTGCGGTTCACGCGATTGATGTTTTGATAACACGTGGAGTGTCTTTGGAAAAAATATCGCTGATGACATTGGTCTCTGCTCCAGAGGGGGTAAAGGCCGTTCACGGAAAATATCCTATTGTTAAAATATTCACCGCCTCTCTTGATAGTCATTTGAATGAAAATGCCTATATTGTTCCAGGGCTGGGGGATGCTGGAGATCGTATTTTTGGAACCATTTGAAAGGATAAGGCGGCCTTCTTAAGGTGATACTTTGATTCTGTTTTTTATAAGGTTATTTTCTTCCGGAAAACAGATATTTTTAGCTAATTCATCGTCTACGCGTGCTGTCGCCAATATAATTTTTGCACTGAAAACACTGTCCTTTACAGGTTTTAGGTTTTTTATAGCCTCGCTTCCTCCAAGACTTATTGTGGCTTTTGCGTTTAGATCAAGAGAATTTGCGTTTTCATAAAACAAATCGCAAGCCGTTTGTCTTTCTAAAGGAGTCCCTCTTTCTTCTAAATCAGCTAAACGATCAAGGGACTCCTGCTTTCTAGCATAGGATTGATCCATCGTAGCGACTGCCATTTGAAAAGTAACCAACAAAGATTTTAGATCTTCCATTTGATCTCCTTCCTGATATCTTAAGTGGTAATTTTTAATTTTACGTAAAAATAGACTTATTTTGAAAACATAGTCAGCCATGCCGCCTAGGCGGCATTCTTTTAATTTATATTAACCTCTACAAGTATATGGTAAGAGGCTATAAGGGGGTAAAGCCGGATATATATTAAGACACTATAAGATAATCCCCTATAAGAATTGAGTAAAATGACAGGACTACGTGTCGATCATAAAGCATTATTTGAGTCTATGCCCGTGCCCCGATTTTTAATTGAGGCGCGTGATGGTGGTCATTACCATGTTCTGGAGATTAATCGTCGTGGGTTGGAGTATTTCAATCGTAAAGAAGAGTCTATTTTAGGCCTTGCGGTTTTTGAGTTTATGGACAGCGAAAATGCCCGTCATTTTGAACAGGCATTCGAGGTGTGTATCAAGCAAAAAGTCCCTGTCAGCATCCACGCTTTACCAAGTTTCCCGGGCGGAATTCGTGTCTATGGGTTCTGGATTAATCCGTTATTAGACATGACAGGCAATGTCGTATTGTTAGATGTGATGGCGCAACCTGACTCATCTGATGACTCTGTTCTTCAACGTGAACGTGATGATGCAATTTCACTTCTGACATCTATTTTTGATGCGTCTAATGTTGGGATTGTTGTTACGGATCACAATCGCCGGATTGTTCGTGTAAATGACGGTTTTGTAAGGAGTTTTGGTTGGGGGAGAGAGCAGATCGTTGGCGAGGATTTTGTTGTATTGATCAGCCCTGACGAGCAACAAATAGCCACATATAATCATGAACGATATTTGAAAAGTTCGACTCGAAGTTCAGGCGAAATGAAGTTGATTAAAAAAGATGGAAGCATTGCAAATACGCTTTATACGACCGCAACACTTGAATTGTCACAGCGTCGAAAATTCCAGGTCACAACGATCATGGATATTACGATGAGAAAGCAAATGGAACTGTCTTTGCGTGTTGCAAAGGATCAGGCCGATGCGGCAAATCATGCGAAATCAGCTTTTCTGGCAAACATGAGTCATGAGTTACGGACCCCGTTAAATGCAATCATTGGATTTTCTGAAATCATGATGACGGGAACGTTTGGTCATCTGAATATTCCAAAATACCAGGAATATATGGGTGATATCCACTCTAGCGCCTGTCATTTGTTGGAAATTATCAATGAAGTTCTTGATATGTCAAAAATTGAGGCAGGCCGTGTTGAGTTGGACGAACACCATGTCAATCTTGAGGAAACTATTTTGTCTGTTGAACGGATGATGGCATCGAGGGCCTTTAGCGGGAATATCGTTATTCAGTCGGTGGTAGAGCCTAATCTGCCGTTGCTCGTCGGGGATCAGCGGTTGATCCGTCAGGTTTTGATTAATCTGGTTAGTAACTCTGTCAAGTTCTGTAAAGCAGGTGGGCTTATTACAATTGCAGCTGGTTTAAAACAGGACGGTGATCTAGAATTGCGTGTGAAGGACACAGGCGTTGGAATGCCGAGAGATAAGATTTCTCAAGCTTTGGAACCTTTCGGGCAGATCCATGAAACTGCCCATGCCGTCGGAGAGGTCACTGGAACAGGACTTGGTCTACCTTTAGCAAAAGCAATGGTTGAATTACATGGCGGGCAATTGCATCTGGACTCGGATATCGGAAAAGGAACGGTGGTCACCATCATATTCCCAAGTCGTCGTGTTTTAAGAGATTCTGTATGACAGGGATTTCAGAGCTGTGAGTCTTCCCGTTTCAATCTGGATTGATGCTCATTTGCGCCGGTTAAATGAAATCGGGCAGGGCTATTATATTATAAACAAAGGAGCTTTTGCTGCAGGGACAGTCTTGCTAAAGATCAATTTGCTGAATGGAAAAGCCCATATTTTGACACAGATACGGGATATGGATGGAAATTTGGGCTGGATGTGGGCCACAAAAGACGAAACCATTGCAGAAAAGGATGCAGATGCGTATATTCGCCGCGCGGTTGATCGTGATCCTGATATCTGGGTAATTGAGGTCGAAGACCGTAACGGAAAGAACCCTTTTGAAGGAAAAATGATTTTATAATGATGGCACCCGTTGAAAACTTTGTATCTCGGCGTCGTACTTTTGCAATTATTGCTCACCCGGATGCGGGGAAAACGACTCTGACAGAAAAACTTCTGCTTTTTGGGGGCGCAATCCAGCTTGCCGGGATGGTAAAAGCGAGAGGGGATCGTCGTCGCGCTCGCTCTGACTGGATGAAAGTTGAACAAGAGCGAGGGATTTCTGTTGCCTCATCTGTGATGACATTTGATTTTAACGATATTACTTATAACCTTCTGGATACGCCCGGGCACGAAGATTTTTCGGAGGATACATATCGCACGTTAACCGCTGTTGACAGTGCTATTATGGTTTTGGATGCTGCGAAGGGGATTGAATCTCAAACTCTTAAGTTATTCGAGGTCTGTCGTCTCCGGAATATCCCCATCATTACTTTCGTCAATAAAATGGACAGAGAGTCCCTTGATCCTTTTGAATTAATGGATGAAGTTGAGGACAAATTGCAGATGGAGGTAACCCCTGCCTCATGGCCAATTGGAATGGGGCGCGATTTTAAAGGCTGTTATGATCTTTTGAAGGATGAATTGGTTTTATTTGACCGCAGCAAGGGGGAAGCCTTATCGGCCACCACGATAACCTGCTCTGGGTTGGATGATCAACTGATTGATGAAAAATTACCACCAGATCAGGCAGCCAAGCTGCGTGAGGACATTGAAATGATCCGTGCAATTTGCCCGCCATTCGATGTCGAAAGCTATCTGGGGGGGCATATGACCCCTGTTTTCTTCGGGTCTGCGGTTAATAATTTCGGTGTGCGTGAATTGCTTCAGGGAATTGGTCAATTTGCGCCAAGTCCACGTCCCCAGAAAACAGTTGATCGTCTTGTTGACCCACATGAAGAAAAAGTAACAGGATTTGTTTTTAAAATTCAGGCGAATATGGACCCAAAGCATCGTGACAGAATTGCATTTACCCGAATTTGTTCCGGTGATTTTAAACGTGGAATGAAATTGTTTCATACCCGCACCGAAAAACAGATGGTTATTCATTCTCCATTGATGTTTTTTGCCCAAGATCGTGAAATGGTCGAAGATGCGTATGCCGGAGATATCATTGGAATTCCAAATCATGGGAACCTTCGTATTGGTGATGTGTTGACAGAGGGCGAAAAATTAAAATTCACAGGAATTCCATCTTTTGCCCCTGAATACCTTCAACGGATTGTATCCGATGACCCTTTAAAGGCAAAACATTTGGGAAACGCCCTTCAGCAGCTTGCAGAAGAAGGCGTGGCACGTGTGTTTAAAACGCTTCTTGATAATGCATGGATTGTCGGTGTTGTCGGGATGTTGCAGTTTGATGTTCTGGCTGATCGTATTCGTACAGAATATAATCTTCCTGTAAAATTAGAACCGACAAGCCTTTATACCGCGCGGTGGGTGTTTAGTGATGACGCTACGAAGTTGAAATTATTTCTGGATAACAACCGTGGGGCAATGGCCATTGATCATGACGGGGATCCAGTTTTTATGGCGCGGAATGCCTGGCACTTAAATGATACGATGGATAAAAATCCGGCCATTAAATTTACAGCGACAAAATAATATCTGATAGATGTTGAAGCGCGGAGTTAACTGTTTGTTGCCGGACTTCGGACCGATTGCCTTTAAAGATGTGTTTAAAGGCATATAGCCTATCTTTATTAGCAACCCCGATATAGACAAGGCCAACTGGTTTTTGTTCTGTCCCACCTGTCGGGCCCGCAATCCCTGTGACAGCGATTGAGATATCGGCAAGGCTGTTTTTTAAAGCGCCGGCTGCCATTTCACGAACGGTTTCTTCGCTTACGGCACCATATAAATCAAGTGTTTTGGGTAGGACCCCCAACATGTTGATTTTTGCCTGATTGGAATAGGTCACAAACCCCCGATCAAACACATCGGAGGATCCGGAGAGATCGGTCATGGCGGCCGAGATCATGCCCCCCGTGCAGGATTCTGCTGTGGCGAGTTTAAAGCTTTTAGAGCGAAGGAGGGTGCTGAGGATTTTTGCTGAGAGATTCATGTCTTCTTAATGCATGTTAAACATGGCGAGTATATAGAGTACTAAAAAGGTGATCAATGCTGTAATGATGGTAAAAATAGCAGCAATAAGATCATCAATCATGACGCCCCATGCGCCTTTGATTTTTCTGTCGGCGATTCCGATCAGCCAAGGTTTTTTAGCATCATAGAAACGGAACAGAAGAAAAGAGATAAATAAAATGATTGCGGGGATATCTCCTCTGATTGCATTATCCCATAACCAGTCAATGAGCCAGAAATCAAGACTCATAATAAACACAATTGCGGCGACTTCATCAATAACGATAAATGAGGGATCGTGATTATCAAGCTTTTCCTCAATACGTTTCACAGACTGTAATCCAACCCAAAACAGGATAATGCTTGCAAGGAATAAGATAAAAGGATTGGTAAAAAAATAAAGTATAGTGGAAAATATTATTCCTCCCAATGTTCCCCATGTGCCTGGGGCAGGGATTATCAATCCCGATCCGAACCATGTGGCAATCTGGAAATCAAAGGATCTGGGATTGCATTGTTTGATAAAGGCATCGCGCTTGATTTTGTCCGACTGGTATCTGGCTCTTAACATCATAGTCTCATACCTCATCCGGCAAAAGGACTGTAACAATCGCTTGGGCAGCGATGCCCTCACGACGGCCTGTAAATCCTAATTCTTCGGTCGTGGTTGCTTTGATGCTGACACGCGCCGCGGGAATTCCCAAAATATCCGCGATACGCTGTTGCATGGGGGCGCGGTGCGGGCCGATTTTCGGGGCTTCGCACATAATTACGGTATCGACATGCACAATCCTCCCGCCTTTGGCGCGAACGGCGCGTGCGGCCTCTTCCAGAAAGAAAGCACTGTCTTTTCCTTTATAATCCGGATTGTTCGGCGGAAAATGGCTGCCGATATCCCCGTCGGCAATCACACCAAACAGGGCGTCGGTGATGGCATGCAACACCACATCGGCATCGGAATGTCCTTTCAGGCAGGATGAGTGAGGAATGTCGATTCCACCAATACGTATTGTTTCTGCGGCATCACCAAAAGCATGGACATCAAAACCGAGTCCTGTACGGGGAATCAGGGCAGGCGGGACAAGATATTTTTCGGCAATCATTATATCATCGGGTGTTGTGATCTTCAGGTTCATGCGGTTACCTTTAACAATAAAGACAGGAATTCCCATTTCTGTTACAAGGGCTGTATCATCCGAGAAATTTAGACCCTTATATTTTTCATGCGCAGTTCTAATGACATCAAAATGAAACCCTTGCGGGGTTTGCATCGCATAAACATTTTGTCTATCGATAATAGTTTTGTATTCATTACCATCGGTTTTGCGCAGGGTATCAGATATTTCTATCCCAAGACTTGCGGCTTGATTGTTTTTTAATACGGATAAAATCTGGTCAATGGATGGATGGTCAATGCATGGTCTTGCTGCATCATGAATTAAGACAATCTCCTTTTTTGTAAGTGACAGAGCTTGAAGTGCTCTGTAAACGCTCTCTTGGCGTGTTGCCCCACCGATCACAGGGGGGAGTAATTTGGGGAGTCCTGCTGTTGCTTTTTCATACAAATCTTGAAAACCAGGGGCAATTACAACTTGAATTTTCGTGACATCCGGGTGCGTTGAAAATTGTTCGATTGTATGACGTAAAACGGGTTTCCCATGAATAACATGGTATTGTTTCGGAAGGTCATTATTAAACCGCGTACCTTGACCAGCTGCGACTATAATCACAGTGCAGGAGTGAGGGTTTGAAAGGGGGGTATTTTTAAACATTCTGATGGTTTAGCTTGCTTTTTTTCGACTGAACAGTGATATTTTGGGGATTATGCGCAATAGTTTAACATTTTCTTCGCGGTACAGGCTTTTTAACCGTAGTCTTAGGCGCCTTGGTGTTTTATGGGATAAAAAATCTGCAGTTATTCTTGTTATAATTGCTGTTTTTTTATGTTCGGCGACGTATGCTGCTTTGCAATCGGCCCCACCTTTTGGCGATAATTCGACGGCGGTCATTTGGCTGTTAAACATTGATCTGATCGCCCTTGGTATTTTAGGAGTCTTGATCGCGCGTCGCGTTATTTTGCTTTACACGATTTGGAAACGTGGGATTCCCGGCGCACGGCTTCATCTTCGATTTGTATATATTTTTGGGTTGTTGGCAATGGTTCCTGCGGTCATTATGACCCTTTTCTCATTGTTTTTCTTTCATTATGGCGTTCAAACATGGTTCAGTGACAGGGTTAAGACAGCGGTTAATGAGTCTCAGGCTGTTGCGGAGTCGTATTTAAGGGAGCATCATCAGGTTATTCGTGCCGACATTATGGCAATGGCCAAGGACCTGGATAAAGAAGCAACATTATTTATTGTCAATCCACAGGGATTTGCAAAATTTGTTCAAACACAGGCCATGTTACGAGGATTGACTGAGGCTGTTTTATTTGACCAATCGGGGTATATTACAAATCAGGTTGGAATAGGGGTCGATTTTGATATCAAGGATTTCCCTCCCTATGTATTAAAAAATGCAGATCAGGGTGATGTTGTTCTCTTAACAGACATTAATGATAGTCAGATCAGGGCTCTTGTAAAGCTCACTAACTTTCCGGACACATATCTCTATGTAAGCCGGATGGTTGAATCAAACGTCTTAAACCATTTACAAACAACGCGCGAAGCAGTCCAGAAATATGATGAAATTTCATCAAACTATATGGGTTTACAAACAACCATTAGCTTAATTTATGTTGTCGTAGCGTTGATCTTGTTATTTTCCGCTATTTGGTTTGCCTTGATCTTTGCACGTCGTTTGGCGCAACCAATTATTGTACTGATTGAGGCATCAGATAGAGTCCGTCAGGGTGATTTAACAGCGCATATTTCCGAAAATAGCGGATTTCAGGAATTTGATTTTCTGGCAAGATCTTTTAATCGTATGACATTGCAAATCAGGGATCAACGAAATGAATTGATGAATGCCAATCGTCGTATTGATGAACGTCGGCAATTCACAGAAACAATTCTTGCAGGGGTTACATCGGGTGTTTTAAGTGTCGATGATGGTGGTTTGATCACTCTTGCTAATACATCTGCTTGCACTATTCTTGGCAAGGATAAGGAAAAAATCGTTGGCAGGAATATTGAAACTGTTATTCCTCATGTGTCTGGGTTGATTTCTGAGGCGTATTTAAGGCCTGATAAAATCCATCAGTCCGAAATTGCAATCCAAATGGATATCGGGGGGCGTCGAGTCCTATTGGTTCGTATCGCTATAGAGTTGTTGGGTGAGCGTGATCTGGGAGCTGTTGTTACGTTTGATGATATTACGAATTTGCAATCTGCTCAAAGAAAATCAGCATGGGCGGATGTTGCCCGCAGGATTGCTCATGAAATTAAAAACCCATTAACTCCCATTCAATTATCAGCAGAACGTTTAAAACGGCGGTATCTTGATAAAATGGATACAGAAAAAGATCGTGAAATTTTTGGTCAATGTATAGATACGATTATTCGGCACGTGGGAGATATTGGTCACATGGTCAGTGAATTCTCATCATTTGCCAGGCTGCCTGAACCGATTTTTAAACCATGCGATGTTTCATCTATTGTGAGTGATACATTAATGTTTTATCGGCAGGCCCACCCAAAACTGACTTATTTGGGAAAAGAAAGTATAAATATTTTAAAGGGGATCGAAATTGATTGTGATGAACAACAAATTCGTCAGGTTATAACCAATATTATCCAAAATTCCCTGGATTCTATTGAAGAGCGTGCCAAATTTGAAGATATTTCTCCTGTTCTTGGCCTATGGATGGGACGAGATTCCCAAGGGAATTTTTTAATTTGTGTTGGGGATAATGGGGTGGGGTTACCAAAAGACAAAAATCACGACACGTTGACAGAGCCTTACGTCACTTTTAAAGAGAAAGGAACAGGATTAGGTCTTGCTATTGTAAAGAAAATTATGGAAGATCACGGTGGACATATTGTGTTTGGTATTACAGACGAGGTAAAACTAATTCCGGGTTGGGAAGATCTCGGTGGTGCCGTTGTCACGCTTGTTCTTCCGGATAGAAAAGTAAATTAGCAAAGGAAATCGATCAATGTCTGCGTTAACTGTTTTGTTTTGTCGGAATGCCCAAAATTTTTCTGCCTGCCTTTCTGAATTGAACGCTGGCGATTCTTTGGTTGTGCTCGATGGAAGGAAAATCCCTCATCTTGCTGAAATGGATATGCGAATGCTTGCCGCCGAAAGTCCTGATGAATTAAAAAATTTCCTAAAAGAAAATTCAGGTGCAATCAGAGTGATTGCGACGCGGCGTAAGGATCTTTCTGGAGCGCATCACCGCGTTTTCGCGTCGTTTTTAGACGCCTGTTGTTTGGCAAAAAATGCTCGTCGTTCTATAATTACCGTGAGGGAGCCTGTTTGTCAGAGAACAGGGGCGCCGACAGACTTTGATTTGTTTATAAATCCCGCACTCATTTGATAATCATATTACAAGGACTTTTATGACCGCAGAAATTCTTATCGTTGATGATGAAGCCGATATCCGCAACCTGATCGAGGGGATATTGGATGATGAAGGATATAAGACGGCTCAGGCAGAGACCGCCGAGCAGGTCTTCGAGCTGATTAAACGCAAGAAATTTTCGCTCGTCATTCTCGATATCTGGTTGCAAAACAGCGAATATGACGGTTTGGGAATTCTAGAGCGCATCAAATCAACTTACCCTGACGTCCCTGTGATCATGATCAGCGGGCACGGTACAATCGAGACGGCAGTCAAAGCCATTCGCATGGGGGCCTATGAATTTATTGAAAAGCCTTTTAAAACAGATCGCCTCTTGCTGATGGTCGCACGGGCTTTAGAGGCTGCAAGCCTGAAACGTGAAAATGCTTTCTTACGCCAGCAACATGATGTTCCGCCTGAAATGATCGGGAAGTCTCAATCTTTCCAGACGTTATTACAAGTTATAGATAAAGTTGCATCTACAAATAGCCGCGTTTTGATTTCAGGTCCTGCAGGCGTCGGTAAGGAAATTGTCGCGCGCACAATTCATTTGAAATCAGCCCGGGCGTCTCATCCATTTATTTGTCTGAATTGTTCCGCTTTTGATCTTGGCGGAATTGAAGAGGAATTATTTGGATGTGATATAGATGGAAAAACTCTGGTTGGTGTTCTAGAGCGTGCAGATGGTGGGATATTGTTACTTGATGAGGTTGGCGATTTACCACTTGAAATACAAGCTAGAATTTTAAAAGTATTACAGGATCAGAGCTTTACCCGAGTTGGTGGTACAACCCAGATAAAAACAGATGTTAGAATGATGGCATCAACAAGTTGTAATCTGGAGGATAAGATTGAAGAGGGGAAATTCCGGGAAGATTTATATTATCGTTTAAATGTCGTGCCTTTGGCGATTTCTCCGTTACGGGATCGTAAGGATGACATTCCATTATTGATTGCACATTTTATGAAGTTGCAAGCCAGGCAATCAAATATTCCTGAACGCCCTATATCAGAAGGCGCAATGTCGGCGTTTCTTGGGTATTCTTGGCCCGGTAATGTGCGCCAGTTGAAAAATCTGGTCGAGTGGATGATGATTTCAGGTCCGGTGAGCGCCCCAATCCAGACCAGTGATTTGCCGCCTGAGATCGCAGGGACAATTCATGCTGCCCTCAAGGGGGATTGGCAGACGGATATGATCGCGTTGCCATTGCGCGATGCTCGCGAAGTCTTTGAACGCGAATATTTATTGGCCCAAATCAACCGGTTCAGCGGAAATATTTCCCGTACAGCCCAATTTATCGGGATGGAACGGTCGGCGTTGCACCGCAAATTGAAATCGTTGCACATTTCAACATCTGATCGGGATGATTCTGGGGATTCCCAACCTGATAATCCGGATGAATATGGCGTGAAGCTCGTTAAAATTACAGCATAGGAATCTTAACCATATGACCAGACCTCTTAAAAAACCTGATGCTATTCTCTTTGATTGGGATGGAACATTGATTGATAGTTTACCGGCGTTACAGTCCTATTACAATCATGTGTTGGGGGCATTTTCTATGCCCCTTATTTCGTTGGAAGAGGCGAGGGCGCGCATTCGCTTATCCGCACGGGATGTTTTTCCGAAGCTTTTTGGGGATGAATGGCAGAAAGCCTTTGATTTGTATTATGACTGTGTTGCCAAAACACATCTTGATCATTTGGTGGGGATCGATCACAGCCACGACACTCTTGCTCGGTTGGCTGAAATGAAAATTCCCATGGGGGTCGTCAGTAATAAACGGCATGTCTTTTTGTTAAAAGAAATTGCCCATTTGGGCTGGGATAAATATCTCCTTGTGAATATTGGCGCTGGTGAGGCTCCAAAAGATAAGCCTGCACCGGATCCCTTGCTGATGGTCATTGACCAATTGCATCTATCACCTGATGTCCACGAAATTTGGTATGTCGGGGATACAGAGACCGATATGATCGCCGCAGTTGCCGCGGGATGTCAACCTATTTTCATAGAACATGGTTTGGGCACGCGAGAGGAATGCCTTCGTCAGGGGCTTGAGCCTCATGTGTTTAAAGGGTTTTCGGATTTACTGGCTGAGGTTGAAAAAATTTCAACAGAACGCCAATAATCGCTTGTCGATTGAGTTCAGCTCTATTAATGTGCCTTGGTCTATCGATAATAAGACAGTGTGAGGACACAATAAAATGAACGAAAAAAATCAAAATATTCAGGATGTTTTTCTGAATAAAATTCGTAAAGAAAAAAACTCGGTGACCGTCTTTTTGGTCAATGGTGTGAAGTTGCAGGGGATTGTCACATGGTTCGACAATTTCTCGCTTTTGCTGAAGCGTGATTCACATATCCAATTGGTTTATAAGCATGCGATTTCGACCATTATGCCATCTGGCCCGTTGTCGTTGTATGATGGCGATGATGCAGATAACGGCGCGAGTATTGTCCCATCCCCTGCCCATCCTGAATAGTGACTACTGCAATTGTAATCCATCCTGTTCTTCCGACTGATTTCGAAAAACGGTCGTGCGGTCGTTCGCCGGAAGTTCAGTTGGATGAAGCTGTGGGGCTTGCTGCTGCCATCAACCTGGATGTTTTAAAAGCACATGTCGCCAAGGTCTATAAAATTACCGCAGGTTATTTTATAGGCGAGGGGGCTCGTCTTATCATTAAAACTATGATTGAGGAGCTTTCTCCTGCTGTTGTGATAGTCAATACAACATTATCGCCTGTCCAACAGCGAAATTTAGAGCGAGAATGGAACATCAAAGTCATTGACCGAACCGGTTTGATCCTTGAGATATTCGGTGCCCGTGCGCAAACAAGAGAAGGAAAAATGCAGGTCGAGCTTGCCGCCCTTTCTTATCAACGGTCGCGTCTGGTCAAATCATGGACACACCTAGAGCGGCAACGGGGGGCGACTGGATCGACCGGAGGCCCAGGGGAAACGCAGCTGGAAATCGATCGACGGATTATTGATGATAAAATTGTTCTGTTAAAAACCCAGTTGGAACAGGTGCGTAAAAACCGCGATTTACAACGGAAAAGTCGTGAGCGTGTTCCCTTTCCTGTTGTGGCTTTGGTTGGATATACGAATGCAGGAAAATCAACCTTATTTAATACGCTGACAGGTGCTGAGGTTTTTGCAGAAAATCTTTTATTTGCGACCCTTGATCCAACGATGCGTCGTATGAAATTGCCGGGTGGTCGTGATATTATTTTATCGGATACAGTTGGATTTATTTCGGATTTGCCAACGCATCTGGTCGCAGCTTTTCGTGCAACGCTTGAACAAGTTCAATATGCGGATGTTATTTTACATGTGCGTGATATTTCTTCACCAGATACCGAGGCGCAACGTCAGGATGTCATTTCAATTTTAAATGATCTTGATATTCAGTATGAAACAGATCTCCGGATTGTTGAAGTTCTGAATAAAATTGATCAAATTTCACCTGAAGAAGAGCCAATTTTTTCTCATCCGGAATTCCGGGGGCGTCATATGGCCGTCTCCGCCTTGACAGGGGAGGGGCTTATGCAGCTTAAAACAATTATCGAGCAAACTTTAGGGCAAGGCCAAATAATCCACCGGATTAAGCTATCCCCCGAAGATGGTAAAGCTCTTGGATGGCTTCACCGTCATGGATCTGTTTTAGTGCGCGTTGATGATCCGGCTGATGGATCTATCTGGTTGGACGTTTCTCTAGATGAGGCAGAGTATCAAAAATTTATAGCGCAGTTTGACATATATAGTGATTTAAAATAATAATTAGATATTTCCAATTTTTTGTCATTGCGGCGCCAAGGGATAAGAACCGCAATCTCACTTGTATAAGAGGAGATTCTGGCTTTCGCCAGAATGACAAATTCGTATTTTAAATTACTATAGCTAAACCAAATAAGACCAAATAAGACCAAATAAGAATTGTGCAATTCTTATTTGGAATGGCTATAAAAAAGCGGGGACACGATATCCCCGCTTTTTTGTTGAAATGAAAGAGTTATCTTTTGCCCGGTACGGCCGATCCCCAATATTTAGGGTCGAAGGTTGGAACTTGCCTGACTTGAACAGTCGTTGAGGGAACGCCTTGTGCCTCCGCATACGCCGTTACCTTTTCTGCAATAGTTTCGGAGACCGAATTGTAGGCTTCTGAGAGATCTGCTTTACATGCCTCAGAGATAGCATTTGTTCGCACTTTTGATGTTGCTGCAGTTCTCCCTTTTACTGCTTTGTTTAAAGCTCCTCTTGCCGCTTGTTGAGCATCGGCAGATCCCCCTCTCATGACTTGTTGTGTTATGGTAGTTGCAAGGGTATTTAGTCCATCTCCTAGAGCGCTAGCGGCCGCAGAATTATTTTGTACACAATTTGGAAGATCTAATCTGACAAAGTGAGGTTCTGTTGGGTATGTTTTAGGTGATTCCTCAGTGAGCGCTGTAGTGGGTGCTGTTGATCCAGCTTTTTTTCCCTTAGCACGAGGCTGCTGATTGTCCGTGACAGCCTTTACATGAATAGCCACGCATTCTCCGCTTGTTGGAAGAGCCGTGCTGGTGACATCCGCTGTTTCTCCTGATAGTCTTTCTCTAACTGCCGCCGCAGCATTGCTTGCGCGAATTTTCGTTTCACAGAAAGTGCTTCCAAATGTAGCTGAAGCTGTTTTTGGAACCGCTGCGGCCTGTTTTTCAAATGGATCACCCGATGTTGTCGCACATCCGGCGGTTCCCACTGCTACGGCCAGCGTTGCCGCCAAAGTATTCAATTTAGTCATGACACACCTCATGGTTTAAAAATAAGTTAAAGAAAGGTAAATTTTTATATGGGCGCAGTTTACATCAGCTTCTGTGGCGTGTCAAATTCTATGACAAATATCGCGTTTGGATGTTTTTCTGAAATTTCGGGCACATGGTTACCCCGCACGGCATATTCTTGGCCAGTAGAGCCGGTGCGAGGGGCCTCCGTAGATGGCCAGCGGGTTGATACAGATCTTTTTGCCGCTTTCAAAAACCGGAGCAATCCGGCGCGTAAAAAGCTGTATGCTTTATTCCTGATTTGGCTCTGTTGGTAAAGACAGACAAAGCAGGCGTGGGCGCCCACAGGCGCTGATTCTTGTGCGGCACTGTTTCAGCCGCAGGGTAGCTACCGAGGTCAGATTATCAAAGAGCGAATTCTCGTGTCAAGGAAAATATTCCTGTTTTTGTAATTTTCTTTTTCGGGAGCCCCGTTTTTATCCCTTGGCGTCCTTTGCGTTTCAAGGAAAAGTGCCTCACGCAAAGGTCGCAAAGAATCCGCAGAGAGCGCAAAGAGTTTTTATCCTCTCCATCCCGTCATCCCCCGATTTATTCGGGGGATCCAGAAAAGAAAGTTTTTCACCACGAAGCGCACGAAGGTCTCGAAGTTTTTTGCATGGAAAAATTTCTTTCGTGAGTTTCGTGATCTTCGTGGTTTGAAATTTTCTTTTTCTGGATCTCCACTTGGCGGGGGTAGGGTGAGGGGAGGTGAAGGGGGGATAAAAAAACGGGGCCATAAAAGCCCCGTTTGAAATCGTATCGTTGATTCAGACTTATTTCCGGATGCCGAGTTTCGCAATGATCGCTTGGTAACGTGCGGTGTCGGTTTTGATCAGATAGTCCAGCAATTTACGGCGGCGGGCTACCATTGCCAACAAACCACGGCGGCTGGAGAAATCTTTTTTATTTGACTCCATATGTTTTGACAGCGATGTAATACGCTCTGTCAGGATTGCGATTTGAATTTCCGGAGAACCGGTATCATTCGCGCTGGTTTTATTTTCGGCAATAACTTCTGTCTTGCGTTCTGGTTTAATCGACATCGTGGACTCCTTTCAAAGAGTTTAGAGGTTAAAAACACGCACTGGCTGGGCTTCGACTCCCGTTACTTCCAACATGGCCAACGCCGTGCCGTGGTAAAGGGCAATCATCAATCCAGCATCACGATTTTTGATGTCGTGACCAGCCTTGACCAGTCGTTCTACATCCGGACGGGCTATAAAGGTTAGCTTTTGTCCGTTTTTCAATCGTGTCGCTTCTGTATCGTTTACGGCCAGTACCGGGATGTCGTCCAGGACGGTCTGTACAGGAAGCACATTGCTTTCAAGGGTGTCTTTATCCGTTGTTTCACGGAAAAAGTCCAGAGAAATCGCATCTGCCAGCGAAAAAGGGCCCACATTTTCGCGGCAAAGATAGCTGACATAGCCTTTGGTACCCAATTTTTCGGCAATATCCCGCGCCAGAGAGCGGACATAGGTGCCTTTTCCGCACACACAGCGCAGCGTGGCTGTGGATTCGGTCTGGGTTACGAGTTCCAGTTCGTACACATCCACGGGACGCGCGGCGAGGTCAAGATCTTCCCCCGCCCGTGCCAGATCATAGGCGCGTTTGCCATCCACCTTGATTGCCGAAAAAGCAGGGGGTTTTTGTAAAATAGTACCGGTAAATTCCGGCAACACGGCGCGGATGTGCTCTGCGGTCGGGCGAATGTCCGATGTCGCTATGACATCGCCTTCGCGGTCGTCCGTTGTGCGTTGTTCGCCCCATGTGACGGTAAACAGGTAAACCTTGTCATCATCCATCATATATTGGACAAGTTTGGTGGCTTCACCCAACGCGATCGGCAAAATGCCGGAGGCAAGGGGATCCAGCGTGCCTGCATGCCCGATTTTCGGGAAGCCAAGCGCCCGTTTAACAATCATCACGGCATCATTCGATGTGACGCCTTCGGGTTTGTTCAGGTTAATCCAACCGGAAATTTTGTTTTTGGGTTTCGGAGCCATGGTTATTCGTCGATAGCCTTTGGCAAATTGTGCAGGATTGCATCGATCTTCGCCGAGTTTTCAAAGCTATCGTCTTCAACAAAGCGCAGTTTGGGGGTGAATTTCATGCGGATTTCATGGCCAATATCGCGTTGGAAAATATCGGCATTGGCGTTTAAGGCCGCCAGAAATTCGGTCATGTCACCGCCACCTAGACGAATGGTATAGGCTGTTGCATGTTTCATGTCAGGCGATACGCGGACTTCGGAGACTGAAACCATTTGTGCATGTTCCAATAAGAAGGCATCATGAAAATGTCCACGTTGTAGGGTTTGTACAATCACATGGCGCAATTGTTCGCCGACGCGCAATTGACGTTGTGTGGGGCCCAGAGTGGGTTGATTTTGCTTTGTATGTTTCATGTCTTTATCGAATGATCTGTCGTTAACCGTCATGCCCTTGAAAAACGGGATCCATGGATTCCGGCTTTCGCCGGAATGACGATGGGTTAGGTAATTAATCCAATGTACGGGTTTCTTCTTTCACTTCGAAACATTCGATCACATCGTTTTCACGAATATCATCATAATTTTCAAACGCCATACCACATTCCATACCTGTTTGGACTTCTTTGACTTCGTCTTTGAAGCGTTTCAGGGTTTTCAGAGTGCCTTCATGGATCACCACATCGTCACGCAGCAAGCGAACTTTTGCGCCACGCTTGACCGTTCCTGTTGTAACCATACACCCAGCAATTTTTCCAACTTTGGTAACGTTGAAAACCTGACGGATTTGCGCCTGACCCAGATATTCTTCGCGAACCAGCGGGGACAGCATGCCACCCAACATCGCTTTCACATCATCAATGATGTTGTAAATGATGTTGTAGTAGCGGATTTCGATCTTATCGCGTTTCGCCATATCACGGGCCTGAGCATTTGCACGGACATTAAAGCCAACAAGAAATGCACCAGACGCCTTGGCGAGGGTAACATCTGATTCCGTAATCGCGCCAACCCCTGTGTGGAGAACACGAACACCAACTTCTGTATTGTCTGCAACCATCTTCGACAGAGACCCAGCAATTGCTTCGACTGATCCGTGAACATCCGCCTTGATAATAAGTGGCAACTCTTTTTTATGATCACGCGCTTGGGCCAGCAATTGTTCAAAGGACGTTCCGGTGACGATCGCAGCCTCTTTTTCTTTTTTCTTTCTTAAGCGGTAGTCAACAATCTCTCTGGCTTTTGGTTCATTTACAACAACTGTAAAACTATCGCCTGCATCGGGTGTTCCGCTAAGCCCAAGAACTTCAACTGGTTGACCCGGAAGAGCGGTTTTAATTTGCTTGCCTTTGTCATCCAAAAGGGCACGGACACGGCCCCATTCCGATCCAACAACAAAAATATCACCGATATTCAAGGTTCCTTTTTGAATAAGAACAGTTGCAACAGAGCCACGACCTTGCTCTACCTTTGATTCAACAACAGCACCAACAGCTGCGCGTTTAGGGTTTGCTCTGAGGTTTAAAACTTCCGCCTGTAATAAAATCGTTTCTTGCAGTTTATCCAGATTGATTTTTTTCTTGGCTGACAACTCAACACACAGAACATCGCCGCCCATTTCCTCGATTTGAATATCATGCATTAACAGATCTTGTTTAACTTTCATGGGATTTGCATCCGGCAGATCAATTTTGTTAATGGCGACAATCATTGGAACGTTTGCAGCTTTGGCGTGACTGATGGCTTCAATTGTTTGTGGCATGATCGAGTCATTGGCGGCGACAACCAGCACAACAATATCTGTTACATTCGCGCCGCGGGCCCGCATTTCAGTAAAGGCTGCGTGACCGGGTGTATCGAGAAAGGTAATTTTTTCGCCTGAATTTAATGTAATCTGATATGCGCCGATATGCTGTGTAATGCCGCCTGCTTCTCCAGATACGACATCTGTCATCCGTAAGGCATCAAGCAGAGACGTTTTTCCATGGTCAACGTGCCCCATAATCGTTACAACAGGCGGGCGAGGAAGAAGATTTGATTCGTCATCGGTTTCACCATCAATCCCCATTTCGACGTCGGCTTCGGTCACACGTTTGATTCGGTGCCCGAATTCCAGAATAATTAATTCGGCTGTGTCAGCATCGATTGACTGATTGATTGTTGCCATCACGCCCATTTTCATTAAGGACTTGATGACATCTCCGCCTCGCTCGGACATCCGGTTAGCCAACTCCTGGACCGTAATGGTTTCAGGGACAATGACATCTCGATATTGTTTGACTTGCTCTACCTTTGTCATCGACGATTTTGCCTTCTGGCGGGCACGACGAACAGCAGATAAAGAGCGCGCATTATCAGAGCGTTCATATTGTTCATTTAGAATTTGGTTGACAGTCATACGACCAGAACGGCCAGTGCTCCAGTCATTCAGGGGGGCAGAGTCATCTGATTTTGAACTTTTTCCACCACTGGTTCGTTTTAAGCGGTCACGGACAGATTCTGTTGCAGAATCGTCGTCCCCTCGTGGGCGATAGGCCCCTGGAACTGAAGGAGTCTGCGGGGATGACGCGGCACGGGCTTCGGCAATTTTCTTTTCTTGTGCCTTACGCTGGGCATCAAGCTCTTCCGCTTTTTTACGATCTTCTTCCTTGATGAGCTCTAATTCCTCGATTTCACGACGACGCAACTCTTCAGCATCAATCTTGCCTGGGCGTTTCCCGGTGACTTCTGCCTCTGCACGCATTTTTTCTTCTTCAGCTTCTAATGCGCGGCGTTTTGCCTCTTCCTCACGGCGACGATCCTCTTCTTCTTTTGCTTTTTGTAAGGCAATCAAACGGACATTTTTTTCCTCAGAGGTCAGATGCTCTTCGCTGTCTTCCTGAGAATGCCCGGATTCTGCCCCCGTGTTCGCTCCGGCGCCACGTTTTTTCCGGACCTCGATCTGGACTCCACGACTTTGTCCACGGGCCAAAGTTTGGGTAATGTGTTGTTGCCCGGAAGGTGATCCTTTGAGGCTAAGAGTCCCTTTTTTAGCAGGGGTAGAAGTCCCGGTAAGGGAGAGTGTTTTCTTTTCTTCAGTCATTTATGTTTCCGACTTTACAGCTTTCAGTTTTGTTAAAATTTCGAATAGTTTTTGGGTTAGGCCACCATGCGCCAAGACGATATGAATTATATTTTCCTCGCCAATTGCAGCAGAGAGTTGGGCGGATGACCATTCGTCGATAACTGGTAAACTTTCATGAAGGGCCAATCTTTCCAATTTTTCGCGTCCGTTCTCTTTTGCATCATTGGCCACAACATATACCGCGGCGGTATGAGAACGCAAGGCTTCGTCCACCTTTGTGAAGCCAAATCGTAATTCCCCAGCTCTTTTCGCGAGGCTAAGGGTCTGCATTGCTAGTCGGAATAGTCCAGATTCGATTGATTCTATTAGATTTTCTGGAATTTTAACATTTTGACGCGTTTTAGCGGCGAAACTGTTTCTCCAAATGGCTTTTTTAAGAATCGCGTTATCAGCTTTCACCCAAACGAAAATTCCAGGGAGTTTAAGTGTCAAATCAGGAACAATTGATCCATCTGGTCCAACAACAAAGCGGATCATTTTATCAATGGGTAGAATTTCTTCTGTAACTGCACAGGTTGCGGTTTTTGACAACGTCATGGGCATTCTTGCTTTCTCACTCGCTTTCTGAAGTGATTCAGAAAAAAGGGCGGGAGAGGTGGGCGCAGGAGAGAGGCGACGTGACAAATAAATACCAACTATCGAGGGGGAAAGGGCCCCCAAGACAGGATGGTAGAAATAGTCAGGTCGCGTGTCCTTCGCCATGTATGCCGTCTCTCCACATGATTATTCGGCTGATTGAACGGGTTGAGCTTCGTCTGCAAACCAATGTTCACGTGCCTTCATAATCAAGGCATTTGCATCTGCAGCGGAAATTTTCTTGTCTCCAAGAATTTCAACCAACTCATCACCGGCCAAATCAGCCAGATCATCAAGTGTTTTAACACCCGCTTCACCCAGCAATAAAATCTGTTCTGCGCTAAGTCCCTTGAAATTAAGCAGATCATCCGATAGGCCAAGCTCGGCCTGACGGTTTTTCAGTTCTTCTGCTTTTGCTGCTAACCAGTTGATTGCGCGTGTGCAAAGCTCTTGCGCAATTTCTTCGTTAAAGCCTTCGATTGAGCCCATTTCTTCGATAGAAGTTTCTGCAATTTCTTCGACCTTTGTAAAGCCTTCAGCAATCAAAAGACGTGCAATAACATCATCAATATCAAGAGCTTCAATAAATAGAGCAGAACGAGATGTGAATTCTTCGGCGCGGCGTTTTGCTTCTTCCTCTTCGGTCAGGATATCAATATACCAACCGGTTAGAATAGAGGCTAAACGAACATTTTGACCCCTGCGGCCAATTGCCAATGATAATTGTTCATCTGGGACAACAACATCAAGACGATGTTTTTCTTCGTCCATCACGACTTTTGCAACCTCAGCAGGCGCAAGGGCATTGACGATAAAGGTTGCAATATCCGGAGACCATGGAATGATATCCACTTTTTCGCCCCCTAATTCACCAACAACCGCCTGGACACGGCTTCCCCGCATTCCAACACAGGCTCCGACAGGGTCGATGCTATGATCACGGGAATAGACAGCAATTTTTGCACGTGATCCAGGATCGCGAGCAACTGACTTAATTTCAATGACCCCATCATAAATTTCGGGGACTTCTTGCTCGAACAATTTGGCCATAAATTCGCCCTTCGTGCGGGAAAGGAAAATCTGAGGGCCGCGTTGTTCGCGGCGGACATCATAGATGTAGGCGCGGACACGATCACCATTTTTCAAATGTTCACGTGGCAAAGTGTCATCACGTCGCAGGATCGCTTCGGCCCGACCCAAATCAATTGTGGCATTCCCGTATTCAACACGTTTAATAACGCCACTGATGATCTCTCCGATCCGGTCTTTGAATTCGTTGAATTGTTGATCGCGCTCGGCTTCGCGGATGTTCTGCATAATAACTTGTTTAGCTGTTTGTGCAGCAACACGGCCATAGTCAAAAGCAGGCAGTGTATCAATCAGAATATCGCCTAGTTTGGCATCTGGTTTTTCTCGTTTTGCCTGATCCAAAGTGATTTGCGCAGCTTCATTTTCAATCAGATCTTTTTCTGTTACGGTACGATACCGCTTAAGCTCTGTATCTCCTGTGCGACGGTCAATGTGACAACGAATATCATGTTCATGGCCGTATTTGGAACGCCCAGCTTTTTGAATCGCTTGTTCGATTGCCTGGATGATAACCTCTTTGTCCATGTTTTTTTCACGGGCAACGGAATCCGCTACTTGTAAAATCTCTACACGACTCATTCTTTGATCTCCTTCTCTTGTGGCTTTTTTTTCAAAGCTTTTTTTGCTAGTTCGTCAGTTAGAATTAGTTTTGCCCGGACCAAATTATCAATTTGGATGCGTTCATCACCATGATCTGTTGTCATCGTGAAAGAGATTCCGTCAAAAGCCGATAATTTGCCGCGGAATCTACGGGCACCATCCTCATTAGGATCAATTGTTTCTGCAGAGATTTCATATCCCATGTATTTTAGAAAGTCACGGTCTTTAACCAGGGGGCGGTCGATCCCCGGTGAGCTGATTTCTAATTGATAAGCTGATTGGATAGGGTCTTCAACATCCAAAAGCGCGGAAATCGCATGACTTATATCTGTGCATGCATTCAAATCAAGGGTCCCTGTGTCGGGGTTTTCGGCCATGATTTGAAGGGTTTGTAATTTTTGACTGCCAATAATTCGTAAAGACACAAGATCGTAGCCCATATCTTTAAGGACGGGTTCGACAAAGCTTGCAATACGCTTTTCTTGAATTGTAGGCATAAAACTCTATATCCAGTATTCAGGTAACAAAAAAGGCGGGGTTTTTGAAACCCAGCCTGTAACATACAGTGCTAATTTATAGTTCACTTTATAGTAGAACTAGTACATAAAAGCAAGAAGATAATAAAAACTCTTTTGATGCCTATAAGCGTTATCCGGATAATGGAATAAAACAAGAACATCTAAGGTTAAGTTGGATATTTAGTATTTATACCTAA
>JAEUKP010000001.1 GCA_016794145.1 Alphaproteobacteria bacterium | reverse complement strand
GGGATTCCTCCCTCCGCCTGCTTCAATATCTGCATAATCTGATGTTCGTTAAATCGGCTCGTCTTCATAGATATTCTCCTCTTCCTTCTTTACGAGAATTTTCTACTTCTAAACTCCCTTAATTTATGGGGGGATTACCCTATGCCGCTTACCGAGCTTGCCATTAAACACCTAAAGCCCAAGGATAAGCTTTACAGGGTCACAGATAGTAACGGGCTATGTCTGGAGGTATCCCCGACAGGTAGCAAGCTATGGCGGTATCGTTTTTACCATCTTGGCAAACCTCAAATGACCGCCTTGGGTAAATATCCAACTATTGGATTGGCACAAGCCAGAAAGCTCAGGGATGATGCCAGAGCCATTTTAGAGACAGGTGCACCCAACACCCACAAGAGGGCTGAAAAGCTCCGTAGGGCTATGGAAGGGCAGAATACGTTTGAGCGAGTGTCCCGCCTTTGGCTGGAGAACATGCAAAAGGGCTTGAATGATAAATACACCAAGCAAAACATGGAGAAGTTGGAGAGATTGGTTTTTCCTACGATTGGCGCTCTCCCTATCACAGAAATCACAATTCCCGATGTTGTGCGCGTTATTGACCGTATAGCCGCCAAGGGAACGATAGAAACAGCCAAACGAGTTAAGCAGGTTATCGGGCAGGTTTTCAGATATGCGACAACCCGTGGGCTTTGCACCCATAACCCAGCCTCCGACCTTCGCGGGATACTCCCCACACAGGAGAAGGAGCATCATGCCTCATTGCCATTGGATGAACTCCCAGAACTTTTGCAAGCGATAGAAGCCAGAGAATCTGACTTCAGCAAATATGCCATGCAGCTTTTAGCATTAACTTTTGTCCGTACAGGGGAATTGATTGGGGCGAAGTGGGATGAAATCAACTGGGAACGGGAAGAATGGAATATCCCTAAAGAGCGTATGAAGATGAAACGCCCTCATGTTGTGCCTTTATCCAGACAGGCTTTGGAGGTATTGAGAGAGCTGCATAAGCAAACAGGCGATAAAGCGCATATTTTTCACAGCCCAGCCAGTAAATCAAAGCATATCAGTAATGGAACAGTTTTAATGGCTCTGCGCCGCATGGGGTACGCAGGGAAGATGACGGGGCATGGGTGGCGGTCTATTGCGTCCAGTATCCTATACGAGAAGAACTATAGCCAAGCTCATATAAATTGAGTATAATTTATGTATGACATACTCGATTGATTACCGCCGTAAAGTTTTATCTATCCGTGAGAAGGAAAACCTTACAATAGCCGAAGTAGCGGAACGGTTTTGTATTGGCATTGCGACCGTTGTGCGGTGGCTAAAACGAGTGGAACCGCAGCGGACGCGGGTGAAACCGGCAATAAAGATCGACCGAATTGCTCTTGCCCGTGATGTACGCGAATATCCGGATGCCTATCAATCGGAACGTGGCAAACGCTTAGGGGTCAGTGAGAAAGGCATCGGCCATGCGCTGCGCCGTATGAACATCACCTATAAAAAAAACACTACAGCACCGAAAGGCCAACGACGGCGCACGGCATGCCTTCCAAGAGAAGATAAAAGCATACGAAGCCCAAGGTCGCACGATCGTCTACATTGATGAGAGTGGTTTTGCGCATGACAGCATCAGAACGCATGGTTACGCTGCATCCGGAAATCGATGCCACGGCGTTTTCGATTGGCAGGTCAAAGGCCGAACGAATGTGATCGGTGCCTTGATCGGTAAGCTTTTGGTCAGTGTTGGATTTTATCAAACGAACGTGAACGCCGACATCTTTTTTGAATGGACGGTCCGTGATTTACTGCCGAAACTCCCATCCAATAGCGTGGTCGTCATGGACAATGCGACGTTCCACAAGAGGTTGGATATTCAAAATGCCATCAGGTCCGCTGGACATATCCTTGAATTCTTGCCAACCTATTCTCCCGATCTCAACCCCATAGAAAACAAATGGGCCCACCTTAAAGGGATCCGGCGCAAGCTATTTTGCTCCGTCGCCGACCTCTTCAAAATTGAATCAATTTATCTGACGTAGGCTATACAACCGCACTGTGCGTCATGAGTGGCTGGAAATGAATGAATTTAACACAATCGAACAAGCCCAAGAGGAGGCAACCAGATGGCTATGGACTTACAATAACGAACGCCCTAATATGGGCATCGGCGGCATCACCCCAACCATGAAGCTGGCTCAGGCCGCCAAAGGAAGTTACTTAAACCAACATTCTACTTCCAACCCCTATTAATTTAGGGAGGATTACCCTCAGAACACTGTTGGATCTGGTACTGATACATTGACTGGATTCGAAAATCTGGCTGGGTCAGCTTACAATGACACATTAATAGGTGATGCTAATGCAAACATCATTCAGGGCGGGGCTGGAAATGATTTCTTATATGGTGCTGGTGGCTTAGATAGTCTTATCGGTGGAGCAGGCGCTGACACATTTATATTTAAAGCATTAACGGCTATGTCCGCAGGAGCCGTAACTATTTCTGATTTTGTAGCGAACGATGGAGATGTCATTGACATCTCAGATATACTTGCGGGGCATTATGATCCAATAAGTCAGTCAATTAATGATTTTGTTCAAATGCAAAGTGTCGGTGTAAATACGATTATAAAAGTTGATCTTGATGGCACTGGCACGGCACAGGGATGGAGCCAAATAGCAACGGTCAGCAATGCTACATTGGATTTAGATATTATGATGGCAACAAAGCATTTGGATGTTACGTGATAACATCGATTCAGGAGAATGATTACAAAAATATTCTGATATTTCTCTGACTCAATGACCTGAATATAAAAATATGATACATATTTGACCTGCCCCCCGTAAAATAGCCCGTAAATCGGGCCTAAAAACGCTATTTTATCGTTTATTATCAATGATTTAGGCTTAATGGCGGGATACTTTAGATGAAATTCGAACTCATTATTGGAATGACACACTCTTGGCTTCCCAAATTATCCCTATGTCTGTTAAAGGGCATCTTGATCAGCCTTTTAATTTGTCATAGCGAAAGAGCTTTAAAAATCATACTAAGTCGGTTCACAAATAACTTTTGGCTATGTGTTGTTTATCAAGCTCAGGGGGAGCACTATCATGGAATTACTCCATCTCGGTGATGTTAACTCAATAAAATTTTGGTAAGAGTATAGTAAAGCGGGATACCGAGCGAAATATTGAATGGAAATGTAATGGCAAGGCTCATCGGCAAATAAATAGCTGCTTTGGCTTCTGGCAAAGCTAGACGCATGGCGGCAGGGACGGCTATGTATGATGCGCTGGCACACAGAACTGTGAAAAGTGTTCCCGTTCCAATATCAAGTCCTATGATATGGCTTGTACTTAAGCCTATAGTCGCACCGATGAGGGGCATATAAAGTCCGAACAAGATAAGAGGCAATGTTAAAGCACGAATTTGATGGAGACTTTTAGCAACCAGAAGCCCCATATCAAGAAGGAATAAACATAGAATGCCTTGGAACGGCGTACTTAAAAATCCTTCTACTTTATCCATGCCATGCTGACCAGTGATCCAACCAATCAGAAAGGAACCAAACAAGAGTAGAATAGCGCCATTTGTAAAAATCTCCCGCGCCAGCTTTTTCTGCTCACTCACATGGGTCTGCGTTTTAGGGGTGGCGCGATGTGCTATAAATAATCCGGATAGAATGGCAGGGGCTTCCATTAAAGCGAGGATTGCTACAATATAACCTGCGTAAACAATCTCGTTTGTATTCAAGAAAGCTGCCGCAGTGGCAAAAGTGACCATACTTATCGATCCGTAATGAGCCGCAATTGCCGCAGCGGTAGGACTATCTATTTTTGAGGTCAGCCGCAACAACCAGTACCCTAGAAAGGGCTGTAAAAAGCCGATTAAAAGACCCGCCGTAATCGTTCCGATTACCTCTCCGTTGAGGTCATGCGTATTGGCAATCGCTACCCCCCCCTTTAAAACCTATGGCCATCATCAAATATATAGAAAGATACCGACTAATGCTGTTCGGAATTTCCAGATCAGATTTCAAAAAGCCCGCAATTATACCCATAGCGAAGAATAATATGCCCGGTGACAGGAGGTTTTGTGAAAGCAGATCTAAAAATTGCATGAGCTATTCCTTTTTGTAAAAACGGAGAACAAATAGCAAATCTTATTGAATATATTAAATTGATAGTTTAAATGTTTTTAATAAGTTTAACTCATAGGGTAACCAATGCCATTTCAAATTGATACGCTTCTCTTGAAAAGCTTCATCGCCATCGCAGAAACAGGCAGTTTCAGTCAAGCCGCAGATATAGTAGGGCGTACACAGTCAGCTGTTAGTCTTCAAATAAAAAAACTTGAAGAAGGCTTGAATTGTTCTCTTTTTGAACGTGGAAATCGTCAAGTCGCACTTACAGAGCAAGGAGAAATATTCCTCGGATATGCGCGGCGTATGGTTGAACTGCAATGGGAAGCCTATAGCCGTTTGAACGAGCCGGACGTAAAAGGCGAAATCAACCTCGGAACGCCAGAAGACTTTGCAACTCATTATCTTCCTGACGTTCTTGCAACTTTCGCTAAACATCATCCTCATGTGCAATTGAATGTGAGGTGTGATCTGACACTCAATCTGATCAATAGTTTTTGCAAGGGTGAGTTCGATATGATCTTGGTAAAGCGGGATCCAGAGCGCGTTAAGTATGGTACGAAAGTGTGGCGGGAGCCGCTAATATGGGCGGCAGCAGACCATTATCAGATGAAGACCCCGATTCAGCTTGTTCTTTCCCCACAGCCGTGTATCTACCGTGCCCGCGCGCTCGCAGCCCTTGATCGTGCCCGCAAGCCATGGAATATCACATACACAAGCCCAAGCCTTTCGGGAACCATTGCCGCTGTCAGGGCAGGATTGGGAATTACTGTTCTTCCCTCTAATATGGTGCCAGATGGTTTGAGCGCTTTGCGAGGGCCTATAAAGATGCCTCACCTTGCAGATTCAGAAATTGCATTGATGAAAAAAGACAAACTCTCTAAGGCTAGTAAGGTTCTGGCTGAGCATATCATGTCCTCTCTTGAGCAAAGCGCATGAATGAGAAAAACTTATAGGTAAAGCTCATAGATTGGTTAAAATAATAGTGTCGTGTTTCGCTTGAAAAACTTTAACGGCTCACTATATCTTATGATTATAAAGCGGGCCGGGCCCCTCTGGTAATAGAATAAAATTTATTCTATTACGATGTCGGACCGCATCGGGAATTTCCGGTGTTGGCTCTATGTTATCTTTTCCAACTGACACCAGAATTCTCAAAAACGCACTAACGTTAAGGAGGATTATATGTCAGTTAGGCTATTTAAATCACTTTTACAAAAATCCACGCAAATCCAGCAGGAGATCGAGCGGGAGCATCGACGCCTTTGGCCTGATCGCTTCCGTCTGATCAAGCTGAAAAAGGTCAGGCTATCGATCAAGGATCGGTTACAGCGCATGCTGGAGAAAAATCAAACAGCGATGGGTGTTTCAAAGGCTGGAACTTCAGCCTAGTTGTTCCCAAACCCATATTAAACAAAAAGGAAAAAACTATGCCCTTGTTAACATCACCTATTGACGGGTTGCCAATGAAGCAAATCAATCGATACGGCATCGAGATTGATGTCTGCCCCACAACGGGAGGTATCTGGCTCGATAAAGGAGAGCTCGAAAAACTGATGGCACTTATAAAAGAAGAAGTCATGAACGATCAACCCCACCTTATCGGCCAGTGCATGAAGGGCGCCATACCCTCCCACATCATGACGATAACGATTATGACGACGATGATCGTTATGAGCGTGGTCATCATAGAGGACATAAGCGCAAAGGGAAAATGTCGCGCATTATGGATATTTTTGATTTCTAGAAAACCTCGCACAGGTGCTTTCCTTAAAAGGGGAAGCGCCCAGAGCGCTATGACTATAAATAATTTAAGGATTAATCATGTTTGAGTTTATGCTGAATTTTCTACAAGCCGATTTTCTTGGAAAAGAAGCGTGGGTCTGGTTTCTATTTATTGGGATCGTCGTTATACTGCTTGTTCTTGATCTTGGCGTTCTTCATAAGGACAATCATGAGATAGGCGTCAAGGAAAGCCTCTGGATGAGTGCTGGATATATCGTCATCGCCCTTTTGTTTGGCGGTTGGATCTGGTGGGAAATGGGGCCAGAGTCTGGTATTAATTATATAACTGGATTCTTTGTTGAGAAAACACTTGCTCTTGACAACATCTTTGTAATTTCCCTGATATTTGCCTACTTTGCAGTTCCAAAACTTTATCAGCATCGTGTTTTATTCTGGGGTATTCTGGGCGTTATCGTATTGCGCGGAATTATGATTGGGCTTGGGGCATCTTTGGTTAGCCAATTCAGCTGGATTCTTTATATCTTCGGAGCTTTCTTAGTCCTCACGGGTATTAAAATGCTCTTCGCCAGTAGAGATGATAAGGACATGGGTAACAATAAGCTCATTAAATTTTTATGCTCAAGGATGCGTGTCACAGAAGAGTTTCATGGACAGCGTTTCTTCGTTAAACAGACCGATCCTAAAACAGGAAAACTTGCACAATTTGCAACCCCCTTGTTTCTTGCTCTAATTATGGTTGAAGTTGTTGATCTTGTCTTTGCAGTGGATTCTATTCCAGCGATTTTTGCGATCACAACCGATCCTTATATAGTTTATACGAGTAATATCTTTGCGATCCTTGGATTGCGGGCACTATATTTCGCCTTGGCAGCCATGATGCATCGCTTTGTTTACCTCAAATATGCTCTTTCTGCTGTTCTAATTTTTATTGGTGGGAAGATATTCTGGAGCCATCTGATTGGTAAAGTGGATCCCGCAATTTCCTTATCCGTTACGATTGGAATATTAGCGGCTGGGATCATTGTCTCACTCATAAAAACACGTAATGAGCAGGTTACCCCTGAAAGTAGGATATAGGGAGGATTTGTTGGTGATGGGAAGAAGAAATAGTGGAGGTTATTCTGACGTGAAAAAAGTTAGCGACGGAAGCGATGCATGGGATGGAGTCTAATACGAAGAAATAGCCCGTAAATCGGGCCTAAAAACGCTATTTTATCGTTTATTATCAATGATTTAGGCTTAATGGCGGATGAGGTGAGATTCGAACTCACGATGGACTTGCATCCACGCCAGTTTTCAAGACTGGTGCAATCAACCGCTCTGCCACTCATCCGTTTTTTGGGTGTTTGCGGTAAAATCAGTGCTGTTTTTATAGAATTTCAATCGTTTCGTCTATAGTTTTTTATTTATGCTTGTCAGGGCCATAAAACCTGCTTAGTTTCCTAATATGACCAATTCCTCTGTAGCTATTGATGTCAATCATCTGAAAAAGTCGTTTCGCGTGCGCCGGAAAAGCGGATTCTGGAAGGGGCTGGTATCGCCTGTCTATGACACTGTTGATGCCGTGCGGGATTTATCGTTTACGGTACAAAAAGGCGAGCGTGTGGCCTTTGTTGGCCCGAACGGAGCCGGAAAATCCACGACCATCAAAATGTTATCGGGGATTTTGCATCCGACATCGGGGCATGTCGCCATTAATGGATTCACGCCGTGGATCGATCGCAAAAAGATGGCCTATCAAATTGGAACCGTCTTCGGGCAGCGGTCGCAATTGTGGTACCACTTGCCAGCGGGCGATACATTCGAATTGCTGTCTTATGCCTATGACATGGATCGGGGAACATTCCAAAGCCGGATGACCGATTTGGTGGATAAATTCGATGCGGGGCATCTGATTGAAAAACCGGTGCGGCAATTGTCGTTGGGAGAGCGCATGCGGTGCGAAATTATCGCCAGTTTGCTGCATCGTCCCTCTGTGTTGTTTCTTGATGAGCCGACAGTTGGTTTGGATGTGGTGTCCAAAGGTGTGATCCGCGATTTGGTCAAAGCGGCCTCCGAAGAGGATGGCACAACCGTTCTTTTGACGTCGCATGATACGGGCGATATGGAGCGCGTGTGCGATCGTGTGATTGTGATTGATCATGGGCAACTGGTGACCGACCAGAAGGTCAAAGATTTGCGCACGGGATATATTCGGGAAAAAATTGTAACCTTGGCCATGAAAGCCCCGGAAATTGCGCTGGATATTGCGGGGATCCGGATGGTCGAGAAAAAGCCACATCATCTGAAACTGGCCATTGATACACGGCAGATATCGGTGGAGTATGTGTTGCAAACCGCGATGCAGGCCAGCAGCCTGGATGATATTACGGTGGAAGACCCTCCCACCGAAGATATTATCAAGGCGATTTATAGCGGAGTAAAGAGCGAGGCTAAGAGATCAGTATGATCAAATATGTCCATTTTGCCCGCATAGCCTTTGCCGATTTTATGAGGGCGAAGGTGCGCATTTTTAGCCGGTTTCTGATTTATATGCTGATTACATGGGCCGGTGTGTCCATGTGGCGCGTGATCTATCATACGGGGCATGCGCCGTCCGGAATAACCTTGACGGATATGGGGTGGTATATCGGATTGGCGCAGATGTTGTTTTTCCTGTCGCCCCGCATTTTTGTGGTCATTGATGAGGATGTGCGATCCGGCAATATCGCGTATTTTCTCAATCGTCCGATGCCCTATTTGGCGATGCGGTTGAGTGAAGGATTGGGCGCGTTGGCGGTTCATATTCTGGTATATTTTATCTGTGGGGCCATTTTCTTGTATGTTTTTCTGGGCGGATGGCCCAGTGGAGGGCTGGAATCTGTGGCACTCGGAGCGTCGTTATTGATCACGGCATCGATCATCCATTTGTTATTCCAGATTGCCTGTGGACTCAGCACGTTTTGGACGAATGATGCCATTTTTATCTATCATGCCTATCAAAAATTTATGATTTTGTTGGGCGGCGTGTATTTACCGATTAGCTTGTATCCATCGTTTCTTCCGCCTGATGTCATCCATCTTTTGCCGTTTTCGGCTATGATTGGCGGGCCAGCGTCCTTGGTTCTGGGAGGTCAAGATGTTTGGACCATTTTGGCCTTACAGGGTTTCTGGGGGATTTTGGTTTTTATGGGGGTACGGTCGTTTTACGCGTTGTGCTTGCGAAAGGTAGAGGTCAATGGCGGGTAATCTCCGGTATTTCTGGGCCTTGTTGGCGATGACTTTCAAATCGGCTGCCTCACAACGCGGAGCGGTGATGCTCCGTGCTGTGTTTTCTGTATTGACACATGTTATTTATTTTCCGGTGTGGTTTGTAATTTTTCAGTATACGCCAAGCATCGGTGGATGGGGAATTCCGCACGCATGTCTGGCGTATGGCATTGCTATGGCCTGTTGGGGAATTGTGTCGCTTACGGCTTATGGGCTGCGGACGTTGCCGCAACAAATCGATCATGGAGAGCTGGACAGTTATTTAACCCTGCCCAAACCCATTTTAATGTCGGCGGCCTTATCCACCTCGCGGAGTTCTGGCGTAGGAGAGGTATTTTTTGGCATTGGGTTAATTCTGTATGCCGGATTTCGCTATCATATTGACCTGACGTGGATGCCCCTGATTTTGGTCATGGGCAGTGTGGTTTTTGCCAGTGGGATTTTGTTTTTTGCATCCTTCGGGTTCTGGGTGCGCCAATTCTTTGCATCGGCGGAAGAAATTTATTTTAATTTTTCCCTGATGTCGTCGCGGCCTGCACCGATCTTTACGGGGCTGTTCAAGATAGTGTCGCTGACCGTGATTCCGGTGGGGTTTATCACCCATATTCCTGTGGCCTTTATCATGACGCATCAGGTGCATTTGTTGATATTAAGCGTGGTGGCAACCATTGCGTATGCCATCTTTGCCGGAGCTTTCTTTTATATGGGGTTGCGGCACTATGAATCGGGAAATCGCTTTGGTGTAAGGGGGTAGGGCGACCATGTTTTTTTACCTCTCTAAAATTCTGTGGGCGATCCTGTCGCCGTTGACACTGATTGCGCTGATAATATGTGGTGGGTATGTGCTGCGATCCCGTAAAATCGGGCGAGGTGTGATGGGTGTGGGCATCGCGCTGTTGATCCTGAGTGGATTTTGTCCGATCGGGTATAATATGTTGGTGTATCTGGAAAACCAAACGTCACAACGATCCATGTTGTCATCCCGTTTGCCTGCGCATGTGAACGGGATTATTGTTCTGGGCGGCGCGGTCGAGGTTGAAACATCCGTGGCGCGTGGACAGGTGCAGTTAAACGAACATGCGCCGCGCCTGACCGAAATGATCCGTTTGGCGCGCCAGTATCCGACGGCCAAGATTGTGTTAAGTGGTGGAAATGGGCGTTTGCGGGATGTCGGGTCCAGTGAGGCGTTACAATCCAAACGTTTTTTGCAGACGATAGGATTTGATACAACCCGCCTGACATTAGAGGATAAATCCCGCAATACGTATGAAAATTGTATCTTTTCAAAAGCGATGGTGGGGCCAAAACCGCAAGAGGTCTGGATTTTGGTGACATCGGCCTTTCATATGCCACGGGCGCAGGCCGTTTTTGAAAGCCAGGATTGGCCCATTATGGCCTATCCAGCTGGATATTTAACGGCTGGTGCGTATAAGTTATCCCCAAATCTGGATGTTCTTGAAAATATGTACACATTACAGATTGCCCTGAAAGAAATGATTGGTATCATGGCCTATACTCTGACAGGAAAGATACATGCGCATGACTCTCATGACCCTCGTGACCCGATTTCTGACTCTTCTGGTGTTCGTGACCCTGTCGTGCCCGGTCAGTCGTCCGGCGCAGGCCGCTAACTCTGCGGATAATTTTGCTATCTGGCTCCGTGATTTCCGGAGAGAGGCTTTGGCCGCAGGTGTCACCCCCGCCACATTTGATGCCGCCTTTCAGGGCGTTGCCCCGATTGCCAAGGTCATTGAATTGGATGGACGGCAACCCGAACGCACGCAACTTGGCTTTGCGACCTATCTGAAAAATGTCATGACGCAAAAACGCATTGATCAAGGGCGGTCAGCGATGGCGCAAAATCGTCCTTTATTACGCTCTGTGTCGCATGCCTATGGTGTGCCGCCAGAAGTGGTCGTGGCGTTATGGGGGATCGAGACCAGTTATGGCCAGAATACAGGGAATTACGATCTGGTATCGGCATTGGCCACCCTTGCCTGGGAAGGACGCCGCGCCAGTTTTTTCAAAAAGGAATTGATTGCGGCCTTGTTGATCTTGCAAGGTGGTCATATTGACCGTGCCGATTTTAAAGGGTCCTGGGCCGGAGCAATGGGGCAGAACCAGTTTATGCCGTCCAGTTGGCAACGTTTTGCCGTTGACTTTAACGGAGACGGGCATAAGGATATCTGGACAAGTCGCAGCGATGTGTTCGCATCCTCCGCCAATTATCTGGCCAAAAATGGGTGGAATCCTCGAATGGGGTGGGGATGGCAGGTTGTTATTCCTACAGTCGCTTTATCAAAATTTAGATCAGATCAAACAATGCCTTATCAAGATTGGTTAAATTCTGGGATTAAATTTAGAGGTAATTTGCCCAGTTTATCAGCTGGCACGCCTTTAAAATTAGTGATTCCAGATGGGGCGGATGGACGTTATTATTTGGTAACTCAAAATTTTGATGTTATCAAATCCTGGAATAGGTCGAATTATTTCGCGCTTACAGTTGGATTATTATCCGACTTTATTTCCCAAACCCCATCAGGTGATATCTCTCATGATACATCTGATGATTCTCGTTTTAATCAGTGAAAGAAAAAATGAAACATTTTATTTCGATACTCCTTTTATTTATTGTTTCCTTTACGATGACTGCATGCTCTGAAATTGAATTCGGATCGGCTATGTATAAAAAGTTTAATCGTCCTTCTGCCGATACGTCAAAAGGTGTTCTGAAGGTTGGAAAACCCTATACAGTGATGGGAAAAACATATTACCCAGCCGAAACTTATGATTATGTTGAGACAGGTATTGCCTCTTGGTACGGTCCTGGATTTCATGCAAATAAGACAGCAAGTGGAGAGCGGTATGATCAGAATGAATTGACTGCAGCCCACAGAACGTTACAAATGCCATCCTTGGTGAGGGTTACAAATCTTGATAATGGGCGGAGTGTTGTTGTAAGGGTCAATGATCGTGGGCCTTTTGCGCGTGGGCGTATTATGGATGTATCCGCTAAGGCTGCTGAATTATTGGGCATGGTCAGGACAGGTACGGCCCGTGTCAAGCTTGAGTTACTTGCAGATGAAAGTCGGGCTCTGGCAAACGCAGCTCGCAGCGGGAAATCAACAAAAGGTGTAGAGGTCGCGTTTAATCAAACGGGTCAATTACCCGGTGGATACTATGTCGCACCCCATGGACCTGTTCCATCTGATATCCAGTTGACAGAGGCGGATCTTGCCCAAACAGCCCAACATGACAAAGTAGAAGGGCATTACAAAGGTGGAAATTTTTATCCTAATCCTGTGGTCCAACAAAGTCCTGTGGCACCAACGCAGATTTTTGTTCAGGCCGGTGCATTCGGTCAATTGGATAATGCTGAACGCCTTGCAAGAAGGCTGGAAACTATCGGAAGAGCAAGTGTAGAACCTGTAAGATACGGTACAAAAATATTGTATAAAGTGCGCCTCGGGCCACTTGACACTATTCGTGCAGCAGATAATGTCCTTTCTAAAGTTCTTGCAAATGGTCAGTCCGATGCAATCATAGTTGTTCAATAATTTTTTCCGGAAAAGTAGCATCCCATGAAAAATGTACTATTTACGATCTTCGCTTTATTGGTGTTTATACAGACTGCTTTCGCTCAGGGCTTGCAGTCGCCGGATACAACAGCAAAGCAGGCTATTATCATCGATTTTGAAACCGGAGAGGTCTTATACGATAAGAATTCAGATGAAAAGATGCCAACATCTTCAATGTCAAAGGTTCTAACAACCATTGTTGCATATGATGCTATTCGTGATGGTAAAATTAAATTGACGGATGAACTGCCAGTGAGTGAGCGTGCGTGGAAAATGGAAGGTTCGCGTATGTTTGTTGACTTGAATACAACGGTTAAGGTTGAAGATCTTATTAAAGGGATCGTTATTCAATCTGGCAATGATGCCTGTGTTGTGCTGGCAGAGGGAATTGCGGGGAGTGAAGAAAATTTTGCTGAACTCATGAATCGTAAGGCAAGAGATATCGGGATGGAAAATTCCCATTTTATGAATTCAAATGGATTGCCTGATCCAAACCATTATTCAACGGCACGTGATCTTGCTAAGATGGGGGTCTATTTGATCCGTGAGTATCCGGAGGATTATAAATACTATTCAGAAATTGATTTCACTTATAATAACATTAAGCAGGGAAATCGTAATCCTCTTCTTTATAAAACGATTGGAGCCGATGGAATCAAAACAGGCCACACAGAAATAGGTGGGTATGGAATGATTGGGTCTGCTGTTGCCAATGGCCGCCGGATTATTATGGTGATCAATGGCACTGAATCAATGCAAGCCCGGTCAGATGAAGCGGAAAAATTAATGAAATGGGCAGAAGTATCATTTAAAAATATTAACCTGGTTCAAAAAGATTCTGTCATCGGAAAAGCTCCTGTTGTTTTGGGGCAAAGCAGAGAGGTATCACTTCGCGCGTCGAAGGATCTTAAAGCAACTGTTTCAGCTTTTGATCAAACACCTGCGACCATTGTTGCCAATTATAAAATTCCATTGGTGGCTCCTGTCAAGGCAGGCGATCCGATTGGGGAGATTGTTGCGACGCTTAAAAATGGAAAGAAGCTTACCAGCCCTCTTATCGCGGGTGAAGATATCGCTGAGGCTTCTTTTTTTGCACGACTTTCTGAAAAATTGATGCTGTTGGTTGTGGGGGCTCCAAAATATCAATAATGGAAAAGGGGCTATTTATCACCTTTGAAGGCGGCGAGGGGGCTGGAAAAAGTACCCAATGCCGCCGTTTGAAATCTGCCTTGGAGGAGGCCGGGCATGACGTTGTTCTCACGCGCGAGCCGGGGGGCACGGCGGAGTCCGAGAAAATCCGTGATTTGTTGGTGCAGCGGGATGGTGGTAACTGGACGCCGATGGCCGAATGTCTGTTGTTTTTTGCCGCCCGCCAGATGCATGTTGAAAAGCTGATCAAGCCAAGCCTGGCAGCAGGAAAAATCGTTATCTGTGACCGGTTCACTGACTCGACCATCGCCTATCAGGGATATGGTCATGGGTTTGATATTCCAACAATCGAACAGATTGCCCGCCTGTCTTTGGGGGATTTTCAACCGGATCTGACGTTTATTCTCGATCTTCCTGTGGCCGAAGGATTGGCGCGATCGTTGCGCCAGAAAGAGGGCGCGGCGGGGCGAGAAAATACCGAAGACCGTTTTGAAAAGTTGCACATGGATTTCCATGAAAAACTCCGCGCCGGATTTCTGGATATCGCACGCAAAGCGCCGTCACGCTGTGTCATCGTAGACGCGCTCCAGCCAGTGGACGATGTGTATCTCATGATTACCCAGGCAGTTCGGGAAAGTATGTGACCCATTCTGCTATATCAGCGAGAGCACGATGTGCTTGTGCTTTTTTCTTTTCGCGGCCACGCTCTTTGGTCTCGATATCCGGGAATAATCCGAAGTTGACGTTCATAGGCTGGAATGTCTCTGCATTTGCTCCGCCAGTGATGTGAGACAGAATAGCACCCATTGCGGATGTTTCTGGTGGTGGAGGCATTTCTATTCCCAGTCGTTCACATGCTGCCATCCGCCCGGCAATGAGCCCGACAGCGGCACTTTCGACATAGCCTTCACACCCTGTGATTTGGCCTGCGAAGCGGATGCGGGGCATTACCTTTAGGCGTAATTTTTCATCAAGAAGACGGGGGGAATTGATAAACGTATTCCGGTGCAATCCACCAAGACGCGCGAATTCAGCATTTTCTAATCCAGGGATCATTCTTAATACACGGATTTGTTCGGCATATTTCATTTTGGTTTGAAACCCAACCATATTATAGAGGGAACCAAGCGCGTTATCTTGTCGTAATTGTACAACAGCATAAGGTCGTTCCCCTGTATGTTGGTTGGTCAATCCAACGGGTTTCATGGGGCCAAAGCGCAGTGTTTCTGCGCCACGCGAGGCCATAACCTCAATCGGCATACAGCCTTCAAAGTAGGGTGTATTCTTTTCCCATTCTTTAAACTCTGTTTTCTCTGCTGATAGTAATGCTTCTACAAAGCCTAGATATTGATCTTTATTCATACCGCAGTTGATATAGTCTTTGCCGTTTCCGTTTGGTCCTTCTTTATCATACCGTGATTGGAACCAAGCGACATTCATATCAATTGATTCACGGTGGATGATGGGGGCAATTGCATCAAAAAAGGCGAGAGAGTCTTCCCCTGTTAATTCGCGGATGGCATTTGCGAGTGGCGCAGATGTAAGGGGGCCGGTCGCAATAATCACCGAATCCCATTCGGCAGGCGGAATCCCCGCGATTTCCCCGCGTTCAATGGTGATCAAAGGATGTTCGGACAGGGTTTTGGTTACCCCGTGCGAAAACTGATCGCGGTCAACGGCCAATGCGCCTCCCGCAGGGACAGCCGCTTTGGCCGCTTCGCGCATTTGCAGGGAATTGCACAGGCGCATTTCTTCGTGAAGAACACCAACGGCATTGTAATCTTTATCATCCGATCGGAAGGAATTCGAACACACCAATTCGGCTAAACCATCCGTTTTATGGGCCTCGGTCGGTGTATGCGGGCGCATTTCGTGCAAGATCACGGGGACACCTAGATTTGCGGCTTGCCATGCGGCCTCGGTTCCGGCCATACCACCACCGATAATATGAATGGGCTTGATTTGGGGCATGTTTTTTTCTTTCTTAACTATAGAGTGCGTTTAATAGGCGCAATATGCGCGTAAATTCGGTTAGCCTGGTAAGACAGAAATGACAAGCGATTTTCATCATCTGCGTTTGGGATCTTTCTTAAATTTCCAGAGACGTGCGTAAACGGAATGGCCGCGTGATCGCGTATTTTAAGGAAAGCCCGGGCTCCAATGGCCGTTCATCCAAGGTGTATAGCATTGACCTGACAGGCCATAACGAACGGGCACTTAAAACCTCGGGGGATGACTCAGATCCTGCGTGGTCACCGCTGAATCCTTAGACTATAGACGAGGGATTGAGCTTAACGCCGTGGAAGTCGGCCTTGGATGTAGTTGTACATAAATCATACCATTCACATCCACGGCACGCGGTTCGTATCTCTTCCTTTTTATACGCCGTGCGAAGCTTCGAGATCAGATCTTCTGTTAAAATCAGATCCTCTCGAAGCTTAATTATAGAAAATTCCGGGTGTTTTTTTAGGTCATCCAGCACATCATTATCCCTATCCGTAATCTGACTTTCATAGCAATGGCAGGATGCATCGGTGTCATCGCACACGCGCGGAGCACAAATGTCATCTGGCCCATAATCGATGATAATGGATGCTTGTCCGGTGGAGAGCGTTTTTACAATTTGATCCATATTATGAATAAAAGATTCGCTGTATCCTTTTCCAACATAAGTCAAAATGCACAGGAGGTGGTGTGGACGTAAACGAATGGGTAATTTACTCACAAGCTAATCTCCTTATATTTATATGCGCGTGAATGCGGTTGGCTTGGTGGGCCAAAAATAACAGACGATTGGCTTCCTCTGCATTCTGGTTTCCAGAAAGATGACCAAATGGAATGGCTGCATGGAAACTAAACGCCATAAGAAGCCCTGTTCCATGCGATTTTATGACGCCACAGACAGGCTGACCGGGCGCGTTTCCGTAACGTAATGTTTCAATCACAGATGCATCCGGATCAAGATGTAGGGCAGGGCCATTAATGTCCAAAGCCTGATAGGAGCTAAATCCCTCTGTGGCGGCCGGATTGAAAATCGTGGCGACTGTCAAGGTTCTCCCACCTGAAGGAGTCGTGTGATGAGGAAAAGCAGGACCAGTGGCGCTACCTGGAATCAGCTCCAAACCATCTTTCTCTTTAAATTGTCCAGTGGACGTGATGTAGGAATAAAATCGTGTCAAATGATAGGTGGCCGCGCATTCGGCCCATACAATGCCGCCCTGCAACAAGTAATTTTCCAGAATTTCGGCACGCTGTGGGGTAAAAATAGTGGGGTAGGGGCTATCCTCACCCACAATTCCCCCTAGAACCAGCATATGAAAATCTTTCATCATAGACATAGACTCGAGAATCTCTTCCGGAGGTACCGCAACAATCTCCGCGTCCGGAAACATATGAGGCAAGCCATGCCTACGTAATTCCAGAGTTGAGATAGGTTGCTGTTCTAAGATGGCGATTTTCATGATGTCTCCTGAAAATGGGGCGGCTTTACAGTATGGAAAAACTTCGTGACAGGTTTTTACCCGAATAGCAAGAAAAAGCCATCCCCTTATCAGGCACTGTATCAAAAATTTATGATGATAATCGGCAAGGAAGATGGCTTCCCCCTTGAAAGATCTTTGGATTTATGGTCATTTAACGCGTTAATTTGCCGATTACATCTTAACGTCACATCTCAACGGATTCGATTATTATGGCTTCAACAGATTTTCTTTTAAACTACCTGCCTATTGTGGTGTTCCTTGGCATTGCGCTGGGGCTTGCCAGTGTTATGGTTCTGGCGTCAATGCTGATTGGCCGGAGCAAGCCGGATACCGAAAAACTTTCGGCCTATGAATGCGGCTTCGAAGCCTTTGACGATGCCCGCCGGAAATTCGATGTCCGATTCTATCTGGTTGCTATTCTCTTTATTATTTTCGATCTGGAAGTGGCGTTTCTCTTCCCGTGGGCTGTATCGCTCGGCGCGATCGGCATGTTTGGGTTCTGGTCAATGGTTGTGTTTTTGACCGTTTTGACCGTTGGTCTTGTCTATGAATGGAATAAAGGGGCCCTTGATTGGGAATAATCCGGAATGAGCAGTGAACGTCATATTTTTGAAGCGCCGAAAGCGCCGTTATTGACCAATGTCCCGATGCTTCCTGCGGAACAGCAGGATGAAGCCGTGGCAAAATTGGCCCAAGAAGTCTCGGACAAAGGCTTTGTGCTGACCCAAGCCGATAAATTGTTCGATTGGGCGCGCCAAGGGTCGATGTGGCCAATGACCTTCGGTCTGGCCTGTTGTGCGGTCGAAATGATCCATTCCTATATGTCGCGCTATGACCTTGACCGGTTCGGGATCATTCCACGCCCCAGCCCGCGTCAATCCGATGTGATGATTGTGGCTGGAACGCTGACCAATAAAATGGCCCCCGCCTTGCGCAAAGTCTATGACCAGATGGCCGAGCCACGTTGGGTCATTTCGATGGGATCCTGCGCCAACGGGGGGGGGTATTACCATTACAGTTATTCGGTTGTGCGTGGCTGTGACAAAATTGTGCCCGTGGATATTTACGTGCCCGGATGCCCTCCCACCGCCGAAGCATTGGTATACGGTCTGTTACAACTTCAGAAAAAAATCCGCCGTGAAGACACACGGATGGTGAGGTAAGATTATGGTTGACTCAACAACGCCTGCTGCTTCTGTCGCCGAAGAACCTGTCAAAGATCCGTTGGTGGTGTATGCCGAAGGGATACAAGCCAAATTTCCAGATGGCATTTTATCCTTTTCTACCAAGGGTCAAGAACTGGTTTTTCATGTAACACGTGAAGCGTTGCTCGCGGTTATGGCGTATCTGCGCGATGCCGATGAAACCCAATTCCGGCAATTGATTGATATTTGCGGTGTCGATTACCCCAACCGCCCCGAGCGATTCGAGGTTGTGTACCAACTCTTGTCCATGCGCCATAATCTCCGCGCCCGTGTCAAAGTCACAACCGATGAAGAGACTCCGGTGGCCTCTGTGGCATCGCTGTTCAGTGCGGCAGGATGGTTCGAACGCGAAACATGGGATATGTACGGAATCATGTTCGATGGATTGGCGGATCATCGCCGGATTTTGACCGATTATGGCTTTGATGGTCACCCGTTGCGCAAAGATTTCCCGCTGACCGGCCATGTCGAGGTTCATTATGACCCTGTGCAAAAACGTGTGGTGTATGGCCCTGTGTCGTTGCCACAAGATTTCCGTGTTTTTGATAATTTAAGCCCATGGGAAGCCTTGACCGATGTTCAATCGCTTCCAGGCGACGAAAAAGCGAATAGTAAACCCAAAATCGGATGGAAAGAAACCGACCGCAACGCGTAATCTATTCTTCTTTCGTTGGGAAAGAGGGCGAAGGTTTGACACATTGAAATTTAGACGACAGGTGAAGCTAGGCCCGTATATTGTTGATTTTGTGTGCTTTGATAAAAATATGATTGTTGAAATTGATGGTGGACAACATAACGGTAATGAAAGAGATAACATAAGGGATGCTTATTTTAAGGACAGAGGTTATGTTGTAAAACGGTATTGGAACAACGATGTGCTGAACAATATTGAAGGTGTTTTGGCAGATTTAAAAATGACGATCGATAATTTATCCCCTCACCCCATCCCTCTCCCTCAAGGGGAGAGGGGGCATAAAAACCTCTCCCCTTGAGGGAGAGGTCGGTAAGCGAAGTTTGTCGGGTGAGGGGAAAATGAATGGCGAAAGGTAAAACTGTGCGGTTATTCTTTCTAATATATCTTATGACAATTCTATCCTCTGTGGCTTTTGCAGGGGAAAAAGAATCCGCCTATGACCGTGTGATGCGCACGGGTGTCCTGCGGTGCGGTTACAGCGCGTGGGAACCCATTATTATGAAAGATCCCAATACGGGGCAATTTTCAGGGGTTTATATTGATTATATGACCGCGATGGGCAGACGCCTTGGATTGAAGGTAGAGTGGCAAGAAATCAATACGGCCACGTATCTGGATGATTTAAGGGTTGGGAAAATTGATGTCGAATGCTCCGGAGGATGGCCTAACGCGCGCCGCGGCAAGTTCGCGGATTATTCAACTCCGTTATTTTACACGCCCATTTATTTATTTGCGGCCGGTAAGGACCATCGTTTTGACAATCACTATAACAAAATCAATGATCCTACCGTTCGTTTTGTGACAATGAATGGCGAGGTTAGCGAAGATTATCGAGCCGAGTTTTTTCCAAAATCACAAGAAATTTCTGTTCCACCAAGCTCCATGTTATCGGATATTTTGTTACAAATTGCTATGGGAAAGGCAGATGTCGCTTTTTGGGATCTGATGACAGCCCGTCATTTTATGAAAGCAAATCCGGGTAAAATCCGCATCATTTCGGGTGATGTTGTCAAAGTAATTCCCAACAATTTATCCGTGGCAAAGGGCGAAACAAAATTATTGAGCATGTTGAATATTGCGACAGAGGAGTTGATTTCCGATGGCGTTATCGAACAAATCATGCAAAAATACGACCTAACCCCCGATGTGGCTTTTCGTCCCGCAAAGCCGTATATAGTAGCGCATTAAATAAAACGTAACCCGCAGGTAATTGTATGACATCCGCAGCACTCGACACACAGACGACCGAACAAGAACACTTTATCAAGCCCTATACGATGAACTTTGGGCCACAGCACCCGGCTGCGCATGGTGTGTTGCGTCTGGTTTTGGAAATGGATGGCGAGATTGTCGAACGGGCGGATCCGCATATCGGGCTGCTCCACCGTGGCACCGAAAAGCTGATTGAATATAAAACCTATATGCAGGCTTTGCCGTATTTTGATCGTCTGGATTATGTGTCCCCGATGAATCAGGAACATGCCTTTGCGTTGGCGGTGGAAAAACTTCTGGGGATAGAGGTTCCGGAACGCGCCCAATATATTCGTGTTCTGTTTTGTGAATTGACCCGCATTTTGAATCATATCCTGAACATTACGACCTTTGCCCTGGATGTTGGCGCGATTACACCGGCGTTGTGGGGATTCGAAGAACGTGAAAAAGGGATGGAATTTTATGACCGCGTGTGTGGCGCTCGCCTTCACGCAAACTATGTGCGTCCGGGCGGTGTATCGATGGATCTGCCCAAAGGTTTGGCGGAAGACATGCTGGCATGGACAGATAGCTTCCCCAAAGTCTTGGACGATCTGGACTCTCTGCTAACCGGTAACCGTATTTTCAAACAACGGACGGTTGATATTGGCGTGGTGACCAAGGAACAAGCACTGGATTGGGGCTTTACAGGCCCTGTGCTGCGTGCATCGGGAGTTGCGTGGGATCTCCGCAAATCACAGCCCTATGACGCCTATGCGAAGATGGATTTTGATATTCCGGTTGGGAAGACAGGCGATTGTTATGCCCGTTATCTGGTGCGGATGGAAGAAATGCGCCAATCCCTGCGCATTATGAAACAGTGTTTGGCCGGGATGCCGGAAGGCCCGATCAAAGCCAATGATTACAAGATCTGTCCACCGCCCCGCGCCGAGATGAAAAACTCGATGGAGGCGTTGATCCACCATTTCAAACTCTTTACCGAAGGCTATCACGTTCCTGCAGGGGAGACCTATACCGCAGTGGAAGCTCCGAAAGGGGAGTTTGGTGTCTATCTGGTCTCGGATGGCACCAACCGTCCGTATCGCTGCCATATCCGCGCACCTGGCTTTGCGCATTTGCAAGGTCTGGAAATGATGTCGCGCGGTCACATGTTGGCCGACGTCGTTGCCAATATCGGGTCACTGGACATCGTGTTCGGAGAAATTGATCGGTAGAAAAAAGGGAAGATTTTTCGGTATATACTTTGTTCATGAAACTATCCGAAAGGTTTCCCCCTCACCCCTCCCTCTCCCCACGGGGGAGAGAGCAATGCCAGCTTAAGGCGGCTGTAGGCCTTTAGCCGGAGTTGGGTGAGGGGGCAGAATACCATCCATCTATCAAAAATTCGCTCATTTTAATGACGCAAGATATATATCCGGCTGGGGGAAAATATGCCGTCAATTTTAAGCAAAAAAATGCTTATTCACTCTTTTGAACTTGTTGCGGTGCCTTCTTCTGCTGAAAGGCGGGGAGCCCTGACTCTTGCCGCCCCGGCAAATCCCCCGGCAAATAGCATTGAGCGTAAAATGTTAGCAGAGAGTATTTTCCGTACATCAACGGATAAATAGTATAAAAATAAATTTCAATTCTTAATTTTTCTAGCTCTTTCAATGGATTATTGACAGTATCACTTGACTCTTGCCGCTAGTCGTTTGAATATCCGAAGATAATGTTGACCAATTAATTTTCTGAAAGGGGAGAAGACATTATGACCCGTTCTGAATTGATACAAAATTTGTCTGAAAGAAATCCGCATTTATATTTGCGCGATATTGAAAAGGTTGTAGATGCTTTTTTTGGGGGCATCAGTGATGCGCTGATTAAGGGCGATCGTGTCGAGCTACGTGGATTTGGGACATTCTCTGTAAAAGAGAGGGAGGCCCGTGTCGGGCGTAATCCTCGAACGGGGCAATCTGTTCATGTCGGTCCAAAGAGATTGCCTTTCTTTAAATCAGGAAAAGAATTGCGGGATCGTCTGAACACAGACGATCTATAGAATGAATTTATAAGGAGGCTCAATCAATGCTCGCACTGGCAAGGATTCTGGTGACTATTTTTTTTGTGATCCTTGTCTTCGGGGTTTCAATTTTGAATCGTGATCCAGTTGATTTCTCGGTCTATCCATTTGCTGATCCCTTATCCATTCCTCTTGCGTTGATCGTATTTTGTTCTGTTTTTATGGGGTTTATTTGGGGGGCTGTTATCGTGTGGTTGAATGGCGGAATTACTCGGAGGGAATTGCGTTGTTTGCGTAAAGAAATAACATCTCTCGAGTTAAAACGATCACAGAAAGAAGTAGAGTGACATGACAAAAATTTATTGTGCGATTGATACCCCTGATTTAAAGCTTGCGACAAATTTGGCGTATCAAGTCAGTGGGGCGGGATGCGGTATTAAATTAGGGTTGGAATTTTTTGCAACGAATGGTCCAGACGGAGTCGCCGCCATTTTAAAGGCCTGTCCTGATTCCAAAATATTTCTGGATATGAAATACCACGATATTCCCAATACAGTTGCTGGGGCATTACGTGGGGCAGCGCGTTTAGGCGTTGCGTATATCAATTGTCATGCCTCTGGTGGGATGGAGATGATGAAAATAGGGCTTGATGCGTTGCTGGATGAGTCTTTAAAACTTGGAGTCCCTCCACCCCGATTTCTGGCTGTTACAGTTTTGACATCGATTGATCAACAGGCCTTAATCTCTGTTGGCCAGACGGGGACCCCTCCGGAACAAGTTATTAAACTGGCAAAACTAACACGGGATTCGGGCCTTGCAGGAATTGTCTGTTCCGGGCAAGAAATCAGATTGGTTCGCGAATCTTTAGGCGATGATTTTGTCTTAATGGTCCCAGGAATTCGTCCTGTTGGAACCGATAGTGGAGACCAAAAACGCATCATGTCACCTCAAGATGCGATCTTGGCAGGTGCAACTCATCTTGTCATTGGTCGTCCAATTACAGGGGCAAATGACCCTGCGCAGGCGGCTTCTGATATTTTGGAAACATTGAAATAGGGGAGAGCGATGCAGGATTTTTTATTAAGCCATTATGATTGGCTTCGCGCTTTGCATATAATTGCAGTCATTGCATTTATGGCTGGAATGCTTTATTTGCCGCGCCTTTTTGTTTACCATGCACAGGCTGTAAAAGGGGGGGAAGTTTCAGAAACATTAAAGATAATGGAGCGTCGTTTAATGCATGCTATTATCAATCCAGCATCAATTGTGATGGTGCTGTTAGGGGGATTGATGGTCTGGGCCAATCCTGACCTAATGAAAATGGGATGGATGCATGCAAAGCTGGGTCTACTTTTTGTGATGTTTGGATGTCATGGTGCTTTTTCGAAATGGCGTAAACAATTCAATCAAGATAAAAATGAACGGTCACATGTTTTTTATCGTGTGTGGAATGAAGTTCCGACAGTATTAATGATTGCCATTGTTATTTTTGTAATTATCAAACCATTTTAAGAACAAAAAAAGAGTGGATATCCCTTGTTCAAATGAACATTGGATCAGTAAGTTACTGTGGGCTAACTCATTGAAAGAATGGTGCGCAATACAGGGATTGAACCTGTGACCCCTACGATGTCAACATAGTGCTCTACCGCTGAGCTAATTGCGCGGTACGTTTTGTTCTTGTAACCAAACGTGATGGTTTTTTAGCGGGAATAGTTTCATTATGCAAGCATAAAGTATCAAAAAATTGCAGTTGGTGTGTTTCCTAAAATTTCATCTACTTGTTTGACAAGGTCGTTTAAGTGAAAAGGCTTGGAAAGAACCTTTGCATTTTGGTTCTGGGATCCGCTTGCCCCCATTGCGACGGCAGAGAACCCTGTGATAAAAAGAATTTTAATATGAGGGTGGAGATGCCCAACACGTTGCGATAACTCAATTCCATCCATGCCTGGCATAACAATATCGGCTAAAAGGAGATTAATCTCAGGTCCCAGATCTTCAGCCGCTTTATAGGCTGCAAGCCCATCCGCACAGGGGGTTACCCGATGGCCTGCTTTTTCAAGCGCCAGTGTCAGGAACTGGCGCATAGAATCGTCATCTTCGGCAAGCAGAATATGGGCCATTGGTTGTGTTTCTTCTCTTTAATCAATTATATGGGTTGACAGTTTCTTTCGAGGTTTAATCATAATTCCTAAAAAGAGACAAGAAATCTCTGCTGATTCCGGCCCTCTTCTTGCAAGGCGGCAAGAATTGTTTTGATACGATATTTTCTTTTTTGTTGATATGGCTTGTTTGGTGTTTTATCTGTATCACATCAGCCATGCTTGGGTCATGCCATATAATACAGATAATGAAAGTTTTTGAATGAAAAGTTTGAATCTGGTCTTGTGCTTTGTAATTTTGAGTTGGTCTTACTCTGCTTTCGCAGTTGAGGGAGTGGACCCATGCAAAGTCATCGCAGAGGAAATTATTCCCTTGCGGGTCCCCGGATTTGATCAGTCTGCAATATGGAAAAAAATAAGCGGTGTTAAAGGGGCCGATCGTCCCAGAGCTTTGCTTCCTGTTGTGGATGGTGGGCAAATTGTTATCGGCACCAGCATATCGTATGACGAAAAGAAAGGGCTTTCAAATCCACAAATTCAAATTTTACGAACAGATAAAACAGGAAAAGTTATTGTTGAAAAATGGATTGATATAAAAAATTTAAAAACAGTTACAGATGCCGTTTTATTGAAAGATAGGATCGTTGTTCTGGCAGGCCTTGAATCGAATAAAAGTCATTCGATCGGGTTGTCATTTCTGAACGGGGCTGGAGAATTACGGACAACCGAGATAATTTCAGATCCCAAGCTTGATTTGATCCCAAAATCAATGATGACTGTGCCCGGTAAGTCAGAGATGATCATTGCGGCAGAGGCCATCTCTCGACAGAACCCCGAAGATTCTTATTCTGTTTTGATTTGGGTAGATAAAGATGGAAAAAAACGTTTCCAGAAAGAGTATTTACCAGGCGTTAAGAATAAACCAGAATTTATTGGTCGCCTCTCGGGGCATGAAATGGTTATGACTGGAAGAGTACGGACAACGGACGGGAACCGGGATGCTGGGTGGGTTTTAAGGCTTTCGAATAAAGGAGATATTTTATATCAACGTCCCTATGCGCGCGGTGGAGATTCTGTTATTCGGCGTTCTGTTGCATCAGGTCATAATGGGTCGATGGTTGTTGTTGGCGATGCTTTGCCATCTATTTCAGGATCAAAGGCTGCATGGGTTATGAAGCTCGATCCAGATGGGTCACCTGTTTGGCAGAAATATCTGACGGGCCAATATGGATATTCGGGACTCGATGTGATTGCGCTTCCTGATGGGAGGTATAATGTCTTATTGGCGGGAAAACCAGCAGATCATGGAGGCCGTCAATATGCACGGGTTGTTACGTTTTCAGATGCAGGGGTTATTATTGCAGATGAATCGTTTATAGAGGGCGTAAATGCGATTCCTGTTCGATTGATTAACCAGAATGGGAAACGGTTTCTGTTGGGGGTGGCTGAAACCGGGTTTTCAAAAGAGGGGGCCCCAGAGGATCTGAAATATATTGCCTATGATACTTGGTTGCTAGGACTGTCAAAACTTCCTTCTTTTGAGAATATCTGTGCTGGTGCCGCTGCTCGCAGTTTGGATGATCTTCCATGAGTGAGCGCATTGATGATGCCAGAGATATTCTGAGCGTAACGATTGCTGAAGAACAATTGGGCCTGCGACTTGATAAAGCGGTTGCAATGCTCTTCCCTGATTATTCAAGAACACGTTTGCAGGCTTTAATCGATTCTGGTGAATGTTTGGTAAATCATCAGGTTTGTAAAACCTCTTCGCGCAAAATGGAAATGGGAGATCAGGTCATCTTATCGCTGCCGCCACTGCTTGATGCAGATCCTCAACCAGAAAATATCCCACTTGATATTCTTTATGAGGATGATGATTTATTGGTTGTTCATAAACCTGTCGGGATGGTCGTTCATCCTGCGGTTGGCCATAATACAGGGACTTTGGTCAATGCGCTGTTATATCATTGTGGCCCAAGTTTATCAGGAATTAACGGGGTCAAACGTCCGGGGATTGTTCATCGCTTAGACAAAGATACATCTGGATTAATGATGGTTGCAAAGAATGATTTGGCGCATCATCATTTGTCTGAACAGTTGCAGGATCGCAGTTTATCTCGCATCTATCTTGCTCTCGTCCTCGGGGTTCCGTTTCCTTCACGTGGTCGTATTGAAACAATGATTGGGCGTCATCAAACAAACCGTTTAAAAATGGCAGTTCATACACATTCAGGTCGTGAAGCAGTTACAAATTATACTGTAAAACAAACATTCCGTGAGACCCTGGCCTTGATTGAATGTCGTTTGGAAACAGGTAGAACACATCAAATTCGTGTTCATATGGAACATATGGGATTTCCGTTGATTGGGGATCCTCTTTATGGGGCTCAATCGACAAAATTGGTGTCGAACCTAAAACGGGCTGATTATGATGAGGATGTCAGGAGTAAAATTCTTTTTTTTCCACATCAAGCCCTTCATGCAAAAGAAATTTCATTCATCCATCCAAGAACAGGGGAAGAGATGAAATTCGAATCTGAGTTGCCGATGGATATGAAGAATTTACTGGCGGAGCTTTTCTGAAATGGTCGATCCCAGCTCCTTAAAAGTCAATGATCCTGATCGATATTTATTATCTTTATTTATTTCCCATCTTGGGCAGCAACGGGCTGTGACTGTTTTTGATAGATTGAATCTTGAAATTGGACGATTGCGCGATATCATTGATACACCCCACATGGGATATATCCGATTGCAATGGTGGAAAGATGAAATCGGAAAAATATCTCGTGCAGAAGGATATACACACCATCCTTTACTGCAAGATCTGGAAAAGAGTCTTATTGATTATCCAATTTCAAAAGATGATATAGATCAATTAATCTCTGCCAGAGAATCAGATTTCGATGAGTATGATGATTTCGATATACATGCGTATGCACGGCACATTCATGCGCCCCTATTAAAAATTAAAGCAAGAATTCTGGGTGTAAAAGAAAACACAGATTCCCTGGCAGAGGGGTTTGCGTTGGTCGGGTTATTGCGTTCGATCCCTTTCTATCGCGCACGGTCACAAGTTATGATTCCTTCAATCCAGCCTAACGCGGTAGAAGAAATTTGTAATAAGGCAGAAAGTCTATTGTCCCTGAATACAGTGAAACATCCGTATTTTAAAGCCCATGAGGTTTTAGCCAGGTTATATCTGAAACAACTAAAATCTGCTGGGTATAATCCTGAAAAAATCTTTCCGCTTCCCTTCAAGGAGTTGCGCGTTTGGTTTTCTGTTTTAATAAGCCAAATGAAATATACCAGAATTCAAATAAAATGATTTAATAGTTCATATGCACTCTCTTACATGGACTTTGATTTGATGAGGCACTTTGACGCTTGCGGATTCTGTAAGTTCATAGGCGGTTTTCAAAGATAATTCGGCTTTTAGGAATTGTTTTTCTAACATATAGCTCATCAATTTAGCATCAGTCACATTAATTAAAAAAGATGATGGAATATGCCCCATGGTTTTTGCTTTCGTTAGGGCAGAAAAATGATCAAATACCAAATGATGAAAGGTTTCATCTTCATTTTCTCTGGTTGTATGAAAGGCTTTCTCATGATCCCGCTTTAATGTGATATCCTGTGCCTTTACATGAGGGGCAGCCCTTATCGGGAGAGGTGTTATATGAACCTCGAGCACGGCGCGATGACCACCATTTGGAAGCTCGATCAATTGTTGAATGGTTATCGATATATCATGATCTTCAGAAAAATAATGAGCGGCCTTATCTAAGGCATTTGACAACGCTTCTTCTGCGCTTTTATCTGAATAGCCTTCTAAAATAACGCGGTGGGATTTTTGAAATCCTCCGATTGGTATGCCCCCATTTATCTGATCTCGTAGGAATTTTAATTCATCAAGAAAAGCCAATAAAAGGTCCGCATTTCTACTTACAAAATTTGTCAAAGAGTACTCACGAGCATCTTTTTCTATCAAGGGATCTTTGACCATAAGATCTAACGTCTCGATCTCTCTTTTCATCGTATCAATATCAGAATGCGCCTGTGTCATTTTATTTTGCCTCAGAGATTCCATTTTCATCGAAAACATGTTTTCGCAATGATGGGGTCATATAAAAAGTGATCCCAGCAACAAACAGGGTCATTATACCACCAAATAGAATAGATGGCACAAGCCCCAATGCCCGTGCAGCAACGCCTGATTCAAAAGATCCGATTTCATTGGATGAAACAACAAACATAAAGCTGATTGACGAGACGCGCCCGCGCATATGGTCAGGGGTAAGGATTTGCTTTAGGGTTGAGCGGATAATAACACTTACTGTATCAAATAATCCGCTAAGACCTAAAAAAACAAAGCACAGAAGAAAAGAGGTTGAGAGGCCAAAACCAATCATGGAAAGACCAAATCCTATAACTGACCATAACATCCGCTGAAGTGTAAAGATCTTCATAGGCCGCAAAGCCAGATAAATGGCTGATACAATAGCACCAAGTCCTGGTGCTGTTCTTAATATGCCAAGTCCTTCTGGCCCAACCATCAAGACTTCTGCCGCAAAAGCGGGAAGGATAGCGATGGCTCCACCAAATAAGACAGCAAGCATATCAAGGGCCATAACCGTAAGGAGCATCGGATTTAAAAGAATGAACTTCCAGCCGTCGATAATATTTTCAATAACACGTCCCTTCTTGTCAAATTTTTCATACTCACGAAGATTTTTTATATTTAGTATGCATAATAATGCTAGAATCATAAAGGATATTGGTAATATCCAAGCTGAGCTAACGCCATAAAAACCATAAACAGCTCCACCGAGAATTGGCCCCATAATGACAGAAACTTGAAAGGCTGTATTCGACCATCCATTCGCAGAAGCATAATCTTTTTTATCAACAATTTGTGGAGTAATTGAAAAATGTGCAGGCATAAGAAAGCTGCGGGCAAGACCGGATACAAAAATACCCAGAAATAAAAGTGGAATAACAGCTCCTTGGGGAACGCTAAAAAAACCACCGCCAACACTCAATAAAAAAAGCAGATTTAGAATCAAAGCTGTAATACAGGCTTTATAAACATGATGTGGGGTTGAAATATCAACAATATAGCCAGAAAAGAGGGCTCCAATAATCGCGGGAACAGCTTCCGTTAATCCAATTAAGCCTAGCATCAATGGATCATTTGTAAGTTCATATATCTGCCATCCAATAATAACAGATAGGGATTGCAAGGCCATATTGGAAAACATTCTGGTCGCAATAAGTAAGCGAAAATTTTGTTTTTTTAGAATGGCATAGGAAAAATTCATTTTGTAGTGTGTTTTGTTATCCGGTGTGACTATTTATTCGAAAATAAAAACCCCGAAGCGGATTTGGCCCGATTCGGGGAATTTCGGCCTTACAAGCCGCCGACCTCTACAAGTGGGCTACTTTGCTGCCTTTTTTTCTTGTTTTGCGGCTTTCTTTTCTTTTGCTGTTTTTTGTGGTTTTTTCTTTTCGTCTTTTTTAACGTCTTGTGATTTCGCCATGATATATGTTCTCCTTAAAAGATAACTTGAAAGATCAATAGACCCTGTAAATATAGCATAACTGGATAGACAAGCCATAAGCTTTATAATTTTTTTAGGACGAGTAATACATCTTGAAAAAGCGATGTTTCTCTTCTATAAACGCCCGATCACTGATTTTTGCTTTGAAGTGGGAATCGACATGGTTTGGGCAGGTGGCAGAGTGGTTGAATGCGCTAGTCTCGAAAACTAGTATAGGTGCAAGCCTATCGGGGGTTCGAATCCCCCTCTGCCCGCCATTTACCGCCATGACAACTCTTGAGTATACTATACCCCGCAAGGCCCGACATGAAAAAGCTAATCCCTCTCATATTGATTACTGCTGTTGTCGCAGTCTTGGCCTTTAAATGCTGGGACAGCCTAACCCACGCAAAATATGTCGTAACTACAAATTTTGCAGCCTCACCGCAAATATCCGTTTTAAAGTTAGAAAATTTCCAGTTCAGTTTTAAAAAATACGAGTTAATTAAATTTGCTTACGATAAGGATTTTACGCCTGAGGCTGCAGAATTCGTACCAATTACCTTGTGCCATGTACGTGGATTTCCATTGAGATCCCCGCTTTTCGAATCAAAAATTAAGCAGGCAGATTTGGAACAGTATCGCTATTTTTGGAAACAAAACCTGCGTGACTCAAAACCTTATAACAAACAAACTTTGATTGCGATTGATCCAAGATCACACGAAGGTTGGCTATTGCAAACCCCATGGCTCAGCACAGAATTTAAGATCAATACGCTAGATGATTTGCTCAAATGGCAGAAAGATCCATTCTGGGCAAAAAAAGGGTGTACAGAGATGGGTATCTAAAAATAGCTTGTTGCAAAAATGTGCCCGAAATATCCGCCATTACCACTCTTGACCACTCTCCCGTTTCAGAACATTGGTGGCAACTGGGAGCTACTGCCCCGCCATTTCCTCTTTTTCCAACGTTCACCGACATCCAAAGATACCCCTGAAACCATTGCAAATCAACACCTAAAATGTTGATGGCGTTTTTCTGTGTCGATGGAAATACATTTGCACCCAACAAATTTGGGGGTATCCTTGGGGGTAGGCATGCCGTGGTACTGGAATTTCATCATACTTTATTTATTGCCGTACATCTTAGTATTGGTCGATTATTTGCAAAAAATACTGACTTTTACAGATAAAGATTCCATATCTAGAGCCAATCCCTAATTCTGTTTTAATAATACTTGGGTTTGCAGGCGGAATATACGAATTCTATTAGGAATGATTCTTGTGTTTTTTCTATTTCAAAAACTCCACAATAACCCGACGATTTGCTCGTAATGCAACGCCATCATCCGTTTCAACCGCCTGATTTGTCTCACCAAAGGCATGGCTTCCAATAATACGATTTGGTACACCACGCGCAGTTAGTATGATTGAAATTGCATTGGTAATCCCCCCATAAATTAAGGGTGTTTAGAAGTAGAAAATTCTCGTAAAGAAGGAAGAGGAGAATATCTATGAAGACGAGCCGATTTAACGAACATCAGATTATGGAGATATTGAAGCAGGCGGAGGGAGGAATCCCTG
>JAEUKP010000015.1 GCA_016794145.1 Alphaproteobacteria bacterium | reverse complement strand
GAAAACTATGGGCATAACGCCTTGCATCCCCCCAAAGAAGAACCGAGCAATCCAACATTTTTACGATAAGGTGCTCTATCGCCAGCGCCATAAAATCGAAAACATGTTCGCAAAACTCAAAGACTGGCGGCGTATTGCCATTCGCTATGACCGATGCGCACATACCTTCAAAGCTGCTATTACCATCGCCTCTATCGTTATATGGTGGATTTAATGAGTCCTGAGCCTAGTAACATGTTTTGAAAAATGTGTCAATGATTATGTTAAAAAATATCAAGGGCTTCGATTGTGGAAACATGAGGATGGTGGAGGGTGCCCTCTTGCCAACGCCGATTCCCGTGCTAATCTGCGGGATAAATGTTTTCTGTATTCCTGACAACGTTAGAATTTTAAGGAAAACCTATTTTTGGAATTACGAAAATGATATCTGAAATCCTTGATCATTATATGCAGTATAGCATGTATACCTGCCCTGGATTATACAAAAGCAGACTTGTAAAAAAATTGCCTAATGACATTCTTGAAATTGGTCATTTGGTGCGTAAAAGTATTATCCATAGAACGACTTTGCTTGGGGGGAATACGGGAACTAATAGTGATTTAAGGTTCGGTGACATGATGAGAGTTCCATGGTGGTGCCAACCCGAAGACGACATCCTTGTGACGGTTTCTGCTATGCTGAGCGAGTTATACCGCCGTGATGCTCGTGGTTTTGTTCTGGATAGGGCCCCTGAAGATAAGTTAATTCTTACATGCCGATTTATAGCTATTCTTATGGCTTCAATATTAAAATCCAAGGGGATGCCCGCTAGGGTTCGTGCTGGTCATGCTCCTTATTTTGATACTGGAGACATATCTTTAAGTGTGGATCATTGGATAACGCAATATTGGTGTATTCATCGCAAGGATTGGGTTACGATAGATGTTGATGGAAGTTTAAGTATCAAGGGGACCTTCGATCCTTATGACATCCCAGTGGGTGAATTTGATTTTGCCGCTGATGCATGGCTATCTATTCGAGAGTCGAAGGTGGATCCAGAATATTTTTATAATGCTTATCCAATGCGGGGAGCTATAACAGTGTTATGGTCATTGTTTTATGATTTTCATTGTTTAATGAATTCCGAAATTATTTATCTCCATAAGCCTGTTTGTGGAGATAATGAAAAATTTTATTCTCTTACTGAGGATGATCTTAACAAAATTGATGAATTAGCAAAGTTGATGCTTGACCCAGATGCTAATTTTTATGAACTATGCAATCTCTGGAATCAGAAAAAAGACTATCGAATATTGTGTGGTGGGCTGTTATAAACCTACCAAAGTATAATTTAAATTATAGTAAGGCTCTAAGTTATGGCTCGTAAACCTCCTTCGGCGCAGGCCGCGCACGACAATATTATCGAATCCCCGATGTCCGGATTGTTATCGGGGCGGTATTTGTCGTATGCTTTGTCGACCATTATGTCGCGGTCGTTGCCCGATGTGCGGGACGGGTTAAAACCGGTGCATCGCCGTGTGTTGTTTGCGATGTATCAGTTGAAACTGGCGCCTAACCTCCCTCCGAAAAAGTCGGCACGGGTGGTCGGGGATGTGATCGGTAAATTCCACCCGCACGGGGACCAGTCTGTGTATGATGCGTTGGTTCGTTTGGCGCAGGACTTTGCCGTGCGGTATCCGTTGGTCGACGGGCAGGGGAATTTCGGGAATATTGATGGCGATAATGCCGCGGCGATGCGATACACCGAATCGCGTTTGACCGATGTCGCGATTGCGTTGTTGGAAGGCATTGATGATGATGCCGTTGATTTTCGCGCAACCTATGACGGCGAGACATTGGAACCTGTTGTTCTGCCGTCGAACTTTCCGAATTTATTGGCCAATGGGTCGTCCGGTATCGCGGTCGGGATGGCCACGAATATTCCGCCGCATAATGTGGCCGAATTGTGCGAAGCTATGGAATTGATGCTGGAGCGCGATGCATCGATTGCCGAATTGGTCCAGATTGTGCGTGGCCCGGATTTTCCAACCGGCGGGATTTTGGTCGAAAGCCCTGAGGCCGTTCTGGAAGCTTATCGTACCGGACGGGGCTCTTTCCGGACGCGGGCGCGCTGGGTCAAGGAAGATTTAAAGCAAGGCACGTGGCAGATTGTTGTCACCGAAATTCCGTATCAGGTGCAAAAAGCCAAATTGGTCGAACAGATTGCCAATCTGATCAATGACAAAAAAATTCCGATGTTGGACGACGTACGGGACGAAAGTGCCGAAGATATGCGCCTTGTCCTTGTGCCCAAAAATCGCAATGTGGAACCGGAATTGATGATGGAGGCCCTCTACCGCGCATCGGATCTGGAGAACCGGTTTTCGTTAAACATGAACGTGTTGGAAAACGGTTTGGTGCCAAAGGTTATGGGGCTGAAAGATGTTTTACAATGTTGGTTGAACCACCGTCAGGACGTTTTGGTGCGCCGGTCCAACCATCGCTTGGGCGAAGTCAATCACCGTCTGGAAGTATTGGCCGGCTACCTGATTGTTTATCTGAACATTGATGAAGTCATCCGCATTATCCGCGAAAGTGACGAGCCGAAACCAGCCTTGATGAAGGCGTTTGGTTTGACCGAAGTACAGGCCGAAGCGATCCTGAACATGCGGTTGCGGTCGTTGCGCAAATTGGAAGAAATGGAAATCCGCAAAGAATATGACGGGTTGGAAAAAGAAAAGGATGCGCTTGAAAAACTTTTGAAATCCGAAAGCAAGCAATGGGCCGAAATTAAACGACAAATCGGCATTACCAAAAAATTATACGGATTGACCACGGCGTTGGGCGCTCGGCGCACCACGATTGGCAAGCCTCCGGCTCCGGTGACGGTGGATTTGAATCAGGTGATGGTCGAAAAAGAACCGATTACGGTTATCCTGTCCGCCAAGGGATGGATCCGTGCGATGAAGGGCCATGGCGTCAATCGTGGAGACTTAAAGTACAAAGAAGGCGATTACGAACAATTTGTCTTCGAAGCCCAGACAACCGATAAAATTGTGGCGTTTGCCAGCAATGGGCGGTTTTACACGATCGGTGGTGATAAACTCCCGCCCGGACGCGGGTTGGGCGAACCTGTGCGCCTGTTGGTCGAAATCCCGACCGATGCCGATATTGTGGCGATGATGGTGTGGGCGCCGGATCAGAAATTGTTGTTGGCCAATCGCGAAGGCAAAGGTTTTGTCGTGTCGTCCAATGATGTTCTGGCACAAACCAAAAACGGCAAACAGATTATGTCGGTGGATGATAACGGCGATGCCCGTATTTGCCGCGCCATTCCCAAGGATCATACCCACATTGCCACCATCGGCAATAATCGCAAAATGTTGGTGTTCCCGTTGGATCAAATTCCGGAATTGAACAAAGGCAAAGGGGTTATCCTGCAAAAATTCAAGGACGGAGAATTGAGCGATCTGAAAACCTTTAACCTGAAAGAGGGGTTAACCTTCTTGTCCGGTACACGGGATATGACTGTCGCCAATGTGAAGGAATGGATCGGGGATCGTGCCGGATCCGGTAAAATGCCGCCCAACGGCTTCCCGCGCAGCAACCGGTTTCAATAACTTGTTGACATAATTTTGCGTGATCGTTTATAAGAATGGCTCGTTTATACAGCTAAGGGAGTGATTCATGGCGATATGGGATGTTGTGGCATCGTTTGGGCAATTGGTGGCGGTTAATCTGAAATCTGTAGCAGCGTCTGCAGATGATATAGCTGCCGCGACAGCAAAATTGGCGGCATCAGGTGTGGATGATGCGGCTGCCATTGCTGCAAAAGGCTCTTCTGCTGTTGTTGCCGATGATCTCGCTGTTGGTCAGCAGGCCATGACCACACATTCCAGTTCCCCGGAAAAAACCATTCGTCCAGATCGGGAAAAATATATTGTTTGGCGCATATTTTGTCATGCCCTTATTACACGTCTTGCGCTTACTCCATTGACACGGGTGATTTCCAATTGGGTTCCTACCTATATGCCTGTGATTGTAGGAGTGGGAGGGGCCTATTTGGCTTATGAAGGAAGTGAAACAGTTTTGCATGCTTTGGATAAAAAACTATCCCATATTTTTAATCGTCAATCGGGGCATGATCAGGAACAATCTTCTGACATAAATATGTCGTCCAATGTGAGCGAAGCGGAATTCGAGAAAGCCATTATCGGGAATGGAACCACAAAAGATGCCATTATGGGGACAGAAATTTCGTTTATTGGAAATGACGCCATTGAAAAAATGGCAGGGCATCTGGATGAAGCGGCGAAATTTGCGGGCCTTGGTGTTTCAAATCTTGCGATTGTTGGGCTGACCTATCTGTTGATTTATCGATTTATCCGCATGGATGACGATGGTGTGGCATTAAGCCGGATAGGGGGAGATTCTTGGCGGCATCGTGCAGGGCGGTGGATTGGTCGGAATTTGCCAGACATTCAATCAAAATTATCAACGGGATTGTCGTATATTGGAACGGCGGCGATGTTATGGATTGGTGGAGAATTAAGTGTTCCCGGAATATCGGCGTTGGCCCATAATGTCCAAGGGTTGCAGGCAATCCTCCCTTATACAGAGGCCATCACGCATATGGTGCATCATGTCGCGCATATCGCGGAATCTATCGGTGGTGGAGCCCTTGGATGGTTGGCCGAGGCGGGAGCAAATGCGCTTGTTGGTTTGGGGGTGGGGTCAACCCTGATTGGGGGTAAGGCTATTATGCATCGGGCCAAAGATAGTGTTGACAAGGTTTTTGATTGGCTGGATCGTGTTCCTGGAATGGAGACTCCGTCGCCAATTCCTGCCGCAGCGCGAGCGGGTGTTGATAGTGAATTTATTGGGTTGGCTGTTGTCTCTGTTCCTGGGGCACATGTTAAGAAGATCTCCATTGGAGTAGATTTCGGAGAGGTTGCAGCTTCCGGCGAAGGGTCCTGTGCTGTGGTTGAACAGAGAGGAGCTGTGCCTAACCTTCGCTCTACTAGGGAGCCTGGTTGATATTAAATCAGCCGGTGTGTTTTTCGTTGATCAAGTGGTTTCAATAAAGACTTGATTCCAACTCAAGGGACGTGTAAATTCCGGCTGATCTTAACAACTAAACTTTGATTAAAAACGGAATGTGGCGCAGCCTGGTAGCGCACTTGCATGGGGTGCAAGGGGTCGCAAGTTCAAATCTTGTCATTCCGACCATTTTTCAATGTATAGCTGAACATATTTCTTCTCTTAGGCGTTTCTGAATATTCTGCTATCTGAAAAAATGACAACAAGATCTTAAAAAATCATGGATAGCAAGAAATAATCAGAATCAAATGGTGTTGGCGAATGGTGGCTGGCGTCTGTAATCTTACTTTCATGATGCGCCTTATTGCAGAAACCCTGCTGCTAAGGCAAAATAAGAAATAATCCTACTGTGAAGGAGGCAACTTGTTTGTTGAGTGGCCCCCCTTAAATCATATGGGGGGGATTTGTATTTTTCGGCTCTACATCATCGAAAGGGAGTATCATGTATATCGGCGTTCCAAAAGAAATCAAAAAACAAGAGCATCGTGTGGGCTTAATTCCGTCATCGGTGCGTGAGATGGTCGCGCATGGGCATCATGTAATGGTTGAAACTGGTGCAGGGGCTGGAATCGGGTTTGATGATGACTCTTATATCCAGGCAGGCGCGCAGGTTATATCGACTGCACCTGAAATATTTGAAACTGCAGATATGATCATTAAGGTGAAAGAGCCTCAACCTCAGGAATGTAAAATGTTGAGGCCTGAACAAATTCTATTTACCTACCTGCATCTCGCTGCAGATAAACCACAGGCAGAGGCTTTGATTCAATCGAATTGTATTGCGATTGCGTATGAAACAGTTACCGGATTAAATGGAAAGGGGCTTCCTCTCTTGGCCCCAATGAGCGAGGTTGCGGGACGATTATCAGCACAGGTAGGAGCCCATTATTTAATGAAGCATATGGGCGGGCAGGGTGTTCTGATGGGCGGTGTTCCAGGCACACCTGCAGCACGTGTTGCGGTTCTGGGCGGTGGGGTTGCCGGTTTCAATGCCGCTCGTGTTGCGGTTGGGATGGGCGCACGGGTGACGATTCTTGATAAGTCCCCTGATCGTTTACGTGAACTTGATGAACATTTTAATGGAAATGCCGAGGTTCTATACTCAACCACTGCTGCTGTTGAAACATTGATTCCAAAAGCTGATATCATTATCGGAGCAGTTCTTGTTCCTGGCGCGTCTGCGCCAAGGCTTGTAACACGAGAGATGTTAAAAATAATGAAAAAAGGGTCTGTGATGGTTGATATTGCAATTGATCAAGGAGGATGTTTTGAAACCAGTCATCCTACAACCCATGCTGATCCCGTTTATGACGTTGATGGGATTACGCATTATTGTGTTGCAAATATGCCCGGTGCGGTCCCAAAGACATCAGCAATTGCTCTTAATCATGCAATCTTGCCTTATGCGCTTCAAATCGCAGATAAGGGGTGGGAGCAAGCTTTAGCAAGCGATGCAGGGTTTTTCGCAGGTTTAAATATTTGTCGAGGTCAGGTAATGCATAAAGCCGTTGCTGAGTCGCTTGGGTTCTCTGTATAATTTTTTAAACTTCTTGAAAATATCGTATTGACAAAGGGGGCTCAAGATTATAATAAAGAGCCACTCAAACGCGCGGACGTAGTTCAGCTGGTTAGAATGCCTGCCTGTCACGCAGGAGGTCGCGGGTTCAAGTCCCGTCGTTCGCGCCATTTGAGATAAACTGAGTACCATCCAAAATGTGACGTTGGAAAAATAAAAAAATAGGCCTCTTTGAAGCCTATTTTTTTATTTTGGCCTAGATTAACCTTTCTCATGCTATAAAAAAACGATCCGTAGTTGACTTCTCTTGCTATTTTCTTGAGAATAGGAGGTCTGTTTTTTCCTTTTTCATATAGTGTATGTATGTCGCTCTTTTCAGGATATTCCTTCCTTCCTTGTTCGCGCAATCTATGGGCGGTCTTTTTGTTGACCAGTGTTGCGATTTTTCCGCTTTCGATCAATAGAGCATCTGCTCAAATTCTTGATGATCAGGATTCCGTGATGCGTTTTCGGGATCCTCCCAAACCTGTTATTACGTCTCCTGCCTTTACGGGAGATACGGACAAAGTTGATTTGTTCGCCGATACTGTTTCCTATGATGAAATCAATCAAGTGATTACAGCGTCAGGAAAAGTAGAAATCTCACAAGCAGGTCGAATCGTCAAGGCAAACAACGTCATTTATAATTTACAAAAAGATACCGTTGAGGCAGTTGGTGATGTTGCCATGATGGACACAAATGGGGATGTCCATTCTGCCGAACGAGTTGAATTAGAACGTGCTTTGAAAGACGGGTATATTCGAAAACTTCGATCTGTGCTTGTTGATGGATCAAGGATAACGGCGGGAGAGGGGCAAAAAATAGGGGGAAAGACTGTTATGAAGGATGCAACCTATACCCCGTGTGAGGAGTGTAAGGCGGATCCCGAAAGACCAGTTTTATGGCAGATTGTTGCCGATGAAGTGTCTCATGATAAAGAGAAACATGAAATCGCGTATAAAAACGCAAAGTTTGAAGTGCGCGGTGTTCCCGTTTTTTATACGCCGTATTTCTCGCATACCGATGGGACGATCAAACAAAAAAATGGCTTTTTAATGCCTAAATTGTCTTTGAATTCTCAATTGGGGTTCGGGCTGACATCGCGTTATTATTGGGGAATTTCACCATCAGAGGATGCCACAATCGGCGCGCGTGTTTTTTCAAAAAATAATCCGCAATTATTGGGCGAGTACCGCAAACGATTTAACAATGCTGAAATCAATTTTGACTCAAGTGCAACCTATTCTGAAGACGATGAGAAGTTTAGAGGTCACTTATTTGGAAAAGGTCTTTGGGATATCAATGACAACTGGCGTGCAGGGTTCCAAAATCAATTAACATCGGACGACAAATATCTTCGTGAATACGATATCACAAGTGATAACGTTCTTGAAAACCAGATTTATGCTGAAAAGTTTGATAATCGTGATTATTTTGTTGTCCGTGCTTTAGGGTTTCAAGATGTGAGGGTAAGTGATCGGTCAGTTGATCAGCCGAATATTTTGCCCGAAATCCAGGCGAGCTTTATAGGCACACCTAATGGTACTTTGGGAGGACGATGGACCGTCGATTTGTCTTCCCTCAGTTTGCTACGCAAAGGAAATGGGCAGGATGTTTTCCGGACCTCTGCCGAAACGGCTTGGGAACGTAAGGATATAGGATCCTCTGGATTGGTGAATACTTTCACGATCAGCTCTCGTCTGGATGGGTATCAAATATCTGATCGTGATGAAATTTCAATTGTAGGCGGAGAAGGTGGTGCTAATTCCTTTCGCTTCTATCCCTATATTCATGATGTCGTGTCATATCCTGTTTCTAGAAATATAGGCTCTGCACTGGTTGTGATTGAACCAACGATTGCGTTGACAACATCTGTACGAACAAAAAATAATACAGATATCCCGAATGAGGATTCTCAGGATGTTCAGATTGATGCCGTGAATATTTTCGAAGCCAACAGGTTCCCTGGACTTGATCGTGTCGAAGATGGCACCCATGTTACCTATGGTGCACGTACAGGACTTTATAAAGACGATGGAAGTAAGGGGGAAATTTTTCTGGGGCAAAGTTATCGCTTGGATGACCTGGAAAACCCTTTCCCTGACGGATCTGGACTCTCAGAAGATGAATCGGATCTGGTTGGGCAGATTATTGCCCAGTACCAAGATTTATACAGCCTGGATTATCGCTTTCAATTCGCCTCAAAGAGCATGCAGGCAGAACGACATGAATTGTTCGGTTTTGCAGATCTAGGAGATCTATCTTTTTCAACGACATATCTTTATGCGAGAAGTTTAGAGCGAACAAATCTACAAGACAGTCGTCAACAGATTTATGGGACAGCCGCATACCGTTTGGATGATGAATGGAATCTTCTGACCTCTGCACGTTATGATTTAAGTGATGAAGAAAAAGGATTAAGGTCTTCATCTTTCGGGGTGAATTATATCGGTCAGTGTTTTACTGTCTTAACGTCTTTAAAACGATCCTACGCTGATAAGGATACAGGTGATGCCGCAACAGAATTCTCGGTCCAATTGGGCCTTAAGAATCTTGGATCTATTGGTACAAATGAATGAGTAAGTAAGACGGGAATAGTCTGATGATGATCGGTCAATATAATCCAAAAGCAAGATACCGCGAGCGTGCAATTCAAAGATTGAACAAGGTGCTTTTGTGGGCTTTTTTAATGGGGGTATCTTTTGTTTTTGGTTTCTTTATGGGGGGGCAAAATGCGGTTGTCCAGAATGGAACATTAAAATTAGAAGTTGATGAAATGACCTCACGGTTAAAAACACTTCAGGACGAGTTGACAACGGTAAGAGCAGAGGCCCAAACGGCAACATCCCGCTTTGAACAGTTAAAGTCTCAATACGAAAAAGATATTCCACAAGATGGCCCAATGCGTGAGATCGTAGATATGGTACGGAAACAAATTTCCGATGGAATGGCCCCTGATCGCTTGGCTTTTGTTTTAAGGTCTGCACGCCCCCCCCGGAATTGCTCTGACCCTGCAAGTAAACGGTTTATTATCCGTACGCCTGCTTACAAGGGATCTGATAGTGTGGTTACAGTGGGTGAGGGGGCTGTTGTTATTTCAGGAACAGGAGCCTCCGCCAAAACACGCAATGGACAACTTGAATCTTGGTTTGATCCTACCCAGAATATTGAATTGATATTTAAAAATGCAAATGGTGAAACAGAGGCGAAAGTAGGAACCCTACCATTCCAGCACTCTGTCATTTCTGGTGGAAAAGAATACAGATTTACACTGGCAGAAGGTGAAAAATCATTTGTAAAGGTCACGTTTGACAGTTGTGATTACCCTTAGTGTTCTGGCAGTAGAGTTCTATTTCTATCAATCAAAAGATTATTTTTGGATCCATTTTCCGTTTTTCATCAAAAATTCTCCTGGATTTGCAAGGTCATAAATTTTTTGTGCGGCAATCGCTTGGACGTCCTTCAGCGGGATTCCCTGCTTTTCAGCCATTGTTTTATAAACATCAAGTCGACCAGCATTGGTCCTGTTAACAAGATCCTTAATGTCTGGAGATGGGTTCGGAAGAGTTGCTTCAACCAGACCATTTTGTTTTTCGCCAATTAATCCAGATGACTTTCCAGACCCTAAATCCATCGCAAAGGCAGCCCCGATTGTAAAGCTTGTGATGATTGCGGTGATAAGAATTGTTTGAACGATGTTTCTCATAAAAAGACTCCTTACTTGATATATCTTATTTCTTTTTTGACGGGGTGGAGGTTCCAAATAAATCAGGATTTGCCATGATTTCTTTATCCAGGTCCTTTTCAACGCGGACACGAACCTCTTGTTCGATTTTGATATTCATATTGATTTCAATCGGTTTGTCAGGTGCTTCAAGTTTGACAGTTGGTGTGCAGGCGGCGTTTACCAAAGTCAGTGCGATAAGTATCAAGATATTTTTCATGAAGATATGTCCCATGTTAGACCGGCGTTTCCTTTTTCTGCGTTGATAACAATAGAAGTAGGCTTCCTGCGATTGCGGACAAGAGGGAGCCTGATAGAACACCCAATTTTACCTCAATCGATTGATCACCGCTTTCAAAAGCAAGATTACCGATAAAAAGGCTCATGGTAAAGCCGATTCCGGTTAAGAGAGCCATCCCGTAATATTGTCTCCATGTTGTCCTGTTTGGTAGATTAACAACATTAAGATAACAGGCCAATTTTGTTGCGATCATAATTCCCATTTGTTTTCCGAAGAACAGGCCTAACATAATTCCCAAGGTAACTGGTTCTGCAAAGACAGTTAAAGAAATACCTGTAAAAGAAATACCTGCATTCGCAAAGGCAAAAATTGGAAGAATCAGTAAGCTAACCCATGGATGAAGAATATGTTCCAGCTTGACACAGGGTCTTTCTCCGTTTTTGTTTGCCGTTTTAAGGGGAATGATAAGTCCCAGTGCAACCCCTGCCAGTGTCGGATGGATGCCTGATTTTAAAACACAAATCCAAACAAAGACACCAACCAATAGGTAGGGAATCAGACGCGTTGTTCCACGAATATTCATGATAACCGCACCCCCGATCCCGAGAGCTGCAAAACAGAGGGCGATCAGAGATATATCTGATGTATAGAAAAGAGCAATAATCATAACAGCGAATAAGTCATCAATGACAGCAATCGTGACAAGGCAGACTTTCAGGCTATTTGGCACACGTTTTCCTAGAATCATCATAATACCTAAAGCAAAAGCAATGTCGGTTGCAGTTGGGATCGCCCATCCTTGGAGCGATGTTGAATCTTGGAAATTAAGAGCAACATAGATAATGGCTGGTAAAATTGCTCCGCCTGTTGCGGCAACAAGTGGAAGCATTGCTTTTTTGAGGGACGTTAAATGGCCTGTGATTAACTCACGTTTGACCTCTAGGCCCACAAGTAAAAAGAAAATAGCCATCAATCCATCATTGATAATGAATTGAATAGATTGACCGAAGACAAAGGGGGTATTGAAAAGAGTATTATAAAGATTATTCAATGGGCTATTTGCAACGATCAGAGCGAGGCATGTGGCAAAGCAGAGGAGAAGACCAGGAATGATTTCCGATGCAATCGGAATAAAACTCTTGTTGACCTTCATATTTGTCTCCTTTGTGTTGAAGTGAGTAGCTTATTTTTGGTCTTTTGCATTGACTTGATCACGAATTTTATCTTTAAAGTCGATCGTCTGAAACATTTGTTTTAAAACGGCGCCAAGATCGCCATCAAGGTTGAGATTTAAGTGAATAGGGCGGTCACCAAGGGCAGGGTTGCGCCCTTCTGCTGAGAGACTTGTTTTCATTTTATCGTCGAGAGAGCCACTCATCCGGACCGAGAATTTTGAAAATCTAAAATCACTTAATGTTTTACGGACAGTCTCCATTCGTGCGTCGTCCCCTTGGAGAGACGGTGGAAATTCGTCTGGTGTATACGCAAAACTTCCTGATCCTTGACTAAGAAACTGGCCGTGGCCAAGTGTTATTCCTTTTTCAGAGGAGGTTATAGGGACCGTTCCACTTAAGCGGCCTTTGGCTTTTAAACCTTTGACATCAGCAATTTTTGCCAACTCTTCCATATCAACAGATGTAATCGTCAACAATGTAGAAATGGTTTCATTCTCGGGGGTATCGGATCGTATTGAAAACGGAGAGATGTCTATTTGGCCTCGTGCGATTGATAAATGTGTTTCTTTTAAATGCAGAAGGCTTGTTTCTTTCTGAGAGTCATAAATAAGCTCACCTGATGCCTGCAATTGTCGTTCCGTTTGACTGGTCCCTAGTTGCAATTCATAGGTTGCTTTTTTCTGGTTATCACGAAGCGATGCAATTGGTGCGGTCAGAGTTAGGGATAGGGGGTCCGCTGCTGTCAACCAGGGGGAAATTTGATCATGGTATTCAGGGGCCAGCAAATCTATGACATCAAGGCTTTTGGTGCTATTAATCGTGAACTGCAGATGGCTCTCTGCACTTGTAATCCAACGACCTGTGAAAGTAATGTCCTTATATCCGGCGGGACTTGTTTTAAAATATAGGGATTCTGCGTTACTTGTGTCCAGATTGATGTTTACGTTTTGAAGCAGTGCCCCAAGGGTATTAATTCTTCCAGCGACCAACTTTCCTTTATAAACCGGAGTGTTAGCCTTTGTGGACTTTTCGATTGTTAGTTCACCTGAGGCGCGGCTAAGTTCCAGATTCGGAAGATTTATACGCCCTTCATTTAAAGTTGTTGTAAAGAACATGTCCCCATTCGAGAGAATTTTACCTGAACCTTTTGCATCAAAGCTCAATTGATGTTGTTGTCCCCAAATGGCGTATTGGATTTTTTGTTCTGCTATAGAGTCTGTTGCATTTGGCGTATTCAGCGATAATTTTCCTTGAAGGCGAATGTCTCCCTGTGGGGTGTCCAGATCAACAGTAATTCCTTGGAGTAAAATGGAATGAATCGGTAGCAAGGCAGAATTCTGTGATGATTTTGGTAAAGTCGCATCCCACCCTGCAATTTTTAAATGTCCTGCATCATCCAATTCAGCTGTGAGGGAAATATCTTTGATTGTTACGGCTTCAATGCGTCTGTTTCTGATAAAATCAAACCAATTTATTGTGATGATGATGGTCTCAATGGAACTAAAGTCATTGCTATCAAGAGAAATATGATCAATCATAATCCCGGTTGGGGTTAGATAAAAATGATCAACCCGTGCTTCCGGAAATCCGTTTTCTCGGATAAGCTGGCTGGTGATAAGAGGTAAAGAATAGCTAATTCCGAAATACCCCCCCATACCCAAAAGAGCAAGTGCAGATCCGGTAAGAATAAATTTTTTGTGTTTCATGTTCCCTAAACGTCGATATTGTCAACAAAAGTTGCGTTTTGTTGGATAAAGTCAAACCGGGCTTCCGCATTTTTGCCCATAAGTTTTTCTACCAGATTATCGAGGTCAGGATTTTTATCCGGAGTTCCCATCATCATATCTGCTGCGTTCTGAGCATCATGGAGAGTTACACGAATTAATGTCCGGCTTTCGGGTGCCATAGTTGTTTCTTTTAATTGTTTGGCTGGCATTTCTCCGAGCCCTTTAAACCGTGAAACTTCAACTTTTGATTTTCCCCTGAACGTAGTTTTCATTAATTCATCTTTATGTTGATCATTCATCGCATAAACACTGACATTACCAGATGTTAGGCGATATAGGGGGGGTTGAGCAAGATAGAGATGCCCCTTTGCAACCATTTCAGGCATTTGGGTATAAAAGAAGGTCATGAGTAGAGACGCAATATGCGCCCCATCCACATCCGCATCCGTCATGATAATGACACGTTCATAACGTAAGTTTTTCAACGAGAAAGACGAGCCGATGCCACATCCCATTGCAAGGATCAGATCCTGGATTTCCTGATTGTCACGGATTTTTTCACGGGTTGCAGAAACAACGTTCAGAATTTTTCCACGCAAAGGCAATATCGCTTGTGTTTCACGATTCCTGCCTTGTTTGGCTGACCCACCGGCACTATCCCCTTCAACGATAAACAATTCTGTCCCTTCGGAATGATTGCGCGCGCAATCTGCTAATTTGCCGGGAAGGCGCAATTTGCGGGTCGGTGTTTTCCTCGCCATATCTTTTTCATCACGGCGACGTTGACGGTCTTCTGCTTTTTCAATGAGTGCTGTGAGAAGAGAAGAGCTTCTGGTTGGATCACTTGTCAACCAATGATCAAAATAATCCTTAAGAGCATTATCAACAAGCCGAGAGGCCTCTGCCGAGGCTAGCTTATCTTTTGTTTGTCCCTGGAACTGAGGTTCACGAATAAAAAGCGAGAGCATAATAGCAGCACCGCCCAAGACATCATCTGCGGTGATGATGCTGGCCTTTTTATTTCCAATCATCTCACCATAGCCTTTCAGTCCACGAACCAACATCGTTCTGAGGCCGTTTTCATGTGTACCGCCTTGTGGGGTGGGAATCGTGTTGCAATAGGAACGACAAAATCCCTCACCCTCGGAAAGCCAGGTAATCGCACATTCGACTTTTCCCATTTTGTCGGCTAATTCTCCTTGTGCATAGAAAGCATCTGCAACCAGAGTCGTTTCCCCCTCCATCGCTTGGGAGAGATAGTCTAAAAGTCCGTTTGGAAATTTAAAAACTTTCGCTTGTTCAAAATTTGCATTTTCAGGAACAAGGGAGGGGTCGCATTGCCATGCAATTTCAACGCCACGATAGAGATATGCTTTCGAACGAGCAAGGTCATGGATCCGTTTGGGTGAGAAATGGCAATTTTGTCCAAAAATTTCTGGGTCCGGATGAAAGCTAACGGTTGTGCCTCGGCGACCTTTCACGCTCCCCTTATTCTCCAATTGAGAGGTGGGTACCCCGCGAGAATAAGTTTGTCGATAGAGGAGATTATCTCTTGCAACCTCGACAGTAAGAATATCAGATAATGCGTTGACAACAGAAATTCCTACCCCATGGAGCCCCCCAGAGGTTTGATATGCCTTATCACTGAATTTCCCACCAGAGTGTAAAATCGTAAGAATGACTTCAAGTGCTGATTTTTTGGGATATTTTGGATGGGCTTCGACAGGAATTCCCCGTCCATTATCCGAGATCACAACAGTCCCGTCTTTATGCAGGGCGATTTCAATTCGGGTGGCATGACCGGCCACCGCCTCATCCATAGAGTTGTCGAGGATCTCATTCACCAAATGATGCATTGCATTATCATCTGTCCCACCAATATACATACCTGGGCGACGACGAACAGGTTCTAACCCTTCTAAAACCTCAATGTCTGAGGCTGTATAAGAGTTCGATTTTGCGGCCACGCCCGGTGCTGTAGGCTTCTTTTTTGCGGATCCAAATAAATCAGTCATTTGTTAAGTCTTTTTGGGTTATATTTGATGTGTCTTACCGTTACACTATAAAACATAGTTTTTATAGAGGATAGTTTTTTTGAAACTGACAACATGAAGAAAATAATTATGAATATTGAATTTTATTCAAAGACTCGGCCCCATTTTTTTCTTTTGCTTTTAGCAGTGTTAGCAGCATGTTCGCTTATCAGCTTTCCTGTGAGTGCCTTCACTGGGAGAGATAAAATCCCCCCTTTAAAAACAAACGTCAGTATCCCGAAACAGGTCTTCGAATCAAGGTCAGATCTGATTAAGGTCACACCATTACAGGATAAAAGCCTCTCTTATCATGTGCGCTTGCCCAAAGGATGGGTCAAGCTTGATACTGATGAACTTGATCCGGATTCTCCTGAAATTCTTCGTCAGGTATCACTTTATACCAGTCCTCCAAGGATTGATCGCGGGAGCCTTTTCCGTGTGAATATCATTGATCTTAATTCTTTGATCACGGCAGAGGACTGGTTTATCAGTTATATGCTCGAGATGGGGTTTTCGATTGAGGGGATGAAGGTCAAATCCCCAAGACTTGTTAATGCACAATACACAGTATTCGAGGATGGTGAACCGTATACTGTACGGGCTGTTATTACCATGTCAGGAGCCCGCATGATTCTTGCCGAATATCTTGTTCATGCAGATATGTACAAAATCGAGAGAGATGATCAGGTATGGGCAATGGCAGGATTTTCTTTGGATAATCCGGTAACAGGCTTACCGATTGTGATGCGGACGTTTAACTTTGTTGACATTGCGAAATTTGATTATCCTGCCAATTGGATGATCCAGGCTCCTGAAATCACAGATATTACGCGTATGGAGGCATCTGTTCTAAGAAGTCAGATCTCTAAACAGACAGAGATTGCGACAACGAATAATGAACTGTTGGGACGGGTTGATATTAGTCTGGTTTCCAAGGACCAAGGATTAACATTAGGTGATGAAATCAATTTGTTGAAAGAGGGATTGAAAAAGAGAAATTATCAATTGGGGAAGCACATTGAAAATATACAAGAAAAAGATTTGAACCCGCTTATTACATCCTCTCGTATTGATGTGTATGAGGTAGAGGGTGTTTCAAATAAATTAGCTGGATATGAATATTGGGTCGCTGTTCTTGAGAGTCGATCAAGATATTATTTTATTCGGCTGACAACTGTGAGCCGTGGAGAAAATTTTAAAACATGGTCGCAAAATGTTGAAACATATAAGGTCTTGTTACGCAGTTTGGGACCTGCATCGGTTGCGTCAGAGGATGATCCTGCCAATCGTTGATATTTTTTAATCGGCATAAGGGTTTTTACTTTTCCTGAGCAAGAGTCTAATCGGGATGCCAGGAAGATCATAATCTTTGCGAAGATTGTTAATCAGATATCTTTTATATGTATCTGGTAGATGATCTGGTTTTGATACCCAAACTGCAAATGTTGGTGGGCGGACGTTGATTTGTGACATAAATCGCATGCGGTTTGGTCGATTGTTGACAAGCGGCGGCGGGATTTGACTAACACGCGTGGCCAGCCATCTGTTTAGTCGCCCAGTAGAAACGCGTTTGTTCCAGATTGTATAGGATTTCACCGCTGTTTCCATTAATTTATCAAGGTTTTGCTCACGTAACGCAGATAGTGTCACAACAGGAATATCAGGAACCTGTGCAAGCGATGAAAAGAGAATATCTTTAATTTCTGCAAGTTTTGCGTTCTTATCAACAACGGCATCCCATTTGTTGATTCCGATAATAAGAACGCGGCCTTCACGGATAACCAGATCGGCGATTTGTAGATCTTGTTTTTCAAGTGGGGCAACAGCATCGACAAGAAGATAAACAATCTGGGATAAGCGAATGGCCCGCAATGTATCATCGACCGCCATTTTTTCAAGGCGATGCGATATTCTGGCTTTCCGGCGCAAGCCTGCTGTGTCCACCAGACGGAATCTCTTTCCGCCCCAATCCCAATCGACCGCAATTGAATCACGGGTCAATCCAGCCTCTGGTCCTGTGATAACCCGATCTTCCTGAAGGAGGGCATTCATTAATGTTGATTTTCCTGCATTTGGACGACCAACAATCGCGATTCGAATAGGTGGGCGCTTATTTTCCTCGATCGATTCTTCTTCAAGAGCGGGATCTTTCAAGTCAAGAAATTCAAAGCTTTCATCCCCCTCAATTCGATCTAAATCTTCCTCGGTCCAGAATTTTTGGTTATCGTCGTCATGTGTAAGATCTTGTGACTCTTCAGGGAAGTAAGGCATTAAGGCTGTATAAAGTTCATCCATCCCGATTCCATGCGCCGATGAAAAGGGAATGGGATCGCCTAAACCTAGTGCGTAAGCTTCTCCACGTGCTGTATCTGCAACTGAGTCTTGTTCACATTTATTTACAAGCAAGACAATAGGTTTCTTCTGTTTTCTTAACCATTGCGCGAAATGATGATCAATAGGTGTTAATCCGGATCGGCCATCGACAACAAAAATAATGACATCACTTATTCCTAAGGCTTGTTCTGTTTGACGGCGCATCCGCGCTTCCATACTGTCATCAAATTTTTCTTCAAGACCTGCTGTATCAATAACCTTGATTTTTTGGTCCAGAATTCGACCATCCGATTCACGCCAATCGCGCGTAACGCCCGGTGTGTCATCAACGATGGCCAATTGTTTCCCGGTCAGACGGTTAAATAAGGTTGATTTTCCAACATTTGGACGGCCAATAATCGCAACACGAAGCACCATATGACATGACTTTCTAAAAAAATTACTTCCAGGCAGAGAGCATGCCATCAGAGCTGATCAAATAAAGAGTTTCGCCAGCCACAACGGGCGGGATGGCGACATGAAAATCCAAGTCAACCTTACGAATGAGTGTGCCATCTCTAGGGGATATTTCTATCATGGATTCGCCAGCACTGGTCACAATCAATCTGTTTCCAGCCATAATTGGGCCATTCCAGGCAAGAGAATTCTGTATTCCACTTTTATCTTTATCATATGATTCAAGAGGTTTAACCCATGCAAGAACGCCTGTATCACGTGAAAGAGCAACCAATTCAGCATTCGACGAGATAAAGAAAATCATATTCCCAGAAACCCAAGGGTTTTTTGCGCCCCCGATTTCATATGTCCAGATTCGCTGACCTGTTGTTTGATCTATGCTCACAAATTTTCCGCCATAGCTGATTGCAAAAACCCGGCCTTTATCAATCACAGGAAGAGCGGCAATATCGGGCAGTGACGAGGCTCCACCTGTTTGCATGCTTGGGGAGAGGGAATCGCTCCAGGCGACAGAGCCATTTTCTGAACGGAGCGCTGTCAATTCACCAGATGACATAGGGGCAATCACAATGTCATTATCTATCGCAGGGCTTGCAGCATAAATCAAACTTGCGGACTCAGACAGGCCTTCGTATTTCCAAAGGAATTTTCCGGTAGCAGCATCATAAGCCGCCAAATGATTATCCAGTGTTAGAATGTAAATCTTATCACCTAGAACAGAGGGGGCTGCACGTGATGTGGCGGTTAATTTAGTCCGCCAAAAAATACCACCTTTCTGCGGGTCCATTGCAATCAGTTCCCCAAAACCATTCGTTGCATACAACATTCCTGCTGTAATCGCCAGCCCGCCACCGATGACGTCCTCATCTTCTGTTTTAGGTCGGATTTTTGTTTCCCAAATTAATTTGCTTTTTGAAATATCAAAGGCCTTAACCGTGGATCTAGAGTCCATTGTATAGACGATTCCACCATAAACAACCGGCTGTGATGTTAGCGGAAGCTTATCATTTGAGCCTTTCCCGATGCTGACAGACCATATTTTTTTGAGAGCAGTTTCTGATAGTGATGCGTTCTGCAAGTTATGGTTTGGATATCCACCTGCTTGTGTCCAGTAATCATTCTTCCAGGGCGCAGGTATCACAAGGTTTTCAGGTTTCAGCGTTGACTCTGCTTGTGTCATGGATTTCTGGAGTTCGAGAACAGAGAAACGTTCACCAGGTAATGGAGTTTTTTCCTCCTTTCCAAGTCCAAGCCAGCTACACCCATTCAACACCAACACGGATGACAAGAGAAGGAGACGCACAGGGAATTGAAAGGATTTTTTTTCCATTATTTTGAACCCATCTTGAGTTTATTCATTTCGCTTAATGCGTTAACCTGTTCTAGAAAACCAGCAGGCAAATTATTCATCGACAGTAATATATCCAAATCCGCCTGGGCAGCTTTCAGATCATTTTTCTTAGATGATTTTATCAATGAGGATATAAAAACAGCATTTGCATACCAAGGCGATTTCTTATCTGAAAGCAATGGGGATATGGCGTTTAAAAGGTCGTCAGCGTTTGCTTTTGTATCATGGTCGATTTGAATTGAAATCATTTGAATAAGGGCTAGATCTTTATAAATCTTATCGACTGATTTGTTGGTTGTTATATTTTTATAGGCGCTGATCGCGGCAGGCCAATCTTTCTTTTCAATCGCCATCGCTGCTGTACTGAGTCCTGCAAGAGCACTTGCGGATCCTTTTTCTTCCTGACCTAATTTTTGAAGAGCAGAAAGAGGGCTTTTGTTATCAAAGGCTTCTAAAAATTGCGAGGTAGCCGCTTCACTCTGGTTTTTTTTATAAGATACCCAAAAGGATTGGGCTGCTGTTCCTAAAATAGCAAGGAAAACAATAGCCAGAATGGTATGACCATTCTTTTTCCAAAATTGAGCTGCTTTTTCAGCGCGGATAGACTCTTCAACTTCTCTAAGAATATCAGGACCACTCATACTTTAAGTCTTTCATGAAGTTAGTTGCAACGAGATTGAAGGGACAGAAACTGGTAACCCGATTTTTCAATGGTGGATTGAACGGATTTTTTTGAAACATCTGACGGGGCAATGGAATAAATTTTAACCTGACCGGCGGGAACATCAACCTTCACATCTTTAACACCTTTTATTTTTTTCAGGTTTTCTGTGACGGTCATAGCACATGCTTCGCATGTCATTCCCGATACCTTTGCCGAGGAACAGGATAAAGGATGGGATTGCTCGATAGCGGCTACTCCGGACATCGATTTGTGTGCGATTGCCTTTGACTGCCCACCGCATCCACAGCACGCTGTTAAGCCTAGTAGGGTTACAAGAATTAGGAAAGATTTTATCATTTGGTCCTCTCGATATATAAATCCATTGCATTGTTTAACGTGTACGGATCTAGGTGTAAAGCATTAGCTTCTTATAAAATTATGACAAAGATTGGTGGAGAAAGAAGGGGTTTATATGGTTATACGGGATGACGGAATACATAAAATCGTGACAACAGGTAATTGATGGTTAACGAAACTCCTGTTGCAATGATCAAAGATGTGATCGAGGCCATATTTGAAAAGATTGCAAGGATAGCCAATATGAATACACGAATCCCTGCGCCGATAAGGCAGGTTTTTATATATTTCCACAATCCGTTCCATGAGGCGGAAAGTAAACGATCTTTAAATGTAATATGAAGATGAATAAAATAATTCGTAATTGTCCCAGCAAAGAGACCAAATGCACCTGAAATGACAAGCGGAAAATTGAAAACGTAGACAAACAGATTGGCGACCCCGAAGTCCATAAATAGCGCACCAAACGTCACTGCGATATAAATAGAAACAGACTTTAAATATTCGTTGGCAAAAAATGACATTCTATTTGGCGGGCTATTTGGCTGGTCTAAAGTGATGATAATTTAAGGATCGCATCAGAAATAAGGGTTTTCGAAGGGGTTCCTGTACGTTTTGTATCTGCCTCAATCTCACACAATCGGGCAAGAAGTTTCCGCAAATAGGGCCCAGAAAATTTTTGAACTTGTAATTTAAAACGATCCTCCTGTTTAAAGAAAACAGGTGGTTGCAGTTTCTTCATTGCCAGTTCGATTGATTGATTGTTTTCTTCAATATCAACTTTGACCTGATGCAAACGACGGATATGATTTTGAAGGGTTCGTTGAATAACGATCATGTCTGTGCCTTCCTCTATCAGGTGATGGAGTGTTGACATTGACTTTACGGCATCTCGCCCAAAGGTTGCGTTTACTAAGTCATCCAAACCTTGGTCCCCATTGTCACCGCAACTCGATTGGGCATCTTTAAGTGTAATCATATTTTGATTTATGCCAACATAAAGGCAAAGCTTTTCAATTTCCATTTTAGCTGTAGCCCTATCACCTTTTAAGGCCTGGGAAAGCCAGATAACGGCATCTCCTTCGATCGCTTTCCCATGCTCTTTTATCTGGTCACGGATAAAATTCGACATATCACGCTCATCGGGGACATAGCAGGGGAGGGCAGCCGCATTCAATGCGTCTTCACACTGTTTACGAAGGGCATCACGGGGGCCAAGGGCTCCTCCTTCGATGACAACCAAAGCACCATCAGATGGATCTGATTTGAGCCAATCTTTTAAATGAACTGCAAATTTATTATCAACATCGGTAATACGGATTAGGCGTGTGCCACCCATTAAAGATTGGGCATTGACCTCATCAAAAAACCGAGATGGTTCATGTTCAATCAATTCACCGGTTAAATGAGCCGCATTGAATGGATCATTTAAATCAGCAACAATTTTCAGACCCAAAATTTGAGCACGTTCTTTCACCAATCCTTGATCGGGTCCATAAACAAGAATCGCACGAACTGATCGGTCTGGCGATTTTAAAAATCCATCAATTTGCCGTGGTTGTAATTTCATTTACAATTCATTTGTTGCTGTAATAAAGCGATAAATTCAATTCTATTTGCCGGGCCAAATCATTGAGGGCACTTTTTCGTGCGGCATCTTCGGTTACACGCGTTGCAAATTCGCTTCCTAGAATGTTAAAGCTTGTAACAGATTGCAGAGATCGGGTTAGCAGGGCTGCTCCGCTCGGATCTGTTAACGTCATTTGTGTGGTCAGGCGAAGTTGGGCTCTGGTCGCATCTGATGATTTTGTTAAATCAAGCTCTGTCCGTTTTTCGATGATTTTCGAAACATTCAGCGTTGCAATAGGCGATTCGGGGTATCCAGACAGATAAAGCCGGTCAATTAAATGATTGCGCAGCAATTGGCCCTCTCGGTCGGGAATAATGGCAATTTCAATCTGCGACAGTTGGGTTTGTGCGGTTCCCAATTCTGCCGATGATGGGGTTTTTGCCCCTGATTTTGGGCCATACATTGGTTGAAAGCCGCACCCTGGCAAAAGGCAAGCCATAAAAAACAAGAGAATCAGAGAATGGATAAATTTTATCATGTTCCTACCCTATACAATTCTAACACTTAAGAAAATAACCTTTTGCGTTATTTGAAAGGTTCTGATAGAAAAAGCAACAATGCGCCCGTAGCTCAGCTGGATAGAGCGTTGCCCTCCGAAGGCA
>JAEUKP010000003.1 GCA_016794145.1 Alphaproteobacteria bacterium | reverse complement strand
ATACGCCATAGCAGTCGCTCCACCAGCCTGCGCCAACACACTCGTGATCGCCGCTGTCAGTGTCGTCTTACCATGGTCAACGTGACCAATCGTCCCAATGTTACAATGTGGCTTGTCGCGTAAAAACTTCTCTTTGGACATTTTTTTAATAACCTCTGTTTTGATAAATAAAAAAAATTCGCGCCCACTTAATAGCCTTAATTGTAGTCCGGGGTCGCAAAACCACGGATTATTTAGAAAACTTACAGCTTTCTGTCAACGGAATTTTAATTTTTTTTCAATTCAGGCCACAAAAAAAACCTGCCCGAGGGCAGGTTCAAAGAAAAAAGAAAAAACAAAAGTCTTTAGATCCGGTGTTTATCTAACCAGGCATCATACCACTGAACATAACCTCGTTTTTCTCACGATTATATTTGTAAACCTTATTTTCATCTCCTTTTGGTTTCAAAAAGGCCGGAGGCGTAAATTTAGTCACCAGCTTCCCGGCAGCCGCCATCAGCTCAGAAGTGGAAATCTTCGCATGCTGAATTTGTGTCGAGAACTTATGAACAACAGATTCATAAGCCGACTCAGCAATCTTCATGCCCATAATAACAATTTGAGTTACAAGACCTTTTTCAGGGACGCCCCCCTCAACGGCACTGGCAAAAGATGCCATTGATTCGCTTAAGAATTTTTTCTTTGGGCTCTCTTTTGCGGGCCGTTTTCCACCGCCCGATTTTCCCTTACTTCCCGAGCTGCCATCCCCTTCCTCCTCATCGTCCTCCCGAAAAGCCTCAACGGACCTCAGCTCTCCTGTTTGAACGTCAATCTCAATAAAACTAGGGGCCTGAAAGCTGACAGGATAGCGAACCAGATCATTCGCGGGCATATCTCTCCCACTTAACCCCGCCTTGATTTCTATCCTGATCAATTTGGGATTGCGCCAATCATAAACAACGCAGTGGCTTTTATACTCACCAGGCTGTGGGCAAAGCTTAATAAGACGCTTACCTGGATAAAACGGCTCATCCAGACCGGATTCAGCTATAAATTCTTTGATATTGACGTTCATAATACACCTCGTTTTTACTTTTTCTTATAGTTATAACAGGGTTCCATTATTCAATAACACCTGATTGTTTTCTATAATGCTTTCAAATTATTAAAATTACCTTAAAAAGGATGCTTTAAAACCTGACTTTCGAGGAAATTTTAGATTCTCATTTTACCCCCTCATTTTACCCCCTTATTCGCCATTTTTCATCTTTGTGTATCAGCTAACAAAAAACGTAAGAATATAGATAAAATTTTATTTAATTACATAATTATTAATCTTTTTATGAGATTCTTGTTCCTAAGAATGACGGGTTAGATCAATGAAGAGGATTTGTATTATGGTTATGAAAAAATTTTTCCAAAAGTCTTTACAGGTTTCTTTATTTTCTGTCCTGGCTTTAACACTCAATCCCCTCTCTGGATTTGCATCTCAATCCTCTTCTCTTGTGAATTCAACGGCCTCTAAATTGGCCCAAAAAGCAGAAACTGCCGCAAAAACTGCGGCCACAAATGCGGCCATCGGAGCCGCCACGACAGCCGCTAACAGTCTTGTGACCCAAGCCACGACAGCCCTCGGGGGAACCACTCTTGCACCGCTTTCCAACGCTTTGGGCGCATCAGGCATTACTGGAAACTCCCTCGTCGATCTTGTCAAAAGCCCTACAACCGTTGGACAAGTCGCCCAGAATGCCACAAGTGCTGCAAAAACTGCGGCCACCAATGCGGCCATCGGAGCCGCCACAAACTTGGCCAACACTGCCTTGACATCTGCTGCGGCTGAAATTTCTGGAACTTTAGGAGGCACCCTCGGCGCTGGAGCCTCAAACCTGCTCACAGGTGGTTTGGGAAGCCTCGCGGGCAGCCTGTTGACTGGGACAATGACTCCAGAACAAATTGCAAAACAAGCCCAAGATGCCGCAGTTGGAGCCCTCACCAGCGCTGGTAAAAATTTAGCAAATAATGCCATGCAATCAGCCACCAATGCTGCCACAACAGCCGCTAAAGATTTATTAGCAAGCAATGGCCTACAATCACTCACAGGGACTGCGGGATCGAAACTTGTATCAGCTGGGTCAAGTGCCGTATCAAATGCAGCATCAACCCTTGGGACAGGAACCATCTCAAATATTTCAACTGCTATGCCAAGGATCTCAGAAGGTCTTACGAACGGAACCTTGTTGGCATCGCTTGGTAGCAGTAATAGCGCTGTTTGGAAAACACAATAAGACTTTTGCAGCGATTTTATGTTGGCAGCCCACCTGATCTGGTCGGGCGTATCATCAATTGACAGAATTTGTTTTTCCTTTACCCAAAATTCTGTATGATCCCATGACATCAAAAAGAGAGTATCATGGGATCAGAATTACTTTTTGTTTTGCCTGGCTTCCTTCTTCTGGGGGCCATTGTAGGAATCAGTGCTGGTCTTTTGGGGATCGGTGGGGGGCTGATCCTTGTTCCCGGGCTTTATTACCTATTGGGGCATTCGGATTTAAACACACCTAATGACAATTTCCTGATTCATGTCGCATTGGCAACCTCTATGGCTATTATTCTTCCAACAACACTTTCATCATCTTGGGCACAAATCAAACGAAAAGCTGTTGATTGGGAATTGATTCAAAAGATGGCACCAGGCCTTGTCATCGGGGTTACAATCGGGGTTTCGATGGTTTCTAAAATAGATGGTGAAATTATTAAGGTTATTTTCTCTGTTGGACTAACCTTAATTGCCTGCTCGATGATCTTCCGGAAAGAAACCAGTAGATCCTTTCCCTTCCTGACACAAATCAAGTGGGTTCTACCCTTCTCAACCCTGTTTGGAATTCTTGCGACCTTCTTAGGGATAGGAGGCGCCGTTTTGAACGTCCCCTATTTGAACCGTGCAGGAATTCCACTTAGAACAGCAATCGCAACAGGGTCTGTTCTTGGCGCAATTGTTGCCTTTGTCGCTACATTCAGTTATGCATGGACTGCCTATCAGGGCCCAAAATATGTTGATCTTCTTGCCGTTCTGATGATCGTTCCGATTAGCGTTGTGATGGCCCCGATCGGCGTGAAGATAAGCCATGCAATGCCTGTTGCAAAACTAAGGATCCTATTTTCTACACTTCTTATGCTTGTTGCTTTGAAAATGCTTTCTGAGGTTATATGACACTCTTGACTCCATCCATTCAATCTTATGCACTTTACATAGGAATGATCATTTATGGATGCTTCAGCTCACCAACACCTGATGCGGTCGGTATTTCCGAAGCTCTTGTTGCACTCTTACTATTCTTGTCGTTCCGGGTGCACTTTAGGGATCTTCAAACTTCATCTTTTTATCTTCCTTGGGCTATTTTCTGTTACGGGTTAATCATTCCAACACTTCTTGGCCTTATCAACGGGCATAATTTAGGGGATATGATCCGGGATATGATCTCGTTCTTCTATGTGATGATGCCGCTGTTCCTTGGGTGGATTGCCTTTTTTAAGCCACAGAAATTCTTGAAGGCTCTCACGGGGATTGGCTTGCTCTTTTCTATCCGCACGATTCTATCCTACCAAAAGATACTCCTGATCCCCTCTTTATGGGGGCAAGGACCTCCAGCAGATTTATTATATCTTGCAAATAGCCCGGAAGTTCTGTTTTCCGCCCTATATTGTATTGGCCAAGCGGGATATTTCCTTTTAAATCCATCCTCTCGAATGGACCGATTAAAAGGCCTTTCTATTGCGCTGATTGCTATTCTGCCTATTATGGCGATGGGACTTATGACACAACGGGCAGGCATTGGCGCTGTATTTGCCTATATCGTGATCGGGATCTGTTATGTAACCTATCATAATCCAAGATCAGGAGCGATTCTTATCTTATCCGCCCTTGCCTTCGGGCTTGCCCTGTCCCCGATTTTAGATCCCCTTTTATTTCTTCTTTGGGAGAAAACAAACATTGTAGGGCTGAATGCGCGGGGTCAAGAATGGTCCGTCGTCACCACAATTTTATCAGATAGCTGGAAAACTATGCTTTTAGGAGAAGGATGGGGGGGGCGGATAGAAAACCCTGCGGTCGGAGGCTTAAGTGTCAATTATACTCACTCTCTTATTTCATCTTTTCTTTTAAAAACAGGGGTCATCGGAACGATTGGAATGCTTGTTACAATCATCATACCCGTTATAAGAACTTTGAAATGTATTTTTATCACGGAAAATAGAAAAACCATTCCACCAGACCTAACAAGCATCAACTTAACACACCAGCGTTTGATACTCATAGGGGCTGGAATTTTTCCTCTTCTCATTTCTGTTTTTCTGTACGCAAGTTACAAATCTCTTGGTTTTGGATTGATATTGTTGCTATTTTTTATTTTTCCAATTAGAAAACTTGAAAAAATCAACTAACTTGTGTCATAGTCTTGGTCATCACCTTCGAAAATGTAGAACCATAAAAATGCAAAAAATGCAGAAACCAACTGTTCTGTTCATTAATAGAACCTATCCCCCTGGGAAAGGCGCGACGGGTCGTGTGTTAAGGGATCTGGCCCAAGCATTTTCGAGAGATGGGTGGTCTGTGACTGTTCTGACGACAGGGGCTATATCCGATGAAATGATGGATGGTGCCGTCAGGGTTAAAAAAATTGCTGCCAAACCGGGCAAAAGCCTCAAGCTCTATAGCTTGATTTGGATGAAATTGCTTTGGGCTGCCCTTAATATGCCAAAACACCGCATGGTCGTTACTTTGACAGACCCCCCTTTGCTGGTCGCTTTAGGCAGAATCGTAGCCCGGTGGAAAAAATCATCCCATATTCATTGGTGCCAGGATTTATATCCTGATATTTTACCGGCTTTGGGTATGAATCTTCCGGACTGGGTGATGGATCTTTTGCGTAAAATTACAAGAAGATCCATGAAATCATGTGACCGTGTTGTTGTGATTGGCCGGTGTATGGCCCGCCACCTTGCCCATACGGGCTTTGATATGGCGAAAGTTTCGATTATTCCGAACTGGCCGGATTTCGAATTGACACCTGCTGCAAAAAAACGAATTGCGAAGCCTGCCCCATCGCAAGCCCTGCAATCCAAAACTCTGCAGTCCAAAGCCCTTGTATCTCAGCCCCAAAATAACCAAAATTCTAAACCAAAAGCTATTCTATCTGGTCGTGATATTTTTAATTCCCGACCATTCTTCTTGGATGAATCTCCCAAATTCCGGGTTCTTTACTCTGGGAACCTTGGGAAAGCCCATCCGGTTTCAACAATCATTGAAGCCGCAGCATTGCTCCAGGAAACAAACCCTGAAATAGAATTTGTGTTTGTCGGGGAAGGTGCTGGCTTCGAACACGTCGCACAAGTCAGGTCCAAAAGATCGCTTGATAATATCCGTTTACTGCCCTTCCAGCCTCTTTCCCGCCTAAAAGACCTTATGGAAGGTGGAGATCTCCATTTAATCAGTATGAAACATGAGGTTCTGGGGATGCTGGTCCCTTCAAAACTCTACGCTGCGCTCGCGGCAGGCCGGCCTTGCCTCTTTATCGGACCTGAAAATAGTGAAGCTGCAAAAGTGATTCATGAATTCGGTGCTGGCACCGTCGTTCCACAAGGACAGCATAAAAAACTTGCACAAGAAATACTGAAATTCCGTAATGATGGAAATGTCTGGTTTGCCGCACAGAATGGGGCATTAAAGGCAAGCCAGGAATTTATGCCTGCGAATTCTTTTTCCTCATGGATAAAAGGGGCGCGGGAAACCATTCGCTCTCGTGTTGCTTGAATTCTTTTGTTATAAGAAGGAATGGATCCACATTTTCCTTTATCCTCTGAATCCTCTGAAAATTTTCCACAGCTCATTGCGCGAATTTGGAAAAATCGTCGATTTATGTTCTACGGCACAGTGATAGGACTTCTTTTTGCTTTTCTGTTAACCCTATCTCTGAAACCACACTATCAGGCAACAATGATCGTTGCACCGCCATCCCATGATTCCCGAACAGACTCGTTTGTTGAGGGTGTGTTCGTCTATGCACCAAATGTTGAGGCCCATATCCCAACCGGTCGCCCGGAATTTATTCGTTTTGAGCAAAGTCTCCGTGGGGCTGCTGTCTCTGCTCTGATTTTCAAAATGGATCACATGGTCGACAAAATCTCTGAAGATAGTTTATGGCGTGGTCTATCAAACAGGATTAAATCGCCAGAAGATTTGTCCGTTTATCTCTATCATCATATCCAGATAGAACCAATCGGTGCAACGCCCAGTCGTAAAATTACCTATCGTCATCCTGACCCTGAATTCGCGGCAAAACTCTTAATCATGCTTCGTAAGGCAGATGACCAGATTATCAGGACATCTATAAAGGCTGAAACGGAAACGAAAATTGAATGGTTAAAAACAGAATTCGCAAAAACTCTAAACCCGGATCATCGCCAAGCATTGGCGCAACTTCTTATGTCAGAAGAACGTCGCCGCATGCTGCTATCTCTTGAGACACCCTATGCGGTGAATGTCGTTGAAGAGGCTTCTTCAACACCTTCTCCTGTTATTCCTAATGCCCCGCTCACTTTTGTTCTCTTGACCCTTGTTGGCAGCCTTTGTGGCGCTATCTATGGAATTTTTAGAGATGTTGTTCCGAAATGATCCCTGTTTCTGTTGTTATTGTCACCAAAAACGAAGCTGGGAATATTGGCCCTTGTCTGGATGCCCTTGATCAATTTGATGATATATGGGTTATTGACTCTGACAGCCGTGATGGCACGTCTGAAATTGCCAGAACCAGAAAAACGCAGGTTGTATCCTATCAATGGAATAAACAATACCCAAAGAAACGGCAATGGTGCCTTGACCACCTACCATTTCGATATGATTGGGTGTTTTTTGTAGATGCTGATGAAATTGTACCGGCTCCACTGATTGATGAAATCGAAACAATCATTCTATCAAACCCTCGCGAGGCAGGGTTCTTCGTCATCGGACGCTATCAGATAAAAGGCCAAATTCTTAAACATGGAATCCCAAATGAAAAAATTGTACTTCTGCACCGCGACCGTATGGAATTCCCAATCGTTGATGACCTTGATATTCCAGGAATGGGTGAAATAGAAGGTCATTATCAACCAGTCTTAAAAGACAATTTTTTAACATGTCCAATCGGGCGCGTGAAACACCATATGATCCACAACACGTTAGATGGTGATCAGGGAATAAGATCATGGGTTTTCAGACATGAAAAATATGCCCGATGGGAGGCCGGAATGAATGCAAAAAAATCTTGGCCGAAAGATCCTATCGCCTGGAGAGACTGTGCAAAAAACTTTCTAAGACGATCTCGTTTTCGCCCTCACATCATTTTCTTTTTCGGTCTTATTTGGAAAGCTGGTTTTCTCGATGGGGCCTCTGGGCTTATGTTATTACGAATGCGCTATAATTATCTAAAGAAAATCCAATCCCATCACCCCAAAATTACCCGAGAATCAGAATAGGCAAGAACCCCCCCCCATCTCGTGAATAAAGAAAAGCCAGAGGCCTGATGGTCCCTGGCTTTTCTATGATAATCTTTTATCAGATCAGACTATTTTTTGCTGTCTTTCAAGGCTGCACCGAGGATATCGCCCAAGGACGCCCCAGATTCAGTTGACCCAAACTCGGCCATAGCGGCTTTATCTTCGTCAATTTCACGTTGTTTAATGGACAGACCCAAAAGGTTTTTCTTGGCATCAATGCTGATAACTTTCGCATCAACTTTCTCACCCACAGCAAAACGATCTGGACGTTGTTCAGAACGTTCACGTGACAGGTCAGCGCGTTTAATAGAACCTTTAACTGTCTCATTGACTTGGACCTCAATCCCTTTGTCATCAACAGCAGTCACTGTACAGGTAACAACTTGGCCTTTGGCAATTCCTGCCAATGCACCAGCTACTTTGTTTTCAGTGAGTTGTTTAAGACCAAGAGCAACACGTTCTTTGGCGGCATCAATGTCCAAAATACGGACTTTAACGGTATCGCCTTTTTTGTAGGCCTTCAAGGCATCTTCGGTTTGATCTTCCCAAGAGACATCGGATAGGTGGACCATTCCATCAATATCACCAGATAGGCCAACAAAAAGACCGAATTCAGTGATATTACGAATTTCACCATCAATGTCTTGACCCACTTGATGAGCTGCAGCAAACGCGGCCCATGGGTTATCCTGGGTTTGTTTAATCCCCAAAGAGATACGACGTTTGTCCATATCAATATCAAGAACCTGGACATCAACTTCTTGCCCCGGTGTCACGATTTTATTTGGATGAACGTTTTTCTTGGTCCATGACATTTCAGATACGTGAACCAATCCTTCGATACCAGACTCAAGTTCAACAAAAGCACCATAATCTGTGATGTTTGTGATCTTGCCCTTCGTACGCAGGCCAGATGTGTATTTCTGAGATGCTTCAGCCCAAGGATCAGACTCGAGTTGTTTCATCCCGAGAGAGATACGCTGGGTCTCTTCGTTGTAGCGAATAATTTGGACCTCGATAGATTGACCAACTGTCAACATTTCAGATGGATGATTTACGCGTTTCCACGAAATATCGGTCACATGGAGCAATCCATCGACACCACCCAAATCAATAAAGGCGCCATAGTCAGTGATGTTTTTAACAACACCATTTACAATCGAACCTTCACGCAATTGGGTCATCAATTCTGAACGTGCCTCTTCACGGCTTTCTTCAAGAACAGCACGACGAGAAACAACAATGTTTCCACGTTGGCGATCCATTTTAAGAATGATGAATGGTTGTGGTGTCCCCATAAGTGGAGAAACATCACGTACTGGGCGAATATCAACCTGTGACCCCGGAAGGAAAGCAACGGCCCCCCCCAAATCAACAGTGAAACCACCTTTAACGCGAGAGAAAATAATACCGGTTACACGGTCTTTGTTTTCACAATTTTTCTCAAGAACAACCCAGACCTCTTCGCGGCGTGCTTTTTCACGTGACAGGACTGTGTACCCATCACGATCTTCCATACGTTCAACGAATACTTCAACAATGTCACCTGTGCGAATTTCAGGATCCTGACCTGGAAGGCTGAATTCACGTTTTGGAATGCGTCCTTCTGATTTCAGACCCACGTCAACGATTACAGAATCATCTGTCATCCCAACGATACGACCTTTGACAACTTGTCCGGTAAATTTGCTTTTATTGTTTAGTGAACCTGAGAGAAGAGCTGCAAATTCATTTGACTCCTCACGGTCTTGGATATTGGCTGCTGCGTGTGCCATGACGGTTTCCTTTTTGGAAGCGAAATATATCTCAATTGACAGAGGATAAGGGCAAGCGAACTCACGCTTTCGTACCAATCAGACAAGCGCGTTTTTACAGGAATCTGTTATGGATTGCAAATATAAAAATGAGGTGTATATTCTAAAGATCTTATATTTTAAGATCCTCAACAAAACCTTGAAGCAGGAGTCAACATGAACCAAAATCTTGGAAAAACCGATCGAATTATCCGGACTATCTTGGGCCTTGGATTTCTTTCTTTCTTGGCCCTGGTTGATGGAAATATCCGTTGGATTGGGCTCTTGGGGATTCCCTTACTTGTCTCTGCATTGCTTGGCATATGCTGCCTCTATTATCCCTTTGGAATCAATACAAAATGCTGTTCAAAAGAAGATTCCCCAACAAGTGCTCATGGCGGGCCTTGCTGCAACAAGAGCGCACCAACAGAGACAAAAGAAACCCTTTGATTTTTTTAAATCCCCCGAGGAACCAGAGCAAAATTACACCTAGAGCCACAACTTAATAGTGAATTTTAAAAAAATCCTGTATATGATAGACAGAGTGTTCAATGATTTTTCTGCGTTCAAAGACATCAAAGCCCAACCAAAACATGAGGTATTCAATTGTCAGATATAACCAAAGATCGAAAATCCTTAACAGGTCAGGAACGTTTTTTTGATAAAGACGATATTATTGTCAGTAAAACCGACCTGCGGGGTCGAATCCTTTACGCCAATAGAACATTCATGAAAATTGGTATTTTCGAAGAAAAAACATTATTAGGACAGCCCCATAATATCTTGCGTCATCCTGATATGCCACGATGTATTTTCAAATTATTATGGGATCAAATTGGGTCTGGGCAAGAAGTCTTTGCCTATGTCCTTAATCGTGCATCCAATGGTGACCATTATTGGGTTTTAGCCCATGTCACACCTAGCTATGATGGATCAGGAAATATAACCGGTTATCACTCGAACCGACGTGTTCCCAACCGGAAAATTCTCGATGAGACTATTATCCCGATGTATAAGTCACTTTGTGAGATTGAGAACAAATCTTACAACTCCAAAGACGCTATGCAGAAATCCTACGAGCATCTCCTCACCATCCTCGCAGAAAAAGGTTCAAATTATGATGAATTTATCTTCTCTCTCCAAAGCTAAGATTCTTTGTGGTATCGCAGCTGCCTTTACATTCTACGATTTCCTGAGCATGGTCCTGAGCAAAGAGCCTTTTTCCAATTTAATCTGGGCTTTGATTTCATTCTCACTCTCTCTGGCTGCTTTTTTCTTTGTTTATAAAGCGCAGAAATTTATTCTTGCATCAGGGAAGGTCATCACAGACCTCTCCAAAGGTGATTTTTCTGCACGTGTCTTGAATATTACCGAAAGGGGAGATCTTGCTGATCTCTTTTATAAAATTAATGATATGACAGATGTGATGGATGCCTTTGTTCGTGAAGCGACTGCGTGTATGCAAGCTGTCAATGAGAATAGATATTATCGCCAGATCTTGCCTGATGGATTGAAAGGATCGTTGTTACAAGGATCCCAAACAATCAATAAAGCCTTGCTTAATGTTGGAAAAAAAATGTCTGATTTCGGTCAAATTGCCCGGGATGTTGATATCTCTTTAACCAATGTCGCCCATGAATTGACAGAGATGATTCAATCCCTGAATACAACCGCCGGAAATATGGAATCATCTGTTCAACAAGCAAGCCAGAAAACCACACAAGCCATACAAGGCGTAGAGGAGGCTGCCCTCGCTGGAAACACGATCTCAGCGGCCTCAGAAGAAATGTCCGCCTCTATTTCTGAGATTTCTCAACAGATTAACAGGTCATCCCAGATATCAATAAATGCCGTTGAACAGGCCACGCAAGCAAAAAGAGGTATTGCAGAATTAACAGAAACCGTCTCCCAGATCGGACAGGTGGTTTTGCTCATTCAAGATATTGCAAATCAGACCAACCTATTGGCTTTAAATGCAACCATCGAAGCCGCACGTGCAGGGGATGCAGGAAAAGGTTTCGCTGTTGTTGCAAATGAAGTGAAAACACTCGCCGCCCAGACAACAGAAGCAACTGACGATATCCGGCATAAGATCTCAGCAATTCAACATGCAACTGAGGCTTCATCGAAATCATTTGAAGACATATCACATATCATTCAGGAGATGAGTGATTATACCACGAATATTTCTGCTGCGATTGAAGAACAGAGTGCGGCATCCCGCGAGATTGCGAACAGTTCACAGCGTTCCTCGGAAGGAACAAGTTCGGTTTCAAATAATATGGGACTACTAGGCACCGAGATTCAATTGGTAAATGATGCAACAACTCAAGTTGCAAATATAACGAATGCGTTATCAACCCAAACAATCATCAATATTGAAAATTTGGTTACAAAGATGAAAACGTTTATGCAAGAACTAAACAAGGTCGCATAATTTTTCTTGTAAAGCTCACTGTCCTGGGATCAGCGGGTTAAACGTGGTTTTGCCAGTCTGATACTCTATTTTGATCAAGAGATATCGCTGTTTCTGCTCCGTGTCCGGTGATATTCGTATAAACCCAGATATCTTGCGTTCCTTTTTTTTCTGTTCGTTGAGGATGACCGAAAGCAGCAATAAGTTGGGATACGGTCATTCCGACCCATATTGTTTCAACGACATTCTGATCTGGTGCTTGCCCCTTCGGAACTCCAAATATATCAGAACTGTTGTTTTTTGACTTCTGCATATCAACAGGTCGATTCATCTGACCGAAAGCCCTGGCCAAAAGTCGTTTAACCAGATAAAAAATTAGCGCCACAACCCACCCAAGGATCAGTCCGCGTATCCATTGTCCAACAAATAATAACATCCCTATAATCTAGGTTTCTTTGCTATCCTTGTCCAGTCTGATCTCTTTTCTGAAAACCAGATCGTAGAACAAAAAGTCTTACCATGCGAATTGCTCTTTCAGGATACGCTCTTCTAAAGAATGGCCTTTGTCGAATAAGAGAGTTTTGGTAATCGTCGATTGTGAAATTTCGACCGATCTCACATCACGAATCTCAACCTCGTCAGCAGTTGCACTAACAGGGCGGTCCTGAGAGTCCAGAATATCAAACCGAATAACTGCAGATGATGGCAAAAGGGCACCACGCCACCTGCGCGGGCGAAAGGCACTGATCGGTGTGAGCGCAAGAATTTCAGATTTTAAAGGAAGAATAGGACCGTGGGCTGATAAATTATATGCTGTGCTTCCAGCGGGCGTTGCAACCATAACCCCATCACAAATCAATTCATCCATCCGGATTACATTATCAATGCTGATTGTAATTTTTGCCGCCTGCCGAACCTGCCTTAACAAAGAAACCTCATTAAAAGCGACCGCTTCAAATGTACGACCATCAATGTCAGTTGCTTTCATTAACAATGGATGAATTTGAACACTTTCAGCTTGATCTATCTTTTCTTTCAGATTCTCCAAATGCGGGGCATTCATCAAGAACCCGACAGACCCCCTGTTAATGCCATAGACAGGAATGTTACGCCCTTCGCTTTTGCGTAAGGCATTCAACAATGTCCCATCCCCACCAATGGCAACGATGGCATCTGCGTTTTCAATCTCTGTCTGCATAAATGTAGACAACAAAGATTTATATGCGCTTTGAGCCTCCGGACTTGAATTGCTCAAAAAATGGAACTTTTGATACATGCATCAAGCCTGTTCTTTTTTGGCTACCAAATGCGCATTTTTTTCAGCCCACGCATCCGGAGCATGCAGAAAAGATTCAACTGACGCCAAGGTTTCTTCATCAAAATATTTTAAATCGCGGGCGACTTGGAGAACATGCCACCAATCCGTCAGATAATGCAATGTCATACCAAGAGCATTCATGTTATCGATAGATTGTTGAAAAATCCCATAATGGAAAACAACAAACCCATGCTCTACAACGGCGTTTGCGGCCCGAAGTGCATCAATAAAAACTTTTTTACTTCCCCCATCTGTTTGCAAATCTTCCACCAGAATAACTTTCGGGGAATCAGAATCCATACAGCCTTCAATTTGTGCCATACGTCCAAACCCTTTCGGTTTCTTACGTACATATAACATTGGTTTTTGAAGGCGATCAGATAGGAAGGCTGCATAAGGTATCCCGGCGGTTTCACCACCAGCCAGAAAATCCATGTTATTTATCCCAACTTTTTCACGCAAAATTTCTGCCCCCATGTCCATCAAAGTTGACCGTTCGGATGGGAAAGAAATTAATCGACGGCAATCTGTATAAACAGGGCTGATGCGACCGGATGTAAAAACAAATGGTTCACGGGAATTAAATAATACTGATTTTGTATCCAGAAGAATCTTAGCGGCTTTTTTTGCAATCTCTTCAGAAGGGGCGCTGATCATGTTTCTTTCCTTATTGAATTTTGGTTTCTATGGAATAGGATTAGCAGATGATTGACTGCAAAAAAACCATATTCCTTTTAACATAATTTATTTTTTTATTAATCTCAGTAAACTCTTGCCTTTTTGGCTCTGCATGACTATAAACTCCTTCAAAGTCACATTAAAAAAAGAGGATTAAATATGGCACGCGTAACCGTTGAAGATTGCGTTTTAAAAGTTCCAAACCGTTTTGAATTGGTAATGGTCGCGGCACAACGTGCGCGTCGTATTGGTACTGGCGCGGCTTTGACTGTTGATCGTGATAACGACAAAAATCCTGTTATTGCTCTGCGTGAAATTGCAGAAAACACCGTTGAGGTCGAGGCTTTGAAAGAAGATCTGATTTCCAGTCATCAACGCGTTTTCCCAATGGATGATGACAAAGATGACGTGATTGAAGATATGCAAGGTGAAGAAGAATGGAGCGCTCTTGTTGCCGAAGCAAATGCCGGCTTTTCATCGAGCGAAGATTTCAGCGATGACGATGATGATGACGATGCAGGAATAGATGACATCGCCGGATATTCAAAAGAGGATGAATAGCCCTAATTGTTTGAAGAAAAAGCCCGCTGATCAAGCGGGTTTTTTAATTTCAATTTTATAAATACCATCTGAGACCTTAATCAAACTCTCAGTGGTATATGCTTCTAATTTCTGGCGTAACCTGTAAACATGTGTTTCAAGCGTATGGGTTTCCGCGTCATCCGCATACCCCCATACAGCCTTTAAAAGGTCTTTGCGCGAAACCCCCTGGCCTTTTGCATCCACCAAAAACCGCAGCAAAAGACGCTCTTTATCTGTCAATCGGATATCTGTATTTGTGCCTTTATGGGTGATGATATTATCTGCTGGAAGAAAAACAAATGCGCCCAAATCGAAATTTTCATTTTCATCTTCGATATGAGACCCACGACCTGACAAAAGATAGTTCACTTTATCTATGATTTCGCCAAGCCTGATCGCACCTTTTGGAATCATAAAAAAAAGAGGATTCCCCGAGATTGAATCATGATTTTCAACGACATGACTTCCTTCTTCATGAAGGATCAGATCAGGAGGCTCATCCGGATCAATCCTCATTGTTTTTAAGGTTACTACCTGCTCTTCTATAAGCCTCTTTAAAACAGGCTGTTCAATTTCCAAGAGAATGTTTTTAGGAATCATATTTTTATTAACCTTAATTGGTTTTGGTCGAAAAACTTTAGCATAAATTGGTACATAGATTGCAAGATATATAACAGGAGATGCATTTTGATTAAATTGGACCCTGACATAGCGCCCCTGAGGGATCGACAGAAAGCCTCTTTCTCAATGATTCCTGGGCAAAATGACCGACTTTCCGGGAGCATTCCTGTTTGGTCAAATTTCAAGAGTTTTGTGGAAAATATTGCCGATCCTGCAAAAGAAAATTCCAAAAAAGCTTCTTTTGGTGTCGCTGATGTCATCGATATTGTAAACCCCCTGCACCATATCCCGATTGTTAGCAATCTGTATCAATCAGCAACCGGGGATACAATCAGTTCCGTAGCGCAGATTGTCGGCGGCGGTCTTTTCGGTGGACCCGTGGGAGCCTTGGTCAGTATGGGATTAGTGGCCTATCGCTCTTCCCAAGGAAACGGTCAAGGAAGCGCCCAAGGAACCGCCCAAGGAAGCGCTAAGGAACAAAATTTCACGTTCCTTGAAGGAACAACCATTGCTCTTGCTGATCTAAGGCAAGGGTACAAACCTTATAACGCATAAAGTCACGGTACATCTTAATCAGCTCTCGGTCCGGTAATTCGGGGCTTCGCGGGTGATCGTCACATCATGAACGTGGCTTTCGCGGTAACCGGCCCCCGTCATTTTGATAAATTCGGCCTTTTGCTGCATCTCGGCAATGGTTTTACATCCGGTATATCCCATGGATGCGCGCAAGCCTCCCACCATTTGGTGGATCACAGGCGACATAGACCCTTTGTATGGCACACGTCCTTCGATCCCTTCAGGAACCAATTTATTGGTCTCGCGCACTTTGCCCTGGAAATACCGATCCGCCGATCCCTCGACCATCGCGCCCACCGATCCCATCCCGCGATAGGATTTGTAAGAGCGGCCTTGGTACAGGATCACTTCCCCCGGAGCTTCATCGGTTCCGGCAAATACGCCCCCCATCATCGCACAGGATGCACCGGCGGCAATGGCCTTAGCCAAATCACCGGAATATTTGATCCCGCCATCCGCAATAACAGGAACGCCCTGCTTTAACGCCACTTCCGCCGCGTTCATAATGGCCGTTAATTGAGGAACACCGACACCGGCCACAACACGGGTGGTACAAATCGATCCGGGGCCAATCCCCACTTTGACGGCATCCGCTCCGGCGTCAATCAGGGCTTGCGCCGCACGGCCTGTTGCAATGTTTCCGGCCACAACCTGCATCCGGTCACCTACGGCTTTTTTAATGCGCGCCACTGTGTTTAAAACACCTTGGGAATGGCCATGCGCCGTATCCACAACCACCACATCCAGTTCAGCATCACACAAGGCCAACGCGCGCTCATAGCCGTTCACGTCACCTGTCCCAACCGCAGCCCCTGCCCGCAGACGACCTTTGTCATCTTTACAGGCCAACGGATAAGCTTGGGATTTCTCGATATCTTTCACCGTAACCAACCCGATGCACCGATCGGCATCATCCACCACCAACAATTTTTCAATGCGGTGTTTGTGCAACAAACGTTTGGCCTCATCTTTATCCACTGTTCCAATGACTTTGACCAAATTTGTCGACGTCATTAATTGCGAGACAGGAATTTGCAAATCATCAGCAAAACGGACGTCACGGTTGGTCAGGATCCCGACCAATTTGCCATTTTCTTCGGTCACGGGCACACCGGAAATAGTGTAATGGCGCATCATTCCCAAGGCTTCGGCCAACGTCACTGTTGGACGAATGGTGATCGGATTGACCACCATACCGGATTCATATCGTTTGACGCGGCGAACTTCTTCCGCTTGTTGCTCAACCGTCATATTGCGGTGAATAATGCCCAACCCACCTTGCTGCGCCATCGCAATCGCCATCGGGGCCTCGGTCACGGTATCCATCGCCGCCGACAGCAAAGGAATATTCAGGGTAATCGTACGCGTTAACTGGGTGCTGGTCATCACCGAATCCGGCAACACATCGGATGCCGCAGGAAGCAGCAACACATCATCAAAGGTTAAACCTTCACGAATTTTATCCTGGAAAAGCATGGCGCAAACTCCTTATTTTTGTTTGGGTGGTGTCCGGTGGAATTTGCAAGCCATATATAAGCGGATCGTAGGAAAAGTAAAGAAAATTATTGACTTATTGCAGGGAGAGATCCGAAACAGGTGTTCAGACAATCACCAGCCCCCCGATACAGAACGGGAGAGCGAGATTGATTTTAGGGGGGGTATTACCCATCCCATAAGGCCCAAAATGGGGATCAAAATTACACTCTGCCAAGCGTTGGGCTTTGTGGCGCTCTTTTTTTGCCGCGCGCATTTGCTCATCTGCTTTCGCAAAATTTTCTTCAATGTCAAGTGTATCATCCCATTCATATACCCCGATACTTCCACGAACACTGATTATCTCACCGTTAGGAGCTGTGATCTTTATAGCTCCGTCCAAGGCAGTTACAAGACGGTTGATCACAATCTGGGCTTCCTCCTTCGAGGCATGCTTCAATCCAACAACAAATTCATCTCCACCTTTACGGTAGGCATAGGGCAGATCGCCACTCCGGATATTTTGTAATATTGTTTGTGCTACGACTCTTAAAGCCGTGTCTCCCGTTTGATCCCCGTGTTCTTTATTGATCTGTCCGAATCTATCCAAATCGATAAAAAGTATCGTGAATCTTGTCGAACCCGACGCGTCAAGGCCACATTGTTTATCTCTACGCTGGTTCTGATGTTTTTGAAATACAACATCCCCATGATGACGATTGAACATACCCGTCAGCGCATCGACATAGGCCAGATGTTGCCAGGTTCTCCCTTCCGCTTCGGCTGTTTGGCGCAAACCAACCTCGGCTGCCACCGTATTTTTGAGATCTGCGTTTTCAGCTTCAAGCCCTGCAATCCGGGCCAAAAGAACACCGACACTTGGGGGGGCTTCATCTGGATAACTCATCAAAACACCACTCTAACTATGTTTTATTTCGTGCATATATATTTAACATAATATATAAATAGTGTCAAGTCCCGCTGCACCTCCCCTTCTCCCGCACTTGCCCTGTTACATCGCTCGCAAAAAAGACTCTGTTTATGGACTTTTGTCTTTGGACGATCTTGGTTATCATGGGCTGGATTAGTGATTCAAATAAATCAGTGAGTTAGCTTTCTGAAAGAGGTTATAAAAATGAAAAGATCTGTTTTTGCTGCGGTTTTTATAGCCTGTCTTGCTACCCTAACGGGCTGTGTTTCCTTAGCACAGGGCACAATGCAAACAATTACATTCGACTTCCAACCCAAGGAAATTAGCTGTGTCGCCAGCCGTGACGGCGTTGATATTTCATCTTTAACTTATGATTACAATATCCTCCGCGTCTCAAAGAGCAAAGGAGATATTCTAGTTCTCTGCGCTGCCCCTGGATATAAGCGCCAAACCCTACGTTTAAAGAGTGAAACTCAGGCAGCAGGGGTTGTGGGGGGTATTTTCATTGATTATGGTGTTACAGACATGGCAACAGGTGCGATGTGGAGATACCCTGATCATGCAAGGGTTACGTTGGTTAGGGAATAGCTTTTCCACTTTTTTGATGCGCGGCGTATAGACATTGGTGATTCTTTCCGCTAAAGATCTCCTATCATTTAGAATAAGGATATAACTATGGTTTCCGCTGTTGAACAACTTTCAAAAAATGCGAATTGGGGCGCTTTCTCTAAGGCAACCGAACTGAAAAAACGGATCTGGTTCGTGATATGGGCTCTGCTTGTTTACCGTCTGGGGACCTATATTCCTATCCCGGGTATTGACCCGCATGTCTGGGATGGCATTTTTAAACAGAAGGGAGGAGGTCTTCTGGACATGTTCAACATGTTTTCAGGCGGTTCCTTGTCCCGGATGACTATTTTTGCCTTGTCAATTATGCCGTATATTTCGGCCTCTATTATTATTCAATTGGCCACTGCTCTTTTTCCTAAGCTTGAAGCCCTAAAGAAAGAGGGAGAAGCCGGCAAACATAAACTTAATCAATATACACGCTTTTTGACGGTTATCTTGGCGGCAGTTCAGGCTTATGGTCTTGCCGTCGGACTTGAAAACCTGGAAGGCGGACAAGGGTCTGCTGTTATTGATCCTGGCATGTTCTTCCGCATCTCAACGGTTATAACGGTTGTTGGGGGTACAGTTTTCTTGATGTGGCTTGGGGAACAAATTACCGCTCGTGGTATTGGAAATGGAATTTCGTTAATTATTTTCTCTGGTATCGTTGCGGGTCTTCCCCATGCTTTGATCAGTATGTTGGAATTAGGGCGTGAGGGCCAATATTCTTTCCTTGGTTTGTTAATGATTGCAGCAATGGTGATCGGTACGATTGTTATGATCGTGTTCTTTGAACGTGCCCAACGTCGTGTTTTGGTCCAATACCCAAAACGTCAGGTGGGTGCCCAACAGATGACACAGGCAACACAAAATCATTTGCCTTTAAAACTGAATATGTCTGGTGTTATTCCTCCAATCTTTGCATCCTCCTTGCTCTTCTTGCCGATGACGATTGTTGGCTTCTCCGGTGTTGATGCGGGGGATGGCTTTTTGGCCGATTTATCACGTTACATGACAACAGGGCACCCTGTTCATATGATTGCTTATGCATCTTTGATCGCTTTTTTTGCATTCTTCTATACAGCGGTTGTTTTTAATCCGGATGAGAACGCAGAAATGCTGCGCAAACATGGTGGATTTGTACCAGGTGTTCGGCCTGGTAAAAATACGGCCGAGTTTCTTGACTCTGTTTTAACCCGCATCACGGTCTTAGGGGCTGTGTATTTGTGCTTTATTTGTTTGATGCCGGAATATTTAATTTCACATTTCGGCTTGCCGTTCTATTTCGGTGGGACATCGTTATTAATCGTGGTGTCGGTCACCATGGATACTGTGGCCCAAATCAACTCGCATATGCTGGCCCACCAATATGAAGGCCTTATTAAAAAATCACGTCTTGGTAAAGGAAAGAAATAAGCCATGAACATCATTCTTTTGGGGCCACCCGGGGCAGGAAAAGGCACGCAAGCGAAGTTGTTGGAGGACACACGCGGCATGAAACAATTGTCAACCGGAGATATGCTGCGCGCCGAAATTGCGGGCCAGACCGAAATCGGGTTGCGTGTGAAAGCCATCATGGACTCAGGCGCTTTGGTACCGGACGAGGTTGTGATCGATATGATTGCACATCGTATTGAACAGCCGGATTGTGCCAAGGGCTTTATTCTGGATGGGTTCCCGCGCACTGTGCCACAGGCCGAAGCCTTGGATGCCATGCTTGCTGCCAAGAACAAAAAATTGGGGGCTGTCATCCAATTGGTGGTGGATGAAGATGCGTTGCTGGCGCGGATCGAGAAACGTGCGGCCGAGTCCACGACTGTGCGGGCGGATGATAACGCGGAAGCGTTGAAGAAACGTTTGACGGCCTATCGGGACCAAACCGCCCCGATCGTGCCCTATTATGAAGGCAAAAACATGTTAAAAAAAGTAGACGGAATGGCCGCCGTTAACCTGGTATCCGAACAGATTGATAAGATTCTGGGGTAATCGCTGGGTTGACACAATGACTCGGAATCTAAAATTCTGGCAAGTTGACTCCTTCGCAGAGGAAGCCTTTAAAGGCAATCCGGCGGTCGTATTTGTTCTCCGCGAAGAAATCCCTGATCGCCTGATGCAACAGATTGCGATTGAAATGAATCAATCGGAGACGGCTTTTGTGCTGCTCAGGGATTCGCAGAATCCCCTTTTGCGCTGGTTTACCCCTACATTTGAAATAGATTTGTGTGGTCATGCGACATTGGCCGCCGCGCATATCGTGTTTACAGAGATTTATCCGGACTTATCTCGAATCACGTTTGACACAAAATTTGTCGGCCCGCTTGCGGTGGACAAACAAGGAAATGGTCCCGAGGCACGTTATACGATGGATTTTCCGTCGCGATTGGGCGAAAAAATCGACGTTGCGACAATTCCGGCCTGTGTTCTGGAGGGACTTGGGACAACGGCCCGGCCTGTTGAAGCCTATAAGGCCCGTGATCTGATGATTGTATTTGAGAATGATCAGATAATTACCGACATCAATCCTGACTTTAATGCCTTGGCGAAATATGATGCGTTTATCAGTGTGACGGCGCCGTCTTCTGATCCACGCTATGATTTTGTATCGCGATTTTTCTGTGCGGATGACGGGATTTCGGAAGATCCGGTAACGGGATCGGCCCATTGCACGCTGACACCCTATTGGGGAATGAAAAAGAACAAGACGCGGATGACAGCGTATCAGGCCTCCAAACGTGGAGGCGTTCTGGATCTCGAGATTGTGGGGGATCGCATTCTGATCTCCGGGAAAGCCGTCACGGTGATCGATGGAACATTGAACGTGTAAGGTCTCTAAACATAGAAAAATAGGTCAATCCACAGGGCAATCTATAGAAAACCTGCATTTCTCTGTTTCTTTACTGCTGGTGTTGCACTCTCTAAAATGGGAAGTTCATTAAAGGGAAACGATGTCGACATCGTTTTACGTTGTGATAATATCAATTTTTCTAAATTTATAGAGGTGCTGCAATGAAAATCTTAGGCTTAGACGAGATTAAATCACGTATTGATCTGCCAAAGATTATTGCCATGCAAGAGGATGGGTTTAAGGCCTATAGTGCAGGTCAGGTCAATGTCCCGCCTGTTGGGTATTTGAAACAACACACGCCACCGGGAGATTTGTACCGCCTATCACAAGAAATTGATCACAGATGACCGTCTGGTTGAACTGGGGGCCGTAATTGCCAATCCAGCTCTGGGGCGTTCGAGCAAAAACCAGATCACGGTGGTTGACCTCACCGGAGTGGCGGTTCAGGATATTCAGATTGCTAAAGCGATTGTTTTTGAATAGCAAAAAAAGGACATCGTACCTATTATTGTAAATTAGTTGACAAATCATTAAAATTTCCGTATTGTACTTCTCATTCCTTCTTTATCCGCCGCCGCGCGTACGTTCAATTGGCCCCACGTGATCAAGAAGCCCAGAATTTTTTGACAGATTTAATCGCTGAGGAGTGTGCGTTATGAGTGGAACAGAAAATAATCGAGTCAGTCAATTTCATCTTTTGCCCAACCAGGAGGCGGTTGTTACCTGCGGAGGATGGCGGATTGAATTTAATGCGGCTGTTGAAGGCCCACAGATTTTCCACAATGGCCAAGAATATACACTGGCCGATGGTGTGATGGTCCCGGCGCACGTCGCCAATGACCGCCCCATCGACGGTGCCCCGGCGGTTGTCCTACGCCGCCTGAATCAAACCGACATCGGTCAGATGATTGAGACCGATAATGCACAAAAGGGTATTTTACTCGCCCCGGCGTTCCAGCATTTGGACCGAAAAGGCAACCGCGTTGGTCCCGTGGTTGATTACTTCGCTGCTCCTAAAGACACGGGGCTCCTGGACGGTTCGAGACAACTCGGCACCTATAACCGCGACATCAAACGCATTGCAGATCTGGGGGATGTATGCGGCCACGGTGGTATTCTACTGCTTAATGATGCTGCCATTTATGACGCCGCCGAAGAAAACGACTTGGCTACACTCGCGATGTGGCATATGCCAACCTTGCCGCTGGTGAATGGCCGCAACATAGGCAGCAGCGATCAAGTCAATCCAGACAACATGTATGCCCATAAAAACAAAGGCCTGTTACAAGGCAGTTTTACCGATGAAGCAGACTCCAACCCCACCCGTTCGTACTGGACCGCGACTGAGCTCCGTGAGAACCGGTCGCTCGTGTACGACGTGGACCTCACGAACGGCCGCGTTTGTTGGGACTTTAAGGACAACTGCTTTTTGTCGTCTCGTCCAGTCCGCGCGGAGCTTCACCAGCCATAGCGCGAGCGTAGGTTGTTAATCATTTGGGCATTTATACGTTTAATCGTACGACGTGCATATTCAGCAGGAATTTCCTGCAGAGAAGAGGAAAATAAAAAGGAGCTTTACAGCTCCTTTTTAGTAAATCTTGAAGGTTAAACTACCTACGACACTAACTACGACCTGGAATTGGTTTCTTGCGAACAACAGGCTTAACTTCCGGGACAATAATCTCGACTGCCCCCCCTGCTTTTTCAACAGAAGCTTTTGCTGTCGCGGTTGCACCAGCGATCTGCAACACCACCTTCGCAGAAATTTCACCATTCCCTAATAAACGGACGCCATCTTTGGCTTTAGAAGCGAGACCAGATTCGATTATCATTTTGCAGGTGATTGGAGCTTTTGCATCCAATAATTTTGCATCAATAGCAGCCTGTAATTGAGACAGAGAAACAGTTGCATAATCTTTTGCAAAATGGTTGGTAAACCCAAATTTCGGCAAACGACGGTACAAAGGCATTTGTCCGCCTTCAAAACCATTGATCGCAACACCTGTACGCGATTTTTGTCCCTTCACACCTTTTCCGCAAGTTTTACCTTTACCGGAACCAATGCCGCGACCAACGCGCATTCTCTTTTTGACTGCACCTTCTTGAGGTGCTATTTCGTTCAATTTCATTTTATCACCTATTCTTTTACTTCGACAAGGTGTGCTACCTTGGCGATCATTCCACGGACAGACGGCGTATCTTCCAATACTCGTGTCCGATGACGCTTGTTCAAACCTAAACCAACCAGAGTCGCTTCTTGATCTGCACGGCGGCCAATAGGGCTACCTAACTGGGTCACAGTCAACGTTTTTGTTGCAGATTTTTTGGCTGGCGCTTTTTTTGCTTTTGCTTCGGTCATGATGTTTATCCTCTATTCTTCTGCAGCTGTAGCTTCAGCCTCTGGGGCCTCAGCGGCCTTGCCCTTGAGAGCAACATCACGATTCGAAACAATCTCACTGACCTTCTTACCGCGACGATTTGCAACAGAACGTGGGCTTTCCATGATTTTGAAAGCTTCAAAAGCTGCGTTAACCATGTTGTATGGATTATTGCTACCTACAGCCTTCGCAACAATATCTTGAATCCCGATGGCTTCAAATACCGCACGCAATGGACCGCCCGCAATAATTCCTGTCCCTGGGGGCGCCGTACGGAGATGAACGCATCCTGCACCATAGCGACCAACAACGTCATGGTGAATTGTACGCCCTTCGCGAAGAGCAACGCGAACCATGCTACGTTTGGCTTGCTCGGTTGCTTTTTTGATCGCATCAGGCACTTCGCGTGCTTTTGCGTGACCGTGGCCAATACGACCGCGACCATCACCAACAACAACCAAAGCAGCAAAACCAAAACGACGACCACCTTTAACAACTTTGGCAACGCGATTAACGGCTACCAAGCGTTCGTTGAATTCTGATTCCTCGCGCTCTTCGCGCTTTTTATTACCTTCAGGACGAGCCATATTTCATTTCACCTTTTTTAATTAGAATTCCAATCCACCCGAACGCGCCGCTTCAGCCAAAGCTTTGATGCGACCATGATACAAAAATGCGCCACGATCAAACATAACTTTAGCAATTTTAGCAGCTTTCGCACGCTCAGCAATCATCTCACCAACTGCAGTCGCAGCGGCGACGTTCGCGCCACCTTTACTCCGAAGGCTTGCATCCAATGAAGATGCAGCCGCAAGCGTAACACCCTGAGCATCATCAATGATCTGGGCATAAATCTGGTTGTTTGTACGATGAATTGACAAACGTGGAAGACCGGCCTTGTTATAGCGTGCAAGTCTTGCGCGAACACGGCGGGCACGACGTTGTGCATTTGTTTCTGGGTGACGCATGATTTTATCCTTATGCTTGTCTCTAAATTATTTCTTCTTACCTTCTTTATGCAGAACATATTCCCCTACATAGCGGATACCTTTGCCTTTATATGGCTCAGGAGGCTTATATCCGCGGATTTCAGCCGCAACTTGACCAACTCTTTCTTTATTGATGCCATCAATTTTAATCGAGGTCTGTTTTTCAACAGTCACTGTGATTCCCTCTGGAATCGCGTAACGAACCTCATGAGAAAATCCCAATTGAAGAACAAGTTCTTTCCCTTGCAAAGCACAACGATAACCAACCCCTTGGATTTCAAGGCTCTTGGAATATCCGTCCTTTACCCCAATAACCATATTGGAGATACGCCGTTGCATGGTAGCCCACAGAGCACGCGCTTCACGATCACTTGCCTCCCTTGGGGAGACAGTGATATTTGTGCCCTCAAGCTTCACTTCAACCTTCGGATGAACAACTAAAGTCATTTCACCTTTTGGTCCTTTAACTTTTACATCCTGATCCTTCACGTCAGCAGTAACACCTGCTGGCAGAATAACTGGGTTTTTTCCTACGCGAGACATTTTTTATTCCTCGTTTTAATTAATCTTGTAAAGTCTAAACAGATTAGAAAACCTGACAGAGAACTTCACCACCTACATTTGCATCCCGAGCGGCTTGATCATCCATCACACCCTGTGGTGTAGAAACAATCGTAACGCCCAACCCGTTATAGAAACGGGGAATTTCTTGTGCAGCCGCATAAACACGACGGCCTGGTTTCGACACACGGTGCAACTCACGAATGACAGCCGTTGTCCCATCATATTTCAACTCAATCACAAGGTTCTTGTGGCCTGCGGCTGTCACTTCTTCACGGAAATCACGAATATAACCAGCTGCTTTCAAGACTTTCAATACACTGGCACGTACTTTCGATGCTGGGCATTTTACAACTTTCATTGCAGCAGCCTGACCATTGCGAATACGAGTCAACATATCTCCTAAAGGATCACTCATAGACATTTTATACTTCTCCTTCTACCAGCTCGACTTTACAACACCAGGCAATTGACCTTCAGAGGCCAGCTTGCGGAGCATAATACGACTGAGACTAAATTTACCATGGAAAGAACGGGGACGACCAGTTAGCTCACACCGGTTACGAACACGGATTTGCGCGCCGTTACGAGGCATCGCCGCCAATTTCAAACTCACCGCAAATCTTTCTTCAACAGGAAGATCCCGATCCATAACAATTGCTTTCAACTTTGCACGCTTTGCAGCATCGCGCTTGGTTAATTTTTTACGTTTCTCGTTACGATTGATTGAGCAAACTTTTGCCATCTCAGTCCTCTTTAAACCTTTCTTGTCTAGTTTTTGAACGGCATGTCAAAGCCGCGCAACAATTCTTTTGCTTCGTCATCTGTTTTTGCACTTGTACAAATAATAATATCCATACCACGCGCTTTTTCAACTTTATCAAAGTTGATTTCAGGGAAAATAGTGTGTTCTTTGATCCCCATAGCATAATTGCCACGACCATCAAAGGATTTCCCATTAATACCACGGAAGTCACGAACACGCGGTAACGCGATATTAACCAAGCGATCCAAAAATTCATACATTCTCTTACCGCGCAAAGTGACTTTTGCACCAATAAGCATATCTTCACGAATTTTGAAAGATGCATTTGATTTACGAACAACTGTTGGAACAGGTTTCTGCCCAGCAATTGCGCCCATATCTTTCAAGCCAGTCTCGATATGTTTTTTATCAAGAGCAGCCTCTCCAATTCCCATGTTCAAAACGATTTTTGTAATCGCAGGAACTTCATGAGGGTTTTTGTAGCCACGGCTTTTTTTCATTGCCGGAGCGATAACTTTTTTATATTTTTCCTCAAAACGAGGGGTGTATTTTTCCTGTGCGGCCATAATTCTTTCACCCATTAAGCAATCGTTTCACCGGACTTTTTGGCAACACGTACTTTTTTGCCATCAGCCAATGTTTTATATCCAACTTTTGTTGCCTTCCCATCTTTTGGGTCAACCAAAGCAACATTTGATACCTGAATCGGGGCTTCTATGCGATTAAGCCCACCAGCAGATGTTTGTGTCGGTTTTGTATGCTTGGTCATCATATTGACCCCCGAAACAACAACACGGTTCTCGTCAACAATAACACGGGTAACTTCACCTGTCTTACCTTTGTCTTTACCAGTAATGACGACAACCTTATCGCCTTTTTTAATTTTCAACTTTGCTTGTGTCATTTTTACAAAACCTCAGATGCCAAGGAAATAATCTTCATATAGCCTTTACCGCGCAACTCACGGGTTACTGGGCCAAATATACGTGTTCCAATGGGCTCACCTTGTTTATTAATCAAAACAACGGCATTCCCATCAAAGCGGATCTGCTCACCATTCGTACGTTTTAAACCGCTCGCTGTGCGAACGATGACGGCGCGATGAACATCACCTTTTTTTACGCGACCACGTGGAAGCGCATCTTTAATAGATACAACAATCACATCGCCAATATTTGCAGTCCGACGGTGTGAGCCGCCCAATACCTTGATACATGCAACGCGGCGTGCGCCGGAGTTGTCTGCTACATCAAGTGCTGATTCCATTTGGATCATTTTATGTCACCCAATTCCTGGTTATTAATGTTCTGTTCCCGAATTACTTTTTAGCCGCTTTTTTAGCGCCTGTTTTAGCTGATGCTTTTACTTTAGCCACACCAGCACTCGCTGGAGCATCTTTTGTAACTTTCGCAGTCAACTCACGACCCAATGTTGATGGATCTGTAATCACTTTAAATGACTTCCGTTTCGAAATCGGCGCACATTCTTCAATGCTCACAAAATCACCAATACGGAAGACATTCGCCTCATCATGCGCTGAATATTTCGCGCTCTGCTTCACATATTTTTTATAAATAGGATGCATTGTCCGACGTTCAACTAAAACTGTAACAGTCTTGTCCATTTTATCGCTAACAACGCGGCCTTCCATTACACGACGTGGCATATTCTAAACTCCTTTATATTCTGCTTATTGAGCAGTCTGAGCCGCTTGTTGCTGACTCAACATTGTTTTTACACGCGCAATCGTACGGCGCACCTTGCGAATCTCAGCCGTATTGGTCAATTGACCGCCAGCTTGCTGGAAGCGCATATCCATCTGCTGCTTGCGTAAAGAAACAAGCAATGTGTTCAGTTCATCCTGGCTTTTGCCTTTTAAAGCATCTGCCCCATCAATTGCAACATTTTTCGACATTTTTGCCATTTAAATCTCCAATTTTCGCATTATTCGCTAATGCGTTTTACAAATTTGGTCGCAATTGGTAGTTTTGCGGCAGCCAATTCGAAAGCTTGACGGGCCAATTCTTCAGGAACCCCCTCAATTTCGAACATAATACGACCAGGTTTCACACGGGCCACCCAGAACTCAGGTGAACCTTTACCAGATCCCATACGTACTTCCAATGGTTTTTTGGAAACAGGAACATCAGGGAAAACACGGATCCAAACTTTACCCTGACGCTTGATATGACGTGTCAAAGCACGACGCGCTGCCTCAATCTGACGGGCAGTAATACGATCAGGCTCCATCGCTTTAAGACCATAAGATCCAAAATCAACGGTATTCGCGCTTTTAGCTACACCATGGATACGGCCTTTATGGGCTTTTCTGTATTTTGTCTTTTTTGGTAAGAGCATTTTTTACTCCATTATCCTTTATAAAAATTCTTAATCGCCTACACTGATTATCTGGCTAATCACGCTTTTGCGCACCAACATTCTCAGCCATACGTTTATCACGAGCCATTGGGTCATGCTCGAAAACGTCTCCCTTATAAATCCAGACTTTTACGCCAATGATTCCATAGGTTGTTGTCGCTTCACAAACACCATAATCAAGATCCGCACGCAAGGTATGCAAAGGAACACGTCCCTCACGATACCACTCCATCCGCGCAATATCAGCACCAGCCAAACGACCAGAGACATTTACACGAATTCCTTTTGCTCCAAGACGCATAGACGATTGAACGGCACGCTTCATAGCACGACGGAAAGAAACACGACGTTCCAATTGTTGTGCGATACCTTCCGCAACCAATTGAGCATCAATCTCCGGCTTACGAATTTCGACAATGTTAAGAGAGACTTCACCACCTGATTTGGCAGATAAATCTTTACGCAATTTTTCAATGTCACCACCTTTTTTACCGATGATAACACCAGGGCGAGCAGTATGAACGGTGACACGTGTGTTTTTTGCAGCACGCTCAACGATCACTTTACTAATCCCGGCCGCTTTAAGTTTCTCAGTTACAAACTTACGCAGCGCCAAATCTTGGATCAATTTTGCTGCATAATCCTTAGCGGAAAACCAGCGAGAATCCCATGTGCGGTTGATACCGACGCGAAGACCTATTGGATTTACTTTTTGTCCCATATTGCTTTCCTACCTTTGGCCTATTCGGCTTTTTCTCTGACAACGATCGTCAGGTTGCTGAAGAATTTTTCGATACGACCTGCACGTCCGCGGGCACGCGCCATGAAACGTTTCATGACAACAGATTTCCCGACAGTTGCTTCCGCAACATAGAGACGATCAACATCCAAAGAGTGGTTGTTCTCGGCATTGGACACAGCAGATTGAAGTACTTTTTTGACTTCACGTGCAACACGTTTATTGCTGAAATCAAGATCAACCAAAGCTTTTTCGGCTTTTTTACCGCGAATAAGTTCTGCGACCAGATTTAATTTATAAGGACTGGAGTCGATATACTTCGAGAATGCTCTCGCTTCGTTATCGGCAACCCGTCTTTCGTTCTTAGGTTTTCCCATGATTCTCTACCTTACTTCTTTTTATCCGCGCCACCGTGACCCTTAAAGGTACGGGTCGGAGCAAATTCACCAACTTTATGGCCAATCATGTTGTCGGTCACCAAAACAGGAATAAATTTATTCCCGTTATGAACTGCCAACGTCAATCCAACCATAGGAGGTAGAATTGTCGAACGGCGTGACCAAGTTTTAATCGGCGTATTTTTTCCAGACTGACGAACTTCTTCTACTTTTTTAAGAAGATGACCATCAACGAAAGGACCTTTCCATGAAGAACGAGTCATGTTTATTTACCTCAACCTTTCTCGCTTATTTCGCTTTACGACGACGGATAATAAATTTATCAGTCGCTTTATTTGTACGTGTTTTATAACCTTTAGCGGGGACACCAGATGGAGAACACCAGTGAATACCACCGTTTGTACGCCCTCCATGAGGGTGATCAACAGGGTTCATGGAAATACCACGCTGTGCAGGACGACGTCCCAACCAACGGTTACGTCCAGCTTTCCCGATATTAACATTTTTCTGATCCGGGTTGGATACCGCACCAATTGTTGCCAAGCATTCGCCACGAACAACGCGCAATTCACCAGAGGACAATTTGATCTGGGCATAACCCTGATCACGACCAACCAACTGAGCAAATGTTCCACCAGCACGTGCCAATTGCCCACCCTTACCAGCTTTCATTTCCACGTTGTGGATGATGGTCCCGACAGGAATATTTTTCAACGGCAACGTATTTCCGATTTTAATATCCGCTTTTTCAGAGGAAACAATTTTATCACCTTCAGCCAAGCGTTGCGGCGCAAGGATGTAAGCTTTTTGTCCATCCGCATATTCAACCAACGCAATAAATGCTGTCCTGTTTGGGTCATACTCCAAACGCAATACAGTCGCTTCTATATCAAAACGATTCCGTTTGAAATCAATGATACGATAACGCTGCTTGTGGCCACCACCAATAAAACGGGCGGTAATACGACCGGTATTATTACGGCCACCATTTTTCTGCTTACCCTCAGTCAGCGATTTTTCAGGTTTCCCTTTCCACAACTGACTACGATCAACGATGACCAGCTGACGCTGACCAGGAGTTGTCGGATTAAACTTTTTTAACGCCATGATTTACGTATCCTTCTCACCTAAATCTTTGCCTACGCACTTGCGCCGACATCAATTGTTTGACCTTCTTCAAGGGTCACAATTGCTTTTTTAACATCAACGCGCTTACCAAGAACACCTTTAAAGCGTTTTGTTTTTCCCTTGGTCAAAACAGTATTAACCGCAGTTACTTTTACTTCAAAAAGTGCCTCCACCGCTTTCTTAATCTCTGGCTTTGTGGCCTCCACTGGAACACGGAAGGTAACTTGACCATTTTGAGACCCCATCATCGATTTCTCGGTAACAACCGGAGATGTCAATACGGTGTACATTTTTTCTGTTACGACAGGTTTTGTATCTTTTGCTTTTGCCATTTTTTTCTCCTACGCTGCCGCTTTATCTGAAAGACGTTTGGTAAGGTTTTCAACAGCTTCTTTTGTCAAAACCAATGTCTCGTGACGCAAAATGTCATACACGTTAGCACCATCTGATGGAAGAACATCAATCAGAGGAATGTTACGTGTGGACAATGCGAAATTGTGATCCAACTCTTCACCACAAACAATCAAAGCAGAATTGAAGCCAAGTGCCTTCATTTTTGCAACCATATCCTTGGTTTTTGGTGCAGATGCAACAGCGGCATCAAGGATAACCAATTGACCACTCGCTGCCTTGGCAGAAAGAGCCGTTTTCAAAGCCAGCACACGTTGTTTCTTAGGCAACTCGGTTGCGTGAGAACGCACAACAGGACCAAATATCGTCGCACCACCAACATATTGAGGCGCACGAAGGGTCCCGATACGAGCACGACCAGTCCCTTTTTGTCCATAGGGCTTTTTACCTGTACCAGAAACCTCGGAGATCCCTTTGGTTTTGTGGTTACCCGAACGACGTTTATTCAGTTGGTAATGCACCATACGATGCAGAATATCTGCACGAACTTCAACGCCGAACACAGACGCATCCAATTCGATAGATCCGCATTCTTTGTTGTCTAATGTCTTCATAGCGAATTTCATCATAACCCTCGCTTATTCCTTTGCTTCTTCAGCCGGAGCCTCAGCCGCAGCGGCTTCTGCAGGAGCAGGAGCCTTAGCAGCAGATTTCAGTCCAGCCGGCTTCGGCACATCAGCCGGAGCAGGTTTTTTAACTGCATCGTGAATAACAACCCACGACTTTGTTGTACCAGGGACGTTTCCTTGAACAAGAATCAATCCATCTTCAGGATAAACAGCCACAATTTTTAAATTCTGTGTTGTTACAGTTTCGTTCCCCATTTGACCTGGCATTTTTTTGCCTTTCCAAATACGACCTGGATCTTGTGCAGAACCAACAGATCCAATAGAGCGGTGAGAAACCGACACACCGTGGGACGCACGAAGACCGCCAAAATTCCAACGCTTCATACCACCAGCAAAACCGCACCCTTTTGTTTGACCTTGCACGTCCACAAATTGGCCAACAACAAAGTGACTTGCACAAAGCTCTGCGCCAACATCCAAGGTATTTTCGGGCGAAACACGGAACTCTACCAATTTTTTCTTTGGCTCAACTTTTGCTTTCGCATAATAACCACGCATTGGTTTAGAAACATTTTTTACCTTCGCCTTGCCAGCACCGATCTGAACAGCCACATAGCCATCTTTTTCTTCAGTACGAACAGCAACAACCTGGCAATCATCAACCCTTAGGATGGTGACAGGGATATGAGACCCGTCTTCACCGAAGACGCGTGTCATTCCTTCATTTACTGCAATTAATCCGGTTCTCATTTTCTACTCCAGATCCTTATAATTAAGCGGCTGCGCCGATTTTGATTTCAACATCAACACCAGCTGCCAAATCCAGCTTCATCAGAGCATCAACAGTCTGTGGAGTTGGATTTACGATGTCGATCAAACGTTTATGCGTTCTCATTTCAAACTGCTCCATTGATTTTTTATCAACGTGCGGTGAACGAAGAACAGTAAAGCGCTCTATCCGTGTCGGAAGAGGAACTGGACCACGAACTTGTGCGCCAGTACGCTTTGCAGTGTTCACAATCTCGCTCGTGGAGATATCCAGAACGCGATGATCATAAGCCCGAAGGCGAATGCGAATGGTTTGCGTATCCATGTTCAGTTTCCTCGAATTCCTTAAGCAATAATTTTAGCGACGACGCCAGCACCGACGGTACGACCACCTTCGCGGATCGCGAAGCGAAGACCTTCGTTCATTGCGATAGGCGCAATGAGTTTGACAGTCAATTGGACGTTATCCCCTGGCATAACCATTT